>NZ_JBEWXI010000015.1:0-406807 GCF_040566515.1 Psychromonas sp. MME2 | reverse complement strand
GTAAATCATGCGTATTACTCCAAAAATTTGGAGCCATTAACTGACTTTATGTATGAAGTAGAAAAAGTTAAAATTTCTTTTGTTATTGAAAATATCTCGAAATCGTTTGATTCTCTTGTCCCGTTAACCAGGAAACTTGATGATTTCCTCATCAATAACTTTTATATATACGGCCCAAGAAACCCTGATAATTATCTGTTATGTCTACACCCCCAGTGGAACTGTGATAGAGGAGGAAGGTTTGATGACAGAGAGGGAGATATAAAATACGATAAAGCGATGAAAGAGCTGTTTTCAATCATTGACGACTATAAAACAAAATATTCAGTTTTAGAAAATCTGTAAAAATAGAGTTGTGTATTTAAAGAAACATCGCTAATAGGGGACACACAAACCTTTTTATTGATGAAGGGTTTAATCCTAATGTTGAATATATCAATGGTATGACACCTGCGCAGTATACCGTTGCCTTTGAAAATGAAGCTATTTTAAAGTTTTTTCTAAATAAAAGTAAAAACTTATCTGGTATTTACCTTACTGCTGTAAAAAAAGCGATTTATACAAGCCATGTATATCTTCACCTTTGAGTGTTATGGTATGACTTTTGGTAAGTCTTTCTTAACAAGATACAAAAAAGTATTGAAACGCAAAGAGCGAGTAATGTGAAATTATCACAAAAATTACTCAAACAAAGCATCGCTGCATTGCAACTATATTGGTCAAACCAAAAGTACCCTAATGTAGTTCGCACCTTAACGAAAGAAACAGCTGATAGAAATTTAAAGCGTTTGACTGATTTATGTGATACGGGTAATTTTTAAATGAAAAAAATATTATTAATAGAAGATAATCCGCAATTATTAAAAAAGAAGATTGAGGAATTAAATGAAAATTTTACTTACCCTGTAGATAGTGTAGCTAATTTTCATCAACTTCAAGCATACTTAAAAACTAATAAAGATAATGTATTTATTGCTTTGCTTGATTATTATCTTGAAGGTGCAATGGATGGGCAGGGAGTTGATTTACTCATTGAAAATGAAATCCCAACTATTGTGTATACAGAAGAGTACTCTAATGAAATCAGAGAGATATTGTTAGATAAGTGTGTTTTTGAGTATTTACTCAAAAAACCCAATAGTGACATTCTTTATAGTACAAGGCTAATTGAGCGCGTATATAAAAATAGTTTTAGTAAGGCATTAATTGTTGATGGTTCGGGAGAGTTTTCGTAATAAATTAGCAAAAAATTTACAGCAATTTGGATTAGACTCTTTACAAAGTAATAATGCCCAGAACACATTAGCTTTATTAAAAGAGCACCGAGATATTCAACTTGTTTTAATTGATCTTGATATAGAGTGAGAAATACAAGGTGTAGAGCTTGTTGAAGATATAAGAGAGCAATTTCCATCTACTACTCTTGGAATTCTTGGTGTTACACCACATGGTTACAATAGCCAACTTTCTATTGAATTTTTGAAAAAAGGAGCAAATTCATTTATTAAACCTTTTGTTAAAGAGCAATTAACTCTTAGAATTATGCAAGTGCTCGAAATGCTGGATCCTACTATAAAAGAAAAAAGTATAGAGGCTACAATTGATCCGCTTACTCAACTAAAAAATCGACGTGCTTTAGAAAGCGAGTCTAAAGAATTAACTCAATCTGCACTTATTTCTAACAGTTATTTTATTATCTTTGCAATGATCAACATCAATCATTTTAAGCTTATTTTTATTAATGATACTTATGGCCATGATATTGGTGATGATATTTTAAAATTAATTAGCCAAGTTTTGAAATCTAGCCTCAGAAAAAAAAATATTTATTTGTTAGGAATGGTGGAGAGGAGTTTTGTATTGTTCTTTCTGATTTGACGCTAAAGAAAGCTATTGATGTTTTTGAAATCTTGAGAAAAAAAATAGCATCAACGTCATATAAAAAAGATGGTGTAAAGATTAATGTTACCGTTTCCATCGGTTTATTTCATGGTATAAAAAAAGATTTAAATCAATGATGACGCTAGCCGATGAAAAACTGTATATTGCAAAAGACAATGGGCGTAACAAATTAGTTTCATAGTTGAAAGTCGCGAATATGATAAAACTTACTCACAAAATTTATTAAAAATTTAATTAGTTTTATAGGTGGGGTAATGCTCTAGTCATCAACCATTTTTCACCCTACTCATAATTGTCAATACTTGGGCAGGTGCAGAAAGAGGTGGCGGTCGCCAAAGACGTTGTCAACGCGATTGACTGCTGGCCAGTATTTGCTCTCTTTACTCTGTTGAGTGGGGAAGCAAGCGACTTCTTTACTGTAACTGTGTGCCATATATCATCCATTAAATCGGCCTGTGTATGAGGGGCATTGGTTAATGGGTTATCCGTAGCTGTCCACACGCCGCTTTGCAGTTCTTGAGCAATTTCTTGGCGAATCGCAATCATGGCATCACAAAATCTATCTAATTCGGCTAATCCTCCGATTCCGTTGGTTCTATCATTAATGTGCCCGCAACGGGAAAAGACATGGTTGGTGCGTGAAAGCCGTAGTCCATTAAACGTTTGGCAATATCTTCGCCTGAAATGCCCGATGCTGCTTCGATAGGGCGAATATCAATAATACATTCGTGGGCAACACGACCCGCTTTACCGCGATATAAAACTGGGTAGTGTGGACGTAAACGCGCCATAATGTAATTGGCATTGAGTATGGCAAGCCTAGTCGCCTGTGTTAATCCCGCTTCACCCATCATGGCAACATAGGCGTAGGAGATTGGCAGAATAAAAGAAGCTGATCCGAGTTCCGCTGCGGAAACGGCATAGTGTTTATTATCGGCAGACTCAGTCACTTCAATGTGTCCGGGTAAAAATGGGATGAGGTGCGCTTTTACGCCGATTGGCCCCACGCCGGGGCCGCCACCGCCATGGGGAATGCAGAAGGTTTTATGCAGGTTCAAATGGGAAACATCAGCGCCAATAAATCCGGGGCTTGTTAGCCCAACTTGTGCGTTCATGTTGGCACCATCGAGGTAAACTTGACCACCTGCCTCGTGTACCCATGTGCATACTTCTTGAATCCCTTCTTCATAAACACCGTGCGTTGAAGGATAAGTGATCATAATACATGAGAGATTATCACGGTGCGTTTCTATTTTTACCTTTAATCCGCATGGTCGATATTCCCTAAGGGATCACAGGCAACAACCACAACCTGCATTGATACCATGGCGGCACTGGCGGGATTAGTGCCATGGGCAGAGCTGGGTATTAAACAAATATTCCGATGACCTTGGCCGTTACTTTGGTGATAACGTTGAATCGCAATCAACCCAGCATATTCACCTTGTGCACCGGAATTGGGTTGCAATGAAAAGCCATCGTAACCGTAATCTCACATAACATCTCCGTTAATTTTTCTGCTAAGGCTTGATAACCGAAACTTTGCTCGGTCGGTGCGAAAGGGTGTATTTGAGAAAATTCAGGCCAGGTGATCGGCAACATTTCAGCGGCTGCATTAAGTTTCATGGTGCAACTGCCCAGTGGGATCATGCCATGTGTTAAGGAGTAATCTTTATTCTCTAATTTTTTCATATAGCGCATCATTTGCGTTTCACTGTGATATCTATTAAAAACAGGGTGCGTTAAATAATCACTCTCGCGGCGACAAGTTAAGGGAATTGCAGCGAATTCATCGGCATTAATAGCGTTGGCAAAGTCGCTCTGGAGTGATTTTCCGTTATTGTAAGTAGTAAATCATCGACATCATTAATGGTTGAAGTTTCATCGAGACTGATACCAAGTTGTACGGGCACATTCTGCGGTGGGGAATTTGCGTAAATTCATACCTTTAGCTAGTGCACGATGGTAAATCGCTTTGCCGTGATCAGGACAATTGATGGTTAAGGTATCGAAAAAGTGAGCGTGTTGTAGTTCGATCCCTTCGCTTTGTAACCCTGCAGCAAGAATCGCCGTTAGGTGGTGTACGCGCCGTCCAATTTTACGCAGGCCTGCGGGACCATGATAAATTGCATAAAATGCCGCCATATTGGCAAGCAATGCCTGTGCCGTACAGATGTTAGAGGTCGCTTTTTCACGGCGGATATGTTGTTCGCGTGTTTGCATTGCCATGCGCAGGGCGCTATTACCTCGTCTATCTTTAGAAACGCCAATAATGCGACCCGGCAGGTGCGTTTGAATTTATCTTTGCTTGCCATAAAAGCAGCATGTGGCCCACCAAAGCCCATCGCTACACCAAACCGCTGTGCACTACCAATAACGACATCTGCGCCCATTTCACCGGGCGCTTTGAGCAGTGTTAAGGCGAGTAAATCCGTGGCAACCGCTACTAAAGTATTTTTACTGTGTGCTTGGCTAATGAGTTCCGTTAAATCTTGCACATTCCCCGTGGTACTTGGGTATTGTAAAATGGCGGCAAATATATCGTGTTTGTCCATTTCATCCAGTGCGCCTGTGATAATTTCAAAACCAATATACTCGGCGCGAGTGTGTAGTACATCAATCGTTTGTGGGTGCAATTCGTCACAGACAAAAAAGGTATTACTTTTGCTTTTGCCTGCGCGTTTACAAAGGGTCATCGCTTCAGCGGCAGCGGTTGCTTCATCTAATAATGAAGCATTTGCTATTTCCATGGCGGTTAAATCCATGATCATTTGTTGATAATTTAGCAGAGATTCTAAACGCCCCTGTGATATTTCAGGCTGATAAGGGGTATAGGCGCTATACCAGCCGGGATTTTCTAAGACATTGCGCAACACCACATTAGGGGTAAAGGTGTTGTAATAACCTTGCCCGATATAACTACGGTTACAGACATTTTTGCTGGCGAGCTCCTTAAGCGAAGTTAGCATCTCCGATTCACTTTGCGCATTGCCTAGTTGCAATTTTTTAGGTAAGCGGATCGCAGCAGGCACAGTTTCCTCAATCAGTTGATCAAGGCTATCAACGCCGATGGTTTCAAGCATCACCTTTTGTTGTTCACTATCTGGTCCGTTGTGACGGGTGGCGAATTCATTGTTATTAGATAATAGATCAAGCAGCGAGGTATCGGTCATGTACTTTCCTAGACGGTGGCAGTGAGCAGCGTTAACGATAGCAATAGGGGTGAAAACAGCGGCGGGTTGATATACATCCCACCTAACTATTTATAAATTGAGTGCGTTATTAGTCTTCGTCCTCATCCTCGTTTAATGCCAAATATTCTTCACTTGAAAGCAAGTCGTCGAGCTCGCTTGGATCTGATAGTTGAATTTTAACTATCCAGCCTGCTGAATAGGGGGATTCATTTATTAGCTCGGGACTTGATTCGAGCTCTTCATTAATTTCGATAATTTCACCTGAGACGGGGGCATAAAGATCCGATGCGGCTTTTACCGACTCAACTAGCGAAAAACTATCTCCAGCATCGACCTCATCTCCAACCTCTGGTAAATCAACAAAAACAACATCACCTAAAAACTTTTGTGCTTGGTTCGAGATGCCCATCGTGATGGTGCCATCACCATTATCAAGTGCCCACTCGTGTGTTTCTGTAAACTTCAATGTACTTTCCATAGCATATCCTTAACTAATTTATTGAGCGTATTCATCGCTGAAATCTATTTTTCAATGGTGGTAAAAAGTCAGGTAAAAATAAGCGAACATCTGTTTCTTATAATAGAAATTATTCCAAATGCTTTACTAAATCAAGCATAAAGTGTTATTTTCAGTTTCTAAGTGAGTTATATTTTAAACAACAATCGTATAAATCTTAGCTAAAAAAAGGGGTGATGTAACTTTTTTGTTAAAATTCAAACTGATCATTATGCGCTTGGAATATTCTCATTATTTATGCCGTACGGTTATTTTTACCGATAACATGCTTAAGATAAAAGGAGATTTTGAACGAACCTGATGGGCATGACATTCATCCATCGCCTAACTACGTTAACCATTAATTCAACCATTGCACTATATGGAGTATTTGCCAATGTCAGAACAATTACTTATAACCCCACTGCACGCACTACATATTGAAATGGGCGGAAAAATGGTCCCTTTTGCGGGGTATGATATGCCCGTGCAATATAAATTAGGTGTACTTAAAGAGCATTTACATTGCCGCGAAAAGGCCGGTTTATTTGATGTGTCACACATGGGGCAAATACGTTTAATAGGTGAAAATGCTGCGCAAGCGTTAGAAGCGTTAGTGCCTGTTGATATTGTTGATTTAGAGAAGGGCAAGCAACGTTACGCCTTTTTTACCAATGAGCAGGGCGGCATCCTTGATGATTTTATGGTCAGTAATTTTGGCGACCATCTCTTTATTGTGGTTAATGCAGCATGTAAGAAGCAAGACATTAATCACTTAAAGGCAAATTTGCCCAATGATGTACGCCTTGAAGTCATAGATGATCGCGCACTGCTGGCACTGCAAGGGCCGCTCGCCGCAAAGATATTATCGCAGATTAATCCCGCCGTTAATGAGTTGCGATTCATGGATTGCACCACCATGCAACTGCTCGATATTGAATGTTACGTCAGCCGCTCAGGTTACACGGGTGAAGATGGTTTTGAAATATCGGTGCCAGCGGACTATGCGCAGGTATTGGCCCGTGCTTTACAGGCATTTTCGGAGGTAGAATGGATTGGTTTGGGCGCGCGTGATTCGTTACGTTTGGAGTGTGGCCTCTGTTTGTATGGTCATGATATTGATCAAACTACGACACCCGTGGAAGCCAGTCTGTTATGGGCGATGAGTAAAGTGCGTCGTGAAGATGGGCAAAGAGCAGGGGGCTTTCTTGGCGCAGATATTATTCTGGCGCAAATAAAAACAAAAAAAATCAAGCGTAAACGAGTTGGTTTATTGGGTATTAGTAAAGCCCCCGTGCGCGAAGGTACACTACTTTTTGATACTCAAGATAATGAAATAGGTATCGTCACAAGCGGTAGCTTTGCACCAAGCAAGGGTATGCCCGTTGCGATGGCTTATCTTGACAGTAAATTTATTGAACTTGGCACTGAACTTTATGCCTCAGTACGTGGTAAGAAATTAGCCATGAAAGTTGAAAAAATGCCTTTTGTAGCGCAGCGTTATTATCGCGGATAAAGCATATAAAAGGAGCTAGTTTAGCTCCTTTTATATAGTTAGTGTCGTTACAGTAAAAGAAGATCGGGTGCAACAAAGGGCATATTATGTGCCTTGGCAACACTTTCGCAGGCGATTTTTCCTGAAATAACATTGAGCCCTTGCATTAATCCGCGATCACTTTGCAATGCTTTTTTGTAACCTAAATTTGCGAGTTTAATAATATAGGGCAGCGTTGCATTATTTAGGGCAAATGATGACGTGAGTGATACAGCCCCTGGCATGTTAGCGACACAGTAATGCACCACATCATCAACAATATAGGTCGGATCTTGATGGGTAGTGGCATGTGATGTTTCAAAACAGCCCCCTTGATCGATAGCTACATCAACAATCGCCGCACCGGGTTTCATTTTTGCGATATGTTCTTTAGTCACCAATTTGGGGGCTGCCGCACCGGGAATCAATACGGCACCAATCACTAAATCGGCAGCAAGCACCTCTTGCTCTAATACTTCCGTTGTTGAAAAAAGCACTTTCGCTGAATTACCAAACTGCATGTTTAAAGCTCGTAGGGTATTAATATTACGGTCTAAAATGGTTACTTCTGCACCTAAGCCTACGGCCATTTGTGCAGCATTATTGCCTACCATACCGCCACCAATCACAACCACTTTAGCAGGTGCTACGCCAGGGACTCCGCCTAACAAGATACCCCGTCCACCATTAGATTTTTCCAATGCCTGCGCGCCCGCTTGGATAGACATACGTCCAGCCACTTCGGACATGGGAGCTAGCAAGGGTAAACCACCTTTATTATCGGTAACCGTTTCATAGGCAATACAAATCGCACCAGATTTGAGTAACAGTTCGGTTTGTTGTAAATCAGGGGCGAGGTGAAGATAGGTAAATAAAATTTGATCTGGACGTAACATTGCACATTCAGACGGTTGTGGCTCTTTAACTTTCACAATCATATCAACTGCTGCAAAAATAGAGGCTGCATCTTGCGCAATGGTCGCGCCAGCGTCGATATAATCTGCATCGCTAAAGCCAATCCCAACCGCCGCATCTTTTTGTACTAGAACATCGTGGCCATTTTGTACAAGTTCACGCACACTGGCAGGCGTCATGCCAACACGGTATTCATGGTTTTTAATTTCTTTAGGTACACCAATAAACATAATTATTTCCTTTTAACTATATGAACACGGATGATTCAACGTCTGTATATATTAGAATAGATTTGTTGGTGTTTTTGTCTTTATTTTTTGTTTATTTATTTCATTTTCAGCATATAATTTTAAAAAAATAGATATTTATAGTGGAATAGACTGAATTATGAAAATCAATCAGATGATGACTCTAGATAGGTTCGATAAACACATTTTACGAGAGTTGCAAAATGATGGCCGAATATCCAATGTGGAATTAGCGAAAAGGATTGGTTTAAGTCCTACCCCTTGTTTAGAACGGGTAAAACGGCTAGAAAAGCAGGGGGTTATTAAATCCTATACTGCGTTATTAGACCCGCAATATCTTGATGCCGCGATGCTGGTTTATATCGAAATATCATTAAATAGAAGCAGTGCGGATGTATTTGAGCGATTTAATCGTGCAGCTAACCAAATCGATGAAATCTTGGAATGCCATCTTGTCTCTGGTGATTTTGACTATTTATTAAAAACCCGTGTTGCTAATATGTCTGCTTATCGTAAAGTTTTAAACCAAACGTTGCTTTCATTACCGGATATCAAAGATTCTCGTACTTATGTGGTCATGGAAGAGGTTAAATACTTAACCTCTATCAATATTCCTAAATAGTCTAAATGCTTTCTTATCCATTAAGCGATGCTATATTTGTTTAATATCTGATTTATTACATCTTCGTTAATTGCAATTCAAATTTTTTAGTTCAAGTACACCTAAAGGGATAAACCTTCGTCATGCAAAAAGGCAAATTCGTCACTGGTAATATTTTTCAGCATATTGTTGTTATGTCATCAACCAATGCCATTGGCTTAACTGCATTATTTCTTGTTGACCTTGCAGATCTATTTTTTATCAGTTTATTAGGCGAAATTGAACTGGCAGCCGCAGTGGGGTATGCCGGACAATCGCATTTTTTACAACGTCGATTTCAATCGGTTTAGCCATAACAATGAGTGCCTTAGTATCAAAAGCGATAGGGCAGCAAGATTGTAAAAAAGCATGCCAATTAGTCATTAATATTATGGTTACGGGCTTTATTATTAGCGCTATTGTCGCTGCAATCGCATGGTATTTTACACCTGAACTACTTACTTTAATTGGTGCGCGCGGCCTAACACACGCTTTTGCCGTTGACTACCTGCGTATATTACTTCCGTCATTGCCTGTTTTAGGTGTGGCGATGAGTGCTGGCGCAGCGTTACGTTCCGTCGGTGATGCGAAAAGGGCAATGCTATCAACCTTAGCTGGCGGCGGTGTTAATGCCATTTTGGATCCGCTGTTTATCTTTACTTTTGGTTTAGGGCTGCATGGTGCAGCGGCTGCATCCGTTGTCGCACGTTTTGCGGTTGCTTGGGTTGCACTGTATGGGGTTATGGTTAAACATCAATTAATTAGTCGATTCCGCTATAAATTATGGCTAACGGATCAAAGAGAGATCTTTAATATTGCTATCCCGGCTATGATAACCAATGTCGCAACACCATTAGGTAACGCTTATGTCACGATGACGATTGCATCCTTTGGTGATAGTTACGTCGCTGGTTGGGCGATTATTGGACGATTGATACCAGTTGCCTTTGGCATGATTTTCGCCATGTCTGGTGCTGTTGGTCCTATTATTGGGCAAAACTATGGGGCGCTTTTATATGATCGCGTGAAATTAAGCTTAACGCGTGCCATACAATTTACATCCTGTTATGTTATTTTGCTTGCGTTAATTATTTATCTTAGCCAAAACCTGATTATTCAGCTATTTGGTGCACAAGCTGACGGGGCTGAGTTAATCCGTTTTTATTGCACATGGATATGTGTCTCCTTTACCTTTAATGGCATTCTTTTTATCGCGAATGCTGCATTTAATAATCTAGGCTATCCAACAACATCAACCATTATGAATATAGGAAAAGCAACGATTGGTACTATTCCATTTGTATATTTTGGTGGTCAATGGTTTGGTGCTATTGGCGTTATAACTGGGCAGGCTATTGGTTCGATAATTTTCGGACTGTTAGCTTGGTTCTGGGCGCAACGTGTGTTGCATCATTTAGAGAGTGATGCAAAACCATCTATAACCGAGGAAGATGAACAGCCATTAAATTCAGCTTTACCATTAACACCATTTTGCTCTAGCCGAGCCTATATGTGCGCAGATAGTGAAGAAAGTATGATCACTGAACCTGCTGAAAAATCGAGGAAATAAAACACGTTTTGATTTATTTACTTTTAGTCTTAATGGTAACTTCAATCTGTTCATTCTCGCCAGCAAACCACTTTTGCACATAAATCGAGCCTAAAATAGGAGGCATGCCATCTTCAGGGACTTCTTTATAGCGAATGCTATTCTTATTATGTTTTTCAAATTCAAATTTTATTACTTTTTCAGACATTCGCTATCTCCATTAATATCGTTATACTGCACTTTGCGGTCATAATACTTCAAGATACAAAGTCTGCAAGAACAAGTGTATCGAGTTCGAAGTAATTAACCCGAGGTAGATTTTTAATAGGGCGCACGGATATACTTTATATTAGTAATTGTATCTCAGATATTGTCACTAATAGTTTATTAATGATTGATAGTTCAAACCAGCTTCTCAGGCTTTGCAACATAATATGGAGTCCTAATATGAATAAAGAATTAACAGGTGGATGCTGCTGTGGTGCGGTCAGTTTTGCTGTTGAAGATAACTTTAGTCACTTTTATTTTTGTCATTGTGAACAATGTAGAAAACTAACCGGTTCAGCACATGCATCCAATTTATTTACTGAGCCTGATAATATACGTTGGATTGCTGGACAGGATAAAATAAAGCGTTTTATCCATCCAACGCGTTCATTTTCTAAAAACTTTTGTCTTGTTTGTGGCTCAGCTTTACCATTTTTGTCACAAAGCGGTAGATATTTACTTGTTCCAGCAGGAAGCTTAAACACAGAACCAACGAAAAGAGTAGACGCGCAAATTTTTTGCTCGGAACAAACTCAGTGGCATAAATCAGGTATTAAAGCCATTAAAGTAGATAAATTTCTTTAACCATCCGTGTTATTTTTAATTAAGGCATTTAATGAATAGTTACTTACTAATAAATTTCAATTTGAGTATTCACAAACATGCTAATAATACGAGATGTTACTTATAAAACATATTGTATCGGCAACACCAACAACTGCGCATAATGTATATTATGTTAAATACGATAACAAAGCTATGTTATTTAAAGTTTAACTTTAGCTCGATCTAGTCTTGGGTTTCGTACTATTGAACATAATGCTATTTAACATAAAATGTATAACATACTGTTATATAATATTTTTCGCAGCTTGCTGTTGTTCTTACTTATCTGGTTGGTAATGCCTAAAATACGCTATGGAAATTTAGCACTGGATCATTTCTATTAGACTGGCTTCGATTTGTTTACTAAATAACTCAATAAATCGCTATTTATCAGTTTGTTGCAATCATTCCTCTTAACCAATTATCCTCTGAAACCCTTGTCGTTATTGGCACTAACTAACAGTTTGAATAATATTTAGGCGCTCTGTGTTAAAATCTAACGCGTCATTAAGGCATTCGCCCTAACTAATAAAAGCTACGCGACTAAATTATTAGAAAATATGGTTTAGGAAAATTGCTTTCAAATTCTCTGATTAGTTAAACTTTTAACCTTCCAAAATAATACGAAAATATTTCTGACAACTTTTTTGCTGTTGTGCAATATGGCTTTGCCAATTTGGTTCACAGCTTTCTCTAATATCATTAACAGCTATGCAATCCGATTTCTTGGGTAAGCTTGTTTGCAAATTTCGTTGCAACCCTAAGTTTATGTAATTATAAAGTTGGTCAGTCAACTCATTGCTGATTGATAATTCTGTTCACTTTTGCTTGCAACAATAATGCTTGCTTCAGAATATAATGCAGACAATAAATGAATGGCAGCATGATCCATTTCTTAATTAAAACTCGATAACTGTTCAGTTAATTCACTGAGTGCCTATCAGGTATCATTAGTAACTCATGTAAATTATATTTGAAATCATCATTTTCATAATTATTTGAACCGAGTTCTTTTAGGTAAAGTTTGCAACTGCTTAAATGCTCTGTTTAATTTTCCAATGTGATAACCATTAATGTTTGGCTTAATGGTAAGACTTCGGCAAACATGATCAATAATGTCTAATAGTGTTTGGTTTGTGTCAGCAATGACAATCGAATGCGCACAAAATATTGGTTGAATTGCTTTAATAAAATTTAGCGGGTATTCACCTGAAATTGGTTGATACAACCAATGCAATACAGGTTTTATTTCATCTAAATAATGTAATAAGGTGCTGAACGCTAACTCTGTTTGGTTATTCTTTTTAAGAATAGTTTACCCACCCTGCCGCTGTTTTACGTTTAACTTGCCAGGTGCTTATATAACTGTTTTGTATTGAAAAACTATCTAATTAACCCATCCTGTTGCAGTCAAATGATCCCACGCTGCTTGCACATGTTTTTCAGACATAAGCTGTTTTTTACGTAAATTCCAATGTTGAATTGCATGAAAAGCGTCATTAGCATTGTGGCAATTTTCATGTTTTGCAACCCAATGTACTGTAGATAATAGCTCTACACCATAAGGGGATTGATAACCTTCAATCAGTTCGCTTACTCTACTTATTCGTTCATTTATATCTGTGTTAGATTCAGCTAAAAACTGTTTTGCACTTTCAAGTGCTTCATCAACGGGCGTGATTTGTGATTCAACAACCCCATCTCCAACACCTTTTATATAATGACCATCCATTGTATTTAATGCATGACGTAGTGCATCTGCGTATGGGCCGAAGTTGTGTTTTATGAAATTAAGTTTTAAGTTTTCGCCCGCCTCTTGCAAAAAATAAGCGAGTTTTTGTACTTCAATCTTAGATAAACCATAATTGACCGCTTGATACGTTTCTAACAAAGTAAGAATAGCTGCACGACCTGCCGTCATTTTCGGTTTTTTGGTATTGTTTAGCATTTCTGTTGCGCCGATTGCTTCGTTTGGTTCAAATAATCGAACGTCTACATGTTCAAGGCTACCTAAATACTTCACGATAAGCGGTTTTACTTCTGACCAAGACAAACCTCCGAGACCACAACCAATGGGTGGAATTGCAATTGATGTGATACCCAGCTGTGTGATTTTCTTTGCTAAATCTTGTAAACCCCTTTCAATATCAATCAATCTTGAAGCACTGCGCCAATGCCCTTTGGTTGGGAAGTTGACTATATATTTAGGCGTTGCTAATGTACCGAGTTCATAAATAAACATGCTGCCTAGTTTCACTTGTTCATTTTTACAAGCCGTTGCATAAGCTTTAAAATTTGCCGGCCATTGTTTCTTAAATTGTAAAGCAATACCTTTTCCCATCACGCCGACACAGTTGACAGTGTTAACGATTGCATCAACATCGTGCTGTTTTAAAAGGTTGCCTGTTACTGAATCAATTGCCATGTTATTGCCCTAAAAAATACCAATCTGTCATTACATCTACCGTTAAGTTTACGTTATGTTTAGCCAAAATGGCATTAACTTGTTGCGCTCGGTTTGTATCGATCACACCAATACGTGTCATCCAATTGAGCGGAACTTGCTCTTTAATCAAAAATTCAGCCTGTCTTTTTTCCATTCTATCAACATAGCGAGGCTCGTTATGCTTATCAAAAAAGTACTTACAAAATCCATCTAACGTAGGATTTTCAGTCAATGTCTGCCAATCAACTATATCTTTCAGTTTTTGTAAATCTGTACAATCCTGACTGTAAGCTTTGGTTGCGTTACGATCATAAAATACAAAATCCTGTAATCCATTCTGATACGCAATTTCTATTGTCGTTTCAAAATAGATAATAGCTGTTTGATCATACAAACAACCTTGCACCTGACCATTGTGAATTGCCGATAACATCGGTGAACGAGGTGCAAAATAAAGGGAACAAAATCATGTATTAATCCACCCGGTGGATTCGGCGTTTGTTTATTTGAGCGAATACCTTGTGCACCGCCATGCGCAATGTTGTGATACTCAACACCTTGCTGTTCACTTAACGATTTGCAAACTAATGCCCCCTGCTCACAAATGAGATCTAAGTTATCAATCGCGGTGATATGAAATATTCGAACAGGGCGTGGCATCGTCATTATGTGCTAACTCCTAATGCGTTTAGCAATTTCAGCACGTTTATCCAGCGGGCACCACATTGCCCCCAAAGACATCGATTTAATACCGTCATTTTCAAGATGACATGACTCATCACAATAGACATTATAGATTTTGCTCATGGTTATACTGCCTTATCTATTATTGCATCAGTGAGGTTAAGCTGAGTTTGTTGCGCTTGGTTGAGTTGTGATTTTAGTTGGTCGCAGATTGCCATTAACTCTTTAACTTTAGACACTATTCTATTCTGTTCGTTTATTGATGGGATTGGTATTTGCAAATCTCTACATTGCTCAAGTGAAAGGTTATCTTGACCAGCTGTACCTTTAACTTCATTTAAGACAGAGGACAAAATAGAGTCAGTTGGTAATATGAAATATAGATACTGAGAATTAATACCTGCTAAAGGTCTAAATACTGCTAATGCTTGATTCATATTCCATTCTGGATACTCATTTGAAATAATGGCGACTTTTCCTAATGGTGGACCGACAATGTTCATGATGACATCACCAGGAAAAACTCTTGATCGATTTAGTTTACCTGTGTGTGTATCTTTCGAAATAAATATGGGTTTATATGCGAAATCTAATGTGTTTTTTACAATGTTATAAACTTTTAAAAATGGAACGGCACCGTCATCTAATAGCTCAGGTTTAGACGGTGTTGTTCCTTTTGTAATGAAATCACAGATAAATCTAGCTTTTACTAATACTCGATTATTAATGATTGTATTTCTTGCATACTCATATTCATTTTCAACGGCTAACTTTTCTTTGCTGTTTAATTTACGTGAGAATTGCTCTTTATATATTTTATCAATTAATTCACTTACAGGTTCATCGCTTGGGTCTTGTGGAACCAGTTTGCCCATCACGGCGAGTTGTAGGATGGTTTGTTTTAGTTGGTCGATGCTGTGCTCTGTGGTGAACAGGGTATCGAAAAACGCACTCACGCGTGCCCAGTTTGTTTGTAACTCGGTAGCATCTTTTGCATCCGTTAAGGTGTTTAACAGCACTTCAACTAAGGTTTTGTGGGCATCAATACTCGATTCTGTTTGCTGTTCAAGCTGGTCACATAACAACATTAGTTCATCTACTTTCGCTACGATGCGGTGTTGCTCGTTTAGTGGTGGCAAAGCTAGAAAGTCTTCTCTGAGCTGTTTTGTGTCTAAATGAGGTATAGCAGCACCTTTCATTGAGGAATTTAGACGCGTAAATGCTTGTTTGAAATATAACTGAATATAATTTTTTACAGATTTATAGGTATCTATTCTAGCAATTGTCGAACCTATAACACCTATTTTACCATTAAGAATTAGTCCACTACGAGAACCATCACAAACAACTAGAAGGTCGTTCTCTTTGGACATAGGGCACTTTTCATCATTGGTATATTTTCTAATGTTGTGCCTATCTAACGCTTCAATATCTAAATATGGGAACTTGGATAAGGTATCCGATAGCTCTTTTGGTTTTTTGCCTTTAGTAAGTGTGAACAGTTCAATATTGTGAGCCCACTGCCAACCCAAAGGTAATACAAACGGTAATTCTTTTATTGAAATATCACCAAGTGTCTTTGGTTTTTTAATCGTTTTATTTTTAATTAACAATGCTCTTTCTTCTGCAATACGATCAAGCAAAACAGAAGCTGGTTCCTCACTTGCATCCTGTGGCACTAATTTACCACGTACCGCTAACTCTAAAATCAACTCACGTAGTTTCTTAATACCATACAGTTCTATCTTCTTGCTAGAACCGCGCCCTGTTGCATTTTTTTTCTTTACGGCAGATGTCCACGTTTCAATATGCTCGGTGATTAAGTTTTCAATCTGCATTACTTAACCTCGCCTGAAGATTCTTTATTTGAACTTAAGGCATCACCTAAAATGGTTTTAAGCTGGTGTCGCAGTTCACTGATTTCTGTTTGCTGTGTTTGGTACTCTGCTAACAGTTGCTGGGTCGTGGTTAACCACTTCACCTTGGTAGGGATTTTTAATATCTAAATTAAAGTTACGTTTAATGATGTCATCAACGGATACTTTCCACGCTTGGTTGTTTTCAACACGTGAAGCAAAGCCATCTTGTTCATTGCCCCACCAATCTAACTCTGTTTGGAACTCTTCAAACTTCATCGGTTTGGTTTTATTATAGTTTTTCACGCCCTCTGGGTACGGGTGCTCGTAAAACCATACATCTTTGGTCGGTGTACCTTTGGTGAAGAAGAGGATATTAGTTTTAATGCCCGTGTAAGGGTTAAACACACCATTGGGTAAACGCACAATAGTGTGTAAGTTACACTCTTCAGTTAATAGCTTTTTGATTTTAGTTTTTACGCCTTCACCAAACAGTGTGCCATCGGGTAATACCACGGCAGCACGTCCGCCATCCTTTAGCACTTCAATAATCAGCTGTAAGAATAGATCGGCTGTTTCACGGGTTTGGAACTCACTTGGGAAGTTCTTCTCGATACCGTCTTCTTCTGTGCCACCAAATGGCGGGTTAGTAACAATCACATCAAAGGATTCATCCCAGTTGGCAAGCGGTTTGTTTAAGGTGTTGCCATGCTTTACTTGCACGGGTACTTCAATGCCATGCAACATCATGTTGGTGGTACATAATAGGTGTGGTAGTTGCTTCTTCTCGACACCGTGGATCTGTTTTTGTAATGCTTGATGGTCACTACTGTTTTTCACGTAGTTATCTTTTACATGGTCAAACGAACACGCTAAGAAGCCACCTGTACCGCAAGCAGGGTCAATAATAGACTCGTTTAGTTTTGGGTCGGTCACTTTAACAATAAACTTAGTAATGGCACGTGGTGTATAGAATTCACCAGCGTTACCTGCACTTTGTAAGTCTTTTAAAATCTGTTCGTAGATATCACCAAACATGTGACGCTCTTGCGAGTCGGTGAAATCAATTTCATTCAACTTGTTAATCACCTGACGTAACAGCGTGCCGTTTTTCATGTAGTTAAAGGCATCACTGAACGCGGCTTTCACCACGTAACCACGCGGGTTTAAGTCTAGTGGTGCTGTTAAGTTTTTAAGGTTTGGAAACAGCTCGTCATTAACAAAATCAAGCAATGAATCACCCGTGATACCTTCAGCATCTTCAGCCCAGTTACGCCATAAAAATTGCTCTGGAATAGGCGCTTTATAATTGTCTAGTTCATCTTCAAGCTCTTCTTCTTGTGCATCAAATACTTTTAAAAATAGTAACCATGACATTTGCCCTAAACGCTGTGCATCACCATCTATCCCTGCGTCTTTACGCATGATGTCTTGAATTGATTTAATAACTGAACTGATTGACATAGTTTTCTCTTTGTTTGATGCGAATATGACGATAAATGTTTAACTTTATGCTGTTTGTTGCTTTGGTGGACGCTGATAAATTTCAGATTCCAGCTCCTTAATGGCTTGCTCGTACTTTGATTTACCGCCAAACACTTTTTTCTTTATTTCAAGCGGTCTACCAATATCTGTGAAAGGCTGTACTTTGAGCGCATCTTTTGACTCAATTTCTTGTACGCCCACATTCGCGTATTTGGTGAGGAGATTATCTAACACGGTTTGTGCTGTGTCCGAATATTTAGTGAAATAGTTACGCTTTTTGACGTTGTTTGCACGTTCTTTGCGCGTTAAAGCGGGTTGGTCGTAAACAACATGGCAAATCATATCAAAGGGATCGAGATCGACGCCGACTTCCTCTTCAAGTGCTTTCCAAATAATGCCCGCTTGTTCAAGTTCATCAATCACGATTTGTTTTCGCTCAGCATCGTTCCAGCGTTTAACAAAGTCATCTAGCGAGCTAAATTGCGATTGCATGGTTTTACGGATGTAGTCTTTAAATGACTCGGTGACTAAGCCACCATCACTGTCGTAATACTGCACACGCTCTGCCATTTTTTTAACGGTGACGCCTGATACATGGAATTTAATAAAACGTGGCTCTTCATCATCACCACTAGCTATTTCACCCCAATCTTCATTCTTTGGTGGCTGTTCATTACTTTCATCGCCTGTGTTTTCAACTGTTGTTGCATCGTAATCTGGTGAGTCATTTTCACTGATTTGCTCATCTTCTTGCTCTGTTGTGCTATCAATGTCGCCCGTGCCATCAATAATATCTTCGGCTGTTGGGGTCATCACCTGCACTGGCTCACCATCAAAATCATCATCGGCAAACAGTTCGGTGGCTTTTTTAAAGTCTAAAATGGTGAACCACAGTTTACCGAAGCGATCATCAATACGCGTTCCACGACCAATGATCTGCTTAAATTTAGTCATCGATTTTATGTTTTGATCAAGTACCACTAATTTACAGGTTTTAGCGTCAACCCCTGTTGTCATTAACTCAGAAGTCGTTGCGATAACAGGGTAGGCCTTTTTAGGGTTAATAAAGTTATCTAGTTGGGCTTTACCTATTTCATCATCGCCGGTAATTTTCATCACATATTTTTCGTTTTTAGCGACTTGCTCAGGATTAAGGTTAACTAATGCTCTGCGCATACGTTCAGCGTGATTAATATCGTTACAAAAGATAATAGTTTTTGCCATTGGGTCGGTACGTTTTAGGTAACTGGTAATGGTTTCAGCCACTAACTGTGTACGCTCATCAATGACTAAGGTACGGTCAAAATCTTTTTGGTTATAGATGCGATCATCAATTAGCTCACCATTTTTATCGGTTTGCCCTTTGGTTGGTCGCCAGCCTTGCAGGTCAACATCAATATCAACACGTACCACTTTGTAAGGGGCTAAAAAGCCATCATCAATGCCTTCTTTAAGGGTGTAACAGTAAGTAGGCTCACCAAAGTAATCGATGTTAGAGACTTCATCTGTCTCTTTTGGCGTGGCCGTTAAACCAATTTGTGTTGCAGAGTTAAAGTATTCGAGTATTTCACGCCATGCACTGTCATCTGCGGCGCTACCACGGTGACATTCGTCAATGATGATTAAATCAAAGAAGTCTGGGTCAACTTGCTTAAAAGCTTTTTGGTATTCTTCGGGGCCCGTTAAGGCTTGGTATAACGCTAAATGTATCTCGTAAGCAGGGTCAACTTTACGCCCTGTTATTTTGGTCATCGCTTGACCAAAGGGCTGAAAGTCATTGGTCTTGGTTTGGTCAACTAAGATGTTTCTATCGGCTAAAAATAGGATACGTTTTTTGGCTTTTGCTTTCCATAAGCGCCAAATTATTTGAAAGGCGGTATAAGTTTTACCTGTGCCCGTTGCCATCACCAATAGAATTCGGTCTTTACCTTGTGCGACTGCCTCAACCGTTTTATTAATCGCTTGTAGTTGGTAATAACGTGGTGATTTACCGCTGCCATCATCATGGTAATCTTGCGTGATAACAGGAAGGTGTTCTGATTTGTAACCTTTCCAGATACAGTATTTGTGCCATAGCTCTTCATGCGATGGGAACTGTTCAAGGCTGATTTCTGTTTCTAGTTGCTGTAGGTTAGTTTTATCATGAAAGATATAACCATCACCGTTAGAGGCAAAGATAAACGGCACTTCTAATAAACGTGCGTAATCTAAACCTTGTTGAATGCCTTTACCCACATCGTGTTTGTTGGCTTTAGCTTCAATCACAGCCAGTGGTTGGCTTGGTTTGTGATACAACACAATATCAGCAGATTTTACCGTTTGGCGCATGCCCAGTTGACCACGCACAATCACTTTACCATCACGCAGTTTCACCTCTTGGCGTATTTGCGTCATATCATCCCAACCCGCATCTTTAATGCTTGGAAGAATGAATTTGGTGATGATGTCTGTTTCTGTCAGCTTTGCTTTGTTTATCGTGTTGTTTTGCATGAAGTAAAACCACCTATGTAAGCTATATTTCAATGAGTTGTATTGTGGCATTTATGTAGATGATTTTATATGATCTGAAGGTAAATTGAGGGATATTTTGTACTGAATTTAATGAAACCCAACAGCTATTATTGAATTTTGTTGTTACATGGTGTTACATCAATTACCTATATGTGACACCATTGTTGTTCATATACTCTGATTTCCATTAATTGAGAGAGAAAATTATGAATAACAGACAACCAATTCAACTAAATGCAGAACTTTTAATAAAGGCCCGAAAGGCATTGGGACACAATCAAGAGACACTAAGTTTACAACTTACGAATTCAAATATCCCAGTATCAAGAGCTACAATCAATCGAATTGAAAATGGAAAGAAAACAGAAATCCAAATAGCAATAAAAATAGCAGAAGCACTTGGTGTTACTTTGGATTATTTACAAGGCAAAGAAGAGCCAACTCTACATTATTGGGTGCAAATCTATGACGAAGATACAAACGGTGAATTTGTACCTATCAATAAACTAGGGGCTGTTTTTGAAAATAGTTTCGATTTGCTAGATTTCATTGATAAGCATGTGTTCCTACCTGCTTCACAGTATCCAACGGAGCTTCCTAACATCATATCTTCATACTATTTAGATAAAACAACCAACGCTTTATTGGCATCGGTTTCTTATGGAGAAAGTGATAATACTGAACAATTCAAAATTGAAGTTAAATTAATCAAATTAACCGATGCGGGGCTAACATGGACTAACTTTACAGATTTTAAGTATCATTGGGTTGAGCAATCACTAAAAGAGCTGTTTTACAAACGCTCAACCTATGTTAATCCATTAATTTCTACTGAATTGATTGAGCATAAATACCTAATAAAAATTGTACAGTTACCTTCAAAGTCAGAAAAAAATGATGTGATTAACTTGTTAAGCAAAGACCACTCTATCGATGAAGTTATCTTATTTGAAAAATATCAAGAGGCTTGGAAGCAATTAGCTTTAAGTTTCATTAAGTATGAATCTATTGAAACTAATACATTTAATGAATTAGTTAGAGCCATTCAGCTTATCCTAAATCAATATAACCCATCTAAATCAATTACAGTTCAATATAACTTTAAATCTAACAATAATGTCCAGTTTGATGTATTTCCAAATATGCAAAGTGATAAAACAAGAGGGGTACGACTAAATATATATAGAGTTGAGATTAATGAAAATTCAGCAGCTAATGCACCGTGGCCTGAGTACCAGATGCGTGCAATAGAAAACATTTGGTCTATCTATGCAGACGCGCCTGACAATCAGCTAATGAGTAATGTGCTGAGCAATGAAACCATTACTGAAATCAAGAATTGTTTATGAGGTCATTATGGTTTGTAACAACAAAGATGTTAGAAAGTATGTCCGCTCATTAGAAAAAATAGGTTGGTCAATTATCAAAGGTAAACGACATCCACGCCTTTTACACCCAGGTGGAAAAAGGTGGATTTCTATATCTTGCACTCCCCGTGATAAAGGATATTTACGAGTTCTCAAAGGGAGGGTAAATTTACTCATAAACTTTGGATAGTGTTGAATATTGACTCAGTATTGTTAATTTGGCTCATTTGTATTAGTTCAGACTAGATATCGACATCTCGACTTGAAAAGTTGAGAGTTACCCGTTTTGATAAAGGTGTCGAATCTTTATTTCAAAACAACAAAAGGTAACTCTCATGTTTCATACTAACAATCCAATCATTAAACACAAAGCAGGTTACTTAATTTAGCAGGAGATAGCGTTGCTTGTTTTTAGAAAATAATTTTGAGTTATCTGAATCGACACCATTTTACTAGACACCTCCTAATTAGATAAAATGACTCAAAAAGAGGTGTCAATATGAGTAGTAAACGTTATCCCGAAGAATTTAAAATTGAAGCTGTTAAGCAAGTGACTGAGCGAGGACATAGTGTTGCATCTGTCGCTAAACGATTAGATGTTACAACACATAGTCTTTATGCTTGGGTTAAAAAATTTGGCCCAGGTTCAGCCGAACATCAGGCAAAATCAGCTGAGCAAGCAGAGATAAATAAGTTAAAAAGGGAATTAAAACGGGTAACAGAAGAGCGGGATATATTAAAAAAAGCCGCGGTGTACTTCGCAAGCCAGTCCGATTGAGGTACACCTTTATAAAGGACAACGCTCAATGCTGGTCGGTTCGAAGCATGTGTCGAATATTAAATGTTCATCCCAGTGGCTATTATGCTTTGATAAAGCAGCCCAACTCTAAGCGCTCACAAACTGATAAGAAACTGACTGGGCTGATTAAACAGTTTTGGCTAGAGTCTGGCGGGGTTTATGGCTACCGTAAGATCCATTCAGATATTCGAGATACTGGTAAGCAATGCGGAATTAATCGCGTATATCGATTAATGTCACAAGCAGGATTACGCGCTCAGGTTGGATATAGAAAACCGCGTCAAAAAAGTGGTGAAGTTAATATCGTTACGCCTAATAACCTTCAGCGACAATTTAACCCAGATTCTCCAGATAGGGCTTGGGTAACTGATATAACGTATATTCGAACACATGAAGGATGGCTGTACTTAGCAGTTGTTGTTGATTTATTTTCTCGTCGCGTTATTGGTTGGTCAATGCAGTCAAGGATAACCAAAGAGTTAGCACTCGATGCATTGTTAATGGCCGTATGGCGGAGAAAGCCAAAATTTAAAGTGATGGTTCATTCTGATCAAGGTAGCCAATATACAAGCCACGATTGGCAATCTTTTTTAGATGCTCATAATTTAGAAGGTAGCATGAGTCGTCGAGGAAATTGTCATGATAATGCCGTGGCTGAAAGCTTTTTTCAATTATTAAAACGAGAGTGTATTAAGAAGAAGATCTACTCTACAAGGGAAGATGCGCGAAGCGAAATATTCGATTATATTGAGATTTTTTATAACAACAAACGCAAACATGGTTCCAATAATTTATTGTCGCCAGTAGACTATGAAAAGCGCTATCAAAAAAGGCTAGAAAGTGTCTAGATTATTGGTGTCGATTCAATCTACTTAGATAAACTAGCCTTTACGCTTCCTACATAATCTAAAAATATTTATGTGTAACTTAACTCTATTCCTTAAATTAATATTATGAGCTTACAGCTATTGAGCGTTTTCAATATATTATCTACAATGGCTCACTTTTAATTTACTTATAGGTCACAAACATGAACGACACTAGCACGCTACCCACTTTACCAGATCGTCTGTCGGTTAACCCTCGTAGCCCGCATCATGTAGCTGAAATTTTTGAAAATGATAATGATATTGGTATTAAACTTAATGGCAAAGAGCGTTTTGATGTTGAGGAATATTGCATAAGTGAAGGTTGGGTTAAA
Organism: Psychromonas sp. MME2; assembly: GCF_040566515.1. Taxonomy (NCBI): domain Bacteria; kingdom Pseudomonadati; phylum Pseudomonadota; class Gammaproteobacteria; order Alteromonadales; family Psychromonadaceae; genus Psychromonas; species Psychromonas sp. MME2. The sequence continues at coordinate 383,107 of NZ_JBEWXI010000015.1, read as the reverse complement.
ATTCCGGCGCATAAAGCGTTAGATTGTCGTGGCCAGCCACTTTTACGAACCGTAAAAGGCTCGGTTGAAGCATTTTATCGTTAAACACTTTAAGTGTACTGTTTAATCAAGCGCTAGTAAGCCGTTTTAGATCACGACTTACTAGCGTAAGTTTTGTCTTTTCTGAATTAGACTAAATAGTGATAATTGCTGTAACGGTCATTATTCAGGTGTACACATCTCGTTATCTGCAGAGTCTTCTGAGCCAGAACAAATGATGTCCCGCGTTTCCTCTTCCATAGTTTCATCTGGCGTAGGTGAAGTGTTTTCATCCTTCTGTGCAGAACACATTTCATTCTCTGCTGCATCTTCATTACCGGCGCAAATAATTTCAGCTGTTGTGCGTTTACCTTCTGCAGGTAAAGTCGATTTATCCATATTTCCTTCTAAAGCGGCACACATTTCATTTTCAGCCGCATCTTCATCACCAGAACAAACAATGGCGCGTTGTTCTTCTGTCATTGTTACATCATGAGCCATTATTGCTGGGCTGATAAATGCAGCAGCTAAGATAGTAGCGGAACACATTGATTTGATTAAAGTTAATTTTTTCATTTTTTCACCTATTGCTATTTCATAAATTAAAATAAAGTAAATTGATGTTTTCAGTTTAATTATCTATTGCCTCATACTCCCCTTCCCTCATAAAAAATATCCCTATACAGCAACTTAACGCCTTTATAATGTAAGCGGTTACTTTGCTTGGCAAAATAATTAATCTATTTAATTTAAGGGTTACAAATATAATCAATTAACAACAGGTCGCTACAAATTGATAAATTTAGTGGCTGAAAGTCAGTAAAGCCTCTCCAAAAAAGAGTATAGATTATAAAAATTAAATATAGTGTAAAAATTTACTATAGTCACACATGTAAGCGCTTTCATGAGAAGTGGGTCACACTCAATATTGCCCTACTTGCCATAGATTAATCTATGAAAAAATAAACGCATATCAATAGTTGGTTACATTAACAGCACTCTGCTGCTGTAATAGAGCATGATTACATATAAAACCGATCGGAATTGTTTTTTTTATATGATATATGAGACAAAATAATTGCCATAATGTTAATCAGGTAACTTGGCTGTTATAGGGATGTTAATTGCGCACTTTTTTACCGGGTTAACTCTTGACTATTACTTATCTTGCAGCGTATAAACATGATCGGTTAATGCCAAGCTGCATTGCCATCAAACGAGTGACATTCATAGAAGAAACCATTCAACTACTAAACCTAAATATCATCTTTGTTAGCATTTTCAATTTATCTTGTTAAGTGAGATCGATTTTTTAGGCGCTAAATTCAAATGAAATACTGTAGTGCGGATTGTATTGCAGCAAGACACAAGCTTAAGGTATGAAACTTAATATGAGTGCAGATAAAATCTCAGGAACGCTTTTAGGCCATCCTAAAGGGTTATTCTTATTATTTTCAACGGAGTTGTGGGAACGTTTTAGTTACTACGCAATGCGTGCTATTTTAGTGCTTTATATGGTTGATCAAGTTGGTAGTCAGGGCGGTCATGGTCTAGGTTGGACTCAACAAGAAGCATTATCTTTATACGGGACATTTACGGGATTAGTTTTCCTTACGCCACTTATCGGAGGATGGTTGGCGGATACCTATTTAGGGCAACGTAAAGCGATATATATTGGTGGTGCATTGATGGCTGTAGGACAGTTTATGTTAGGTACACCACATGCATGGATACCAGGTATGGAAACAGTTATGTTTTACCTCGGACTCGGCGCTTTAATCATCGGTAATGGTTTATTCAAACCAAATGTTTCTACTATGGTCGGTGACTTATATAAAGAAGGTGATAACCGACGAGATGGTGCATTTACTATTTTCTATATGGGGATTAACCTTGGTGCATTTTTATCTGGTATCGTTGTCGGTTACGTGGTGACTGCATTTGGTGGAAGCTATCAAGCTGGTTTCATTTGTGCTGGTATTGGTATGATTTTATCTTTGATCATTCAATTCTTCTTTGCCCAAAAATTGCTAGGTGATATAGGTACCGTTCCAGCGGCTAAAATTGCACAGGATAAGAATCTAAAAAATGGCGCAACCATAAAGACTCCCCTTACTAAAATTGAACGAGATCGCATCAAAGTGATCATGGTTATGGGCTTATTCACTATTATTTTCTGGGCTGGGTTTGAACAAGCTGGCGGTTTAATGAATTTGTTTACTAACAATTTTACGGATCGCATGATTGGTTCATGGGAGGTGCCAACGGCTTGGTTTCAATCTCTTAATGCATTATTCATTGTTGTATTTGCACCTGTTATCGCCTCTATTTGGATAAGACTTGGGAAAAATGAACCAAATTCTCCAGCCAAATTTGCACTTGGCTTGATATTATTAGGGGTTGGTTTCCTATTCATGATCGGTGCTGTTGTGCAAATGAATGGCGATCATAATGCAAAATCGAGTATGTTATGGCTAGTTGGTGCTTATTTCTTCCATACTATGGGAGAACTATGTTTATCACCAATTGGTCTGTCAATGGTTACTAAATTAGCACCACTACGTATCGCCTCACTCATGATGGGAGCTTGGTTCCTATTTATTGCGATCGCTAATAAAGTTGCGGGTGTTGTTGGTGCATTAATCGGTCATAGTGATGCCGTTGAAGATCAACTGGCTAATGCTATGTCAATATTTGCGGGTATCGCTATTACTGCGGCTGTTTCAGGCATCATCCTTTATTTTATATCTGATAAACTTGTTGATTGGATGCATGGCGCTGAAACTAAACACGATAAACAAAAGGATGCCTTAGCTGAAGAGATGGAAGTAACGGCTGAACATGATGCAATGATTAAACCCAATGCTGCTTAAACGTTGAGTCTACATCGATAACATGAAGGCGTTGTGGATAATTTAGATGAATTAGGAGTGACATGCCTAATTCATCTTGGCTGTCAGCAATAATTATAAAGAAGTATCCGAAGCAGCTAGATACGCTTTGATAACCGTTAATACCCCTGCTTCACTATTACTCGGTGCAGTAAAACGGGCGTGATTTTTTACTTGTTGATGCGCATTTTCTACAGCATAGGAATGAAAACTCGCTTGTAACATCTCTATATCATTAAAGTAATCACCAAAACTCATGGTTTGCTCATAATCAAAGGCAAATTGTTCTTGTAAATGTTTGATTGCAGCGCCCTTCGATGCATTAATGTTCATTATATCAAGCCATATTTTCGCACTGACTACAACTTGATGGTCTCGATTAAATCTTTCATAAATAATCGGATATACATGTTCCTGTGAACCATCAAAATGGCAGATTGCCACTTTAATAAAATCATCGTTTACCTTTAGCAGGTCATCAACATATTCACAACGATGATAATATTTTTGCATTTCATCCAATGCTTCTGGCGCTTGCGTTTCGATATAGGCAGATTTTTTACCACATAAAACAATATGTGCACCATTGATTGAGCGTGCCTCTTTAATTATCCGATGAATTGAATCAATGTCGATAGTGCAACTATATAACTCTTTTTCTTGATGCATAACGTATGTACCGTTTTCAGCAATAAACAGCATGCGTTCTTGCACAGCTGAAAACATGTTAAGTAAGCTATAATATTGTCGCCCTGAGGCAGCTGCAAATAGGATCTCTTTTTTGTCTAATTGATGAAAAACATCAAAAAATTCCTCGGGTAAGTGGCCATTGCTATCTAGTAGCGTGCCATCCATATCTGCTGCGATGAATTTAATTTTTTTTTCTGACATAGGTAAAAACTCTAATTTAATGAAATATATGCATCAGGTTTTAGTAACGATCATGATGATAAAGACTAACGAGACTCAATTAAAGCGGTTAAACGAGCGAGTTCATTTTTTAACGCTCCGACTTCATCTTCTAATAACGAAACCCTATGCTCAAGTTGATTAGGTTCTGTAGGTGATAGATTAGTGTCTGTGTCCATACATTCTAGTTCAACATCAGAAAGATCGGTAAATAGATGGATATAACGCGACTCTCTTTTCCCTGCTTCTCTTGGTAATTTTTTCACTAATTGCTGGTTATTGATATCTTGTAATGTTTCAAGTGCTGCTTCTACCTCATTTACATTGTTAAATTCAGCGAGGCGGTTACTACGCGTGCGTAACTCACCCGCTGTTTGAGGTCCGCGAAGGAATAATAGGCAGATAATTGCTTTTTGTTGTGCGCTTAATTGTAAATTGGTAAATGCCGTATTACAAAACCTATGCTTATATTTATTAACTCGACCCGATGAACCTACTTCTACAAACAACTGTTTCATTTCAATTAATTCGTCGATCACACTTTGTACTTGTGTCTCAGATAGAGAGAGTACCGGCTCTCTGTTACTTTTTTGATTACAACCATTTGTAAGTGAATTTAATGACAAAGGATACTGATCTGGTGTGGTAATTTCCTTTTCAAGCATCACACCAATCACGCGACACTGTAAAGCTGTTAATGCAATCATTTTTAGATCTCCTTAGGTTAAAAAAGTGGTGGTATAGCCATGGTAATTTCTGTGCTAGGCTAATTTTCGCAGTAAAATGACATCACTACCAATAAATTCAAGCTCAAGCTTATCTCTCTGAGCAAGGTAACGAAAAGTAGCTTGGCTATAAAAACAGACATGGGTCGGGTCAAATTTATAGTGCCAATTTTTAAAACCCTCTAGATCAACGACTAACTTAGTCATGATGCCGAGCCATCCCCCCTGCTTCACCATCTGCAACCATAGTTTCCATATCTGATGTGGGTCATAAAGGTGTTCAATGACTTCTGTCGCCGTTACAAAATCGTATTGTTTAGATAAATATTCTGCATTTGGATAATAGTAAATATCATGCAAATCTACCTTATGTCCGACCTCTTGTAGCAGTTGGGCAAGTGCAGGTCCTGGGCCACAGCCAAAATCTAAACCGTGAGATCCTAACTCTATGCGCTCTAGCAAAGGGATGGTTAAACGAGATAAAAAATGCCTGTAGCCTGGGTCATCGGGATTATTGATATGATGGTCGTAGTGTTCTTTTTCTTTGATTGGATCAAGTCTTTGCTGCTTAGGTACAAAGACTAATTGGCAACGTGCACACTGCATATAGCTACGATTTTTATCTTCAAAATAAAAATTGGTTTGAAGAGATGAACATAATGGGCAGGTATGCATTAAGACTTCCTCTAGAGTTACAAGCGCGATATATTTACTGGCAAGTGGTAATACTCAATCCTATATTCACCTGCTCATTAATGGTTAATAAAAAGAGTGCTAACGTTAAGTGAAAGCATGTTTCGCCATTGTTATTTATTTTATTATTATAACAATGAGTTACTACAACCAATAGTTCGTTATTATGCTTTCATTGCTGCGCCTAAATAGAGCAGTTAATTACAGCAATGGTTATAATCAATGACATAATGAATATCGTCAAACAATAGCGATAGCGTAACAATTTACAACCACTATTTATAGATAAAATATGCATATAGCAGCCCATAATTAAAAAGAGATCGTGCTATGAAAATTATAATTGCGCCTGATTCTTATAAAGAAAGCCTCACCGCGATGGAAGTTGCCAATGCCATTGAGTCGGGCTTTAAACAGATTATGCCAAATGCTGAGATTCATAAAATACCCATGGCCGACGGTGGTGAAGGCACTGTACAGTCATTAATAGATGCAACGGGTGGATTATTAATAAATTGCGTTGTTACAGGCCCTATCGGTCGACCTGTCTCTGCTTTCTATGGACTATTAGGTGATCGACATACCGCCGTTATAGAAATGTCTGCTGCATCAGGGCTTCATTTAGTCACTCCTGAACAACGCGATCCTACATTAACGACCTCGTTTGGTACTGGAGAATTGATTAAAGCTGCGCTGGATGCGGGGGTTGATCATATTATTGTTGGTCTCGGTGGCAGCGCGACAAATGATGGTGGTATTGGCATGGCACAGGCATTAGGTATTAAAATGGTTGATTTCAATGGTGATGAAATTGGTTATGGCGGTGCCGCTTTGGCCAATTTATGCCATATCGATACAACCGGGCTTGATCCTCGTTTACGCCATGTGTCGCTTGAAATAGCTTGCGATGTCAACAATCCCCTATGTGGGCCCACTGGTGCTTCCCATGTGTTCGCTGCACAAAAAGGAGCAACAGCAGATATGACCGATTTTTTAGATCAAAACCTCGCGCATTATGCCGCTATTATTAAAAATGAACTGGGTCATGATATTATAAACAGCGCAGGTGCAGGGGCTGCTGGTGGCATGGGCGCAGCCTTTTTAGGGCTATTTAATGCAACGCTACGTCCGGGTATTGATATCGTCATGGATGCCGTCAATTTCAGTGAAATTATCGCCAATGCTGATTTAGTTATCACTGGCGAAGGACGCATTGACAGCCAAACAATTTGCGGTAAAACCCCGATAGGGGTCGCTAGAGTGGCGAAGCAGTATGGTATTCCTGTGATAGGTATTGCAGGTTGTTTATCGAAAGACTATGCGATAGTCCATGAACACGGTATTGATAGTGTATTTAGTATCGTCCCAAATGTGGTTAACCTAGATCAAGCGTTTCATGATGCTGCCGTAAATTTAGAAATGACAGCACGGAATATTGCTGCATTGCTATTACTAAATCGAGTTAATTAGCTGATTTCAGTTTCTCAACTTCACATAACTAACTGCCTGACAATTATCTGACAAAGCATTTCTAGCTAACATGGGTATAACAATTTTTTTTATACCCGACTATATTTGTCAATGATAATGGTTTACATATGGTATAATTGGCATAACGTCTTAATCTTTTTATAAATTTCAGGTTTTATATGTTTGTATTGAATCGTAACAATAGGTTATCGCTTATTACACCTTTATTTAGCAAGTGTGTAAAATTTTGTATTGCAGTTACACTCATTTTCATGCTGTTTTTGAGTAATCAAGTATCAGCGAAAGCGTACGCCCTCCCCGCTGATGGCTCTCGCTTAATAGGTGAGCCTGAATATCATACTGTGAAAGAAGGTGACTATTTTCATGCTTTGGCGAATTTATACAATGTCGGCTTTCTTGCTTTAATGGATGCGAATCCGGGGGTCTGATCCGCTACTACCACAAGTAGGGACTAAAATAGTTATACCGAGTCAAATTATACTCCCCGATGCTCCCTATAAAGGGATTGTCATCAATTTACCCGAATTAAGACTTTACTATTTTACAAATAATACTGTCTATGTCTTTCCTATTGGTATTGGGCGTATAGATTGATCTACCCCAGTTATGGAAACCACTATCTTTAGCAAAATTCCGAATCCAACTTGGACTCCGACCAAACAGAGCCGAGAAGATCATTTTGCAGAGCATGGCACAGAATTACCACAAACGGTTCCCGCGGGTAAGAATAATCCATTGGGTGAATATGCGTTACGTCTTGCCTATGGTAATCGTACTTACTTAATTCATGGAACTAATAAAAACTTTGGTATTGGTATGCGTGTCAGTGCAGGTTGCGTGCGCATGAATCCCGATGATATTGCTTGGTTATTTGCTAAAGTTAAATCGGGGGAGTCGGTAAAAGTCATTAATGACCCTATAAAAATAACGAAAGAACCAAATGGTGAAAAATATATAGAGGTACATTCACCATTAACACCTGATGAAACAAGTAATAGTGAACCTGCTGAAGAACTTAATTACGATACAATATTTACTAATAATGACATGATTGATTGGGATATTGTGGCTCAAGAACAAGAGTTGCAAAGAGGATTAGTTATTAATATCGATCTTTATGAATGGGTTGAGAATATGTAACTGAATTAGGTTAAACCAATATTTTCTTGGTTTAACCTATTACGAAAACGGGTAATTAATAATTAATTTTTTAATTTACCATAAGTACATTGCAACACTTCATTCGTTCCATCTAATGATTTATCCTTTGCACATTTTTTCAGTGCAGCATGGAACTCTTTATCTGTGTACGCCGCAGCTTTTTCAGAGGTATTGAGTTTGTCATTAACGCAAGCGCTTAAGTTTTGAGGACTAGTTGTATTCTCTTCTTTTGCACACTCAACCAAAGCTTTATTGCGTGTAGCAGGAGCAACTGTTGCAGCCATATCTGGTTTCGCTGTTATTGCAGCACAAAGACCAATATCACTAGAGTTTACAAATTCAGCACAAACTTGTACACGTTGCTCGTAACTCATTTTTGTAAAATCTTCGAATGTTATTTTTTCAGCAGCGATTGTAGATTGACTAATAAGTGCTGCAGCTAATATCGAAGCAGAAGTAATTGATTTAATAAGCGTTAATTTATTCATTTCTCTTCCTTATTTACTGTTTTATAAATTAATAATAAACAAAGGAGCTGTTCATTAATTGCATTTTTATTATGGCACAAAAATGTATTATTATCTGATTGACAGATATTAATATATATTTTTAAATACGTGCCTTTGTATTATATCTCTAAGTTGCTATTTTTTGACTTTTTCCTGAGCGCGTTAATGAATTTGTGATCTGTATTGATATTTAGTTGCAGATCAAAGATAAGTAAACGATAAATGGTTTGTGATCGCTGTTTCATTTTCATCGCCGCCTATCGCCTTGATGCTAAGTTAGTTAGAATATGATTTAATGTATAACCATTGTGCCTCAAGATGTAGTATCACAAGTACAGAGCATATAGAGATTTTATAACAAAGTAGATGGTGCTATTTTGTTTTCCCTGCGGCGTGCTAACTCACCTGAGCTTTACGTGACATAGGAATATAATATTTCGTAACAACAAATAACTTAGCTATCATTTACATTGAACATATTCGCTGGAATCACTATATAAAATGAGCAATTCATCACAACAAAACACGCCACCAACTACTTTGTACTGGCACGATTATGAGACTTTTGGTTTAAATCCAGGTTCCGATCGGCCTGCGCAGTTTGCTGGTATAAGAACAGATCTTGACTTCAACATTATAGGCGTTGCAAATGAGTGGTTTTGTCGTCCACCTAATGATTACCTACCTAATCCAGAGGCGTGCCTTATAACCGGAATTACTCCGCAAAAAGCACTGCAACTTGGTGTTAGCGAAAATGAATTTATTAAATTAATCAATGGTGAATTCAGCCAGACAAATACCTGTGTTTTAGGATATAACAATATTCGTTTTGATGATGAAGTAACGCGCTTTACCCTATATCGTAATTTTCTAGATCCCTATCAACGAGAATGGGCAAACGGCTGTTCTCGGTGGGATATTATTGATTTAGTGAGAGCGTGTTATGCATTGCGCCCAGAGGGTATTAATTGGCCTGTCGATAATAATGATGTACCTTCATTCCGTTTAGAGTTGCTCACTAAAGAAAATGATTTAGCACATGAGCAAGCACATGATGCGATGTCTGATGTTTATGCCACAATTGCTATTGCTAAATTAATCAAGGATACACACCCTAAATTATATGATTATTGTTTTAATCTACGCAAAAAATCAAATGCATTATCATCCTTGAAGTTAGGGAGTTTTACTCCAGTTGTACATGTCTCAGGTATGTTTCCAGCTATACAGGGGTGTGTTAGTTATGTGCTTCCACTGATTGAGCACCCTGTTAATAAAAATGCCATCATTGCAGTTGACTTAAATAAAGATTTGAACAATTTATTAACGATGAGTGTTGCAGAGATCCGCCATTATTTGTACACGTCATTAACTGATCTTCCAGAGGGAATTAATCGCCCTGCCATTAAATTAATCCATATCAATAAATGTCCAATTATAGCCCCTGCTAAAACATTATCGGAGCATCGAGCCGATGAATTAGGTATTGATCGCGTGCAATGTCGTTCTTCTTTAGAGTTAATTAAAAATAATTTAGATATCGTTAATAAGTGTCTACAGGTGTTTAGCGATGAGCATAGAGAGACTAAATATAGTAGCCCAGAGGAAATGTTATATAGCGGAGGTTTCTTTTCAAATAATGATAAAAACAAAATAAATCAAATAGCTAGCAGTGATTGGAAAACATTAGCTAATACTCAATTTGATTTTGATGATCCCCGTTTGACTTCTTTACTGTGGCATTATCGTGCACGAAATGCGCCTGAATATCTATCTATAGAGGAACAGGAAAAATGGCATAGGCACCGTCAGGCATACCTTTTAGAAAATACCCAAGCTTACGTGGAAAAACTGGACGCCTTGGTATTGGACTATCAAAATCAACCTGAAAAAATGCAATTATTAGCTAACTTGCATCACTATTTAGATTATTTATTAAGTAACTAACGGTGATTTGATATACAATAATTTTATTAAGGTTATTACATTAAATAGAATTATCAATCAAGGAGGCAATTTTGTTTAAAAATGGAATTTTTATCTTTTATTTTGCTTCAGCTTGTTGCTTGGCACAGGAGTCGCCATCGAATACATTGCAAGTTGAATATCAACAGCAAGTTCAGGTTGGTTCCTCAAGTTATTTTGATATAGAGTCAATATCACAAGTTCCGCAAGCAACGTATCAATATCTCAATCAAGTGTTCAAAAGTTTTTATCGTTCATTTAATTTTACAACTTCTATCACTGATAGTACTTTTGTGGATAATGCACATTATCAAATCTTTTCATTGCCAATAATGCCATTAGATAGTGATTGCTTTGAGGTAGAGGTGTTTGGGAACTTTTATGATCCCGCCAAACAAGATTTAGCAAATCTAAACGCAGATCAAGCAATGTACGACTACGTTTCAAATTCTGAAGAGATGAACATTTACGAGAGCAATTTGGCTTTTGGGGCTGGTTTTAGTTTTAAAGCAGATTAATCTAGCAAATTTAAAATTATTTTTTCAAACAATACGATGCCTGGTTACGGTGGTAGTACCGCTTTGTTTGGCTACGAGAAAAGTTTTTAAAATCAATTCTAACAACGTAGATTGGTGCACTGGGACTAGTTCAAGAACCATCCCTGCGTTGTAATTCGAAAAGTGAATACAATTACCTCATATACTTTCTAGCTCCGACATCAGAGCCATCGCTCCTTCTTTTTTCTCAACAAGCGATAGCAATGATATGCTACGTAATGGGATATATCACTAAAGTCTATATGCTATAACTAAATTTTACTTTCTTATATTTATGCATCCGCTATTCTTATCTCACTTATTTCTAATCACATAAATCATAGAGAGTATATTATGACTAAAATCTTCAGTGACAATTCTCAAACTATTGGTAATACCCCGCTTGTACGTTTAAATAATGTTACTTCTGGTAATGTGTTTGCAAAAATAGAAAGTCGTAATCCAAGCTTCAGCGTTAAATGCCGTATTGGTGCCAACATGATTTGGAAAGCTGAAAAAAACGGTACGTTAACTAAAGATGTTGAATTAGTAGAAGCGACCAGTGGTAATACTGGAATTGCGCTTGCTTATGTCGCCGCTGCTCGTGGTTATAAAATCACACTAACAATGCCAAATACAATGAGTTTAGAGCGCCGTAAATTACTTAAAGCACTCGGTGCAAATCTAGTATTAACAGATGGTGCATTAGGCATGAAAGGTGCTATCAATAAAGCAGAAGAGTTAGCAAACTCTGCACCGGGTAAATACTTTGTCGTTCGTCAATTTGAAAATCCAGCTAACCCAGCGATTCACGAACAAACAACTGGTGAAATTTGGAACGATACCGATGGTGAAATTGATATATTTGTTGCAGGTGTGGGTACAGGTGGAACGATTACGGGTGTGAGTCGCTATATCAAAGAAACACAGGGTAAAGCAATTATCAGTGTTGCCGTTGAACCTGTTGATTCTCCTGTTATCAGCCAAACCCTTGCTGGCGAAGAAGTAAAACCAGGGCCACATAAAATACAAGGTATTGGTGCAGGATTTATTCCTAAAAATTTAGATCTTTCACTTATCGACCGTGCAGAGCAAGTTAGTAATGATGATGCAATCACAATGGCTCGCCGTCTGATGGAAGAAGAAGGTATTCTGGCGGGTATATCCTCGGGTGCAGCTGTTTTTGCTGCCGCTCGTTTAGCTGAGTTACCTGAATATAAAGATAAAAATATTGTTGTTATCCTACCAAGTTCTGGTGAACGCTATCTGTCAACGGCACTATTTGCTGGTGTTTTTGACGGTGCCGAATTTGCTTAAATTTAACCCCTAATAATATATAAGATACTCGCCATATAAGCGGGTATCTTATAATGATTAAAATTGATAACTAACACCTAGTAAATAGATATCCATTCCTGGATTAGGGCTTTTCATACCAGCATTTGAATAATGCATATAGCGTAAATTGAGATCAAAACGGCCCATTTTTACACCAACCCCAATACGCTCTTCAAATTGAAAATGGGTAGACATATCTTTATTATCCATCTCTTTTTTATTAATGAATCCCCCCCCTATTCCCGCTTCTATATAAGGAGAAAGGCGACAGCTGTCGCAAAACTGATAAAACAGTACTGGCGCAAGGAACAGACCATAGAGATCAGTTTGCTGCCCATCCCAATAATTAAATGAAGCTTCCCAATATCCGCCCAATGGGATACCTTTTTCATCTAACCAATTGGAGAACTCTTGTTGTAAACCGATACGATAAATGTCGATGTTATCGTGACTTTCACCAATATCTATGGCAACTTTAGTTGGTTTTATCTCTGCGAAGGAATAGACTGGCAGTGAACAAATAGCGATGACATATATTCTTTTAATCTTTAACCATAATTTTTTTTTAAACATGAATGCTCCTTTCTGAAATAATTGGTGGCAGCACATTAATAGCAATTATTCAAAAATAATTTTGGATATTAAAATTAAAGTTAGCATCTAAGTTATTATTTCACAAAGATTAATGTCATAATTCTTTGTGGTATATTAGTCAATTTTGGCTAGTCACGTACACCCTTTTTTATGCCGGTGGGATATATGTATTACTTAAAATATTTTTTAATTGCAATTACTGTAGCGCTCTCTGGTTGTACTAATTTGCAAACATTGCAAGATTTACAGGTTGATTTAATAAAAATAGAACCCGATAACCTGCAATCAATTTCACCAAGATTCAATATACATTTATTGATCACTAACCCAAACTCAGAGGAGTTAGTAATAGAAGGAATGAGTTTTCAATTAGAGATTGATAACCAACAAATATTATCGGGTGTTGCCAACGATATTCCTGTATTAAAAGGATATAGTGAAACCGAAGTAAAAGTCTCGAGTCGTGTTCATCTTTTAGATCTTATACAGATGATGGCATTTTTAAATAACAAAAATGCTGATTCAATTAAGTATGAACTTGAGACTACTATTGATCCGAAAGGGTTTGTCGCCTTTCAATTGCATCATGAAGGGACGCTTAACGACCTTTTACAAGTCAACAAATAGCGAATATCCTTTTCACTGACGGGATTGGTGTTAATCCAATGGGTATAAATTCATTTTGATATTATGCGCTAAAATATGTTCTTGTTTTAACGTCTTTTTACTGTTTTGCATGGTAATAAGTGCAGTTTGGCAACTTTTTGGTAAATTATTTTTGCGTGCTAACCATTTTATCGCCTCTGACTGATTGAACCACTCATGCTCATCGCCAGTTAATGATGAATTAACTAAAGTAAAATCTTCAGGGGCAAGCCAAAAATGTGCTCCACAGGTAACTGCAATCTGTATTCCAGCGGGATCTAAATCACTAAAGCAGACTAATTGATGCGATGATTTAAAATGGCGAAACAGTTGGTAGGCGCTATTTGTTCGCTGTGCTGGCTTTATATCACCGCGATATATAAATAGCGCGTCGCGTAACTTTTCTGGCAATATTAAGGCATCTAATTTTGCCATTATGGCGAGATTTTCAACTAATACGATAAACGGGTGGTCAATGGCGGTGATCTCAGAAGCTTCTATATAACAGCCTAAGGAGGTTAAATTGAGCAGCTTTAAGTGTTGGCCATTGATACGTAAATGATCAATTGCATTAATGAGCACAAAACCTTCACTAACAGGTTGGGAATTTACTTTCTCGTTGCGCTGCTTTAACGCATTATCGACACGGCATTTACTGTCGATATAATCCTGCCTAAAAAGATGTACATCATTTTCTTGCTGAACACGCTCAATTAAACGCTGCCGATCATTATCATCAAAATAGAGGTAATCGCCTCTTCTTTCTCCAAAACCATATTCTAAATTTAAACGTGATAATAATGGAGCATATTTTAACTTTCCATTTAACAGGGTCTTAAAGTTGCGCTGGCAAAATTGATATAGTTTTTTATCCATATTAACTTCTCAAAAATATCTGCACATCGCTGTAGCTGTAGTTATCAGTCGTACCGCCAACTTTTACACCTTTCATGTTGATCTCTAATGCATGTTGTTGTTCATTGGTCAATTTGCAATAACAACTAAAAACTAATTCAATCCACTCTTTGGGATCAATATAGTGATCTATTAACTGCTCACTTTGCTGCTGATTTTGCCAGTATTGAATTGCTGATATTTTATTACCGGTAATAATCGCTTGTTCAAATAACTGCTCTGCCTGCTCTTCAAAATAATCATGGCTTGTAATTAACGGTTCCGTTGGTGATATTTCTACCCTATTAGTTTGACGTTTGTTTATTGGTAATTCGTTATTATATTTACGTAGCGATTGGACAATAGAAATTAACCGCTCTTCATGTGCGCTGTTTTTGAGATCAACGTAGGTTTTTAAATTTCTTAGTGGCGGTGCAAATTTAAGATTATCGTTCAAGTTAGGGTCTTCAAAAAGCCCATCACTGATCTCAAATTCAGGATGTTTGCGTAAAAAACGGGCCATATTACGTAACAAACTTGCCTGTTTTTCATCACGTCTGAGCCTAAACAAGCTCAAACGCATGTTATCAATAATAAAACGTAGACGTGCGAGTGTCTGTTTAAACCAATAAATAAATGCGCTAATTTTACGAGCGAAATCGATCGGGCATGCCCAATTAGTCCATTCATAACATGCTTCAGGATCAATTTGTTGTAATTCCGTTAATAATTTTTGCGCGTAATCTAAGGCTTTCTCGTTTTCACGAACCTTAGCACTTAAACTGATCACAAAGCCAAACTGACTAGAAATGGCATAATGCATATTATCTAAACTAACATTCAGATTTTCCTTTGCCTCATAGAGTAAATCATCTAATTGATCGATATAATACTCGGCATCATCATGCTGATTTTGTTGTACCGATAGCTGAAAATCTTGCACGGTATCATCGAGCACATCAATAACTTTTCCCATGTCAGTCAATTGGCGATAACTACTCTGTTTACGCATTAAACGATTAAGCATACGTTTTAATTCAGAAGTAGTACGGTAATCACCCGGCTCATCATCAGGACGAATTAATCCTGCTTTTTGTAAAGCATTAAGCTTATTGGCATCTATTTGATCCCCTGAAATCGAACCATACACATACGTTTCGGCAAGTATTTGTGAATTACTGCCAATTTGTTTCAATAAATCAGTAACATCGCCAGCATCATAACCTGCCATTAGAAGAGTAACTCCTCTTGCTGTTGTTGCTCTGTTTCTGGTAAGTCCACGCGTTCAGAATCATTTAAAAATTCGATGAAGAGATAAATAATGTCAAACCGTGCGGTAGCGTAGTAACGGCTACTGCCACTATTTTTGCGCACTAAATAGCCCATCTCTTCCAATTTTTGAAACATAAATACCAGTTGCTCGCGCGCTTCTAGCTTGTTCGTTTTAAATGGCTTACTGGCTGTGATCCTGCGCAGATGTTGACGCAACGTTTGGTCGTTTTCAAAGGGGTCAAATAATTTGTTAATATTTACCATCGCTTTCGCACGTAAGGGTAAGTCCGTCTGAGTTGCCGTTAAAAGGAGATCTAAGAACTCCACTAACGGTCTAAATACGGTGCGAACCTCAGTAAACAATGACGTTAACTCTGCGCTGTTTTCTTGAGATACCTCTTGAAAGGTACAATAAAAAGCATCCGCACTCTCCAAATAGGTTAGGTTTCTATCTAAGTTTGCTAAAAAATCACTAACACGCGATTCATTTTCTGTGATTTTAAGATATGCATATAATTCAGCAAATGCAGTTTCACAGATCACCGCACCGGTTAATAACTGTTGGACGGTTTGTTTAAACATGAGTCACGGTCTCCGTAGCATTGTCCGCCATTTTACGTTGGGCGAGTAGTTCATCTAAACGTGATGTTGGAATTTCTGCATGGTAAATTTTGTTATCTTTTAATTTGTAATGACGCTTATAAAGTGAAAGTATGTGACGGTCTGTTGAAGGCGAGGCGGATAACATCGCTATGTTATTATCATCAAACATTTTTAATAATAGATCTATATTTTCTGCAGCTAATTCACCGAGCTCATCGACGGGCAATATCACCACCGAAGCTGAATCAGTGGCGCCACGAAGCATTCCTAGTATCCCGGCAAACAGAGACAACATTGCTAAATAAGAGAGTCCTGTTGAACTGATTTTTTTTAATTGGCGCGCATTTCGGGCATGTTTCAACTGCCCTTTTTCAGTGATAGAAAACTCGATATCAAAGAGGTTATCATGTGCTAATACAAAGCCTTCACTGGGTAAATAAGTGGATAGTTTTTGCATCGCATAAACAAGATCATCGGGAATTTCCCCGCGTCCTTCACGTAGGTCATCACGATACAGCTCGAATAATTTAGAAAATTGTTGCAATGGTCCCCAATATTCTAACTCTTCTTGTTTCATCACCGTGTATACATTGATATCAGCAAGGGCATCAAAATGTGCCAATGCGGTGACATTTTCGGAAAGCTTTTTACCAATAATTTTTATACGGCGACCAAAATTTTCGATATGCTGATAAAATTCATTAATCATATTGGCATTAACCGTAACTAACTGGTAAGTATTTTTCTGTTTCTGCTCTGCACTACTGAGCAGATCAGCAATGGCACTACGATATTTGAACAGGCTTTTGGCGCCATCATAAGTATCATTATCTGCGACTAATTTTAACCAATTTTCAAACAATTCACTGCTTGAATGATTTTTTCTGAAAGTGTCATTAAAACGGTTTAGCTGCTCAGTTAATCGTTTTTCGACCGTTTTAAACTCTTTAAGCCAATCAAAGCAGAAACTAACTGTTAAATCAGCTGGATTACTAGGTTCACTCTCACATACACAGACCGCAATCCCGCTGTTTTCACATAATCGCTGACTCTCAGCTAATTGTGCTAATAGCTCATCGCTTTCTCGCAACTGTATATTCAATTTTTTAAGCAACTTTTGGTCATTACTGATTAATTCACCCTTTTCAATAATGAGATCTTCAAGGCTATTTTCAAATCCTCGTTTTTCAATATTACGATGCTGGTTTAATTCAACTAATTGATCACGATGAACGTACCGTTCGTTCATAAATTGACTATATTCACGCGCTTTACGTGCCCAAACAGCACATTCATCGAGTGTTTGCTGTAAGGTTTTACGCTCACGGCTACGTTTATCCACTTCGCCATCGGGATCTAAGTCGCTCAAGGCACTATTCTTCTGTTTTTTATAATCGAGTAAACGACTCTTTGTACTTTGCTCTATCGCATTAAGCTGTGCTTCTAATTGTTCTAATTGGCTATCTCTATCAGACTCAATCATCATCCGCTGTTCAAGCATTTGATTGTTTAATTCAAAGCGCTGCTCTTTTGCCGTTGCATGATACTCTTCAATTTTTTTGCTGTTATTTTTTTGCGCATGTTGAATTTCTTTAATGCGTCCATCAACAATGACATTTGCCTCTTTGATTGCCTGTAATTTTTTATCCGCAAAATTATCCATTTGCACTTTTAGTTGCACAAGTTTGAGTTCATTTTGTTGAGAGGTTTGTTTCACCTCGGTAAGCGTGATTTGATGACTATCTAGCTGTTTTTTGATATTTGTCAGCTGCTCTTCAACTATTTTTATTTGCGCAACTTTCTCTGCCCGTTTGTTATCTAATAATGCCGCTTTTTCTCGTAATTCATTTTCTGTCAGTTGCAGATCGCTATCTTTGAGTTGTTGCAACTCTATTTGTAAACCATAAAAACTGTCACTATGGCCGACCCATTGCGGAGCGAGATCTTTGCGTGCAAGCAGCTCGGAAGAGAGTAAACGACCAATATTTTCTTTCCAATTGAGCGCTAAAGGTTCATGAGATAAAAAATATTGCAAACTACCTTCATCGGGCAATAGTTGCTGCTCAACGGCCAAACATTCCTGTTTAAGTTGTTCATAAATCCGATTTTCTTTTTTATGTAGATCAAGTAACTTATCACGTTGCTTTTCAAGCAATGTTAACTGACTCGTGACGCTATTTTGTCGCTGCAATAGTTGCGTCTGTTTTTCATGCGCCTCATGCAGCTGGCGTTGATTATGTTCGATCGCATCTAACAACTCTTTATCTAAGGCAGGATTTTGAGCCTCTAATTGTGCTTGAGTTAGTTGGTTTTCAACCGTTTTCTGTTCGATATTAAGTTTGAGGAAGGTATTATTAAGTGCTTCATTTAGCTGACTTAGCTGGTGTTGATAGTTTTCATTTACTATTGTTAACTGTATATTTCCCGCTTCTTTAATTGCAGAAATCTTCTCTTTTGTTGCACTGATATCCGTTAATTTTTGCAGCGTTAAATCTTGAATTAACTTATCAAATTTTAGTTGAATTTTGTTAATATTGCCTTCAAACGCCGCAATAACTTCATTGACTTCATTAAGTTGTTGCTGAATGCGAGGCGCTTGCTCCGCCTTTATCTGAAAGCTTGCCGCATCATTATCATCATAACTCTGTTTATCCTGATCAAGTAACTCTATACGGCTTTGATCAGCTTCAATTTTAGCCGTTAACTGTGCAATATCGCGCTGCAGTGATTCCCTGCCATTCTTTAATTCACTCTCTAATTTATCCAGAGAATCTCGCGTTGACGCCTTAAGCGTTTTGCGTCCTTCTTGTTTTTCATTTTGTTTATTTTGGTGTTCGATGATTTCAAAATGTAAGTGCTGCAATTTGATTAATAAGCTATCTAGATTATTAAAATCATTTTGCCAAAGCGTAATTTTGTCTGCGACTTTTTGAATCGCGCGACTAGCTTGGATATCTGCTAACCAATGGCTTATCTCCTCTTTATTAAGATTTATCTGCTCTTTTTCAGCGATATTACTTCGCGCTAAATGGTCACTACAGATCTCCACCAGCATCCGTTTGACAGCATCAAAATCGAGATTTTTTTCAATCGTTCCATTAATAACTTTATCAATGTGGGGCATCGGGAGATCGCTAAATGAAAAACGATTTTGTAATTGGCGAATATCTTTTATTTTGCGTCCACTACGTAAATTTTGAATAACCTGTCGATATTTATCAATACCAAGATAATTCGAGCAATAATAGCCAGCACTATTATAATTTCGTTCCACATCGCGAATAGCTAACGCTTGCTTATTTTCATCAATAAAGTTGCTGCTATCATAGGCTGCATCGATCAATTTAAACTGCACCCCACGACCATCACTAGAAGCAAGTACCATACAAGTTTGCCCAAACGGCCGTTGATACTCATAGATCAACATACTGGAGTCTCGGGGTAAATAGTAGTCGGCGAAGTTCCGCGCTTGATCAAGTTTACTGACAATATCACTTGGACGCATCCCGTAGAATAAGGGCAATAATCGCATTAGTGATGTTTTACCGGCACCATTTGTGCCTTCAAGTTGCGTATGTCCACTCAATTCAAGTTGATTGACTTGACCGGGCCAAAAACTGTCAATAATAATAATACGCAATAATGAATAGGCTTGCTGGGCCATAGGAGTTCCTTGTCTGTTGGCTATCTAAGGGAAGTTAAGCGAGAGGAATAATAAACACGACTCATTTTCAAACTAATGGCCTAATATAGCAAATTTTCATTGTCCAAAAGAACGCTTTTGCAGCACAATGAAGGTTTCCCTCTACATAATGGGGGTATATTAACTATCTACTTATAAATTTCAAATCTCTTTTACGTTATTCGTTAATTTCAACGTATCGCGCCATTGCTAAATTATAATAACTGATTCTGATAGAGCGTTAACGTTCATTTTTGTGGCATGATTCGAGTAATTTTATAAAAAATTCGCGCCCTTTTTTACGTGAAAATTGTATATTCCGTTGTGGGATTTGATTGGGGATCGGGATGGTTTTTCAATGCTTTTTCCATTGTAGCTTCCCTAATGATGTGCAGCGCTGGATAAGGTGAACGGTTAGTATAATTGGCTGGATCGTCAGCAGGTTCGCCAGCGAAACAGTAATCTGGGTGAAAATGGGCTAGCTGGTAAATGCCTTCTATATCTTGCTCGTAGAGTAATTCATTGGCTAAATCAGTGAGATCTAGAAAATAATCAAAAGATTCAAAGCCATTGGCTAAAATCATAATGGTTGTTTCTGTGTCCTCGTTAGCAGTAAGATAAAAGCACTCTTCTATTAATGATGTTAATACAGAAGCCACATCACTACTTTCAACCACTCTATAGCGAATTGAGCCTCGTTCTACTTCTTGCCGCGCGAAGGGGCATATATTGTATTTAACGACGACTTTTTCAACCCATGCCTGTGTTGCATTAATTAACTGTTGTTTATCATTTGACATCAATAGGAACCCTAAAAATTGGTTTTTAAATATAATAGCAACAACTGAGATAAAAGTGCTAAAATAGTCTCATTTTGTCTAAACAGATAGGATTTACATGGCTTTTTTTTCTCAGGAAATATATACACTCGTTAATAGTGCATTGACTGACTTAGCGGCTTCACAAGCGACTGGCAAAACACCTAAAAATGCGCTCAGTGAAGCACATTACTTCGCTGCTTGGATCACAACGGCGATAAAGAATAAACGCTTCGATTCTATATTATTGGAGACTTTAAAAGATTGGCAAAAACAGGTACGTAGTTTAAATAAAAACGCCCGTTTAAAAGAGCAATTTATTCATTTACAACACTGTTATAAGCAAATTTTAGATGAGCAGAATCAGGTTAAAAATATAGATAAAAGCCAATTAATTCAATTATTCTCCGCCCTTGAGTCAAAAGATTGGTTAGTTACGACAGACCTCGTTGTGGGCGATCGACTAAACCGTCATAGCGGTGGCAAAAATTCACTGATTGTTTGTGTGCAGCAACTTAATGACTGTTTCGATGAGCAGCAAATATTAACAAAACCACTCTCTTTATATCTTCGTGGTGAGCAACAATGTGCGATCGACCTTGCTTTTACAGAAAATATATTTTTGTATAAAAAGCGAGCCGCAAAATCAAATGTTAAGTTTCATAATGAATATCTGATTTGTGCGAAAAATGATGGCGACTCATTGCCAGAATTGCCCTCCAACATATTACAGCAACCATAAAACGCCTTCGGGGATTGGTGATGGCAAATACTAACTTTAATAGTGCTATTTTAGATCAACAGGAGTTAACGTTATTAACGTCACCTATAAACACCCAGCAAACCATAAAGTTGTCAGTTTACACCTATAAAGTACATATTAACCATGATAACTACCATATTAATTTCACCAATACCATTGAAGAACTTATTCTACTACTCAGTGCCAGCCCGCGTCTAAGTGTCTTGGTGTTACCGGACAATATAACCACCCACCCACTACTAAATAAGTTAACAACACTATTAAAAATGCGCCAAGATATCCCCATTTTTTGGCTTGGCAAAATGCCAAGTATGGATTTTGAGTTGGATTTTTTTATTCATTGTCAAAATAGTGAGCAACTACATGACCAATTATTAAAGTGGTTTCAACGTATTGAATATTGGTTCAAACGATGGTTAATGAACTATCATGTTACCTTAATATCGAATAATGAAGACAATAAGGTATCAACTGCATTAACCGCAACAGGGCTGTCACAGCTACAGATATTTAATGGTACAAAAATTGAAAATAATATTATAAATGATCAACTGCTTATCATAGACTTGACCACAACCAATATTTTATTTATCGGTATTCTCAAGCACTTAGCGCTGAACAATAGATTCCCTACACTTATTTTGTTTGGCGATTTAAGTGCTAATCAGTGTCGTGCTGCCAGACAGCTAGCCGTAAATTTCGGATTTACCATCCTAGCTACGCTTAATTCAACACCCAATCAGCAACAATGGGAGCAAATGCTACTTTTGTTGTGTGGTGATGTTTACGTCAAGCATTGGATTAATGAAACACCCGATGTAATGCGGGCATCTGGCATTTATAATCTAGAGGATCAACAGCTGCAGAGCTATTTTTGTTCGCAGGAGATGAAACGAGAGCAAATTGTAGCCTTGCCGAATAAAGAGAGTGTGCGCCGAGTTATCAGTGCGCTCGTTTTAGATAAATGGTTCCCAGAGGGGGTATCACAAAAATCAGCGTCAGCGTTAGCAGACTATTTAAACTGTCAGGCATCTCAAATCGATCTCTATATTGACTCACCTGAAACAATTCCAAGTACCTCACCTATTTTTGCGGTATTAGTCATGGCACGTTTGCAGCATTTTAAAATTTACTGGTATATTAAAAATGAAACACAATTCTCCGTTGATGTGCTGAAAAATTACCCTATCTCAGATTTAATATTCTCTGAATCCATTAGCCATAAATTATTAACTACCCCTGGCGAGGAGCTGCTCAGTTTCATTGAACAGGCAAAACAACAGGAGATTCGTTTAGGTGCAACACTACAACAAAATAAAGCCACCAGCACCGCAATGTCACTGTATGGCATTGAATTTGTCTTAAATAAACAACTTCCTATAGAATAAGTAACTATTGCCGTTCATTGATATCCATCACTTTATCGAGTAAAGCTTGATAACTTTTATTAACATCATCAGCATCATATTTACTATTACTAACTAACGTTTGATAATGTTTTATTTTTTTTTGCAAATATTGCCTGTGTAAAGGATTCTGTAATTCCCACATTTTATCACCAATACAACTGATTTTTGACCTAGCCTTTCTCGACACATGCATAATTTCATAGAAACGTTTATTTTCGAAAACCAAATGTTCATCTATTAACCCCATGCCATGACCGATTAAAAATCGACGCACTTCATAGTTATGATGAACGGGACACAAAATAAATTCTGCATCAATATTGGCTATTTTTGCTAACAATGAAGAGATAATTTCCATCATCAATTCACCTCCGACACCAGCAATGATGATTAAGTGCGTCTCGCTCTTTCCATAATTATCAAATGCTAAGGCCTTCACATCTGTGCAGTGAATCATCCAAGCATCGATATCACCTTGCCAATACTTTTCTAATTTACCTTGCAGTTCGGATAATATCCGAGGCACTATGTCTACAAAATGCACCGTTGATGCGACTTGACCATTGAGTAGATTAATCCCTAATAAACCATGGTCACAACAACAATCCCATATATGGGTATAATTTGACGTTACTAACTGCTCAATAGTTTGTAGACGTGCACTCTTTTTTAATCTATTTAACTTCAAGACTCAATCCCTATAGGCGCATAGTTAAAGCAATGCGCTTACGATCTATATCAATTTGAGTCACTTTCACTTGCACAATTTGCCCTGGTTTAACAACTTGTAGAGGATCACTTACAAATCTATCCGCCAATTGAGAAATATGCACCAAACCATCTTGATGAACGCCTATATCCACAAAGGCACCAAAACTGGTCACATTAGATATAACCCCTTGCAGTAACATATCTACTTGTAAGTCAGTTATTTTATCAATGCCTTTAGCATAACGCACTGTGGTAAAGGTAGGACGGGGATCTCGACTCGGTTTAATTAATTCATTTATGATATCTTTTACTGTTAATAAGCCTATTTTATCTGTTACAAAATCTTCAGCTTGCAGCTTATTAAGAATCGTTTCATTCTGAATTAATGCTGCTATTTTCACGCCTTGTTTCTCTGCAATAGCGGTTACAAGAGGATAAGACTCTGGATGTACGGCACTATTATCTAATGGATTTTTTGCATTCGCTATGCGTAAAAAACCAGCACTTTGTTGAAATGCCTTATTCCCTAGTCTAGGCACTTTCTTAAGTGAGTTACGGTTAGTAAACGCCCCATGTTGATCTCTATAATCGATAATATTTTGAGCAACGGTACTGTTAAGCCCTGCAACAAAACTTAGTAGTGATGCCGATGCGCTGTTCAAATCAACTCCAACTGAATTAACACAATCTTCGACTACTGCTTGCAATCGTTGTGCGAGCTGCATTTGGTTAAGATCATGTTGATATAACCCTACCCCAATCGCTTTTGCATCTATTTTTACTAACTCAGCTAAAGGATCCTGTAAACGCCTTGCAATAGAAACGGCCCCTCGAATGGAAACGTCCAAATCAGGAAACTCCTGTGAAGCAAGCTCTGAAGCTGAGTATACCGATGCTCCTGCTTCACTAACAATGAGTTGTGTGACTGTACGCGATAAGTTCGGTATTAATTCTCGAACGAGAAGATCGGTTTCACGCGATGCGGTGCCATTACCAATCGCAATTAAATCAACGGAATATTTCTCTATTAATTCCGTTAGTTTCTGCTGCGCTTGTTTTACGTTAAGCTGAGGGGGATGTGGATAGATAGTTGCGTAGTCTAATAACTTTCCTGTTTCATCAATTACAGAAATTTTACAACCCGTCCTAAAACCAGGATCTAATCCCAATACCACTTTATTACCGGCAGGCGCAGCCATTAACAACTCTTTTAAGTTACTGGCAAATATATCGATTGCATTATCCGATGCTTTTTCCTTTAAATAAGCGAAAATTTGTGTCTCTAATTGTCCCTGTAGACGAGCTTTCCAGGCTTTCTTAATAACCTGTGCACGCCAGCTTGTATTCGATATAGCCGTTAATGAAAAACCTAAATGGCGGGCGATTAATATTTCACAGTAACTCGTTGTAGAGGATTTATCTTTTCCAGGATCGCTCTCTAATTTAACTTGTAATGCGCCCTCTGTTTTGCCGCGCATTATCGCGAGTATTCGATGTGCTGGAATTTTATTAACCCGCTCACTGTAATCGGCGTAGTCTTTGAATTTACTATGACTTAAATCGACACCTTTAGCGGCTTTGCAGACCAACGCGGCTTGCGAAAAAAGATGCTTGTAAAGAAGGTCAATAACAATACTGTCGCGGCATATTCGCTCAATTAAAATGGCTAATGCCCCATCCAATACCAATTGTGGATCGGTATACCCCGCTTTAAGATTAATATATTTACGAACAAGGTGATTGTTGATACTGCCATCATCTTGAAACCACAATATATCAGCAAGGGGCTCAAGACCGGCAGCAATAGCCAGTTCACTTTTACTAACACGTTTACTTTTATAGGGAAGGTAAAGCCGCTCTAATTCATTTTTGCTGGTAATCGCATTAAGTTGTTGTGATAACGCATCAGTAAGCTTATTTTGTTCAACTAAACTTTTGATGATTGTGTCACGTCTTTCATATAACTCGCGCATATATATTAATCGCGTTTCCAACAAACGTAATTGTGTATCATCAAGCCCCTCTGTCATCTCTTTACGATAACGCGCGATGAACGGCACGGTATTACCATCATCATAAAGGGTGATAAATGAATCAACTTGTTTAATGGTCACTTGTAATTCGTTAGCAAGTTGCAGATTTAAGGAAGTATGTTTGTCATTCATTTATGTGGACTTCTTTGTTATTAACGGTTTAAGGGCTATTTCACCATAGCAAGTTATTGAACGCTATGTATTATGAGTAAATTTAACAAGATCAGTTCACAGAGTTATTATCCGCCAATTACCTTGCGATTCATTATATGCGAAGATCTTAGAATAATTATCCATTGTAAGATTTATTGCAATAGGATGTAATAACGATTAGTAATAGCACGCTTGCTAATGTTTACATTAATGGAATATATACAAATATGAACAAATTAGGTTTTAAACAATTAATTATTCTGCTTATTATCGTCTCTGGGTTATTACCATTAATCATTGTCAGTTATTATACCATTAGCAAAGCTGGACAGGAATTAACAGCAGAAACATATCGTAAAAATAGAATGGCATTGGATTACTATAAAAAAGGGATTAAAAATCAATTTTCAAATATTGAAAAAGAAGTTGAATTAACCATTAAAACACTGCAACTCGATACGCAATTAGCAACCTTACAACAACTAGACGCCCCATCAAAAAAGAAAGAACAGCAAGATGTTATGAACTCGATGTTGACGAACATATCGGGTTTAATCACTTCACTTGATACGGTCGTTGTTGATAATAAATTGCAAATAATTGCCGCTAATAAAGCTTCATACTTAGGCGCCGATTTATCATCACGAAGTTATTTGCAAAAAGCGTTAAAAACGAAAAAAGCGACCTATTCTGAACCTTTTTACTCCGATGTTACGCTGACTAAAATTATTACCTATGCTCGTCCAATTTATATCGACAATAACCTGGTCGGGGTGTTTATTCTACCCATCGACTTCGATGGTATAACGCGTTATATCGACACTGGCGCTGCGGAGCTGGGCGATACGAAAGATGTATTCATGGTCGATGCTAGCGGATTACTGTTAACCGACACCATGAGTGATCTATACAATCAAGGTGGTGCATTTAAACAAACATTAACAACAAAAGCGACACAAGCACTTGGCAAACATATTAGAGATAACAATATTAACTTTACCGATACTGCTATCTACCAAAGTTATCATGATATGGAGGTTATCGGTAGTTACACCGTTATAGATATAGGCGATTATTTAATCGGTCTGGTTGTTGAGGTTAATGAAACAGAAGCAACCGCTACGTTAAATGGTATGCAGCAAACACTACTGCTTATTATTGTAATGGTGGTGATAGCCAGTTTTATCGCAGCAGCGGTAATCATTTCGCGTATTCTTTCGCCAATACATTCACTAAATAGTACATTTACTGATATTGCAACGGGCGAAATTGATGTCGATTTCCGTCTTGATATAAAAACAGATGACGAAATAGGCCATCTTGCTAACTCATTTAATAAATTTATGGCGAAACTTAAATTGATGATTGAGGAGTTTGATTTTCAAAACCGGGTTGAAACGGCGAAAAATACGCTCAATGAGATCATTCGTGACAAAGATGATTACGCCCTGTTAACAAAAGAAACATTAAGTTATCTATGTAAACTGCTAAATATGCAAATGGGCGCCATTTATCTACGTGATGGAAATGAACTATCATTGAGTGCCACCTATGCCTATTCCAATCGTAAAAGTGTTATAAATAAAGTTCACTCGGGTGAAGGTCTTGTCGGACAGTGCTTACTTGAAAAAGAGGCGTTTATTATTAATGATACACCAGATGACTATATCACTATTCAATCGGGATTAGGTGGCAGCAAACCGAAGAATATTGCGGTTATACCTTGTCTATATGAAAATGAAGTTTTGGCCATTATTGAATTTGCCTCTGTTAAAGAGATCACCAGTGACCACTTAGCACTCATTAATATATTAGCCACTTCCCTTGCCAATGCCGTGAATTCAACAAAAATGCGCAGTGAGATGCGTATTTTACTTGAAAAAACAACGCTACAAACAGAAGAAATGACCGTTCAGCAAGAAGAACTGAGTAAAATTAATGGCGAGTTAGAGCTTCAAACTAAAGATTTGCGCGATTCCCAGCAACAATTGCAAGTACAACAGGAAGAACTCCGCGTTACCAATGAAGAGCTAGAAGAGCGTACCCACTTACTGAACAGCAGAAGAAAGATATTGATAATAAAAATAATGTTTTACTTCAAAAACAGACGGAAATCATAGAAAAGGCACAGGCGTTAGAACAATCTAATAAATACAAATCTGAATTCCTTGCTAATATGAGCCATGAATTAAGAACGCCATTAAATAGCATCATCGTGCTATCACAACTGCTTTCCAGTAAAAAAGGGTCTCAACCCCTATCAGCTAAAGAACTTGAGTTTGCACAGACTATTCACTCATCAGGTACAGATACTGAAGATTATTAACGATATTCTTGACCTGTCAAAAGTTGAGGCTGGCCATTTAAATATACTGATTGAAAGCGTGCACCTTGATAAGGTAACTAAAGAGTGTGAGCAGATGTTCCAACCTGTTGCCGAATCTAAAAAAATCCGCTTTGCAACAAACGTAAGTAGTGAATTACAGCAACCAATTCAATCTGATGAAGCTCGATTGAAACAAATTTTAAAGAACTTGATCTCTAACGCGATAAAATTTACCTCCACAGGTGAAGTCACCTTATCGATACACCCTATCACCGCCAACGAACGAGATTTACTGTCCACACTAGACAAAGAGGGAGATTATGTCGCTTTTGCAGTGAATGATACGGGATCGGGTATTGCGCAGGAAAAATTAGGCATCATCTTTGAAGCATTTAAACAAGAAGATGGTACAACATCTCGAAACTACGGTGGTACAGGTTTAGGGCTGACTATATCGAAAGAGCTTGCAGGGTTATTAGGTGGGGAGATTATTGTTACAAGTACTCTCGGCAAAGGGTCTACCTTTGCTTTATTATTGCCGAAAAAAAGCACAGCGAATGCCCCCGTTGTCACCGTAAAAAAAGCACTAAAAGCGATACCAGATAGCGAAGCTCCTATTCCTCAACCAGTCGTTGAGCCTAAACAGCATAATAATCGCTTACTTATTATCGAAGATGATCAGAATTTTGCCAAAACATTGCGCGAACTAAGTACCAACAAGGGCTATGAAACGCGTATTGCTCATAGTGGTAATGAGGCGCTTAGCATAGCGGAAAGTTTCGCCCCTGGCGTTATTTTATTAGACCTCGGTTTACCGGATATGAGTGGCGATCTCGTTGCTGAAAAATTACAGGTTATGGAAGCAACTAAAAATGCATTGGTACATATCATCAGTGGCCAAGACAATATCAAAGAAGAAAATTTGCCTAATAACGTTATCGGTTTCTTAAAGAAACCAGTCGATATAAAAACCATCTATAAAACCTTAGCGACTATTGAAAATAATGTTCAAGAAAATGCACAAACACTATTAATCGTCGGTGAATGTGGCAACGAGAATTTTGATAACTTTAGTAAACTTGGACAGCTTAAGGTAATGAAAGAGTTAACCGTCCAATCAGCACTAAGCTTATTAAAAGATGAACCAGTCGGCTGTATGGTTGTCGATAAGTTGCTTTATGCAACTGAAAATGCGGCGTTTTTAAGACTCTTTAGTGAACATAAAAATACGCCTGTAATTATCTATTCCGATCAAGTGCTCAGTGACGCTGAAATGCAAACTTTTGGCAGCCTGTCGAATACTATTGTTTTAAAAAGTCCGAAAAGTATTAATAGATTAAAAGATGAAATATCATTATTTTTACATCAATTAAATCATAAAAGCGATGATGAGCTTACCGATTTGCCTTCATCGGAAAACGTTAACCTATTAAAAGGAAAACGATTTTTAGTTGTCGATGATGATGAACGAAATATATTTGCCATGAAAAGTTTATTAGAAACATTCGACGTACAGGTTGATATTGCTGAAAATGGACAAGAGTCTATTGATTTTATCGCAGCTGGCCAACATGTTGATATTATTTTAATGGACATTATGATGCCGAAAGTTGATGGTTATCAAGCCATTGAAAAAATTCGTCATTTACCAAAAGGTAAGGATGTGCCTATTATCGTATTAACCGCTAAAGCAATGCAAAATGAGCGTTTAAAATGTTTAGAAATTGGCGCAAATGACTATATCACTAAACCCATAGATACAGAGAAACTATTATCCGTATTAAAAGTGTGGTTAGCATGATGCCTAATATCGATGTTCAAGATATCGAGTTAGACCTTCTAATCGAAGGTCTATATCGTCAATTTGGTTATGACTTTAGAAACTATTCTAAAGCGCATCTAAAACGCCGTTTGCTAGCACGCGTGGTTACCGATTCGCTTGATTCGATATCACAGTTACAACACCTACTATTTCATCAACCGGGTTACCTTGAGCGGGTATTATCGGACTTCTCCATCAATGTAACGGAGTTGTTTAGAGATCCTAGTTTCTTTCAAATGCTCAGAAACGAAATCGTTCCAATTCTAAAAACCTATCCGAAAATAAAAATATGGCATGCGGGTTGCTCTTCCGGTGAAGAAGTTTACTCGATGGCTATTTTACTAAAAGAAGAAGGACTCTATGATCGAGCTCAAATCTATGCCACTGATTTCAATGATAAAATATTGAATGTGGCGAAGGAAGCAATATTCCCGATTGGGATCATGAAAAGTTACTCAAAAAACTATATTGCTGCGGGCGGTAAGGAAGATTTTTCTGACTATTTTATTACCGATGGAAAATCAATTATTTTAAATTCTAACTTACAAGAAAACATTATTTTTGCGCACCATAACCTTGTATCCGATGGCGATTTTGCAGAAATGCATTTAATAGTGTGTCGCAATGTACTCATCTATTTTAATAACAAACTACAAAATAGAGTATTTAAGCTGTTTGATAAAAGTTTAATTAATAATGGCGTACTTTGTCTTGGTTCCCAAGAGACACTTAAATATGCGGATATTTATCCTAAATACAGCACCATTGACAATAAAATGCCAACATACCAAAAAATGAATAAACATTTGTGATGACTCATCAATATCAGGCAATCGTAATTGGTACCTCCGCAGGAGGATTAGAGGCGCTTAGTTATCTCTTTGCACAATTAACAGAATTAACTATTCCTGTAATCGTGGTACAGCATTTAAGTCCTAATTATGATAGTAAATTGGCTAATATTCTCAATGAAAAAGCAACAATGTTAGTGCAACAAGTACAGGATAAAGAAAAAATATTACCGGGCCGTATTTATATTGCCCCACCCAATTATCATCTCTTAATTGAGAAAGATTACACTTTTTCATTATCCGGAGATGAAAAGGTCAATTTTTCACGTCCAGCCATTGACGTTTTATTCGAAACAGCGGCTGATGCATTCAGGGATACGTTAATTGGTGTGTTGTTAACTGGTGCTAATTGCGATGGTGCGAAGGGACTACTTGCTATTAAAAATCATGGGGGCTACACCATCATACAATCGCCAACAGAAGCTTACGCAAAAGAAATGCCTGAAAGTGCGTTGAGATTATTAACCCCGAACAGTGTGTTATGTTTGACAGAAATAAGCGCATTACTATCAACAAAATTGAAAATACAAAAGCAGGATCAGCAATGATAAAGAAAGATAAAATAAAAATTTTAGTCGTTGATGATATACAAGAAAATATTTTTGTCATTGAAAGTATCCTTGCCGGAAGTGATGTTGACTTAGTTTCAGCAAACTCCGGAGAGGAAGCATTAGCATTATGTGCAGTACACTCCTTTGCCCTTATTTTACTCGATGTACAAATGCCGGTCATGGACGGCTTTGAAACCGCAGAAGTACTAAGAAGTATCAGTAAAACTAAAACAACACCTATCATTTTTGTTACTGCATATAGTAAAGAAGAAACGGCTATTTTTAGGGGCTATGAAGTCGGTGCGATAGATTACATGATGAAACCAATCGATCCGATCGTTTTACGTAGCAAAGTCCAGTTGTTTAAGGATCTTTTTGAACAATTTTGTTTAATTAAACAACAGGCTGAAGAACTAAAAGAGACGATTAGAGAATTACAACTTATAAAAAATGAAAATGATCGCTTGGAATCACTATCGATAGAAGATCCTCTGACGGGATTATTAAATCGCAGGGGGATCGACCGCTTTACTACAACCCATTGGAAAAATTGTTTACGGTATTCATTGCCAATCTCATTTGTATTATTCGATATAGATTGCTTTAAGATGTATAACGATAATTATGGCCACCTACGTGGTGATGAAGTATTACAAGAAGTTGCACGGATCATGGAAAATTCTGCAATGCGCCCAGAGGATGTTGTCGGACGTTTTGGTGGCGAAGAGTTTATTATGTGCTTAGCGAATACGGATAAAGAAGGGACAATCAAAGTCGTAGAACGTTTTCAAGAAAACTTAAAATCCCAAAATATAGTTCATGAGTATAATAAAAATGTAAATTATATAACTACTAGCGTGGGAATATGTTGCCTCACTCCTGATGTCGATAGTAGTGTTGAAGAAGCCTTAAAAATCGCCGATGAACAATTATACTTAGCCAAAGAAGCGGGTAGAAATTGTTATCGACTGTGTGAAATTGCGCCTAAATAACGATAAATGAATAACTTAAGAATATAATCCGCTAAACTAACTTGATTAAATTCTCGGCATCCTCCATCAATATCTGACTTATATTGCCGTTATCAAACTGTTTAGCTTTCTTTTCTAACGCTTAGAACATAAAATAGCAGCGTAATTAACTATTTGATTGCTTTATTTTTAAGCAACATGGTAATTAAATTACAATTTGGTGTTTCATAGCTCTCAAAAATAATGACTCAACCACATTAACTTGACTCATATCAAGTTAATGCTATTTTTGAGAACTATAATGAAGCCAAGTTTCAAAATCAACTATCCATAAGGATCAAAAAAATGACAATTAAAGTAGGTATTAACGGCTTCGGTCGTATCGGCCGTTTCGTATTCCGCGCAGCATGTGAACGTACTGATATAGAAGTTGTTGCAATCAATGACTTAATCGATGTTGAATACATGGCTTACATGCTTAAATATGACTCAACTCACGGTCGTTTTAACGGTACTGTTGAAGTTAAAGACGGTAACCTAGTTGTTAACGGAAAAACTGTTCGTGTAACTGCTGAGCGTAACCCAGAAGATCTAAAATGGGATGAAGTAGGCGTTGAAGTTGTTGCTGAAGGTACTGGTCTTTTCTTAACTGACGAAACTGCTCGTAAACACATCACAGCTGGCGCTAAAAAAGTTGTTCTAACTGGTCCTTCTGGCGACGTTCCTATGTTCGTTATGGGTGTTAATGCTGAGAAATATGCAGGTCAAGATATCGTTTCTAACGCTTCTTGTACTACTAACTGTCTTGCTCCAATCGCTAAAGTACTTAACGACAAATGGGGTATTGAGTCTGGTCTAATGACTACAGTTCACGCAACAACAGCAACTCAAAAAACTGTTGACGGTCCTTCTCATAAAGATTGGCGCGGCGGCCGTGGTGCTTCTCAAAACATCATCCCATCTTCAACTGGTGCAGCTAAAGCAGTAGGTAAAGTATTACCTGAGCTTGACGGTCTTCTAACTGGTATGGCTTTCCGTGTACCAACTGCTGACGTTTCTGTTGTTGACTTAACTGTTAACCTAAAAACTCCTGCTACTTACGCAGAAATCTGTGCAGAAATGAAACGCGCTTCTGAAAATGAAATGGCTGGCGTTTTAGGTTACACAGACGAAGCTGTTGTTTCTCAAGATTTCATCGGTGAAACTCAAACTTCAGTATTTGACGCTGCAGCTGGTGTTGCTCTAACTGACAAATTCGTTAAACTAGTATCTTGGTACGATAACGAAATCGGTTATTCAAACAAAGTTCTAGATCTAATTGCACACGTTTCTAAATAAGAAACTCGCATATAGATAAAATGAAGCCTGCGTCGTAACGTGGGCTTTTTTTTACCAAAAAAATCTTGTCCTCACTCTTATTATTTTAACCAACAAGATAGATCAGATACTTATGCTGGTTGGTATTAAAATAACGGGTATAAAAAAAGAGCCGCAGCTCTTTTTCTTGGTTACTATCTATCTGGATACTATTAACTGTGAAATTTTTCACAGGCGAGTAAGGTATTTTCAATAAGCGTTGCGACGGTCATCGGTCCAACACCACCTGGTACCGGAGAAATCCAAGCTGCACGCTGTTTGGCGCTTTCAAAGTCCACATCACCTGCAATTGTTCCATTTTCTAAACGATTAATACCTACATCAAGTACAATGGCCCCCTCTTTTATCCATTCACCGGGAATGAAATTCGCCTTGCCGCGAGCAACCACTAGAATATCGGCTTGTTTAACGTATTGCTGTAAATCTTCTGTAAAACGATGGCAACACGTTGTTGTGCATCCAGCAAGTAATAATTCTAAAGTCATTGGTCGTCCGACAATATTCGATGCACCAACAACAACGGCATGTTTACCTTTAATATCAACGCCAATATATTCAATCATGCTGATCATACCCCGTGGCGTACAGGAACGTAGCAGTGGAATACGTTGAGCAAGGCGACCCACATTATAGGGATGAAAGCCATCAACATCTTTATGTGGATGAATACGTTCAATAACTTGTGTCTCATCCAACCCTTCTGGTAATGGAAATTGCACTAAAATGCCATCTATCTCTTTATCTTTATTTAATTGATCAATAAGTGTTAATAACGCTTCTTGGGTCGTGGTGACAGGCAGGTCGTACGCTTTGGACTTAAAGCCGACCTTTTCACAAGTACGTCGTTTACTTTGTACATATATCTGAGAGGCAGGATCTCCTCCCACTAAGATAACGGCTAAACCAGGCGCTCGCAGTCCCTTCATAACACGAGCTTGAACACCGTGGGCAACTTTATCTGTAATCGCGGCTGCAATCGCTTTTCCATCAATGATTTGAGCAGACATTATTAAACTCTCTAAAAATAAAATGTTGGGTCGCTATTGTCGCAAAACAATACGGATATGTCACATTAATCATAACACTGTAATTTATCTTTTCTATTGTATAGCTAAAGGTTAAAATTCAATAATCTAGCATCTATGAATAGTTTATGAGCAACGATCTTTTAATTTTTGTTTCTATGCTAGTACCCTCTTTCAATAATTAATGGATTCACACAATTAATCGATGCAGACATCTAACTCAAATTATTTTTTAAACTCGCTGTTACGTAAATTAATATCCGATACAAATATACATGCAGGGTTAAGGGTATTAATAGCAATGGCTATCACCTTTATCCCAGCAATAGAGCCTAGTTTAGAAAATATTTTTAATCAACAGACATTAACGCTATCGATTTATCTTTGTTTAGGTGTAATGGCAAGTGCCATAGTAGAAACGGATGATAACTATAAAGGTAGAGGAAAATTTATTGTTACTATTGCTGGTTGTTTTTTTATCGCCTCTACCAGTATTGAATTACTTATGCCCTATCCTATTTTGTTTGCCATAGGATTATTTTTATCCAGTTTCACCTTTATGATGTTAGCTGTCTATGGAACGCATTATAACAAAATCGGTTTTGGCGCTGTCTTAATTGCCATTTATACGATGATTGGTTACCAAACAGAGACAAGTTGGTATATACAACCCTTATATTTCAGTCTGGGTGCATTATGGTATGGTTTTTTTTCAATCATCTGGAATATTTGTAGCCCCTATCAATCATTAAGAGTGCAATTAGCACAACTATTCTTTACGTTAAGCCGTTATCAACTTCAAAAAGCGATGTTATTTAATGAATCGGAAGGCCGTAAGCGTTCTGATATTTTTGCGATTCGCCAGCAGTTAGCACTGATAAACATTTCCATTATGGCGCGTTTAGTAAACTCTAAAAATATTATTCAATCACGTTTTCAGATTTCTCATAAACAAGAAGAGCTTAATCGCCTAAATTACTTATATTTTGTCGCTGAACAAATTCATGAGCGAATTTGTGCCAGCCAATACTCCTATAGTCAATTAGAGAGTCAATTTGGTAAAAGTCAGATTTTAGAAGGTTATCACCAGCTTTTATTGCAGCTCAGTGAAGACTGCTATCAATTAGGTCTCTCCATTACCGATAAAAAAAATTATCAACACAGTCGCCGTTTAAAATGGAATGTCAGAGCGCTGTCAGATCAGCTACATCTACTACAACAACAGGATCGCCTCACTAAAAAAGAGAGTGAAGCAATGCAAGCTTTACAAACCATATTTGATAATATTTCTGAAATCAGTCATTTATTAAAAGAAATTAGTAAAGCACAACAAGACAATTCTATACAAACAACCGTTGTACCTGTGGATATGGTAACAGCTGAAAAATTGGGTATCAGAAAAACCTTTTCTAATGCACTAAAACCCAGCAACATGACCTTTAAACATGCAATGCGAATTAGTATATGTCTATCAATTGCCTACATATTACAATATCAATTTAGTTTAACACATGGCTTTTGGCTTCTACTCACCGTGCTTTTCGTTTGCCAGCCAAGTTTCAGCGAAACACGTAAGCGCCTTGTTCAGCGCACTATCGGCACCCTACTCGGTATATTAATTTGTTACCCAATTATCATGTTCATAGAGAGTAGTTGGGCTCAAGTCATTCTTTTACTTTATCTGCCTTTTTGTTCTTTAACTATTTACGTACCAATTATGGGTTAGCCGTTATATTTATTACTCTCTTTGTTATGTTTATTTTCAACCTACTCAACGGGGCTGGTATGGTCATATTACCCGCGAGAATTGGAGAAACTTTACTCGGTTGTATACTTAGTTTGATGGCTATTTCCTTTATTTTTCCAGACTGGCAATTTTTACGCTTTCCGGCCTTAGTTAATCAATTATTAACTTATAGTGAACGTTACTTCAAGCAAGTCAGTGATCAATATCAATATGGCCGCAGTGAAAATCTGAATTACCGGATCACGCGATTTGAAACATTTAATAGCGATGCTATGTTAACAACAGCTTGGCAAAGCATGCTCATTGAGCCTAATTCAAAACAAAAATTACACAAAGAAGCCTATGCATTGGCAAATAGATGTGATGCCTTGGTTTCCTATATTGCGGCACTCGCTTCGCATCGCCATAAAATGGATAATTATCAAGACAATATTGCCTTGCAAA
The DNA here is from genome assembly GCF_040566515.1 of Psychromonas sp. MME2. Lineage (NCBI taxonomy): Bacteria > Pseudomonadati > Pseudomonadota > Gammaproteobacteria > Alteromonadales > Psychromonadaceae > Psychromonas > Psychromonas sp. MME2. The sequence goes on along the minus strand of NZ_JBEWXI010000015.1, from coordinate 346,180 downwards.
ACCTCGTTAATGCCACCTATTTACAGATAAATCGAGCAAATAAAATCGAACTGCTTGATACGAACGAAATCAATGATACTATTGAAAAATTTGAAGAGTATAAGATTGATTTTAACGGTGAAGAGCTTTTAATCGTCGAACAGTTACGTTTAATCGCTTTTACTGCATTAGATATACAACTTCTTTTACAGCAACTCAATTTCAATAGTAAATCGGCAAATTAGGAACATAACTTGTATTTTAACGGTCAAGAATATGCAACAGATTCTCAGGGATATTTATTGGACTACACGTTATGGTCTGAATCTCTGGCAAATTTTATTGCACAAGAAGAAAATATTTCTCTCACAGACGAACATTGGCAAGTCATCTATTTTGTACGTGAATTTTACTTAGAATTTAATACCTCTCCTGCGATTCGTGCATTGGTAAAGGCATTAGAAATTAAATATGGTAAAGAGAAAATAAGTAGTCGTTATTTATATCGATTATTTCCCAACGGCCCAGCAAAACAAGCGACCAAGATTGCAGGTTTGCCTAAGCCTGCGTTGTATCTAGCCCTATTTCAGCTTTAAATTAGATAGTTTTCAACCATCAAATATCCAAATAAGGAACACAACATGCCTAAGGCAAGTGAAGTTAAAAAAAATACGGCAATAGAATTTAATAACCGCGTATATATCATTAAAGATATTGAACGTTCTGTACCGCAAGGCCGTGCTGGCGGTAGTTTATATCGTATGCGTATGTACGATGTTATTTCTGGTTCTAAAACAGATGAAACATTCAAAGATAGTGAAATGTTAACATTAGCGGATCTTGTTCGTCGTAATGCTATGTTTTCATACTTAGATGGTGACGAATATGTATTTATGGATAACGAGGACTACACACCTTACAATCTAAATAAAGAGAGTATTGCCGATGAAGCACTATTTGTTGATGAAAACACCCAGGGTATACAAGTTGTCCTAATCAGTGGTTCACCTGTTGGTATTGAATTACCTTCGAGTGTTGAACTTGAAATCGTTGAGACAGCACCATCAATTAAAGGGGCTTCAGCAAGTGCACGCACAAAACCTGCAACAATGACAACGGGTCTTGTTGTACAAGTACCTGAGCACATTTCTTCGGGTGAAAGAATCAAAATAAATACAGTCGAGCATAAATTTATGGGGCGTGCAGATAAGTAGCGCCTTTGCTAAGCTAAGCGAATTGATGGTAAATTATCACCGCATCGATTCGCTTAACTACCCTCTCACTTTTACCGATCTTTTTTTTCTTCAAACTGTTTCCAATTTCACGATATTGGTTTTTGTAGGTTTTTAAATACATCCAAATCTACACTACGTAGGTGCAGATCGCGTTGTGGAAATGGTATCTCAATATTTTCTTCAGCAAATTTATTAACAATGTCATGGTATAAATCACTACGTACAGTAATACGCTCATCCGCGTCAGCAAGCCACACTCGTAATTGAAAATTCAACGAACTATCACCAAGATCCATAAATAAAATATAGGGTGGGGGTGATTTAAGTACGGCTTGATGATTTTTTGCACACTCCAACAAAATAGTATTCACCAATACCACATCACTACCATAGGCAACACCAACAGGGACTGACAATCTCGCCTGCCGGTTTTGTAATGTCCAGTTAGTTACCTGATTACTAATCAAGTCAGCATTTGGAATAATCATATCGGCGTTATCAAAGGTTTGAACTATCGTTGCTCGTAGTCCGATTTTTTTTATCACCCCCATTGATAACCCATCACTTATATCGATTGTATCCCCTTCTCGCAATGGTCTTTCAAATAATAAAACTAAACCACAAACAAAATTATTAACGATTCCCTGTAAACCAAAACCGATACCTACCCCTAATGCACCTAAAATGATAGTAACCTTGGTCAAATCAAATCCTATCATTGAAACGGCAATTAAAAAGCCAACAATGATGATGAAATATTGTAATAAATGGCTTATCGAGGTGCGCGCACCACGCTCAATCAATTTACCACTCACTGATTCATCAAGTAATATTTTCGGAATAACTTTAGAAATAAAAACGGTTGCAAATAAAGTTAAGGTAGAAACAACAATCAAGCCTAAACTAATTCTAAGTTCTCCAATATTAAAGCCTAACGCCATAATACCGGAAATGGCATCTGTTAATGTTGGGTATAATTGCCAACTACTCAGTATGGCGGGTATTAAAAAAAAGAAAATAATCAATACTTCGATAAATATTCCAGTTTGGCGAGCATATTCATTGGCATCATTACGTATTAATTTAATCTGCCATACCAATGGAGAGTTAAAAATCCACTTCATTGCACCACGTATAATAAAGAAAAAAAGCAGCATAGGCACAATGATGGCCATCGTGATAATAGTCGATTTAAACAAATAGGTAGCAATGCCATCTTGGCCAAAAAACTCGATAATGATAATGAGTAAAAACAACAATGACATGAAATGAAGTATTTTATTATATAAAGCAGCCGATATGACGTTATCATTACCATTGAGATGGTTATTGTAGTTTTTTTTATTCCAACGTATACAGAAAATCAATCCTAATATAGAAGCCATAAATACATATAACCTAAAAATTGGAGGAGGTGTCCGGCTGCAATCAATAACACCGTGAGTGGATAGACAATCATGACACTATATACAGCTTGCTTTAACCAACGCTCACTTAATATATAATCTAATAACCTAGCACAAGCTATTCCGCCAACAATCGAATTAATTAGTGCCACTGTTTTAGGCACTTCCCACAGTTCAAGTTGGATTCCACTGAGTAAACTGCCAATAAAAAAGATACTGGCGATAGGACGTTTGGCCAAAAATGTCCACTCTTTTGACTCAAGTAGATTTGCTCTATTATTTCTGATAATAACGGCACAAATGACAAATAGTATAGATAAAATTGAATAGGCAATACCATGCCTTGCTAAAAATGGCATATTAAACCAAGTTGATAAGCTCACCCCTTGCCATGTGCTATCTAGCATTTCTGTTTTGAATTGGTCTACATATACGGGGGAATAAAATGGCGGTGATTGATCAAATAACGACTCGACTCGAAGCTCTTTAATAAGATAAGTTATCTCTTGAGTTATTATGTTAATTTTTGTTTGAATAGCAGCCCCTTCGACTTGTAATGACAGTAGAGGATCGATATGTTGAATCACTTGTTGTTTTCCATCATGAATGGTGCCAAGTGCTAAATTAAAGAGAGTAGTTAGTTGTGATGATGGGTTTTGATGGCTGTAATATTCCTGCCAGCGTTGCCAACGTACGCCCTCTTTCAACCAATTTTCATTCCAACTATCGAGAAGTTGTATCGATTTTGCTAAGGGTTTACTTAATTCTTTTAGGGTCTCAATTTCATCAATTAATGACTGTTTTAATACAAAATATTTTAGATAATTATTCTCATCAATTTTTTTTAATGAATTAAATTGCTTATAAACCTTATCAACCTTACCTGCAATATCTTTATACTTCATTTTTATGAAAGTAAACTCGCTATCATCGTATTCTCTTTTATTAAAATATGAAGTTTGAACAGATAAGTTAGTCGTCAAATTAACGGAAGTTGGAATGATTTCTGAGATGTTTGGAAAAATATCGATATCATCATGCAAACTGTGCAAATTTTCTTCATCTGTCGAGGTTTCGCTAGCAGGATATACAAAGGAAGATGTAACCATTAGTATGGGCAAAAATAGGCAGAACAAAACGAATTTTTGCAGCCTATTGGGCAAACAAGTTACGACGCAATTGGAACTGTTTAGCATGATATAATTAACTCCATTTATATATTACTAACACTTAAACATAATCATAGCTGAAAAATACAAATGTAAGCTGTCAAGCACCCCATAACTTTTAATTATTATCAAATAATCAGAATGTTACGAGTCTAGAGTTAAACAGTCTCTGTACCAAAAGATATTTCTTTTAACTATAATCATATCCATTATTTGTTATATAAGCTATGAGACGTCAATATACACTTTAACAATGATTTTTGCGCTAACTCACGTTTTGTGTTTTCCTTTACCCATACAACCCGTTATTATCATAGAACCCTTTCTTGTTACTAGCGGAACTTAATATGGACATTTTATTTCAATATTTATTCAGAGTAGAAGTTGTAATCCTTGTGTTAGTTATTGTGATCCTCAAATCATCAATTATTTTTGTACCACAAAACAGAGCATTTTTAATTGAACGTTTTGGTAAATATCAATCAACCCGAGAAGCAGGATTAAATTTTATTATTCCATTTATTGACCATATTGGTTCTGAATCGTTCTTTGAAAGAGCAGGCCGTCGATGTACCTAGCCAAAGTGCCATCACCAGAGACAATATTTCATTAAGTGTTGATGGTGTTCTCTATTTCAGAGTGTTAAATCCCTATAAAGCGAGTTATGGTGTTGATGATTATGTCTTTGCGGTTACTCAATTAGCCCAGACAACGATGCGTTCTGAACTTGGAAAAATGGAACTTGATAAAACCTTTGAAGAACGGGATGTCCTCAATGTTAATATCGTTGCAGCGATTAATGATGCCTCTGGCCCTTGGGGAATTCAGGTACTACGTTATGAGATAAAAGATATTGTTCCACCGCAAACCGTTATGGAAGCGATGGAAACACAAATGAAAGCAGAACGTATTAAACGAGCACAAATCTTAGAATCAGAAGGTGATAGACAAGCAGCTATTAACGTTGCTGAAGGTCAGAAACGTTCAGTGGTGCTAAATGCTGAAGCCGAAAAAGAAGAGCAGGTGCTAAAAGCACAGGGTGAAGCACAAGCCATTATTGCTGTTGCAGAGGCTCAAGCCGAAGCATTGCGTAAAGTTGGTGAAGCTGCCAATACCACCGAAGGACAAAAAGCCATTCAACTGGATTTAGCGACCAAAGCAATTGAAGCGAAAGCCGCAATTGCTAAAGAATCCTCGGTTGTATTGCTACCAGATAGTGGCAATGATGCCGCTTCGGTGGTCGCACAAGCAATGACTATCATTAATAGCTTAAATAAAGGCGCATGATGGAATATATTTATTCACATTTACCACAGGTATTGGTCACTATTGGTATTATTTTATTGGCTATTGAAGTACTTGTCTTAGGTTTTTCAACCTTTGTTCTTTTTTTCATTGGCATCGGCACCATCGTCACCGGTGCTTTAATGGCAATGTCCATTATCCCTGATACGGTGCCTAATTCTTTATTATGGTCGGCAATCATATCGACCATCGTGGCATTGCTTAGCTGGAAACCAATGAAACAAATGCAAAATAAGGTTGGCTCAAAAACGGTTAATAATGACATCATTGGTCATCGCTTTGCTTTAACTCAGCCATTAATACCAGGTCAGACGATTACTTATCATTATTCGGGGATTAATTGGCAAGTAAAAGCTAAACAACCATTACCCACGGGTAGTGAAGTTAAGATAATCGCGATGGAAGTTGGTCTATTAACCGTAGCGCCCGTTGAAGAAGTATAACCATTAATAATTATTATAATAATGAAGGATATTATGTCGCAAAAAATCTATTGTATTGCCATGTTTCAACCTAAAGAGGGAAAACTTGATGAACTCTTTACTGTATTACAGGCACTCGAACCTAACGCCCATCGTGAAGATGGCTGTATTCAGTATACCGTCACTAGGCATATCCCCAATGACTTTGCACAGGGGCAGAGTTTTCCTATTGTATTTAATGAAATTTGGCGCGATAAAGTCAGCTTTGAGGCACACTGTCAACGCCAAGAAATCGTTGATTTTTTTGAAACGCACTGTGTATCAGATAGCGGCTTAGTTGCTGATTACAATGTCTCTGTTTATAGTGATCAGCCCAATAACTACGATGCTCCACAATTGTAAATTGTTTATTTTTATCACAGATAGTTAATATAATGCCTATCTGTGATAAATATCCATCAGATGCATCTAGATGCAGATTAGTATTAGTACAACCTAGCTGACCATACATTATACCAATTCGCATTAGCTTACACTTTCCACTGCCGCTTTCACTAATACAGCTAATTCATCCCACTGCTTCTTATCAATAAGATCTGTTGGCACCATCCAAGTACCGCCACAAGCAAGCACGGCAGAAATTGATAAATATTGGTTGATATTGGTTTGCGTAACACCACCTGTAGGCATAAATTTAACAGGATATACCGCAGCCAATGCTTTTAGCATTGCAACACCACCTGAGGGTTCTGCCGGGAAAAATTTCAATGTATGCAATCCCATCTCCATTGCCTGTTCGACTAGACTTGGAGAGTTCACCCCCAACTCATTGGTACATTACGTTGTTGACAGTATTTGACTGTTGTTGGATTAAAGCCTGGGCTGACTATAAAATCAACGCCTGCGGCTATCGACTGATCTACTTGTGCCGTTGTTAATATGGTACCAGAGCCAATCAACATATCTGGATAGGCTTCCCGTATATTACGGATTGCCTCTGCTGCTGCTGGTGTGCGGAATGTTATTTCAGCACATGGCATACCATTTTCGATGAGGACCTTAGCCAAAGTAACTGCATCATCGGCATCATTAATCGCAATCACAGGAATGATTTTTAGTGCTGCTAATTGTTGATTTAATTTACTCATTTTAACCTCTTCTTGTTATTATAGGCGTCTTAATTCAAGATATTTTGTTAGGCGTTTGTCTCTTATATCTATATTACTTCAAGACGTTTTACCTCATTTAGCTACTGAATCCCCGTGATATACTCAGCAAGGTATTAGCTAATTTATCCTGTAAAAAACCGTAACACTACAAACTGTGCCACACTATCATATTATTGTATTAATTAAGCAATTTTAATATAATACCAATCGGATTAAGTATGTGATCTAAATTTTGCGCAGGAAAAATGGCTTAATTTTAGGCGTAAGCTTTGTTAATCGTTGCTCCCTTTACGAAACTTACAACAATAAAGTAAGTTATTTTAACCAGCAAAATAGATCAGCTATTTACTCCGATTGGTATAATAGTCAACAATTGCTTTATAAACACGGTAAAAGTGTATAACAATTACCTCACGTTACCTCTTGCTCTGGTATCCGTTATACTTTTTCTAATTTACATTAAGGGAACAAATGTCTTCTTCTAACTTTACTACAATTTCAGGATCAACACGTAGTTTGCACGTGCAAGTAGCGCGTACAATTGCACGTAGCATATTGTCTGGTGAATTAGCACAAGGCTCAATAATTCCTAATGAGATGGCTTTATGTGAACAATTCGGTATTAGTCGTACTGCGTTACGTGAAGCGATTAAATTACTGACATCTAAAGGTTTGCTACGCTCTAAACCTAAAATTGGTACAACCGTTATTGAAAAAAATAACTGGAATTTCCTTGACCCTCAACTACTTGAATGGATGGATGGCATCGAAAACTCAACCGTTTTCTATCGTCAATTCCTAGGATTACGTAAAGCTATTGAGCCTGAAGCCTGTGCATTAGCAGCGAAAAACGCCACAGTAGAACAACGCATCGAGCTTTCTGCTACATTTCAAAAGATGGAAGAGGTTGCTAAAAACTTTGATCATAAAAAGTGGGCTGAGGTGGATATGCATTTCCATCGTTTAATTTTCCTTTCCACTGGTAACGATTTCTATCTGCCTTTCGGCAATGTATTAGCCACTATTTTCATGAGCTTTATCCTCTACTCATCAAAAGACGGCGGCGTATGCATCGAAGAGCATAGAGCAATTTATGAAGCGATTATGGCTGGCGATACAGACCAAGCTCGCACGGCTTCACAGGCTCTATTAGTGGGTGAAAAACATCGTATCATCGATGAAGATGTCGTATAATTTATCATTGCTTTGTCATCAAATCGTTATGTAGATAACTACCCTTAAATTTTTACCAAGCATGTCGATACGACTTTTATTACTGACGTTTACTCTCAAGTAGCTCGGGACAGTTTTTAATTTAGTTGGGTAATACTCAGCTAAATTTTTTAACTTTTTTGTTAGCCGTTCTCCTCCGCCCCTTTTTCTAGCATATCTTAGGTTATTATCAGCACCATTTGTTAAGTTAACTAAACCCTGTGGGCCAGCCATAATTGCATTGGCAACGAGACTATTTAATTGCGCCTGTAAAGGTTGCATAAAGCTATGATAAGTCCGTTGCTTCTCGCTAATTGCATTAAGTTGCATTTCCCATTCTGCGGTCATATCAGGCAAGGTTAATTGCTCTGGTAAACTTTCTATTAATTTAATTCCCACTTCCGTTGCTTGAATTATTTTACCACTACGTTTTAAAAATTGACGTTTGAATAGTAATTCAATAATACCTGCACGGGTTGCTTCTGTGCCTAAGCCATCGGTCTCTTTAAGAATTTTCTTTAAACTATCATTTTTAACAAAACGGGAAATATTACTCATTGCTGCTAGCAGGGTTGCATCATTGAAAGAACAAGGCGGTTTGGTATTTTTTTCAATGACTTCCCCCTTATTACAGAATAAATGCTGCCCTTTTAATAATTTAGGTAAAAACGTATCCTTATCTTGAATATTAAATAACACCTTCCACCCGTCACGCAGTTTTGCTTTGGCTTTGCTGACAAACAAACCATTACATATCTCAATTTCCGCGACGCACTCGGCATAACTATAATCGGGGTAAAATTGAGCTAAATATTGACGCGCGATTAAATCATAAATATTCTGTGACATGTCATCTAAGCTGCCTAACGGCTTATTAGTGTCAGTCGGAATAATTGCATGATGGGCATCAACTTTGGCATCATTCCAAGCTCGCCCTTTAATCGCCAAATCAGCGCCCTTTACTGCATCTATTAACGATTGTTCGTTTTTAGCAATTGCCTGAACGACAGCCTTTGCTTGACTGTGGTGATTTCTTGGCAGATAACGTGAATCAGAGCGAGGGTAAGTGATCAGTTTGTGTCGTTCATATAACGCCTGACAAACATCTAAAACTTGCTGAGCACTATAGTTATAACGCCTAGCTGCATCTATTTGCAATGATGAAAGATTATAAGGTAAAGGCGCTATCTGTTTTTTATTCTTCGCTATAAAGCTTTTAACAATGGCATCTTGTTTAGATATTCGTTGCGCGACATTATCTGCTAGCCCTTTAACAATCACGCGGCCGTCTACATCTTGATATTTGGCACAAGCCTCACTCGGTTTCCATTTCGCAGTGAAGGACTCTGATCCATTTTGCTGATCGGTTATCAAATGTGCTTCCACCTCATAGAAAGGTTTACTCACGAAGTTTTCAATTTCCTTATCGCGCCTCACAACAAGTCCTAACAAGGGCGTTTGTACTCGCCCAACTGAAATCACACCTTGATAGCCTGACTTTTGAGCCTGCAAGGTATATACGCGAGTTAAGTTTAATCCATATAGCCAATCAGCTCTTGTCCTTGCCAGGGCGGATGTAGATAAAGGAATAAATTCTTGATTTGATCTTAGGTTTTGTAGTGATCGTTTCACTGCATTAATAGTTAAATCATTAATTAAACAACGCTCAACTTGTTTTAATTTATTCCCTTTGGTTCCACTAAAATGGATCACTTCATCGACCAAAAGCTGCCCTTCTCAATCGGGATCGCCAACATGAACTAATTGGTCCGCTTGTTTGATGAGCTTTTTTAAAAGTGTTAATTGTTTGCTTGTTCGCGTTACGGATTTTAATTTCCAATTTTCTGGAATTATTGGCAAGTGCTCAAACTTCCATCGTTTAAAATCAGCGTTATATGCTTCAGGATCAACCTGTGTTAATAGATGGCCAATACACCAACTAACAATATCGCCATTACCAACATGAATACACCCCTCAGTTTTACGATGAGGTTTCGGCAACGCATCTACAATCGCTCTTGCAAGGCTCGGTTTCTCTGCAATATAAAGCTTCATTAATCACCACTAAACGGATACGCACTGTATTTACAAACAGTACACAATTACACGATTAGTTTCAACTCCTTATCTATCACTAATCACATTTGCTAACAGCACAATAATAATGCCTCATTGCTATCATTCAGCACCAACATTGAGCAAATAAATATTGGCTTCCTAAATGCATCATATTAAACGATATATATCAACAAGTTAGTGAAAAGCATTATTGGTTTAATTCTTGCTAGTATTGAATAAACATAACAATTTTGTCGCATAATATTACCAACCTAACCAATGAGTGAACAATCTCTGCGTATTACTGGTAAGCCTGCTTTGAGAACAATAAATGATAAAAAACAAGACCACAGGGCTAATTTTAGAGCCCTTTTTCCAACCTATCATCAATGTTGAAAATGGTTTAATCGCCTATAATGAGGTCCTTGCAAGGATAAAAAATAATAAGAATAATTACATTTCAGCTGGTAGTATTTTTTCATCTGAAAACCTCCCCATTGATAAACGAATATGCTTTGATAAACAAGTGAGAAACAAAGCATTGGAGAAATTTAAAACCTATGATGGCAATGCACGTTTATCGATAAATATATCACCTTCATGGTTTTCATTACATGCCCCCCATCTGCAACTTAAAAGCTATGAAGTCCCAACATTGAGTATGCTTAAAGAGTGCGGTATTGATCCGAGTCGGATTATCATAGAATTAACCGAATATGATGGCGATAAAGATCTCATTAACCATTTTGTTCGTTCCTATCGCGAAATGGGCATTCAAGTCGCGATCGATGATTTTGGTACTGGTTTTTCTCAAATAGAACGTTTGCTTGAAATTGAGCCTGATATCATCAAGCTAGACATGGCGTTATTTCAACGCTCATTAGTTAGCAACTATACCCAAGATTTAATTGAAGTTTTTGCGAATTTCGCTAAAAAAAGAGGCATCGTCCTAATTTTTGAGGGAATAGAAACGCCGCAACAGTATGATGTTGCAGTGAGTTCTGGAGCACAGTTTGTACAGGGGTACCTGTTTTCACCTGCACGAGCTAAATTTTATAACGATGGATATTTTGTAAACGATATTCATTCACTAAATTACTCTGGCATAGCCGTTTAAATACAAAGACAAATATAACGCCCCATCCAACGAACAATAACCCCATTTCACGCGAAATGTTTTGTTAAACGCCATTTCGAATAGTGGCGCGAGACAGCACAATAGGTAATGGGGTTTCACTTTTAGCGTTACAACACCGCACTGATTTTGAGCTAATACAATCGGATTAAGTATGTGATCTTAATTTGAGGCGTAAGTTGACGAAAATGGTTGTTCTCTTTGCGAAACTGACAACAAAAAAGTAAGTTATTTTAACCAGTAAAATAGATCAGCTATTTATTTCTATTGGTATAACACTCCGTAGGCAGAGCAAATCTTTTTTTTATCTACTCATTCATATTTGTTAAATAAATGCTAGCTTGCAGTGAACTGCTTTCCCTGGTGCTTAATGGTTCAATTTGTGCAACGGGTTACTGCAATCAGTGCAATGCTAACATCCATTTATTGCTCACCTAAATAGGTTAAAAGATGCAAGGGATTAATATTATGCGCCCTGTTTTGACACCTCAAATCGTCCAATTAACTGGTTCAAACGTAAAATGGCATTTTTTACTAATGTGGTACGACGCAGCAATTGCTGAGATGATATTTCCATTGTGGCAGTAGTGTTTTGCGCCTCCTTTGCGGTTGTACCATGTTGCTGGCTATTACTGGCAATTTGATTCATCGTCTCGAACATATTTTCAACTGCTTGTTTTAACTGTAAACTACGCTCACCTGAGTCTAAGGCAAAATCATCTTTATCTACATTTTTAACGCCTTGCTGCATATATTTCACCGCCATTTCCGATTCCTGGCTTAGTTTTTTAGTTATATTACCAATGTGGTTCGCTGCCTGTGATGTTTTAGTCGCGAGATTACGTACCTCATCAGCGACCACTGAAAAGCCCCGCCCATGTTCACCTGCTCGTGCAGCTTCAATCGCAGCATTTAATGCAAGTAAATTAGTTTGTTCGGTAATTTCTGTTATCAATCCGACGATGGCACCAATCTCTTTCATCTGCCCATTAACATCATTAACACTTTGCGCTGACGCTAATACAATTTCTTTTATCTTAGCGGTCGTACTCACGGCCTGTTCGTATTCTTGCTGTGATTTAGCCACCTCTTCACGCATCAGCTCCTGCATAATTTGTGCAGAAATAGTCGCATTGGCTATTTCATCCTGTTGTCCACTTGATAACTCCAACAACGATCCAATTGAATGGCCCATTGCCTTACTCGCACTATCGACACGGCTACAACGGCGTAACATAGATTCGCTCACTTCATTAACTTCACTCGAAGCGTGAATCATCTCACGAACCATATTATCGAGGTTATCTATAAAACTGTTTATCCAACGCCCCAAATCGCCTGATTCGTCCGCACTGAGCTCACCAGTCGCAAAACGTTGTTTTAAATTAGCCTCCCCTTCTGCGAGCATTTGAATGACTTCTATCATATGTTGTAGTCGCTTGGTGATGGGCTTGATTGCAGCGAAACTTAACCAAGCAATGCCAATTAATGACGTTAACAACAACAGCGAATTAGCTTGTATCGCAGAAAGCGTAAATAGACTATTCGCAATTACGCTACTTAATACAGGGAAGGCCATTGCTAGTGCAATCTTTTTACCAAGTTTGTAGGTTAAAGAACGATGCCGATAGACTTCTTCTAAATCAGCTTCACACATCATCCCCCATATATCAGGTGAACCCTGTAACTGAAACGTAACCCCTTTTCCTATTACTGGAATATGGCGATAATCAGAATATCCCGGATAGCTAACATAAAGGTTTTCACCGTTACGTATAGTCTCTCTTACACCTGGATGCAGCTGTTCTGTCGCAGGATCGGTAAATCTAATCTCAAATTCAGTATGGTTATTGACTCGTACGGTCCCCCACTGAGTAGTAACACCCGATTTTAGATTTTCCCCGTGGAAAAAGTGTTATCTTCAAATCGCGAGCGTGAAAGTGCAGTGCCAGATTGAATGGAGGGATCAAGTTTAGAGTCAACCATAAATATATAGTTATCGCCCGATTCACTATATACATGCCCAGCTTCACGCTGAATAAGATCTCCCATGACATCATTAGGTACCCGGCCACAGAGGCAACCAATCACTTCATCATCTACTTTAAGTGGTTGATAGAACATGAGTGTAACCGCATCATGGAAAGACGAACTGGATGCCCCAATAGATTTCGTTAGTTGATCAATGTAGGGACCATGTAAAAATGGCGCTTGCATGCCATTGTCTAATATTTTGCGATCAACTTGACGCCCTTGAAATGTAGTACAACTTGAACTTCCAACACTCCCATCCGCATAAACGATAAATAACTCAGATAAATCATTATTTCGTTTTACTAATGCCTGCAAAGCATTCGGCCATTCACTGTTATTTTTTGAAGTAATATATAGCGCGGCATCTGCTAAAAAATGCCACTGTGTATTAACCCAAGATTCTAAAATACGCACACGTGTATTAGCAATGCTGGTAAATGTTTTCGCTAAGGCCGCTTCTCGTCCTCGGTTCAGCCAACACGCTTTTTTCATTGCTAGCTTTCCAGTTGCTCCAAATAGGGGTAACCAATGACGCTCTTTGGTTGTTAAATCCATTTTTTTGTCCCATAAGATTATTTAATTTGAGAAGCAAATAGCAAATTAGATACCAAAAAAATCGCCTTCAAGCAGACACAACTTAACAACCTAAAAAGCAAACAACAACAGTTCAATAAATATACCAATTGATAGAATTAACAAACGATACAGTTCGATAGACGTCTCATTTTAAGCAATCTATAATCAACTCAATATCTTCTGAATTGTTATAAATGCAACAATAGTGTGCGCAGTCGCACATTAGCGCACCGTAACAGTGCAAAACACCTAAATATAAATATGCCGTTAAACCGTGTTAATCTATACAATATTTTCAGTTTATTAAAATCATCGATTAAGGATCCACCAATGCGTAAAATTTTTTCACTGTTAATCGCCGGCATTATTATAATGCCTATACATAACAGCGATGCTACTACAGATACAAAACAAACCGATACCGTATTGATTGAAGAAAATAGCAATTGGAAAGATGCCAAAGAATCAACCAATCAAGCCGTACAAAAAAGTACAGAGGCGGCTAAAGATGTGTGGCAAGCCACTAAAAAATCTTCCAGTGAAATATTAAAAGAGGGGCAAGAAAAATCAGCAAAAATTTGGCAATCAACTAAACAAGGCTCACAGGAACTTTGGTCAGATAGTAAAGAAACCACACAAGATATTTGGGATAAATTAAAACGAGAGAGTGAAAAAGCTTGGCAAAAAAGTAATAAGAAAATTGATGAACTAATGGATGAACCAGCCACTGAGCCAGTTACAAATGAGCAGGAGATACGTATATAATCTTTTTTGTACATTTTTCAGACGCGCGCGCGCAAAAAAACAACAAACAAACTAGAAAGTTAAAAGAAGTGTTGACACTTTATAAGGGATAAAGCAAAATCACCTCGCTTTCAAAGCAAAGGAAATAACGCTCGCTTAACTCAGTTGGTAGAGTGCCGCCATGACATGGCGTAGGTCACTGGTTCGAGTCCAGTAGCGAGCACCATTTTCTTGTCTCAGAACTTCTATCATCATCTTTTCTATCCTTTTGAAACATGTAAAAACAACATCTTAAGAGATATCTCAGTCTATTCGCATCTATTGACGTTTTGTAAAATCCACGCTCTAAGGTAACACTGAACAACCACAAGAGACGATGTTACCATGGCTAAGAAAACTACTCCTCTTACAGCAACACAAATAGTAGCTAAATTGACTACGCCACTACACACTTATATTAATGAAAGAAATGAACAACCGACTTTTAAGGGGGAATTTAAATGAATATGTATGATGACTAGGTAAATATCGTGTTTACATCCCGCTTTCTTATACCATTTTAAGCTCTTAATTGACATCTTTCTATAAGTAATAAAATATGAAGTAATTGTAATGACATCCTATTAGGTAGCTAATTTGATTATTAAAAATAAAGATCCTCTTACCAGTACAGATAGAAGAAAGATTGCTGGTGACAAACAAGAGCAAGATGTAGCATTCTTCCTGCGCCGTGCTTTTAAAAATACTGAAAATGTATTTGTATTTAACGATTTGCGCATTAAATATAATGATGAAGTTGCGCAAATAGACCATCTAGTTTTATACGTTTATGGTTTTATCCTCATAGAATCAAAAAGTATTACCGGTCAAGTATCCGTTAATAGCGATGAAGAATGGTCACGAAGCTATAATGGTAAATGGTCAGGAATGCCTTCACCTATTAAACAAGTTCAATTACAAGAGCGATTACTACGTGAATTACTCTATGAAAAACGAGAATCCATGTTAGATAAAATCCTGTTTGGCAAGCTTCAAACTGGTTTTGGAGGGCGTCTTTGGGACCATTTTTGTGCAATTTCGAGTAATGCAATTGTTCAGCGTGAAAACATGCCTAAACAAGTATCAAAAAAACTGGTTAAATCAGAGTTCATTTTAGATAAACTAAATAAAATCATACCAGGTACTATTAAAAACAGTCTTTATAAATTTTCTAGTCAACCATGGTTTACCCCTGAAGAAATGCAAAAAATATGTGACTTTCTATTAGCTCAACATCAATCTGCCCATCCAATAAAACGGGTTGTAGAACCACAACCAGAAAGTCAAACTACAAACACAGTACATACTCCAACAACGGTACCGAACATCGCAAAAGTTTCACCTGATTCAGCGATAGCGCCATTAAGTTGTAAGAAATGTCATGCAATAGATAACCTACAACCAGCTTGGGGGAAATTTGGCTATTACGTTAAATGTTGTGCATGTGAAACAAATACAGCAATGAAAACCCACTGCCCAGCTTGCTCAGGTAAAAACACAAAAGTAAGCAAGAAAAAAACGCTATACAGCCTAATTTGCCAAGATTGTAATGAAAGTAGGGTCATCCTTGTTCAAAGTTAAAATAAATACAAACCATTAAATATGCACCTACTGCCTTATTGAATGGATTTTCGAAAACTCAATTTGTAGTGATACTGTGGTCTTGGCCTCCTTAATAGAGGTGGTATTATTGAACTCGATTATTTTAAAAGAGATTAAAATAAGTAGAACAGGCAAGTCTAAAGGTATACTAGATACCTCACAATACGGTTATGTGGTTCAATAACGTTTACAATATTATTGCAAACGTTATATTTCTATACAGTTTAACCTGTTTGCTAACGCCCTGTCAGCTGAAATGCTGCCCAGTAATAGGGATGCTGATTATAGTTGGCTTTGACTTCAAGTTGTGCCTTTTTGAGTGCTAAGCGTTTATCGCCCCCATTACCCATATTCGCATAAAAGCTCTGCATTAATTGGCTGGTTGCCTGATCATCTACTTTCCATAAACTCGAAATGATACTGTTGCTTCCTGCATAGAGAAAACCACGTGTAAAACCGACCACATCATCCCCATTATCTACCCTGCCTAATCCGGTTTCACAAGCAGATAATGTGACTAGTTCCGCATTAAGGCTCAATTCATAGAGCTCCCGTACCGTTAATATGCCATCATTTTCTCTATCCTTCGCCAATAATAAACCGGAAGTAAGCGGTGCATCGGGTTCAAATATGCCATGTGAAGCAAAATGGATCACTTTATACTGGGCAGCGTTTTGTTTAACTTGAGTTTCAGTTGCCGCGTCGTTCAGTAACAGACTTGCCCCCGGCTGCTGCGCGGCAATAGCTTTCGCTTCTTGCTCCGCACCGGGCAACGCCAACTTAACATCATCTAGCTCAGGGTTACCAAGTACTAATAATGGTTGTGGTGCAGTAATGCGTTTATTCAAAAAGGCTAACACTGAAGCACTCGGTAAAATACTGATATCATATTTATCAATCATAAAATCACGGCCATTGTAGAGTGCATTGAATGGTAAATAATGGAGCGGCCCATGGGGAATAATGATCAATTTTGACGTATTAATATCACTTAATAAGGGTAAAAAAAGTCGTTGATAAAGTAAATTAGCATTATGTTGGTAAGCCGTGTTGCCGTTTTGCTGTAAGTCACTACGAAAATCGCTGACTATCTCAGTTAAACTAGTCCCGTTAAGCGTAGCCACCTTGATTGCATTACGAGTAAGTAAAAAAGCAAACAGCTGTGTGTTAGTTCCGTAAAATTCAAGCAATGTTTCGTCGCTTCGCAAACGCTTTTGTAAATCAGCAACCTCAGGTGTCGCAACCGTCACTAAAGAGGCTAACTCTGGCTCTGAACTTACAAGCTGTTGTTGTTTTTTACGTAATAATCCACGATCTGCACTGCGACTTCGGCCGCTTGTCTCACTATAATCAGCTGTTGTTAGCGCTGAATCAATCTTACTGATTTGCGCCAATAACTCAGTAGGCTGGTGATCGAGATTTTTGGGTGCAAAATCCTGTTTACTTGCCAATGTATCAATGAGTGCACGGGCTTTACTGCGTTCCACATAGGAAAACGCTTGGTCTAGTTTGCCCTGTTTAATCAGCAGCGTTACCATACTTTGATAAACGGTTTCTTTATTGCCAACATAACCAATTTTAGAAGCTTCGGTATTAATCGAGGCTCGCTGCTGTTCAATCACATCAATAGATTGTTGATAATAGATAAATGCCTGATCGGGGCGGTCAAATTGTTCTGCTATCACGCCAAGATCGTAAAGTAATTGATAATATACTCCTTGACGATTAAGTAACTGTGTCGAGTGATTAGCTTTATTTTCTGCATCAAACGTTAAATTATTATAAAGTTGTACTATCGGCGTGTCAGACTTTTCATGGCTGTATAAGAGGCTAAGATAAATATTTTCAGCCTCTTCAAGTTTACCCTTGCCTTGTGCTATTTTACCTAGCATATAGGTTTCGTCGAAATGGAATGGATTTGTGGTTTCCGCGCCCTCGCCCAGTAATTCATTTATGCCTAATGTTGTAATCGCATCGAGTGTACGCACTAGGCTATCTTTAAAGGTTGCAGAAAAAAATAACGCTTGTTGCGCTTTATTATAATCACCTAAAGCAAGATAGATACGCGCCTTACTAGCGTGTTTTATTTTGACATCCTTTGGCATTTCCTCAAGAAGCATAGAAGAAAAGGTGAGGCAATCAATTTCATCAGCAATTGCTAATGCTTCATCACGAAAACCTAGTTGCGCTGCTGCAACCGCACCATTGGCATGCATACGGGCTATATTTTCTATTTCAGATCCAGAGATTAAACTTTCGATACCAAACATTATTTCTACTGCACATTCATCATCATCGGCAAAGGCACTATACTCTCGGGCAAGTTTGTAGCTGTTATATGCTTCTTTATAGTTGCCTAATTCGAGAAAAATGGCTGTGTTAAAACGATTATATTTATGCAAAACCCTTCGTTTGTATATGATTGGATCTTCTCGGTTTGCAACCGTTTTTAACATTTCATTTTTCCATAGCTGCACACATTGTTGAGCTTTAGAAAAATCACTTACCGTCTGATAGGATTGACACAGTGGGAACAAAAAATCCCAATGAAACTCCCACTCCTTAGGTTCCACATCTGCCCAACGTTCAAATTCACCTATTTCATGTGAAAACTTTTCAATAGCAATACGATGATGACCTTCAACGGATTTTCTACCAATATCCATTGTCGCAGTCGAACAACCAGCTAATGTTAAGCCAGCTAAAAGTAATAAATGCTTTTTTTTCATTATCGAAGAGGTCCATTCTTTCTGTATTTTTAAAAACCATCCATGGTGTAACGGATAAAAATCCGTTATAAATAAACAGCATCACCATAGAATTTTATTTGTTATAGTAAACAAAGTCATTTAACCACACAAATACAACGGTTAAATTTTAGGTAATTACCACGTAAAAAACTCGAAATAGAATAAAAATCACAGGATGTTTCATTTGTGGTACATAATGTATTTTTTAGCTTGCATTAAATTTAATTTAGGAATATTGTTAAGCAACTTAATCATTAAGAAGCTTAACAAATGAATAAAAACCAACTTACCACTGCGGTATTACGTGAAATAGCGATTATCCATGAAAAAATGGATACGCACTTGAAACAAAAGTTACCGGTTAATTTGCCTCCATCTCAATTCAAATTACTTAATCACCTTATCTATAGCACTAATACCAATGAATCATCGAGTGAGCTAGCAGCACTCTTTCATGTGAGTTTGTCGGCTATGAGTCAAATAGTTAAACAACTTATCCATAAAGGTTATGTCTCTCTACAGGTTCGTGACCATGATGCTAGACAAAAAAAGATAATTATTACAGAGCAAGGTCGATTAGCGCATGAACATGCGACTGGCTTAATTTATTTCGATCTTAATAGGTTTGCATCTAAATTTAATCAAGCTGATATGCAGCAACTTTTTAGTTTAATTCATCACTTTCGTCTTGAGTTTGAAAAATAAACATAACCAGGGATATTATTATGGATAAGGACTTATTAAATACAAACCAACTTGATTCCAAAAAGGTTAGTAAAAATAGCCGACACTGGGTAAGTATTAATCTTATCGGTGCTTTGATGGGGCTTAGTGTTACAGGCATTATTTCCTATATCATGGGATACAACGCGACAATTGCTGGCATACATACTTGGTTAGGTATTGTTTTTATAGCCCTGATGATATTCCACTTACGCAATAATCTTAAAAGCATTTTTTCCTATGTAGCACAGTCTAAAGGAAAGCGTTGCTTCACTATAAGCATCGTGATCATGTTGAGTATTACATTGGGAGTGATCTTCTCCATTCCCCCTTTTAGCAGCGTAATAACATTTGGACAAGATCTACATAAAAGCATGACGATTAGTGAAGGAAGTTACCAAAAATTAACGACACATATTGGCGATACAGGCATTCCTATTACAATTGAAATACGCAAAGGTGCATATTACGAATCAGAGCCACAATTACTCTTTTTAGGGTTAACCTATACCACAGTACCTCAGGTGGCATTTTGGGTAGAAGATTTAGCAGGCAATTACATTGATACTTTATATGTAAGTCAAAAAATGAGTAATAGTCATTTTGTGCCAACTGACGAGCTATTTAGCTTAGTTAGTCGCCCTGAAGCACTCCCCTATTGGGCTCATCAGCGAGGTGTTAAATATAATAATACACAAATGGTACCGGATGTTGATAATAGTGATTTAGATGGAATGACTGGTGCAACACCGCTCGGAGATTATCAACTCAGTAGTAAAGTAAACAGTACGTTACGCCGATTTAAGGTGATGATGGAAATTAATCGATCATATGATTTCAATTCGCATTACAGTAAAGACAAATATCCAGAAGATCCCGTTTACAGTGGGTTAGGTGCTTCTGGTCAACCGTCGTTGATTTATGCTGCCTACATCGATTTAGATATCGCTCAAAAAACGTATATTATGGATGTCATTGGCCATGGTCATTTCTCTGGAGCAAATGGTATGCTTTATAGTGATATGACAGGCATCGATACAGCTTTGCAGTTAGTTAAACGCGTCATCATTGATATTTAATATCGTAATCTATACTCTTTATTATTGTATTTTACAGCCAACACTTATGTTGCTAAGGAGCTTTAATGTCTACCACTAACCAATTAATGCTCTTTTGGGATGTTGTGCAACAGGGCTCATTCACTAAAGCTGCCACGTTAAATAATTTAGACAATTCTGCGCTTTCCAAACAGATTAAGAAATTAGAAAGTGAGCTTGGAGTACAATTGCTTAACCGTTCAACGCGTTCTTTTTCTCTGACCTGTGCCGGCGAAGAAATTTTACAAGAAGCACAAACCATTAAAAATTCACTTCACAATATTCAATCTATTGCACGCGCTTACCAGTCAGAGCCAAAAGGTATTTTACGCATAACCTCACCGATTTACTTTGGTGACCAATACCTCCAGCCAGTCATCTCTCAATTCATGAAAAAATATCCTCAAGTCGAAATAGTGCATGCGCTTAATGACAGAAAATTTGACATCATATCGGGTAAATTTGATTTGGCATTTCGCTTAGGAAAACTCGCTGATTCTAGCCTGTACGCTAAAAAAATAGCCGATACACACTTTGTTTTATTAGCAGCAAATTCATTTGTTGCAGATTTAGGTTCACCGACAACAGTACCAGATCTTATTAGTCTGCCTGCTGTCATTTATAGCAATGGCGACGTAACGCTGGATCAACTGAAAATCTGTAATCCTGCAATAGATAGTCACTCTATCACTTATAAAATGACAGGGAGCTACAAAGTAAGTGATGTTAGAACATTAATCAAAGCGGTCCAAGATGGCCTTGGCTATGCCTTAGTCGATTTATCGAATTTAACCAAACCACTTTGTGAATTGGGTCTGACACAATTACTGCCTGATCATGATATTTCGACGATGGATACTGCTATTTATGCGATCTATCCACATGTAAAACGTACCATGATAACGCAGGAATTCATCAAAGCTGTGCAAGCATACATTGGTATGCCTGCGCGTTGGGAAGTCTATTTATAAATGACAATAAACTTAAAGTACCATTAACACATCTTGCATCGCTAACCGAGCTTTAGGAAGGCCATAATTGTAATCTTCCTCCTGTAAGCTATACCCCATCGCCAAAGCGACATCACACTGAAAGCCCGCAAGCTCTTCCTTGAAGATTTTGCCAATTAATTGAGAATCAACTCCTTCCATTGGCGTTGAAGCAATGCCCAAACGTGCAAGCACATGTAATGTGTTGCCCAGTGCTAAATATGTCTGTGCTTTTGTCCAATGGCCATTAAATCCTGTTGCATCGGTATTGGTTTGGACAAATGAAAATGCGCCATTGAGCATGGTGTCATACATAGACGCTGGTAGATGACCTGATGAGACTTCCGCATCGACGACTTTTTTATAATCATCTAAGCTATAATGCGGATTATGGGCGAATAATATAATATGCGATGCCGCTTTGGCATGAGGTTGATTAAATTGGTGCATATTTGCAAAAGTATCATGAAAACGTTGTTTAGCTTGTTCACTTTCAATAATAATAAATTTCCATGGTTGTGAATTAATTGAAGAAGCTGATAAGCAAAGCGCCTCTTTTATCACATCCATATTCTCATCTGAAATGCGTTTAGATGGATCATATTTTTTTGCAGTATAACGGCTATTTAAGTCAGTGATTATTTGATGCGGCATTTAACGTCTCCTGAAACATATAAGTAATAGCGGTATTGTAAGCGGCTAACCTGCAAGCTTAAAGAGCAAGGATAGCCAAATACTTTAGTCGTTTATGTCCATAATGCAGCAAATTGGTTTTGCGTTTGAATATTCTTAATGCGATTAACTCCTGTGTTTGCATCGTCATAATAATATCAAACAATTGATTACTTGTATGTTGGGTAATCGATATAGCCTTCTTCGCCACCACCATATAGGGTTAAGCGCGCATCTGCATCAAATTCATTTAAGGGCCAATTATGTACAAAACGGTCGACTAAGTCAGGATTAGTGACGTATGGGGTTCCAAAGGCAACGAGATCTGCCAAATTGTTATCCAAGATTACTTGTGCACGTTGTTTACTGAGTTTACCTGCAACCATGATTGGATTCGGATAAACATGACGTACATCATAACGGAACTGCGCTGGTACTTCCGTATAACGGGAAATGTTCTCTGAAAAATGCACATAGGCTAAATTTAGAGGTGCCATTTGTTTAAGGACTTTTAATACCACCTCAATAATTTCAGGATCTTCATTAGCGAAACCTTCAGTAACGTGTGGAGAAACACGTATAGCGACTTTATCTCCACCAATTTCATTCACGACCGCTTGTAGTGTATCGAGCATAAAGCGTATACGATTCTCTTGGCTACCACCATATTGATCTGTTCTGTGATTGCTTTCTAATCGCATAAATGTATCAAATAAATAACCGTGAGCCGCATGTATTTCAACACCATCAAAACCAGCTAACATCGCATTTTTACTCGCTTGTACAAAATCTGCAATGGTATTATTAATATCAGCTATGCTCATCGCTTTTGGACACTCTGTCTCTATCATCCCAAAACCACCATCCGGCAAAGGCCCAAATACTTGGTCTGGTACTTTAACTGCAGAAGGGGCCAATGGTTGAAGACCTGAAATAGTTGAATGGCTGCGTCGTCCAACATGCCAAAGCTGGATAAATACTTTACCACCCTGCTCATGCACAGCATCAGTAACTTTTTTCCACCCGTCAATTTGTGCTTGAGTGTAAATACCCGGTGTCATTGAGTAACCACGCCCAACGGCAGAGATGGGCGCACCTTCGGTTACTATTAAACCTGCATTAGCGCGCTGTTTGTAATAGGTTGCCATCATTTCATTTGGAATATCACCAGGCTGAGTCGTACGTGATCGCGTCATCGGTGCCATCACAATACGATTTTTGGTGCTGAAGGTTGCATTATTTGTAAATGGTTTAAATAACTGTTTATTCCTCAAATTAATATTCAGGATAATCGGTTAGACCGTGTTCATTGCCACCAAACAATGTCTCTGCGTCATGCTCTGCTAGTGGGTACCCCTGTTTAATTCGATTGGGGAGATCTGGGTTTGCCACAAATGGACGACCAAAGCCAATCATATCGGCAAGTCCAGAGGCAATAGCTTGCTCTGCTTTTTCTCCATTATATCGCCCCGCATAAATCAATACGCCTTGATAGGCTTTACGAAGTCCTTGTTTAAATGAGATTGGGGTATCTGGTGCATCGTCCCAATCCACTTCCGCAATATGTAAGTAGGCAATATTATGCGTGTTAAGTAACGCTGCTGCCGCTGTATAGGTGACAACGGGATTATCATCAAGTGTGCCATTTAATGTGGTAAGCGGGGCAAGCCGAACGCCAACGCGATCTGCACCAATGGCATCGACTAAGGCTGTAACAACTTGATCAAGAAAACGCAAACGATTCTCTAAGCAACCACCATATTGATCAACGCGATGATTTGCCTGTGAATCAATAAATTGATTGATTAAGTAACCATTGGCAGCATGTAACTCAATGCCATCAAAGCCAGCCTCGATTGCATTTAGGGCTGCTTGTCGATATTGCCCGGTAACTTCATCTATATCCGCTTGTGTCATAGCGCGTGGCGTTGTCACTGCAACAAATCCGGGTTGATCTGTGCCGTTATCAACAAATACCTTTACATTTTCAGCGGCAATAGCGGATGAGGAAATAGGTTGTGCTCCGCCAATATTATCAGGGTGTGTTACACGACCTACATGCCACAACTGTGCAAAGATAGTCCCACCTTTAGCATGCACTGCAGCGGTAACTTTTTTCCATCCTGCTATCTGATCTGGGGTGTAAATACCAGGCGTCCAAGCGTAACCTTTACCGATGGCAGATATTTGCGTTCCTTCAGAAACAATTAACCCAGCGCTAGCTCGTTGAGCATAATAGGTCGCCATCATCTCATTGGCGATATCTCCTGTTTGGCTGGCCCGTGAACGGGTCATTGGTGGCATAACAATACGATTATTAAGAGTAAGTTTACCCAATGAAATAGAGCTAAAAAGTGAAGTTGTCATAATATATCCCCCAAAAATGTTGAAAGACATATTACCCGATCAATAGCAGAACATTGATAGCGATAATCACAAATAGTTTTTGTGCAAACTGCAACAATAGAGGATCAATGACTCACTAATCACAATGTTAATTTTGGTTTAATAAAATCGATAAAAGCAGAAATTCGCTTTGCTACCGAAGAGGAGTGATAATAGACCGCATTTATCTGCTCTCTTCCTGTGTTTGTTATTTTTTCATTTTCAAGTATCGCGATTAAGCGCCCTGCTTCAATATCTTTTTTAACCATAAAACCAGACAAACATGCAATGCCATTACCTGCAATTGCTAATTGCCTCATCGTTTCACCATTACTCGATGAAAACGTCGGTTTTAGCGATTCGAAGCCTTTTAATGGCCAGTTATTTAAAGACTTTGGTGCTGTAAATGCAATTGTTGCATGGCAATTTAAGTCACTCACTTTTATAGGAACACCACGGCGTGATAAATAATCGGGCGAAGCAACTATATATAATGAACTCTTACCTAATAACCTTGCATGAAGTGTCGAATCACTTAACTGCCCAATTCGAATGGCCAAATCAATTTT
Organism: Psychromonas sp. MME2; assembly: GCF_040566515.1. Classification (NCBI taxonomy): domain Bacteria; kingdom Pseudomonadati; phylum Pseudomonadota; class Gammaproteobacteria; order Alteromonadales; family Psychromonadaceae; genus Psychromonas; species Psychromonas sp. MME2. The sequence goes on along the minus strand of NZ_JBEWXI010000015.1, from coordinate 320,910 downwards.
TTTTTCTAATAGGTCAACATAACCCTCATTAGAGCTTAGTGCTAGTTCGATATTCGGATACGCCTCATTAAATGCACTAACAAGTGGAATGAGCTGATGAAAAATAAACGGGCTTGCGGCATCAACGCGTAATCGACCATGAGGTGAATCACCACCCGAAATGACCTCTTCTTCTGCCAGTTGAATTTGTAATAACGCAGCACGAATTCCTTGTATAAACTGACGCCCCTCTTCGGTAAGTTCAACACGCCGTGTTGTTCTATTAAGCAATGATACGGCAAGCTGCTTTTCAACCTTAGTGACCGCACGAGAAACACGAGCCACTTGCATGTCTAATGTTTGTGCGGCAGCAGAAAATCCCCCACAATCAACAACTGCAAGTAATATTTCTAAATCATCGGATCGTGTCAACATGTTCAATATTCCTCATTAGATTATAAATTTATTGCATATATGACAAACATAGCACGAGATTACGACTGTTTAGCACAATAAAAAAGCATCTGGTGAACATGCTATAGCAGGTGAAAACTAGATACTGAATATAATAGGCAAATACTGTACTATTAAACTCATTAATCACGACCACTTTAAGACCCTTAATTACGATGCAATCAATTAAAAACGAGTCAACCATTATGCAGAGCAATGTCAATGTCGATACAAAATTCATGACAGCGTCTCCCACCAAGATAGTCCTTGCAACGCTTAATGCTAAATTTATACATGCGAGTTTAGGCTTACGCTATCTATATGCCAATTTACAAGATTTACAACAATGCACAGAGATACAAGAATTTGTCATTCAAACGCGCCCCATTGATATTGTTGAGAAAATTTTACAGTCTAAGGCAACGATTGTTGGCTTTGGTGTTTATGTTTGGAATATCGTAGAAACAACCAATGTCGTGAATCTATTAAAAGTGATCGCCCCAGAAATAAAAGTGATACTAGGGGGGCCAGAGGTAAGTTATGAGACTGAGCAGCAGGCCATTGTTGCACATTGTGATTATGTTCTCACGGGCGCAGCAGATATCAGTTTTTATGAATTGTGTAAGGATATTCTTAATCACAACCCGCCTGATCGTAAAATCCTTAATTCGAAACCCGTTGCATTGAAAAATATTGCTTTACCTTATCAATATTACAGTGATGATGACCTAAAAAATCGCATACTTTATGTGGAAGCGTCCCGTGGTTGCCCATTTAAATGTGAATTTTGTTTATCTTCTCTGGACACAAAATCTAATCCCTATGAGCTATCAGCATTTCTTGAACAAATGGAAATACTCTATCAACGCGGTGCACGTAATTTTAAGTTTATTGATAGAACCTTCAATTTAGACATTGATACTTCTATAAAAATATTACAATTTTTCTTAGACAAAATGACCGATGACCTTTACCTTCATTTTGAAGTTGTACCCGATCACTTACCGCGAAAACTAAAAGAGTTGTTAACGAAATTTCCCGAAGGAAGTTTGCAATTTGAAGTAGGGATCCAAACCTTTAATCAACAAGTTCAGGCGAATATCAGTCGTAAACAAAACAATCCGAAATCAAAACAAAACTTACTTTGGCTAAAGGAGCAGACCACAGCACATATTCATGCAGATCTTATCTTTGGTTTACCGGGCGAAACATTTGCAACATTTAGAGATAGCTTCGATGAACTCTATCAGTGCCAACCTCACGAAATCCAAATGGGCATTTTAAAACGACTCAAGGGGAGCCCTATTATTCGTCACACTAACACCTTTGATCTTCGTTTTAGCCCCTTACCACCTTTTAACATATTAAGCACAGACCGTATTGATTTTACAACCATGCAACTGGTTAATCGTTTTGCAAGATATTGGGATATGATTGCCAACTCAGGGCGTTTTAAACACTCATTACCACATATTTTATCTGCTAATGCCTTTGATGATTTCATGGCACTGTCAAATTGGATATTTAATACTACCGCTCAGACTCATCAGATCAATCTAAAAAGATTGTATGAGCTAGTCTCACAAGCAGTTGAAGCATTATTTCCTGAAAAACATGAATTGGTCGTGGCAAAAATCACCTTAGATTACGCGGCATCGAAATTAAAAGGGCATATTAATACACTCGATCTCTATGCGGGTTCACAAAAAAAATCGACCAACTCAAATAAATTATTACAGCGCCAAAAACAACATATGCAATAAAATGCAGGCTTGATAGCTGGCATAATAATAAAATTCACTTACGCTTACTGGAGTTATCCAGTATTATTTTAAGGAAATCGATATGACTGACATTAATGCAACGCTAATTTATTTGGTTATTTTTCTGGTAGGCGTGATTATTGGAATTTTTATATATCACTTAGCTTTCGCTAGAAAAAAGCTGATGTGCAACAGCAAGCATTAGCGCAAAGTGAAGCTGAGTTACAACGTTATAAATCTCAAGTTAACGACCATTTTAACTCCAGCGCCGATTTAATGAAACAAGTTGCCAACAGTTATCAGGCTTTATACACCCACATGGCAGGACAGTCACAATCTCTGCTCAGTGAAAACGAAAAATGCCCCTTTCCACTATTAAAAACAGCGATGGATGTAGATCCACTTAACAGCGAAGACATTATTCCTACTGATAACAAAGAGAAAAATAACGGCCCTTCTGAAACCGCAACCAACAATGATGATGAAATAAATGTGGAGTATGAATCAGCTAACATTGATAATGAAACGCTAACCAATGATAGTGAAATTGCACCTGTAACAAACGAGGATCAAGATAAAAAAAATGTACCTGAGATTGATAATGGTGAGGTAATATCTGATGCTAATGAAACCATTTCACCTAAGAAAGTCCACAATGACTAATAGGTACGTGCTCAGGCTTGTTTTGACTTAAGTATCGACGACCTTTTATTTCACCAGTGATTGAAAACAACGCCCGATGCACTTAGCCCATTTATTCGCATCTTTTGATGATAACTAAACGCGTATAAAGTTGAACAACACGACAAATCGCTTTCATAACCATAGCAATTTAGCGACTTTAATTTACTATGAATTTTCTTCTTATAGAAAGTACAAACTGTAATTTATGAGTTTAAGGAGTGAGTGTGAAAATTTTTTCTATTATAACCTTGCTGTTATCTTTAATTTTGTTTAGCGCCACGATATTAGCCGCTGAGACTATTCGCTTTACTACCATCGATTACTGTCCCTTAACTTGTGATCCAACTAAAGATGACGGCAAAGAAGGCATCATGACTGATGTTGTACGTGCGGCTTTTGAAGAAGCCGGTTATAAAATTGAACTTGAAATAATGCCTTACGCACGAGCGGTAAAGGCTGTAACTGATGGAAAATATGACGGTGTGGTCGTTGTCGGAAAAAACTATGCACCAACTTTAATTTATCCTCAAAATAACACCATAACTCAACGCATGATGTTTATGGTGAAACCAACTAACCATTGGCGATACACAGGTTACCAATCTCTATTATCGGTCAATGCAACGATGACCATAACCAAAGGGTTTGACTATGGTGATAATGATATAAATCACTTTGTCGCTAGCAAGCCGACTAATTTAGTTTCCTTAAATGGTTCAAAAACGGCTCAAAGAGGCTTTGAATTATTACAGCTTGAACGTGTAGACACATACCTAGAAGGTGATTTGATTGCGTTGTATAACATTGCAAAATATGGTTATACTCACAACTTTATTGTCGCTGGTTTTTCGACACGAGTCTTTGAAGACTACACTGCATTTAACCCTCACTCTCCAAACGCAGTAAAATATGCAAAAATACTATCTAATAAAATATCTCAACTACAAAAATCAGGTGAGTTCAAGAATATACTTGCTAAATATGGTGTTACTAAAAAACTAAATTTAGGCAATTTAATAGGCAAAAATAAATAAGGAGTCATAGCTTCAGCCCAATAATAAGTAGATGGACATAGTGCCTTCTTCGCTTAGCTAATAGGACATTAAAAAAGGTAAGTGAAAGACGTTTACCATTACTCTTTCCCTTACCTCTATTTTATTGAAGCTTGTACTTATACCAATCGGAGTAAATAGCTGATCTATTTTGCTGGTTAAAATAACTTATTTTCTTGTTGTAAGTTTCGTAAAGGGAACAACCATTAACAAAACTTAGGCCTCAAATTAAACCATTTTTCCTGCGCAAAATTTACACCACATACTTAAATCCGATTGGTATTATTTTAAACCTTGAATTTATTTAATTGTTGATCCTGTTGGTCCATTTGTTGCCTCATTAACTCTGCATGTTTAACTTGGTTACCCGCTACAACGGCAACATCTTGACTGATATCCCTGATATTGGTGGTATTACGATTAATTTCCTCGGTAGTCGCAGACTGCTCCTCTGCTGCAGATGCAATCTGAATATTCATATCACTGATCTCCATAATCGCAATTCGGATTATTTCTAATGTGTCATTCGCTTTACTGGCTTCTTCTGCTGTTGTAATTGCAGCTTCTCGACTATCTTTTATTTTATCTTCCGCGAGGCGTACGCCAGACTGCAGTTGCTCTATCATAGAACGAATTTCACTGGTTGATTGTTGCGTTCGTGAAGCTAATGAACGAACTTCATCCGCAACGACGGCAAAACCTCGACCAGATTCGCCAGCCCTTGCCGCTTCGATTGCGGCATTTAGCGCTAGCAGGTTTGTTTGATCTGCAATACTGGTTATCACCGATAAAATGGATTCAATATTGTTACTTAACTTAGCCAGATCAACAACAGACTCTACCGCTATTTCCATATGCTGTGCTAATTGAGTGATTGCTCCGGTTGCATGTGATACAACGGCGACACCATTAGCCGTCTCTTTATCTGCAGTTCCAGCCGCATGTGCAGCAACCTGTGCATTTTTAGCTACTTCAACAGCACTGGATGCCATTTCATTCATTGCGGTGGCAAGTTGATCCAATTCACTTAATTGTACTTGTAGCTCCTGCGCAGCTTTGTCTGACTCATCACTAATGTTATGCGTGGTTTGCCCTGCATCTGATGCAAGCGTCTTGACGTTGATAATAATAGACTGCAGATTTTCAACGAATTTATTAAATTGTGCAGCTAACTGACCAAATTCATCCTTAGTAAGCACAGGCAACCTTTTAGTTAAATCACCATTACCACTATTAATTTCTAATAAAGAACTCGTTAATAGGCCAACGGGTTTTAGAATCGACTGCATTAAACTGCCGAGTACAATTACACCGATAATCACGCTGATTAAAGCCGCTACAATGGCACGCCATCCCATTGTTGTGGCATCAGTCATGACAATATCAGCATCAACCACAACACCGATATACCAATCCATGTTACCAAGGCCTTGAAGTGGTGTAAAACTGACCCACAATGATCGTCCATTGACTGTTATTTCTTGAATTTTTTTGTCTAAGGCAATGGCATTCCCGGCAAATAACTTGGAATAATTTGTGCCATTTTTTTCACCATTAGGATGGCTAATAATATTACCACTTTTAGACATTAAAAATGCGTACCCTGCATTGTTAAAACTAACGGTATTCAGCGCATCAGAAACATTTTTTAAACTCAGATCGCCACCAAAAGCACCTTTCAGTTCGCCTTTATCCGTAAGATTTGCGACTACTGAAATTAAGATCTCTTTTGTCGTGGCATCTTCATATGGCTCAGTGATCATTGCATGATTACTGCTTCTAGCCACTTTGTACCAAGGGCGCACTCTTGCATCCCAGTTTTCTGGCTGCCAAGAGGAGTCATTACTGATTGCTTTACCATCTGTATCCAAGCCGCCAAATATCAGTAGAAAATTATTTTTAAGTGTTGCGACGTTAAACGTATTTTGTATTTGTTGTGCGCTGAAATTACTATCTATAACCTCGGCCGCGAGGTCGATAGCTTCTAATTTACCATTTAACCAATTAGTTATTTGCTGGGCTAACGCATTACTCGACTCTTCAATGGCACTACTTGCATGGTCTTTTAACGTTTTTGTAACTTCTCGATACTGTAACCAAGATAATGAACTGATTGCAAGCAACAAGACTAGCGATGATCCTAAAACAACTTTCATTGAAACTTTCATCTTTTTCATTCCTTAAATATTAATTGTCATCCTTTACTTAGTTTAGAATCATACAAAGTAAATGCTAATTGTGAACCAAGAAATAATGACAACACAGATAAAATGAAGTAATACATTCATATACTTATTATTTAAATTTGTTTTGATAGCGATCAACTACCTGCTGATAGGTTCCTTCTGCTTTTAATTGATCTAAAACATTTTGTAATTTTTTTATCTGAACCTCAGGCACCTTTCTATTACAAGCGTAGTAAAGATCGCCTTTTTGCAAAACGTAAACGACTTCATAGTCATTGACGTTAAGACCATGTTTTTTTATCGTTCTAAATACAGGCTGATTGTCATAAGCAAAAACATCTAATCGATTTTTATCTAATTTTTTTATTGATTGAATGATGACATTCATACCACCTATATGGTCAAGGTGGCTGCTATCAACGCCCATCTCTAGTAGAAGTTGCTCACCTACATCAGCTCTGACAACGCCAATTTTATACTTTAGAAAGTCTTCCTTTGAATTGATTTTTATATGCTTATCTTTTCTTGCAATCATAGCAATAGATGTCGCCGATATTGGTCCAATCCAGTGAAATAAAGGATCTCTAGCTTTAGTTCTTACTACCGAAAAAAGACATGTATTGGCAGTCGTTATCAGCGTACTATACCCCCTAGCCCAAGGTTGAATATGAATGTCAACTAATGATTTTTTAGACTCAAGTTTATTTAACATTAATAGCAGCAAATCAATTGAAATTCCCTGCAATTGACCATTTTCTAGATAATTATAAGGAGGATAATTTTCAGTTATAAAATCAATATCATCAATATTTAACGCATGGGAATAGTTTGCAACGCAAGCCACCCAAAACAGGCACAAATAATAACTTAAGCAATTAAATTTATGCTTCATCGATACACCTATTTTAATGGTTATTAAATTAACACTACTACTCTTTAGTTTTTAAGCAAACAAGAGTCTAAATAGTGTGACTTATAATGTTTTAGTCAACTATTACGGTAATAATATTGTGATATGCAACCAAAATAATAAATGGGGTTATTGTAACTCGGATACTGCTTCCGCCGCCCTATTTTACACTTCATAAAAAATGACTTCAGCGACTTCAAAAAAAACATGTCGACTTACTTTACAACGCATCAAACCAGATAATAAAAAAGAGCCTAAAAACAAAGAGATATATTCACGGCATGAATATTGCTAAACGGCATGTTAAGTAAAAAACGGAATGTTATTTCAATGGAGAATAAAATGAAAAAAACGATTTGCTCTGTCCTAGGACTTACATGCTCATTACTATCAATGGGTGTAAATGCCTCTCTCATTACTAATGAGATAAATCTATTATTACCTACCTCTGGTACTTTACATGTTGATTTAGATGGCGACAGTATCAATGATCTTGGTTTAGCTGAAGATTGTTGTTCAGCCGATAACACTTGGACAAGCGCAAGTGATTATACAACTCAAGTATCACTAAATTGGTTATCATTAGGTGATGTTATTGATGATAGCTTAGCTTGGACTGGAGGTAATAGCTACATGGATTTAGGTGGGCAAGTTATCGGTTCAAATTATATTGCTGTTCAAGATTTCAGTTTAGGAGATTTTTTTGGATATATCACCTTAGATTATAATGGTACTGATTTATATTTATCTAGCTTTACTTATGAAAATAACGGTAGTCAGTTAACAGTTAGCAATCCAGTACCAAGCCCTGCTCCATTAATGTTATTAGGCATTGGTTTGCTAGGTTTCGCTTTTTCTAGAAACAAAAAGGCTCTATAACTCAATCAAAAAACATGTCGGTACAGTAAAAACTCAATCTAAACAAGAGGCTAACTACATTCGGAATTGGCCTCTCCTTTTACTTGCATCACTCGAAAATCCCCCTCACCTATACAAAATATAACTATAATTCTGCTCGGTAAACAACACATTTTACAAGCTAAACTATTAAATTTATTTAACAATGACTATTAACACTGATAACTAAACAATAATTTAATAACGTAAAATATGATATAACACAAACACTGAACAGTTATATGTTCAGTGTTTGTGATTGTAATCTGCAATTTTTATTTAATATAATATTTACTTTTTAATTGTGACTCGGCAATACTTGGTTTAACCAACAGACTACGAGGAGCTATTGCTTCAGAAATACTATCTCCTGGCTCTGTAGACCATGCATTAATCGTATTAACTGTAATAACACCACTTTCTTGAACTTCCACATCAAAAACATGCCACCATTCCTGCGCGACACCTTCAGGTGGAGTAAATAATGTTCGCTCTTCATTTATAATGAGTTCTACACGAGTTTCTAAAGGTTTAATATTAGGTAAACCAGAATAGTTGTGAACATAATATTGATAAGTTCCAGGTACGTTATATTCAGGAATAGTTATCACTTCTGGGCCATAACTATTTGTATCATCAACATCAAGATATATCGTTGATCCGCCCACGACTTCACTTTCATTATAGAATGAAATATGAAAACGTCCGCCATCTCCGTTAGGTCCATATAAATGTGAATCTAAATCATCAGGTGCTTCACCCCATTTAAGTTCAATTTTAGATGTTGCTTTATCTAAAATTAAACATTCACTCAATGTAAAATCAGATGATGACGTAATAACCTTTAGAGTTCGACTTTGATGTAAATTATTTGCAGAAACAAACATGGTGCTATTAGATTTAACAGGTACTATAAAATCCCCTATAACATTAGAATATGCGTTTGAACGGCCGTTATAATCATGTCCTTCAGTATCAATACGCGCATTAGCTATTCTCGTTCCATCTATATCTTCTACACAACCAAGGATATTCACAGTGTCATAAATACGATCAGCATTCCATGTGGTGAAATGCGAAACATTGCCAAGATAATAATTACCAGTCACATCGTTGACAAGCGTCGCTCCCTCTTCAACCCAAATACCGTTGACATCATCATAATAGTAAAGAGGAATGATGTTTGGTGGATTAAGCCCTGAAACGGGAATATGAATTTCAGCGGTTTTCCCTTCTTTAAGCTGTAAAATTTTTCCATCTTCGTTTGTAAACGTTGCAGAAATGGCCCCGAATGATTCGATTGGAATTAACTGTGTTGGATTATCTGCACTTGCTGTCACCATCTCGCCTGGCATCAAATCAATATCCAATGTTGGATCAATAATAAATAATTCAGAGGTAATTACTCCACTCGCCAAATTCCCATTTTCATCAACAAAACTATTTTCACTAACGGAAATAGAAGCCGCTTCAAATTGTACAACAGTACCTTCTGTCGCATTAAATGTTGCTACACTATGGATTGGAGGAAGGTATAAATTGTTGGGATGAACTATTTCAGAAGGAACAATGCGAATAGATGCTTCTGAATACGCAGGCGCGTCAGCTGAGATGACAACATTTCTTAAATCGGTTAATGTATCTAAATATCGCAATGAATACTCACCATTAGATTGAGAGACAGATTCATCGATAACAGTACCGTTAATTGACAACTTCACTTCTCCATCAGCAATATCTTGATTGTTATAATAGTTAATGAGTTTGCCAGAAATGTTCAGATAATATAGCTCATCCAATGAAAAAGTCACTCTACTTGGCTGTGCATTATTTTCACCACCATCTTTGACTTGTATAGTGATCGAATTATTTTTAGTTCCGCTTGCCGATGAAGTAAATGTTAACAGGCCATTTTCATTAATAGAGAGCCCATCAGGACCTTCAATTATTTCAAATGTAAAATCAGCTGGGAATGTATCATCTGGATCCGTGACAACAAGCTGATAAGAAAAGGTCTCACCCGATTCAATCTGTTTAGCCGAAATGGTTTCCAATAAAGGCCCTACATTTGTGCTTGAAGGTTCAGGCGTACTATTTGAACTTCCACCACACCCCCCCATTACTAAAAGAGGTATGAGCGACGCTAATATTGATCTATTTTTCATTTAAAATCCTTTTTGATGTTATGAGAATATATTAGGCGTCATAATAACAAATTAAAATCATTAATAAAGCAAATTACAACCACGCTTTTGATTTTGTCGTTGCATATTTTTGAGATCAAAAGAAAAGCAAATATAACAGATCGGGTAATAGCCTGCGATTGCATAAACGTAGCATCTATTATTGTAACCCATGAGATAGAGTAGATATTTATCTGGAAAACTATAACCATGTAGAGAACTATTATAGCGCTCAACCGCTACACTTTTAATGCAAATACACTACCTTCATTGGCAATAGTGAAATGGGTAAATTGAAGGAGTTTCCTTGCGTCTCTTGTTAGCAAGCAAACTTCCGCCATGCGGTTCATAAACCAGCGCGAATCATTACAATGATTTTCTATTGTATGGGCGTAAAATCAAACCTTAAACCAATCAAGGTAGTGACTAGGCTTAACATTAAATCTTGTATTTAATTTGGTAACACTGCTTTCATCAATAATTTCTTTGCTGTGAATACCGCTAGTAATAAACAGGCTAGATAAAGATGCCCCATTTGCACCAGCAATATCATGCTCAAGGCTGTCACCTACCGCAATAGCTTTGTGCCATCCGCCCACTAATTCATGACACATTTTATACAAGTCGATTTGTGGTTTACCATGCCAGTGTACCTTGCCTCCCATATCTTGATAGGCTTTGGCAATCGATCCCGGACAGGTTTTTAAGGAGCCATCCGGCGTCATCGCAACAAGGTCTGGATTACTTACCACTAATTCAAGATTGCGTTGATAAGCCAATGTTAAATCATCCATATAGGATGCCAGATCGCCACGTTCAACACCGCAACAAAGAATAAATGAGGCATTTTCAATAGTTGATGCGGTGACCCCACAATCATCAAGCACACTATTATCATTATCCCATGAGAAAAATAGTGCATTGTTGCCAAGTGATGTAAATTTTCCTGCGTTAAAATTATGGCGCATGTGATCGCCAGAGGTTAACACATCGAGGTATAAATCGCGGCTAATCCCAGAATCTTGTAAACGTTGATAGGAAAATCTGCCAGTGTTACCGCTATTAGAGAGGATCACGACTTTTTTATTATGTTCCTGTAAAAACTGTAGCGCACGGATCGCTTCAGGAAAGGCATCACCGCCATTATGTAATACTCCCCATTGATCCAATATGAAGGTATCAAAACTATCGATTATATCTTTAAGGCCATTAATCATTTTCACTTGCGGATTTCCTATGGTTTACGAGCAATCGTAAAACCATACATTATAAAAATAAAAGAACCCATTGAGCAAGCTAACTCTGTGCCTATATTAAGCATTAATCGCACAGGCCGTGCCGCAAAATGGGCAACGGTTATTGTCGCTTAAGCGGTTTGCGGTAATCATAAAACGATCGCGTATGATCAATGGCTGATGGCACTTAAAACAATAGGTACTATTGGTTTCGATGTCATTGACATTACCACAATAGACGTAATGCATACCGTAACTCATAGCTATATCTCGCGCTCTTAGCAATGTCGCCATGCCTGTCTTATCTTTATTTAGCATCTTAAAGTCAGGGTGAAAGGCAGTAAAATGGAGAGGAATATCGACACCTAAATTGGCAACGATCCATGCACACATATTGTGGATCTCTTGGTCGCTATCGTTTTCATCGGGGATAAGTAGGTTAGTTAATTCAAACCAGACTGGGGTTTCCTTTTTTAGATATTGCAATGTTTCTAATACGGGTTGCAGAGAGCCATGACAATGTTTTTTATAAAACGATTCCGTAAATCCTTTCAAATCAATATTTGCAGCATCAATGTATTTAAAAAACTCTACACGCGGCTGAGCGCAAATGTAACCCGCACTCACGACAACACTCTTAAGACCTTGAGATTGCGCATAGCGGCTGACATCGACAGCATACTCCATAAAAATAACGGGATCATTATAGGTAAAAGCGATACTTTGGCAGCCATAACGTTTAGCGTTCGCGACAATCTCTTCTGGTGATGCCCAGCAAGATAATGTTGCCATTTCACGTGATTTACTAATACGCCAATTTTGACAAAAATCACGGCTTAAATTACAGCCGGCTGTCCCAAATGAGAGTACCTGCGATCCGGGATAGAAATGGTACAACGGTTTTTTCTCGATAGGATCAATGGCAAAACCGGAACTACGCCCATAGCTCACTAAGCTAATTTCGCCTTGATGACACATTCGTACATAGCAATTGCCACGTTTCCCTTCACGTAAGGTGCAATGTTGTGGGCATAAATCGCAACAGACTCGACCATCATCAAGTCGATGCCAATAATAGGTTTTGTGAAAATTATCTTGAGAATCATCATGGGGCATAAATACAACCTTATAGCGATAGCGGCTATACTTTACTTATAGCAAATGGATCGATGTCATGGTGGCGCAAGCGCCTAAACAACAACGATGCCATCGGACATTAAATCAAATTGAGGCCTGTATGAAGTATAGACCAGCGGCCATGGCAGGTAGTTTTTATCCTGAGGATAAAGTACCGTTACAACAGATGGTCACGGCGTTTTTAGCCAGTGAGCAAAAACCGATGCAGCAAGCTCGCGCTTTGATTGTGCCCCATGCGGGATATATCTATTCGGGGGCGATTGCTGGTTTAGCCTTTGCGAACTTAACCCCCTATGTTAATAATATTAAACGGGTCATTATTTTAGGGCCGAATCATCGCGAACCACTACTCGGTTGCGCCTTATCGAGCGCCGACTATTTTCAAACACCCCTTGGAAAACTTACCCTCGACCAAGTGACGCAAAATAGACTAGCCACCTTAGATTTTGTGGAGTTTGCAGATTATGTCCACCAGCTAGAGCACTCAATTGAAGTGCAATTACCATTCATACAGATGTTATTTACGGATATTACCATTATTCCCATTGTCGTTGGTCAATGCTCTGCGGATAAAGTCAACAAACTGTTACAGGAACTTGCACTGACGCAACAGGATTTACTGGTTATTAGTTCGGATCTCAGCCATTTTCATGAATACCAGCAAGCACAGCGCATTGATCAAAATAGTTGCGCTAACATACTTCATTTTGCTAGCACAATTAATGGCCAACAAGCCTGTGGCGCTAATGCCATTAACGGGTTATTACGCTATGCAAAAACAGCAAACTGGCAGATAACATTAATTAAAAATATTAATTCCGGCGATACAGCGGGAGATAAACAACGGGTGGTGGGATATGGCAGTTTCAAACTCTATTAATTTAACAGAGCAGGAAAAACAACAGCTCATTACATTTTGTAAACAAGCAATCCAACAGCACCTCGATGACTTGCCTTTTGTTTTGCCAGCAGCACCCAATAATAAAAATCTGTTACAACCATTACCCTGCTTTGTCACTTTAACGATTAATGACCATTTACGAGGCTGTATTGGCACCTATCAAGTAGACAGACCATTATGGGAAAATGTTTATTACTACGCCTTTTGCAGTGCCTTTGAAGATAGCCGTTTTCCGCCACTACAAGCGGATGAACTCTCTAATTTAACAATAGAAATATCTATTTTATCGGCCTTACAAGAGATACCGAATAATGGTGAAGCTACGCTGATTGATGAGCTACAAATTGGTGTCGATGGTTTGTTATTACAGGAAGGTTGGCATAAAGCGATTTTTTTACCCACGGTTTGGGAGGTGCTTCCTGAGCCAAGAATGTTTGTGCAACATTTAAAACAAAAGGCAAACTGGCCAAAGGATTACTGGAGTGCCGAGATAACATTGCAGCGTTTTACCACGGAGGTTTTTTCAGCACCTTTTTATATTCCTTAACAACCGTCCCCCTTATTGTGATGACCAACGGGGGATATTTTCTAAACAAAAATCTTTTCGCCATATTTAACAATATGAACAGATTTATGAAGTTGCTCTTTAATCACGTCTTTAAAAACAGTCTGTTTATCAGGCTCTCCATGTATTAAATAAACTTTCTCTAATTGTTCAAACTCCCCCATCCAAGCTAATAGATTGCTTTGGTCTGCATGTGCAGAAAAGCCATTAAGCATATGTATTTTGGCGTTCACATTAATTGATTCATGAAAAAGCTGAATTGACGAAGCCCCATCTATCATTTGTCGCCCTAACGTGCCATGCACTTGGTAACCAACAAAGATAACACTGTTGCGCTCATCCCAAAGACGGTGTTTAAAATGATGCAGAATTCGCCCACCTGTACACATGCCACTACCAGCAATAATGATGCAACCACTCTCCTCCTTATTAATCAGCATCGACTCTTGATTTTTAAGTGAATATTGCAAATAAGGAAATTCGAAAACAGTACCATCACGTAGCAGTAATTTGTCTGCAACAGCATTTAGTTCAGCGTGATAATTGTTATATATTTGGGTTGCGCGTATCGCCATCGGGGAGTCTAAAAACACTTTGCAAACAGGCAATTCTTTATTGTAATACATCTCTTTTAGCATCAACAAAACTTCTTGAGTTCGCTCAACGGCAAAGGATGGGATCAATACATTGCCTTTATTTTTTAAGGTGTTGATGACGATCTCTTTAAACTCTGCAATCGTCTCTTGTAAGGGACGGTGATTACGATCACCATAGGTCGACTCGATATAAAGTGCATCGGCTTTTTTCACTAAAGCAGGATGCGGCATAATGATATCGCGACGACTGCCGAGATCCCCGCTGAACACTAGCGTTTTTACAACCCCATCTTCCGTTACTTCTATTTGAATGGTGGCTGAGCCAAGAATATGTCCCGCATTTCTAAAGGTAACCTTAACGTTAGGAGTAAGTTGAATCGTTTTGTCGTACTCGGCATATTGAATGGTTAAATCAAATACTGCTAGTGCATCGTCACTGCTGTAGATAGGCGGTGGAATCTTTTTTTCGTTACCCGTGCGACGCGCTTTTTTCAACGCGGTTTTATAATCCTCTTCGGCTATTTTAGCGCTATCCATTAAAATGACTTCCGCCAAATCCATGGTCGCACGTAAAGCAACAAGTTTCCCGTCAAACCCTTCCTTAACTAATTTAGGAACCCGCCCGACATGGTCAAGATGAGCATGAGTTAATAAAACGATATCGACATCTGTTGATTTAAAGTCAAATGGTTCCGACGTTTTCTGTTCATTTTCACCTTGAAAATAACCACAATCTATAAGAATATTAGGCCCACTTTTAATCTGTAAAAAATGACATGATCCAGTAACCGTCTCTGCGGCACCAAATGATTGAATGATAGTCATAAGCAACCCCCTTATAGTTATGATTTAACTATAGCACCACTTGGATCAACAAGTGCGTGGGTAGAGAAAATAGTTACTTATATAATGTATGCCTTACATCATTGCCGTTTTTGCAATTGCTTACAGATAAATGCTAACTGCTTAAGTTGTTTTTGACGCTGGTTGGCTGATAAATTGCTATCATATTTTAAGCTATTGTATTTATCCGCAAAGCTTGTAAAGTGTGTTGCGGATAGCTGAAATTTGTGACTGGCTTGTTGGCAAAAGGCTGTAACGGTTTGCCCTTTTTTTCTGATAACACCCCGGTTGGCGTAGTAACGCTGTAATTGCAAAAAAATCCGATCTTCAGCGCTTATCTTTACTCTATCCAAGGTTTAAATATGAATAATAGCGTCACAATAAAAGCGCATAACATAGCGATTAACACAGCAGAAAATAGATTTAACCATGGGAACTTAGCGAGCCAAGCTTGCATCAATGCGAGTTGTTTTTTGTTATCATAATTAACCACCCAAGTTGCCCATAGATAATCTATTTGCTCTATTTTTTGCCGTAATTGATTCAGTAGTTTTATATTTCGCCATTTCTGTAATGATAAATATTCCCCTTGTAAAAACTCATCACGGTTAGACAAGCTTTGTTCAAGCCCCGATTCAACCCGTTCAGGGGCGACATAGGCGGTGGGATCAACCCGTTGCCAACGTCCCCCTTGCCAAATTTCCACCCAAGCATGGGCATCATATTGGCGAACGGTCAGAAACTTATCCTGATCTTGCCATTCACCGCCCAAATATCCTGTCACCATACGTGCTGGAATACCGACTAGCCGTGCAACATAAAGATAACTACTGGCATAATGCACACAAAATCCCGCCAGTGTGGAGAATAAAAAATCATCTACAAAATCATTTCCCAAGGGAGGCGGTTTAAGCGTGTAACGATAGTTTTGAGTACGAAACTGAAACAAAAGTTGCTGCATTAACGCTTCTTTAGCAAGGCCCTGTTTTAGCTTAGTTGCCACCCACTCCTGCGTCTTTTCATTGCCCTGTGTCGGTAGTTGTGTAAATTGCTTTTGTTCTCTTGCCGTTAAAGATGGTACTTGGATTTGCTGATATAAAACGATATTGAAAGCTTCTCTTTTAAAAATGGGTTTTACACTGCGCAATGTGTAGTCACTTAAATTTACCTGTCCGACAGCCGCTTTACTATAATCAAGCGCAGGTATCCAATAATTAAAATGGGGTTCAACAATTAGCTCATAATTATCTGTGAAGAAGCTAACCGTTAAGTTTTTTCCTCTGCTATATTTTGCACTTTGTTGTTCCTCTTTGTGCCATTGGCTTTGCGACCACGAGCGCCCATCAAAATGGTCAAGAGTCATGACACGCCAATAACGATCTCGCTCAGCCACTGGGGTATTGGCGAATGAAGCACGAAAGGCTAACTCACTGGAGCGGCTTAGTTCGGCAATGTCCCCCGGCGTGACACTATCACTTAACCCCGTGGTTGCCTGTTTCTGTTGCGGCATTTTCCATAGAGAAGGTAATCGCGGAATAACAACGAATAACAGCAACGCCAGCGGTAAACTCAGTAAACAACTTTTAACTAATAATTTGCTAAACCCATTACCAAGGAAAAAACCACCATGTACGGATAATAAGATGGCTAACAACATCAATATGATCAAGCTTCCCAATAGAGCCATCACAATGGTGTAGTTAAAAATTAAAAACAGCGCTAGTAAGACAAAGCCAGTATTCACAAATATATGCACATCACGTATCGATTTTAGTTCCAAAAATTTCAAACTAAAACCCAAGACGATAAGATGCAGCATTACATTAAAAACACCCAGCTGATAAACCAAGGCAATCGTAATTATGCTAGACGTTATGGTCAGTAAACTTAACCAGCGTCCAGCCAACATTGGCACACGCTCATAAAAATGAGCCACCCGCCAACCGCTACAGAACAGACCTAAGATAATTAAGAACAGAGATAAGTGATCATATAATGCACCGAGTAGCACAACATAGCTCAGGATAATGAGCAGTAAACCTAAACGGCTAAGAAAGGCTTTCATGGGCTCGTACCGTATAAAGCTAATGCCTTTAAACACGCCTCTTTTTGTGCCATGCCATGACCGTTAGCAATAGTGTCATTGCCGAGTTTTAAGCCATAACTGCAATGCTTTTCATGTAGTTCGATGATTTGGTAACACAATAAACTGAGCTTTTCTTCTAGTTCTAAATAGGGATATAAATCGATATCTAAAAAGACATCACCCGCTTGTGATTGTTCGAACTGTTTACTAAACCACCCTCGTCCCTGCGCCAATTGTTTCCATGCCACCGATTTTAAAGATTCCCCTGGTTGATAGCTTTTTAGCATTGAGAACTGTTCAAAACCCACTGCATAATTGCTCATGCCACTATAGTTATTCAGCGAGGATGAACTGAGCAACGCTCGTTCATTGTTTATTGGTTCAGGATACAACAAAACAGAGTGCGCAAAATCAAGATGCGTCCAAACAGTAAATAGCCCAAAGGGAAAAGTTGAACGCACCGTCACACGACCAGGGCTAAAATAACCTCTCTGCTTACAGAAACTATACAACACGACTTGTTGTTCACTAATGACAGACCTAAGCGTGGAAACTGATTTTTGGAAATTGATATCGAGCTTTTTGCCATTATCCGTTGGTCGAAGTATCCGTAAACAAAACGCAACATCTTGTCCTGCAAACTGAGGGTTAACGGGAGTCGCAGTGAATGTTAACTGGGCGATATTTTGATAGGTGAGAAGCAAACAAGTCACCATAAAACTACAGAGAAAAAAGACCAAAAACAAAATTAAATTGTTTTCATAATTAGTGCCAAGTAGAAACAACACGAAACAGAGCAGTAAAAAATAGAGCCCAAACAGAGAGGGAAAAATAAAGCTGTTTTTATGGTTTAAGGTAAAACTAGTTTGTGCAGGCATACGCTTACTTAGCCACTTATCAAAGCGATGCCTTACTATCCGCGTCAATATACCTTTCAACTGCGCAAGATAATTCATAAGTTAAGCGAGCGGATCAACACTATCAAGCAAGGTTTGACTGAGCGCTTTACTGCCTTGCTTATCACTGTTAACACCCGCTAAACGATGGTCGGTCACCGCAACGAAAACAGCTTGAATATCATCGGGGATAACATAATCGCGCTGTTTGACAAAAGCCATTGCTTTTGCGGCCTGCAATAACACTTTACTACAACGCGGTGATAAAGGGTTAGCAGCCATACCGCTGTAGCGACTTTCATTAATCAGACGTAATAAATAATACAAAACCTCCTCGCTCGCTTTAATTTGACCAACTGAAACTTGCATCTGCTGTAGTTCGGCAACATTGATAATGGCTGGAATCGTATTTTTTTGATCCTTGGCAGAATGCCCCTTGAGCATTTGCAATTCAGCCTCGACACTAGGAAAACCAAGCTCAATACGCATCATGAAACGATCTAATTGCGATTCCGGTAATGGAAAGGTGCCCGCTTGATCTAATGGATTTTGTGTTGCGATGACAAAAAACGGTGCCGGTAAAGGATAGGTTTCACTATCAATGGAAATTTGTTTCTCTTCCATCGCCTCCAGTAATGCGCTTTGTGTTTTAGGGCTGGCACGGTTAATTTCATCGGCTAATAATACCTGTGTGAAAATTGGCCCTTGGTGAAAAGTAAATTGCTGTTTGTGCGTATCAAAAATAGAGACACCAAGAATGTCCGCAGGCAACATGTCACTGGTAAATTGTACCCTTTGATAGTCCAACCCAAGTGTTTGTGCCAACGCTGAAGCCAAGGTTGTTTTGCCCATACCCGGCAGATCTTCAATTAACAGATGACCTCCTGCAAGTAGGCAAATCAAAGCTAACTCGGTCTGATCTTCCTTGCCGAGCAAGATACTATTTAATTGTTTGCAGATATCGGTAATTTTATGATGCATCAACACGCCTTAGCTAAGTTCCTGAACTGCGATGTTTTAATTATAGAGCTGTTAAATTAATTTAGCATAAAGCAATAGCACACAATAGATCAGTCGGTGTCACTTACTGCAGTTTTAATCTATTTCCTCGGTCCCATGGACTTTTCTTTATTACACTCATTTAAGTAAAAAATTGATATATACACCATATTAAACATATTTAAAGCTCATAAACCTAACCTAGGTTTGATAAATTATTTAAAATGTTTGTTACAAATTTTTAACTATTATAGGCTTAATTTAGACCAAGATTATTGGCATAAATTACCTATTATAAACTCAAGCAAAGCGTAAATTTTTAGGAGTACCACTATGAAAAAAATTATTTTGCTCATTTTAACAATGCTTTCTGTTAACGTTTTGGCAAATGATCTAGATGAAAATTTATCAGTTCAACAAAACGGTGCAGAGTACACAATAAAATATTTTAATTATAAAACCAGCACTGATACGTATTTTTCTGATGCAGGATTACAAGGTAGCGGATATACATGGGCGGCATTAGTGAGGGCTGCTCTGAGTACGGAATCTCCTGATTTATCACCACAAGTTGATTTTTCTCCTGAAGGTGGCTCTTTCATTGCTTATACCAAAGATGAAGCAGCTGCAAATCAAGTGCAGAGCATTATTGAAAAACTATCTGCAGACATTAACTTTCGTAATAAGATGGTCGATATCGCAACAAAAGGCGGCTATATAGAGTAAAAATCCCTATGAGTAGTGAATCAAAATTCACTACTCATAACAACGCCCACCTTCACCTCTCATTAAAAGCTTATTCCATATTAGCATGTGCAAAAAAATCAGGATCATCTATAAGATATTCTCCACATATTGCAGCCATCTGATTAGCACTGCATAAATAACTTATCGATTCGCCTATGGTGACCTGTTTTGCTGCGCCTCTTTGTAAGAAAACTGGTAATAATTTTGCGTAATTGAGCGAAATATCTCCGCAGGGTGACTCATGTTTACGCATTGGACGTGAGATCCATTCAGCCCCATTTTTTATTTGATATTGGCTAAATGATTTACTAAGCCTAAGTGGAATATTAAATTTCTCTTCAATGCTATGAATAAAGGTATTTTTACTTAACGGACAGCCAAGAAAGAGTATTTGTGCATCGCACTGCTCTAATCTTCCCCACACACCATTGGGTGGACAGGGCGTGTCATATTGTTCTTCGCCAGCAATAAACGCTTCGGCATCATCACCTAATGCAGCGACTGAATGGGTAGGATGTAGAGAACGCACGACCCCGTTGCATTGTCTAAATAGTTCGCCAAGTATACCAGTACAAGCAGGCTCTGTATCGGGATCATAGCGATTATCGCTGTTACAGTGTGGTGCCCATGTATGGGTCGGTATGATTAATAATCCATTTTGCATATATTCGCTAAAGGCATTAATAACAGTTTCAGCTCCCCCTTCTATTTCGCCTAGTGCTTTCATAGAAGAGTGAATCAGTAAGACACCCGTGGGATCTATAGCCGCGACTTGTAACTCATTTAACAATGTTGCTTTGTTTTGCATGATTATTACCATGTTTGTAATCTCTTCAGCAAATTTAGCATAGTTAACACTTTATATCTTGTGCTAACCTTTAATGATACTGCTACAATAGGCTTTTTCTTTTGGGCTGCATAATGACTAATAGTAATGATCCGCTTCATGGCATTAAACTTGAGCAAATTCTTATCGAACTTGAGAAAGAATTAGGTTGGGAAAAGATGGGTCAACTACTCAATATCAATTGTTTTCTCAGTAATCCTCGTTTTAAATCAAGCTTAAAGTTTTTGCGCACAACACCATGGGCACGTAGCAAAGTTGAAATTTTATACTTAAAAACGTTCCATAAAAACAATCCCGCTTGTAAAAAATTAATTAACGCTATTCTTGAAACTAAAAGAGTCCCTTCAGAAAACACGCCGATAAAATCGAAGGGTTTTACATGGCCAACATTAAAAGATAAATAAGCTAAAATTAACACTCAGTATAAATATCTTTATATGTTAAAATTCTATATTACTGTTTATTCTCTGCAGTATTAAACCAATACCAATAAACAGATAAATAATTTAAGTACTAGGAAATAACCACAATGGCACAAGAAAACAAATTCGATTACCGTATTACCCAAGATGGTGATCAGTGGCACGCAGAGATCACGCGTCGTGTTACTGCGCGTAGAACAAGTGTTTCTAAACGAATGAAAGGCTTCGAAACAGAAGAGCTTGCAGAACAATGGGCAAAACAAGAGTTACAAGGCTTTTTAGAAAACCTACAGTTAGGTAATAAACGCAAAGCTGAAAAACGTACTGCTCGTAATGAACTTGCCGCGAAAATAGCCGCTGAAAAAGAAGCGTCAGCTGCAGCGTATGAGAAAAAGCGTTTAGCAGCATTAGAAGCCTATGACGAAGAAGAATTAGAAGATTAACAATTAATCAGCAGAAATTGAAAGACAAAAAAACCGCGAAATTACGCGGTTTTTTTATGGGATAAAATCCAGTAACTTACCAGCCAGTCACTTCGCGTAAAGCACTACCGATCTCAGCTAAAGACTTGGTGGTTTTAACACCCGCATCTTCTAGCGCTTTAAATTTATCTTCAGCAGTACCTTTACCACCCGCTATAATCGCACCGGCATGGCCCATACGTTTGCCTGCAGGCGCAGTAACACCAGCGATATAAGAAACAACAGGCTTAGTAACATGCGCTTTAATATATGCCGCGGCTTCTTCTTCCGCTGTGCCACCTATTTCACCAATCATTACGATCGCTTCAGTTTCAGGATCTTCTTGAAATAATTTAAGAATATCAATGAAATTTGAACCCGGAATTGGATCACCACCAATACCAACACAGGTTGATTGACCAAAACCTTCGTCAGTTGTCTGTTTTACAGCTTCATAGGTTAATGTACCAGAGCGAGAAACAATGCCCACTTTACCTTTTTTATGAATGTGACCAGGCATAATACCAATTTTGCATTCATCAGGGGTTATCACACCGGGACAGTTTGGCCCAATCATCACCACACCCGCTTGATCTAACTTAATTTTTACATCAACCAAGTCAAGCGTTGGGATCCCCTCTGTGATGGTAACGATTAACTTTATACCTGCATCAATCGCTTCTAAAATGGCATCTTTACAAAAAGGCGCAGGCACATAGATAACAGAAGCCGTCGCGCCCGTTTTTTCTACCGCTTCACGTACCGTATTGAAAACAGGCAAACCAAGATGGATTTGTCCGCCTTTACCAGGCGAAACACCACCCACCATCTGCGTACCATATTCAATAGCTTGTTGAGAATGGAAAGTTCCTTGGCCACCAGTAAAACCTTGGCAAATTACTTTGGTATCTTTATTTATTAAAATGCTCATTATTTGCCACCTACCGCTTTTACTGACTGTTCAGCAGCATCCGTTAGAGATGTCGCTGCAATGATATTAAGACCAGATTCAGCAAGAATTTTACGGCCTAAATCTGCATTATTGCCTTCAAGACGAACAATAACAGGAACGGATACACCGACCTCAGCAACCGCACCAATAACACCTTCTGCAATTAAATCACAACGTACAATGCCACCAAAAATATTAACTAGCACTGCTTTTACTTTGTCATCTGAAAGAATTATTTTAAAGGCTTCAGTAACACGCTCTTTAGTTGCACCACCGCCAACGTCCAAGAAGTTAGCAGGTTTGCCACCATGTAAATGGACGATATCCATCGTTCCCATCGCAAGACCAGCACCATTGACCATACAACCTATATTGCCATCAAGTGCGACATAATTAAGCTCCCACTGTGCAGCGTGAATTTCACGTTCATCATCCTGAGTTGTATCATGCATTTCATGTAATAAACTTTGACGATACATTGCATTAGCATCGATACTGATTTTTCCATCTAAACAGATTAGGTCATCGCTGCCCGTCACAACTAATGGATTAATCTCTAGCAAAGCTAAATCTTTATCAGTAAACATTTTTGCTAAACCAAGAAAAATCTTTGTAAACTGACCGATCTGTTTGCCAGAAAGGCCTAATTTGAATGCCAATTCACGACCTTGATAAGCTTGAGGACCAACTAATGGATCAATTAAAACGGTATGGATCAGCTCAGGTGTTTCTTCTGCCACTTTCTCAATTTCAACACCACCTTCGGTTGATGCCATAAAAGTGACTCGTTGCGAAGCACGATCAATGACCGCACCTAAATAAAGTTCATTGGCAATGTCGCTACACGCCTCTACCAATAACTTATTTACGGGTTGTCCCTTTGCATCTGTTTGGTAAGTAACTAGGTTTTTACCTAACCATTTATGGGCAAAGTCACGTAATGCATCTTTACTATTTACTAACTCAACGCCACCCGCTTTACCACGGCCACCAGCATGAACTTGGCATTTAATAACCCAACGATCACCACCTAATTGAGAAGCTGCATTAACGGCCTGCTCTGCACTTTCACATGCCATTCCTTTCGGTACAGGGAGACCATACTCTTTAAACAGTTGCTTTGCCTGATATTCATGCAAATTCATGATATATTTCCATTTGTTATTTATATTATGCGACTATTATATAGACCGCCTGTACTGACGCAATACTTTATTAAAATCTAATCTATTGTTAATAAAGAGATTTATTCACAATATTTAGTTATATATCTAATAGCAAGCGAGTAGGATCTTCTAATAACTCTTTGATTGTTACCAAAAAGCTAACTGACTCTTTACCATCGATTAAACGATGGTCATAGGATAATGCCAAATACATCATCGGTAAAATTTCTACCTTCCCATCGACGGCCATAGGACGGTCTTGAATTTTATGCATTCCCAAAATAGCAGCCTGTGGTGGATTAATAATAGGAGTTGATAATAAAGAGCCAAATACACCGCCATTGGTAACGGTAAAATTCCCCCCATCATCTCATCAACGGTTAATTTACCATCTCGGCCTTTAATTGCTAATGCCTTGATGCCTTTTTCAATATCAGCGACACTTAGCGTATCCGTATCACGCAACACGGGTGTTACAAGCCCACGCGGTGTAGAAACGGCAATACTGATATCGAAAAAGTTATGATAGACGATATCATCACCATCGATCGCTGCATTTACTTCAGGAAAACGTTTTAATGCTTCCGTGACGGCTTTAATATAAAAAGACATAAAGCCTAAACGAATACCATGTTTCTTTTCAAAGACATCTTGATACTGTTTACGAAGATCCATGATTGGCTTCATATTCACTTCATTAAAGGTGGTTAACATTGCCGTTGAATTTTTAGCCTCTAATAGGCGTTCTGCGACACGCTTACGTAAACGCGTCATGGGGACACGTTTATCACTACGGGCAGCAACCGCTGCAACAATATCAACCTGCGGAGGTGTTGCATTTTTATTTTTTAATTCACGATAGTTATCTACATCCTCGCGGGTTATCACCCCACCTTTGCCAGAGCCTTTAATTTGCCTAGCATCAATGCCGTGCTCATGCATCAAACGTCGCACCGAGGGGCTTGCATCTGCAACGAGAGCTTTTTCTTCAATAATATTCGATTTTTCTGGTGCTTCACCTGCGACTAATTTACCGAGTAATTGTTTCGATAATACGGTAGAGCCTTCTGCTTCAATGATCTCCTGTAATGTTCCCGATGCCGTTGCAGGTACCTCTAAAACTACTTTATCGGTTTCAATTTCAACGAGTACTTCATCTCTTTCAACGTAATCACCAGCCTGTTTATGCCAAACAGCAACTGTAGCATCAGCCACCGACTCGGGAAGTTCTGGAACTAAAATATCAATCATAATTAATGCTTCCTACATATAAATTTGGATTATAAAATTAGAGACTCTATGACTCTTGCTCTATCGCAAGAGCGCTATTGACCAATGCTTTTTGCTGCTTCATGTGTAGCGACATATAGCCGACTGCCGTTGATGCTGAGGCTTCTCTTCCTGCATAATGCAATTTTGCACCTTCAGGTAATACACTTCTAAAATGATGCTGACTGCAGTACCACGCGCCTTGATTTTGAGGTTCTTCTTGGCACCAGACAAAATCTTTAACATGTGCATAATCAGCCAGAATCTGATTAACTTGATCTACGGGGAACGGGTATAGCTGCTCAATACGTATAATGGCAATATTATT
This sequence comes from Psychromonas sp. MME2, assembly GCF_040566515.1. Classification (NCBI taxonomy): domain Bacteria; kingdom Pseudomonadati; phylum Pseudomonadota; class Gammaproteobacteria; order Alteromonadales; family Psychromonadaceae; genus Psychromonas; species Psychromonas sp. MME2. The sequence goes on along the minus strand of NZ_JBEWXI010000015.1, from coordinate 295,353 downwards.
AAGACCAACATCGCGTCGTTTTTCTAATAATTCATAATAAACTTTACCACTACATAAAATAACGCGATCCACTAAAGTGCTATCTATATTATCAATTTCTGCAATCGCATTTTGAAATGTGCCCGATGCTAATTCATCTAAATTAGAAACCGCTAAAGGATGACGTAGCAATGATTTCGGTGACATAATGATTAGCGGTCGACGCATAGAGCGAACAACCTGACGTCGTAAAATGTGATAAATCTGTGCCGGCGTTGATGGGACACACACTTGCATATTATGCTCAGCACAGAGTTGTAAATAGCGCTCTAACCGTCCCGATGAATGCTCTGGTCCTTGACCTTCATAACCGTGAGGTAGCAGCACGGTCAGTCCGCACATACGTCCCCATTTTTGTTCACCTGATGACAAGAATTGGTCAAAAACAACCTGCGCACCATTCGCAAAATCACCAAATTGTGCTTCCCAAATACATAATCCTTTAGGCGCTGCAGTAGAGTAACCATATTCAAAAGCAAGCACTGCCGCTTCAGATAAAACAGAGTCATAAACATCAAAGTGTCCCTGTTGATCAGATATATTCTTCAACGGTGTATAGGAACTGCCCTCTTTTTTGTTCATGTAGCACAGCATGACGATGGAAAAAAGTACCACGTCCTGAGTCTTGGCCAACTAAACGAATGTTATATTTAGAGTCGAGTAGCGTTGCATAGGCAAGATTTTCTGCGAATCCCCAGTCACAAAGTTTTTCTTCATGCGCCATCAATTGACGGTCGGCATAAATTTTCTTAACACGTGAATGTTGTAAATGATCTTCAGGATAACTGCTAATAATTTTGGCTAACTCAAGTAAGCGTTCCTTAGAGAAATGCGCATCATAGTGTGAATCCCAATCGTGTTTAAGGTAAGGAGACCAATCAACGGAGGGGCGTTGCATTGCCTGCCATTCTTTAACAACACACTCGCCATTATCTAAAGCGGTACGGTATTGTTCAATAATTTGCTGTGCGTACCCCTGTTCAATGACCCCTTCACGTTCTAGTTGTGCGACATAAATTTCACGTGGTGTTGGATGTTTTTTAATTTTTTGGTACATCACAGGCTGAGTGGCATTTGGCTCATCGGCTTCGTTATGCCCATGACGGCGGTAACAAACTAAGTCGATAACCACATCGCGTTTGAATTTATTACGGAAATCAAGGGCTATTTGACTTGCTAAAATAACCGCTTCAGGATCATCACCATTAACATGAAAAATGGGTGCCTGTACCATTTTAGCAATATCCGTACAGTAGCGAGTAGAACGTGTATCTTGAGGATTAGAGGTAGTAAAACCAATTTGGTTATTAATCACGATACGGACGGTTCCACTGACCTTAAATGCTCGCGCTTGTGACATGTTAAATGTTTCTTGTACGATCCCCTGCCCAGCAATCGCCGAATCACCATGCACCGTGATGGGTAAGACACTTTCACCGACGCTATGCAAACGCTCCTGTCGAGCACGAACAGAACCTAATACAACCGGATTAACAATCTCTAGATGGGAAGGATTAAACGCCAGTGATAAATGTACATTACCTTTAGGGGTTTTAAAGTCACTACTAAAACCTTGATGATATTTTACATCACTAGAGCCATGCACTTCACTATGTTTACCAGCAAATTCATCAAATAATAGATTAGGTTTTTTGCCTAAAACATTAACTAAAACATTAAGACGACCACGATGTGCCATACCTAATACAACTTCCTGTGCCCCCTGCTCTCCAGCACGGCGTATCAATTCCTTAAGCATTGGCACAAACGCATCACCACCTTCTAATGAAAAACGTTTAGCACCCGGAAATTTAGCGCCTATATAACGCTCAAGACCTTCTGCTGCTGTCAGCTCTTCAAGAAAACGGTGTTTAGCTTCTTCGCTAAACGAAGGACGGCTTTCGCAAGATTCAATGCGATTTTGCAGCCAACGCTTCTCGTCTGAATTGGTGATATGCATATATTCAACACCTATCGAACCACAATAGGTGCTTTTTAATGACGTAAGTAGATCACGCAGTATCATCGTTTCATTGGCAGCCGCATAGGAGCCAACATTAAAACTTGCATCAAGATCAGAGCCTTCTAACTCATGATAAAAGGGATCTAAATCAGTCACGGTTTCTGTTTTACTTAAACCAAGTGGATCAAGTGTTGCGACCTCATGTCCACGGTTACGGTACGCGCCAATGAGTTGTAAAACCTGCACCTGCTTTGCGTCGTTGTGCACGGCACCTTTAGGTGGTGTAAAGCATTTAGGTTTTTTGGCCGATTCTCTAATTTGCTCACGAATAACGGAATGAGCTTCTTCGGGTAATTCACTTACTTTTGGCAATTCATCAAATACCGCGCGCCAATTAGCATCAACAGCCAAAGGGTCATCTAAATATGATTCATATAGCGCTTCAATATAAGTGGAATTTGCCCCGGAAAGATGAGATGAGGCTAACCATGTTTCCATCACATTATTTGGCATGAAAATTCCTTAAATATTTCTTATCAATTAAATGTATTACTATCGCCACTAAATGGCTCGTTGCAACAACATCGATTTAATTTTGCCAATAGCCTTAGTGGGATTTAATCCCTTAGGGCAAACACTAACGCAATTCATAATACTATGGCAACGAAAAACACTAAATGCATCATCAAGATCATCAAGACGTTGCTCAGTTGCACTATCACGACTATCAATTAAAAAGCGATAAGAGGCTAGTAATCCAGCTGGACCGATGAATTTATCAGGATTCCACCAAAATGATGGGCAAGAGGTTGAACAACAAGCACATAAAATACACTCATATAATCCATCTAATTTTTCACGCTGTTGGGGAGACTGTTTAAATTCACCAACGGGTGGATGCCTTTCATCAGTGATCAAGTATGGCTTAATTTTTTCATACTGTGTATAGAATTGGCTCATATCGATAACAAGGTCACGGACTACTGGTAATCCCGGTAATGGACGAAGCGTTATTTCACCTTTGTTTAATAAATCGGAAAGTGGTGTAATACAGGCTAATCCATTCTTACCATTAATATTTACACCATCACTGCCACAAACCCCTTCACGACAAGAGCGACGAAAAGACAATGTTGGATCGACTTCCTTTAAGGCGATTAATGCATCGAGTACCATCATGTCCAATCCCTCAGCAATCTCCAATGACATGCTTTGCATATATGGAGCAGAATCGATATCGGGATTGTAACGATAAACAGAAAAATTAACATTCATAACAATTAACCTTATTTAGTAAACACGTGCTTTAGGTGGAAAAGGGTCACGTAATAGCGGCGTCATATTCACATCTCTTTTGCACATACTCTTGGTTTCAGGATTATAAATACTGTGATGTAACCAGTTAGTATCATCGCGGTCTGGGAAATCAAAGCGACTATGAGCACCACGACTTTCTGTTCTATAATTTGCAGCCATGGCGGTTGCATAGGCCGTTTCCATCAAGTTATCAAGCTCTAAACATTCAATACGATTAGTATTAAATTCTGTACTTTTATCACTTAATTTTGCATTCTGTAGACGTTCACGTAATACAGCTAACTCAGCAAGACCTTCCGCCATCGCAGTACCTTCTCGAAAAACCGAAAAGTTTCTTTGCATACACTCCTGTAAATCTTTACGTAACTGCACAGGATCTTCCGTACCCGTTCCATTTTCCCAACGATTCAATCGCACTAAAGCAGATTCAATATTTTGCTCTGTAGGCTCTTTAGCTCTGTTTTCCTGGCTTAACACTTTACCTAAATGTTTGCCCGTCGCACGTCCAAACACAACTAAATCGAGCAGTGAATTTCCTCCTAAGCGGTTTGCCCCATGCACTGACACACAGGCTATTTCACCGACAGCAAAAAGACCTTTTACCTCGATATCTTTACCATGTTCATCCATTTTCAGTACTTGACCATTAACTGTTGTCGGTACTCCCCCCATCATATAATGGCAAGTTGGAATAATCGGAATGGGTTCTTTAACGGGATCAACATGGGCAAATGTTCGGGATAACTCACAAATACCGGGTAAACGGCTTTCTAAAACCTCTTTTCCCAAATGATCAAGCTTTAATTTAATATGAGTCCCCCAAGGGCCTTCACATCCCCGCCCTTCACGAATTTCGATCATAATCGAACGTGCTACTACGTCTCGTCCAGCTAAATCTTTTGCATTAGGTGCGTAACGTTCCATAAAACGCTCCCCGTCTTTATTCAATAGATAGCCACCTTCGCCACGGCACCCTTCTGTGACCAAAACACCAGCACCTGCGATACCCGTTGGATGGAACTGCCACATTTCCATATCTTGTACCGGCACCCCAGCACGCAGCGCCATACCGACACCGTCTCCAGTATTAATGTGCGCATTCGTAGTAGAGGCATAAATACGCCCAGCTCCCCCTGTTGCAAGGACAGTTGCCTGTGCCTTAAACATCACGACTTCACCATTTTCTATATTAATGGCTGTACAACCAACCACATCACCGTCATCATTTTTTACCAAGTCTAAGGCATACCACTCAGAATAAACCGTCGTTTTATTTTTAATGTTCTGTTGATATAGAGTGTGCAATAACGCATGCCCAGTTCTGTCTGCAGCGGCTGCTGTGCGTGATGCCTGCTCACCCCCAAATTCTTTAGATTGTCCGCCGAAGGGACGCTGATAAACAGAACCATCTTCGAAACGTGAAAAAGGTAAGCCCATATTCTCTAACTCGCGAACTACCTCTGGCCCGGTTTTGCACATGTATTCAATGGCATCTTGATCGCCAATATAATCAGACCCTTTAACAGTGTCATACATATGCCATTGCCAATCATCTTTATGAGAATTACCTAATGCGACGGTGATCCCCCCCTGCGCAGAAACGGTGTGTGAACGTGTCGGAAAAACTTTACTGATTAGCGCACAGCTTTTACCTTGCTCAGAAATAGATAATGCGGCACGCATTCCTGCACCACCGGCACCAATTACAATTGCATCAAACTCTCGAATAGGAAGCGTCACGTTAAATACCCCACAAAATTACAAAACCGAATAACACATATATAAATGCAATAGATGTTAATAAAAACTGTAATGAACCACGTAATAAGCTGTGTTTTACATAATCCGTCAGTACTTGCCAAATACCAATCCAAGCATGTATAAGCATGGCAATTAGCGCGAATAGCGTGAAAACCTTGGTAAAGGTTAGATCAAAAAAACCTTTCCACACACTGAATGTGGCATCTGCACAAGAGATAAATGCTAACAAATAAAGCAGGTAAGCGAGCATGATAATTGCACTTGCGCGTAACAATATATAATCATGAACACCACTTCTGCCAAATGTTCCTGCGACCTTTACCATACTAGAACTCCCGATAAAATAGATAATAATAGGGTGATTGCAAAACCGACTTTAGCACTAAGCGTTGCACAGGGAAGTTCTTCCCAATATCCCAAATCTTGAATCATGTGTCGAATACCAAACACAACGTGATAGGCAAGGCCAGTTAATGCCCCCCAAATAATAAATTCAACGACAAACATATCGAAGTATGCAAGTACGCGATCGTAATCGGCCTCTGATGCTAATGAACAGCTCAGCAGAGACAGAAAAATGGCTAAAGCAATAAATACTATGATGCCAGAAATTCGGTGTAAAATAGATGCAGTTGCAGTTACAGGTAATGCAACTGTTGTTAAATCCAAGTTTTTAGGTCTCTGTTTATGCACAATTTTATCTCTTTTGTCTGATGAATATTAATGGCTTATTTTGAACAACCTATTGTTAGCACAATGTTAATCTTTTGTAACTAAACAATCACTGTAATAGTGTCATGGGGTGTCATCAAAATTTCAAATTGTGACATTAATTACAAATTTATTTTCTTCCCACTCATTTAATCTATTTATCTACTTTCAATCTCTTATTAAGCTATATATTTATGTTTCTATATTCATAAATAGCCGCTTTTGGCAGATCCCAAAGTAGATATGTTAAAATTGACAATCTCTATTTTAGTCTGTAAAAATGCTATCAGTAATTAAATAGACTACATATGATGGAGCGATAAATGACAGATAAAAAGGCAATACTGCACTTACCAGGACAGGAACCCATCGAGCTACCAATCTTAGAAGGCACTGCTGGTAATGATGTCATTGATATTTCCAGCTTAGGGAAAGCTGGCTATTTCACCTATGACCCCGGTTTCATGGCAACAGCCTCTTGCAAATCTGCAATAACATACATTGACGGTGATAAAGGCATTCTTGAACATCGTGGTTACCCTATTGAGCAACTCGCTGAAAAATCAGATTATCTCGAAGTTTGCTACTTATTGCTTAACGGAATACTGCCAAATAAGGAAGAGTTCAATCGATTTCATAGCGTGGTATTACATCACACCATGATCCATGAGCAACTTGCCAAACTCTATTCAGGATTTCGCCGTGATTCACATCCAATGGCAATCATGGTGGGTGTTGTTGGCGCACTATCGGCTTTCTATCACGATTCACTCGATATCACTAATGAACAACATCGTGAAATTGCGGCATATCGACTTATATCAAAAATGCCTACATTGGCCGCAATGAGTTACAAATATTCTCATGGTCAACCATTTGTATATCCCGATAATACACTTTCCTATGCGGGTAATTTTTTAAAAATGATGTTTGCAGTTCCCTGTGAAGAGTACAAGGTAAATCCTGTACTGGAACTCGCGATGGATAAGATTTTTATCTTACATGCAGACCATGAACAAAATGCTTCAACCTCAACAGTACGTTTAGCGGGTTCATCGGGTGCTAATCCATTTGCTTGTATTGCAGCGGGTATCGCCTCGTTATGGGGACCTGCACATGGTGGTGCTAATGAAGCCTGTCTTAACATGCTCGAAGAAATTGGCACCGTTGACCGTATTCCAGAATTTATTGCTAAGGCAAAAGATAAGGATGATCCTTTCCGCTTAATGGGATTTGGACATCGCGTTTATAAAAACCACGATCCTCGTGCTAAAGTAATGCGTAAAACTTGCTATGAAGTATTAAACGACTTACAAATAAAAGATCCACTACTTGATGTTGCAATGGAACTTGAACGCATCGCACTTGAAGATGAATACTTTATTGCTAAAAAACTCTACCCTAACGTAGATTTTTACTCTGGTATTATCTTAAAAGCAATGGGTATTCCAAAGTCCATGTTTACCGTTATATTTGCTATCGCACGAACTGTAGGATGGGTATCTCATTGGAAAGAGATGTTGGATCAACCAGGACAACGTATTGGTCGCCCTCGCCAATTATATACAGGTGAAACCGGCCTACGTTTTGAAAATGTAAATGACCGAAATGAGTAAAAGCTAGTTCTATCAACTACATTTGGCCGGTATAATATCAATCTTGATAATATACTGGTCATCGCTTGTAGAGGAAAAGTAAGCGAGATTAAGACGTAAGATGCGATAATTGCAATGCAGATTTATCCAAGCTCAATTTTATCTCTAGTATAGCTACAGGTGTTGGCTTGCTGATTTTTCATCTTAAAGTAGCTTGATTATACCAATTCCGGTAAGTATGTGATCTAGATTTTGCGCAGGAAAAACAGCTTAATTCAAGGCGTAATTTGACGTAAATGGTTATTCCCTTTGCGAAAATTACAACGCAGCAGTAAGTTGTTTTAACCAGTAAAATAGATCAGCTATTTATCGGAATTGGTATTATCATTCTGCTAATTTTACAACGACCACATAGAATGCCAATTTATTTACCAGAACTGTCACTTGATACCTATGAATTTCCTAACGTTGAAACAGCCTTAACTAGCCCCGATGGGCTATTAGCGATGGGAGGCGACCTCTCTTTAACACGTATCATTAACGCCTATAGAAATGGTATTTTCCCTTGGTTTAGTGATGATGAGCCTATTCTTTGGTGGAGCCCATCAGTTAGGGCAATGATCAAACCTACTGCCTGCCACATTAGTAAGAGTATGAAACGTGTGGTTGCCAAAAAATGTTTCACGGTTACCGTAAATCATGCATTCAATGATGTCATTCATGCTTGTGCGCAACCGAGGAAAAATCAGAACGGCACCTGGATCACAGAGAATATGATGAAGGCCTATATTGATTTACATCATCAAGGCTATGCCCACTCCATTGAAGTTTGGCAAACGGGGAAATTAGTTGGAGGACTATATGGTATCAATATTGGTACTATATTTTGTGGTGAATCAATGTTTAGCCTGGTAGATAATAGCTCAAAACTCGCTTTTATCGCGTTAAATAAACATTTTAGTCGTTTCCAAGGGATATTAATAGACTGTCAAATGCCAACCCCACATCTACAAACACTAGGAGTTTATCCTATTTCACGGGAACAATATATGTGCTATTTAAGAGCATATAGAGACAAAAAAGTACTTACGGGGTGCTGGACCCCGCAGCAATTATTTATCTAAATATCGGTCATTTTCTAATGTTAGCAAGATTCTAGCTGCTCGCTCATTGCTGCTAAAACATTTTTTCGAGTGATCATGCCAAGGAGCTTGTTATCATTATCTACAACAGGATAGATTTTTGGCTTTTGCTGCAGCATCAACTGACCGAGTTCAAAGACACTCATGTTTGCTTTTACCGTCAATCCCTCTGGGACCATCGCATCTGCAACCAGAGCGACTTGTTGACAGTAATAGCTTGATGCTATCATTTTTTTTAGGCAATCTTGCTCTGAAAGCCAGCCAATAACACGCCCCGAATCATCTAAAACTGGGCCACCTATATATTTACTATTTAGTAATTTTTTGACCGCCCGCTCCACTGTCATCTCTTTAGTAAAATAGATGCTTTTTTCTGTCATAAAGTTTGAAACTTCTAGATTTTTCATACAGTTCGCCTCACTTAGTTATGTTAAAAGCATAGGCTTTATATGTTATTTGTCGATTATTTCTAGAAAATATTGTGCGCTACATTAAATATAATTTCCATCAGTTATATTTGCGGCTAGAATAGTGCTCATATTCTCTATTTGATAAGGTATTTACATGGCTTCTCTTCAAGATCAGTTACTCAAGGCTGGCCTCATAAATAAGCAAAAAGCGAAACAAACACAAACAGAAAAACGCCGTCAAGCGAAACAAAAAAAGAAAAAGGGTGCGGTAGAAGTCACAGCTATTCAACAAGCCATCAATGAACAAAAAGAGTTACAGCAGCAACAAGATTTAGAAAAAAATAGACAAACCCAAGCACAACTTGATGCACGATCTGCCCATGGTAAGCTGATTCAGATGATAACCCAACACTGTGAAAAGCATTATGAGGGCGACATTGACTACCACTTTACCTATGAAAATAAAGTAAAACGTATTGCTATTAATGAAGCAACCCAACAAAAATTAATTAATGGTAGTTTGGCAATTTGTTCGCTCAATGAAGAATTTTATTTAATTAATAAAGAAGCTGTTGTTAAATTAACCGCTATTGATCCCTCTGTATTGGTTGCATTACATGAAAAAGTCGATATATCACAAGTGGATGAAGATGATCCCTATGCAGAGTTTGCTATTCCAGACGATTTGATTTGGTAGAGGTTATTGAGCTATTGTGTGCGAATTTGCTTCAATCTAACTGTGTTTTAAGTAAAACACTGAGAATGAAGCATTGCCATCCTATCAAGATCAACAACCTCTAATTAACATAATATTATTAGATGCATTGAAAGACACAAATTGATTTTCATTATGCTGTAAAAACAATTTTTTGCCATGATAACTGGCAAAATTTCTGATATTATTTATGACCTTAACTTTGCATTTAGCGTTCGCCTGTTTAATTTGGCTTCATATATAGGATATTGTTCATGAATCTCGCCGATAAAGTATTAGCTGTTAATAACGACCTCCCAATCCGTACCGACCAACCCGTTCATAGTGGTAAGGTTCGTTCTGTATATTGGTTAACGGAAGCTGACAGCAAACGTTTAATTCTAGAAAAAGGCTATGATGTCGCGGCTGATGCACCATTAGCGATTATGGTAATTAGCGATCGAATCTCCGCTTTTGATTGTATTTGGCATGGTGAAGGCGGTATGAATGGCGTTCCCGGCAAAGGTGCTGCACTCAATGCTATCTCTAACCATTGGTTTAAACTGTTTAAAGAGCAAGGGTTGGCAGATAGCCATATTTTAGATATTCCTCATCCGTTTGTTTGGATTGTTCAAAAAGCTAAACCTATCATGATAGAAGCTATTTGCCGACAATACATTACAGGTTCGATGTGGCGCTCCTATGTAAAAGGCGAGCGTGAATTCTGTGGCATAAAAATAGCAGGGGGATTAGAAAAAGATCAAAAGCTTCCTGAGCTACTCATTACACCTTCTACTAAGGGTATTTTACATGATATCCCCGGAGTACCTGCGGTTGATGATGTTAATATTACTCGACAAAACATCGAAGATAACTTTACTGCTTTTAATTTCTCTAAACTCGAAGATATTAATTACTACGAGAAACTATTAAAAGAAGGCTTCGATGTTATTAGTGATGAACTTGCTAAAATAGAACAAATTTTTGTTGATACAAAATTTGAATTTGGTTACGTTCAAGATAAAGCAGGTAATGAAAAATTAATTTATATGGATGAAGTCGGCACACCAGACTCTTCTCGTATCTGGGATGCTACAGCCTATAAACAAGGTAAAATTGTGGAAAATTCAAAGGAAGATTTCCGTCAATTATTACTTAATCATTTTCCCGATCCGGATATTTTATTAAATAAAGATCGTATGCAAGAACGAACGGCACTTGCACGTGATAACGCCCTACCAGCAGAAGTTTTAATGAAAATTTCAGAAACCTATATTGGTATAGCAGAAAAAATAATCGGTGAGAAAATTACATTATCGGACAACCCAAAAGCCGAAATCATAGCGATTTTAAGCAATGACTATGGTTTGATTGATTAACAAAAAACATTGACAATATAAATATCAAAAGCAGGATTTTTCCTGCTTTTTTACAAGTATATAGGTTAAAAATGAGCACTTGGTCTTTGCTACTATTAATCATGCTAATATTAGGCGTCATTGTTGGTAATCTTATGCTTTTAAAGCATAGCGCCAATATGAAATTGCCTGATAATGTCATTAAATCAATAAAGGAAAGGGAAAAAAAGAAGCGAATGGATGAAAGTGATAAAAGTGATAAAAGTGACTAGTATGCAACTAGCCACTACTTTTATCTCTACTAACTATTTTTAAAGTGGTTTTGTTTGCTGATTTTTAAGCAACAGAACATCGCGAACTTTTTCTGTGATACTAAAATACAAATCCGTAACCGTTTGATCAGGTAATGGTTTCTTATCTTCATCTAACCACACTATTGAAGTATTACCGCCAATAGATTCCCCTAACTGAACGAAATATTCAGCCTCTTTGAGCTCAAATGGATTAAGGTTATTTGCTTGCCAATACTCATCATTGGGTCGATTGAATTTAAGTAAGAAATAACCAAGATTTTCATCAGACTCTACCAATTCGAAACTTAATAACTTGAATAAGGAAGGGAGTTTCAACCATGTAGTTGTGAAATTCGTATCAACAATCCATGCGATTTGATAATTATCATCAAAACCGAGTTTGATTGGTAAAGGTTGTGAATCAAGCGCCTCTAAGGCTGCATTTTTTTGTTGTTGGTAAGCATAATCCAACAAGCTATTGACAAAACCAAGCTCAATATTTCTTCTACTTTGATCGGAATAATTATATGGCAACTCTTTGCCATTATTCGTTTCCACAAATGTCAACAATTGCACATTTAATGCAACACTGTTGATCCCTTCTAACTTTTCAAGCGAAAAGAAATAACTCGATTTTCTGATCATTTCATTGGTAATTAAGTAATTACCGATATCTACTTTATCCTCTATGAAAGTGGTCGTTTCTAGTTGTTTCAAGTAATCATTTTTAGAAGTAATATTGATATCTCTAAGTTGTAAATAGTCTTCTAACAAGTGCCATATTACATCTTCAATGCTCTCCCCTTGCTCCATTCTATTGAACCAAATTTTGGTGTATTTAGTTGCAGTTGGATCAAGTAACACACCTTCCATCGGCGAAATAAGCTGTGTAGGTGGACGGATATCAACATCTTTAGTCATAAAACCATTCTGTATTTGCATCTCTGTCAATGCAGGGGTTTTATATAAAGCCGTCTCTTCATCATGAGAAAAATCGCCAATATTATATACGGCTGCAGGTTTTTCATCCGTGTATTGATAGGGGCCATTGGCCTGCATACGGCTATCAAAGCTGGAGCATCCCGATAATGCTATGGCAATAAGGATGCTTGTTGATAGTTTAGATTGTTTGAATAATTTAATCATTTAAATAAGTTTGCTTGTGTTAAGGCGTCACGAACGACAGTTTGATACTGTTCAGAAAGAATTGTTAAGGGTAAACGACAATCCGCAGCAGGAATCAGACCAAGTTCAGTACATGCCCATTTTACAGGAATTGGATTGGCTTCGACAAATAACTTGTTATGAACGGGCATCAGTTGTGCATTTATCTGTTTGGCTAACTCAATGTTTTGATTTTTTAATGCGGCGGCACACATTTGAGCCATTTCAACGGGCGCAACATTAGTAGTAACTGATATCACACCATGCCCACCAGCTAATATAAAATCACAGGCAGTTGCATCATCGCCACTTAACAAAGCAAAGTCATCGGCGACAACGGCTTGAATGTCCTTAAGGCGTTGTAAATCACCGGTTGCGTCTTTGATGCCTATAATGTTTTTATGTTTCGATAAACGCGCAACCGTTTCAGGTAACAAATCTACAGCAGTTCGCCCTGGCACGTTATACAGAATTTGTGGTAAATCACAGGAATTAGCGATGGCGGTGAAGTGTAAATACAGCCCCTCTTGCGTTGGTTTATTATAGTAGGGAGTGACATTCAAACCAGCCACGACACCCGTATTAGCAAACAATTTACTTAACGCAATTGCTTCTGAAGTGGAATTTGCGCCATTTCCTGCAATAACAGGAATTCGGCCATCAGCAAATTCAAGTGTTTTCATTACAAATTTAACATGATCATCAACATTTAATGTTGCAGACTCCCCTGTCGTACCGACAGCAACAATTGCTGAAGTCCCTGAATCCACATGAAATTCAACAAGTTTTTTCAATGCATGGAAATCTATTTCGCCAGTTTTATCCATCGGTGTCACGAGTGCGACGATACTACCTGTTAACATCTTCAAAGCTCCTCTTTATGATTTTTCAATGTTACTTTTGCAAACTATTAAACACAAGCGATAAAGTACATAGATTACGCTTAGATTTAGAAAATATGGGATAGATGCTTGCGTTCAGACATTTTAACGATAATCTAAGCATATATTTATAGGCGTTTTTCAATAGAGGTTAAAATGCAATCAACTAGCCATGATGTAACAATATCAACATTTCCACAAATAATCATTGAAGGCTCTAAACAGCAACCCGTTCTTGTCGTTTTTTGGTCCCCTCAATCACCTGTTTGCAACACCCTATTGCCTTTATTAGAAAAACTACATAACGAAGGCAATCAAACATTTACATTAGCTAAAATCAATTGCGATATTGAGCAACAAATAGTGAATCATTTTGGCGTGCAGAGTGTTCCGAGTGTTTTCATTTTTAAAGATGGGCAAGGCATTGATGGATTTGCAGGCGAGCAAAGTGAAGCGTTTATTCGCACTTTTATTAGCAAGCATACTCCAGACCCCGCATTAGCTTTGCTTAATCAAGGGCAAACTTTATTCGCTCAAGGTCATCTAGATGAAGCCAAAAAAGTGCTTTTAGAGGCGAGCAAAATTGCAGCAGAGCAAAGTGACATTAAACTTGCCCTAGCACAGGTGTATCTTGCATTAGGGGAGCATGAGAGTAGTAAGCACATTTTGCAAGACATTCCGCTGAACGAACAAAATATGATTTACAATAGCCTTGTCTCACAGTTACAGTTGGCCATGCAATCCACACAGACACCTGAAATAGTAGCGTTAGAAGCACAATTACAATCTTCACCGGATGACATGGCTCTGCTGTACCAATTAGCAGGTCATTATCAACAAGTAAAAAGAAATAGCGAGGCTCTCCCCTTATTGTATAAAATTTTATTGACCGATTTAGGATACGAAAATGGCGAGGCTAAACAAATGATCTTAACTATTTTAGCCAAGCTCGATGATGCGGCGCTCGTCGGTGAGTATCGCCGTAAGGTATACAGTTTATTGTATTAATTCAAATCATCCAAAATACTCAAAGTTTTGATATAGGCAAATATTGATTGATTTACCTGTAAATCTAATTCGTATAGGGATTTGCAGGTAACTTTTGCAAGTATTTTTTGTTTACCCGTAGAGAGTGTTAATAGAACACTTCCTTTTAGTAATGGTTTGATAGAAGAGATAGTGACTCGTAAACAATTCTGCAATGAACAATGATTTAAAAGCGCTGTAGCAATGACCACATCTTTACTTTCTACTTTAACCTGAACTTGCTGTTGACCTTCGATATTATGCGCCGTTAAAAACACCTCCTGCCCATCTAACCAGCCCCTTAACAAGGCATATTTTTCATCATAAACGAGGCTTGTTACCTTTAACAACAACCCCGAATGAGCGTGCTTAACCAAACTTAAATCAGGATTTAAAAACAGCTCTTCAGGGCTGCCTAACGCTTCTACTCTCCCTTGGTTAATTAACATCATTTTATCCCCCAAATAAAACGCCTCTGCCATTGCGTGCGTGATATAAATAATGGGAATGTGCTGACTGATACTTTTAATAAAAGGCAGTAAAATTTGTCGACTATGATTATCTAGTGAAGAGAGGGGTTCATCCATAATAAGTAATTGCGGCGCGGTTAATAAAGCACGAGCGATCGCTATTCGTTGCTTTTGTCCACCGGAGAGCTGATAACTTTTTTTATGCAATAACCCGGCAAAGTCAAGCTTATGCGCTAACTCTGTAATACTAAATAAAGGGTTCACTGATTTTTTACATGCAATTTGTAAGTTCGCCAATACGTCGAGGTGTGGAACAAGCGAGGCTCTTGAAAGACCATACCTATTTTTCGTTTATCGGTTGTCACAAAGGAATGCGAATCTTGCCAATGTTGATGCTTAAATTCTAGGATACCTTTAAAACCGTTATCTAAACCGGAAATGGCACGTATCAACGTCGTCTTTCCCGAACCTGAATCACCAAAAAAAATACAGATTTGAAAATCACCACTCTCCCCTTGAAAGTGGAAGTCACTTTGATCTGTTTGTGTGGTTGTTTTTTTTATATCAAATTTAAGCATAGGTCAGCCGCTTTTGACGCTTTTGTAAAATGCCATAAACGAGCATCAAAAGGGTCATTGAGAATGCAAGTAAAATAAAAGCTAACAACTCTGCTTGTGCGTATTGCAACGTTTCCACATGCTCAAAAAGTGTGATTGATAACACCTGGGTTTCGCCAGGTATATTGCCACCAATCATTAAGACCACACCAAATTCACCAATCGTGTGCGCAAACCCCAACGCCCCTGCAATGATAAAGCTCGGTAATAGCATTGGAAAAACAATGTGGTAAAAAGTTTCTATCGGATTGAAACCAAGCGTTGCTGCAACCTCTAAATAATCGTCATTTAGATTAACAAAAGCGCTTTGCAGCGGCTGAACAACAAAGGGTAGCGAGTAAATCACTGAAGCGATAAGTAAACCAGAAAAAGAGAATGCTAAGCTATTGCCTGTCAAATCGCGCCACAATCCCCCTAAAAAACTATCGGGTGAAAATGCAACAAGCAGATAAAAGCCCAATACCGTCGGGGGTAGTATCAAAGGTAAAGCAACGATAGACTCTAGTATTGGACGAAAAAAAGAGCGGCTTCGAGCCAGCCACCATGCTAATAAAGGAGAGATGAGCAATAATATAACGGTCGTTAGCGAGGCTAATTTTAAGGTCAACCAAATAGCACTGATATCCGTTTCTAAGAGCATATTAGCGATATCCCTGAGTCTGTATAAAAGCTTGTATTGGTTTAGATTGTAGATAGTTAATGAATTGTGCGGCTTGCACTTGATTTTTTGTATTCATTAATACCCCCTGCTGAACAATGGGGTCATACAAATGCGCAGGTATAAGGTAATAATTGCTTTGATTCTCTTGTACTAATAAAGAATAGGCAACCAAACCGCCCTGCACGCTTCCCGATTCAATAAATTGGTAAGCTTGCGCTATATTTGTTCCCTTTACATAGTTCAATTTATTCCATAAATTGAAATGTTCTAAGCTTTGTTTGGCCGCTAAGCCATAGGGGGCAAGTTTAGGGTTAGCAATCGCCAATCGTCCTTTAAAATCGCCTAATGACTGTAGATTAACAGATACATTACGTGGTTGCCAAAAAGCAAGCAGTCCCTGTGCATAGGTAAAACGTGACCCTTTTAGCGCAAATTTCGATTGTTCTATTTTTTCAGCATGGATGCTGTCGGCAGATAAAAAAATGTCAAAAGGTGCACCATGAACAATTTGGTTATATAAGGTTCCCGTTGATGCACTTGAAGCAACTACCTCATTACCGGTCTCTTGCTGATATTGATCAATAATTGCACTGAGTGTTGCTTTAAAATTACTCGCTACCGCAACCTTGATTTGCGCTTGCACTGTATAACTGCTTAATACCAATATCAAAAACAAAAGGCGCCGCATTATTTTTCACACCATTTATTGAGTGCGGCAAGGTCACTTTCACGGGCATCGACCCAGTGACTATCACATCCCATAAGCTGCTCTTTTTTCCAAAAAGGCGCCTGCGTTTTTAAATAATCGATAATAAATTCACAGGCCGCAAACGCATCGCCGCGATGTAAACTGGCGATTCCAACAAAGACAATTTGATCCTGTAATTGCAGCTCTCCTACGCGATGTATAACCGTACAATCAATCAGTTGCCAACGTTTATTAGCTTGCTCTGTAATATCTAGTAGCATTTTTTCTGTCATACCGGGGTAGTGTTCAAGCGTTAATGCTGAAACCTTTTCTCCTTGATTAAGATCGCGCACTAAACCACAAAAAGTAACCACAGCACCAACACTACTTTTAGCGCGCAAACGGTCATACTCAACCTGTAGGTTAAAATCTTCGTTTTGTACTATAACCATGCTAACCACCTGTTACGGGTGGGAAAAATGCAACTTCATCACCACTGTGTAATTGCTGCGAGCGATGACTCATGACCTGATTGACAGCAACTAATAAATTAGCTTGCCCTAAACTTTTCTGCCAATTATCCCCTCTCCCCTGTAGATTCGCTAACAGCTCGGTTACATCACGATTTTCAGCACTATTTAGCAGCAGTTCATTTACACCGACTTGCTCTCTTACCTGCGCAAAAAAAAACACCCGTATCATGTTCTCTCCTCCAACTTAAAGTGCCCTGATTTACCACCCGTTTTTTCAACGAGTTTAATATCACTTATGATGATATCTTTTTGTACTGCTTTACACATATCGTAAATGGTCAGGGCCGCGACTGATGCCGCAGTCAACGCTTCCATCTCAACGCCCGTCTTACCTTTTAATTTACAAAGCGCTTGAATTTTTACACGATTATGAGCGGATTCAGCCGTCAACTCCACTTCGACTTTAGTCAAAGCAAGCGGATGACATAGGGGGATTAAATCAGCAGTTCTTTTAGCCGCCATGATACCAGCAATACGGGCCGTAGCAAAAACATCACCTTTATGATGTGCTCCATTAATAATAAGCGCAAGGGTTTGCTCTGACATCTGCACATATGCCTGCGCAATAGCTTGCCGCGTCGTAACCTCTTTGTCACTGACATCGACCATATTAGCCTTACCATCTTGGTTGATATGTGTAAATTGATTTACCATTATTGGCAGCTCTCCCCAATGTGAGGGATAAAATTGCAGGGTTTATGCTGTGAATTTAACTGCTCTTGAATTATTTTTGTCCAGGCAGTACGACATGCCCCCGTTGAACCCGGCATGCAAAAAATCACCGTATTATTAGCAAACCCAGCTAATGCGCGACTCTGAATCGTTGATGAACCAATCTCTTCATAGGATACATGACGAAATAGCTCACCAAAGCCCTCTACTTGCTTATCAAATAAAACAGATACCGCTTCCGGCGTGGTGTCTCGAGCAGTGAACCCCGTTCCTCCAGTAATAAGAATTGCATCAACCATAGGGTCAGCAATCCAATGGGAAACAACGGCACGTATTTGATAAGGGTCGTCTATCACAATTTGTTTATCTTGCAGGTGATGTCCAGCTTGTTGTAAGGCATCGCGTAAATAGCCCCCCGAAGTATCTGTCTCCTCTGTACGGGTATCTGATACTGTCAGCACACAGATTTTAACCGTTTTAAACTCTTTACTGGCAAGGTGGCTCATTTTTATCCCCTAAATATTGTCTTTGATTTTTTGAAAGGTATTAACACATTCCATCCACTGTTGTGGTGTATTACTATTTTTAAAGTATATATATTGAGATGGATTGGTCGCTATTGCTTGTATTTGTAAGGTGTTAAGTAATCGCATTAATGAAAACTGTTTTTTTTCTGTAAATTGTAAGCTTGACTGTAAATAATCACAAAGTAGTTTATTCAAAGGTAAAATCATAGGCATAGTGGCACCTTCAAAGTAGACGCCTTGCGGATGTTCTTTGAATGCCTCTAATAGTTGTAAGCAATGCTCTTTCACTAACAGCGGCATATCGACGGGTATGATAAATAGCGCATCATAGTGAGGATAGAGAGCAGTAGCACAGGCGTGGATCCCTGAAAGTGGGCCGTTATTTACAGAGATATCTTTAATACAGTCATACTCAGGATAATTACCACTAACAAATGTTGCGGAAAAATCAAGGCCATCAAGTAATGTAACGGCACGGGAAAGTAACGTTCGTTCAGCTAATTTTAAATTGGCCTTATCCTTACCCATGCGAGTCGACAATCCACCCGCCAATACGATACCTACAATGTTCAAAATATTGTCTACCCAAAAAAGTTAACAAAAAGGAGCAATAATTGCTCCTTTGATATTCAGTATAACCTGATATTTACCAACCTTCTACACCAGTCATATCCGGTAACTTATGGGCAATACCTTTATGGCAATCGATACAGGTTTTTTCACCCGCGGCTAATGCTGTTGAATGCATTTTCACACTACGAGGCCCTTGCTCGGAAAAATCCATAAAGTCAAACTCATGACAATTACGACACTCCTGTGATTTATTTTCTTCCATACGTTGCCACTCCCTTCGCGCTAAATGGCCTCGGCGAGCTAAAAACTTCTCTTCTGTATCAATTGTTCCCATCGCAAAGGCAAATAACTCTTTAGAAGCTTGTACCTTACGAACAATTTTATCAGTCCAGTTATGAGGTACATGACAGTCAGAACAGATAGCTCGCACACCAGAACGATTCGAGTAATGTATCGTTTCACGGATCTCTTTAACGATTGGCGCATGGCAACCTGCACAAAATGCTTCTGTATTTGTCGCCTCCATCACTGTATTAAAGCCGCCCCAGAAAATGATCCCTCCTAAAAATCCGAGCATGAGAATAAATCCCATTGCAGCCGATGATGGAGACTTCATGATAACCCACAAGCGTTTTAAAAATTTTAGCATGATACCCTCGCCTAAAGATTATTGTAATGATTCAACTGGTTCAAAATTATTTTCGACCAAAGGTTTGGCATCTGCCTGCGGCACATGACATTGAAGGCAAAAATAACGACGTGGCGAAACATCTGATAAGGTGATGTTATCACGAGTGACAAAATGTGTTGGGCTTATTTTGGTGGCGCCAACTTTTCCGGCATTCTTCCAACTATGGCAAGACAAACACTTATTTGCATTCAATGTGACATCATAACCACGAATATCATGGGGGATTAAAGGGGGTTGATGTACATAACTTCGATCGATTGGCTCTCTATCTTTTTGAATATGTTTCAGTAGTTCGGCCTGATTAGTATCAGAAATCCGTTCATACCCACGTAAAGATTCAACACCCCCATCATCGGTAATAATAGCTGTATCGGCACTCCATGAAGGGCTAGCCGAAAAAGCGACGATCCCCACTGTTATGATAGCTGTTAGCAATTTTTTCATCTTATTTCTCCACCCTTACGAGCTATTTCTTACCGTGTAATACGGTCGTAATTATAAAAACATCTTCTGCACAAACATCGATACAACGACCACAATTCGTACAATTTATATCACTGACTAAGGTACTTTCACTACCATGAACGGGATCTTTTAATACATCGGGCTCAGGGCAAACATCAAAACAATCTAGACAATTAGTGCATTTTTCACGGTTTAGAGCTGCAACCTTGATTAAACTAAATCTATTAATCAGTGAATAGAATGCGCCCATCGGGCATAAATGCCCACACCATCCCTTTTCTACTGCGATGAAATCAAAGATAAATATCATCAAAAACAATATCCAACCAAAGCCCATCCCAAAAAACAGACCACGGTGAAATGCCGAGACAGGATTAATAAGTTCCCATGACATCACGCCAGTAAAAATAGGCAATATTATCACCATTGCCAGTATCCAATAACGCCAATCACGGCTTATTACTCTCTCTTTTCTAAGCTTTAACTTCCTACGCAACCAAGCTGCAGCATCCGTGATTAAATTAATGGGGCAGACCCAAGAGCAAAAAACACGTCCTCCCACAATTAAATAAAAGAACAAAACGATCAGCATGCCTAATAACGCTTGCCAAAGAGGCTGAAAACCAGCAGCCACACTTTGTAGTAAAATAAAAGGATCACTAAAAGGGATGGTTTGCATAAGTAAGCTTGAACTTAAGTTACCCTGAATAATCCAAACCCCAGCTAGAGGCCCCAATAAAAACAGTATTAATATAAAGCCCTGCGAAATGCGACGCAGTAATAAGAAACGGTTGGCCAGTAACCAGCCTTTCTTTGCAACGGCAGCTTTACCTAACTGATCGCTTTTCATTTAAGTCCCTCAGGTAGCCGATCAGGAAGGTCCAATACGGGATCAATTAAAGACTTACCTGCTTTTTGTTTCTCTTCCCACCCCCAACGGTAATGTTTACCTAACTCACCTTTAGCTAAGGCAATGGGTAACACTTTAATTGCCGCCGCTTCTAACACACAAGCCTGCTCACATTTACCACACCCCGTGCAAACATCGGAATGTACTGTAGGAATAAATACCGCATGATGACCCGTTCGCGTATTACGGTGCATCTCTAAGGTAATGGCATCATCAATCAAAGGGCAAACACGGTAACAAACATCACAGCGTAGCCCTTGAAAGTTTAAACAATTCTCTTGATCAATTAATACAGCTAACCCCATTCGAGCATCATCAATACGCTTCAGCTCAGGATCAAGCGCCCCCGTTGGACAAGCTACCTGACATGGAATATCTTCACACATTTCACAGGGATCCGTGCGAGCTATAAAATAAGGAGTCCCCGTCGCAATCGGTTCAAATAAGCGCCCTAGTTTTAATATATCGTAGGGGCAAGCTTCCACACATAAACCACAACGGACACAGGCTGATTGAAAAGTAGATTCAGCCAAAGCCCCTGGTGGACGCAGTATTTGTGGACTAATTGATTGACTGTGATTGGAGTAGCTCGCCAACCCCAGCCCCATAAATCCTGCACCACAGGCACCTTTACTTGCATCAACAAGAAATTGACGCCGTGTTTTTTTTCTTTGTGGTCGCTTACCCATTAAATTACACTTTTTTCGTTATTTTAACCGCACACTTTTTATAATCTGTTTCTTTAGAAAGTGGATCGGTGGCATCAAGAGTAATTTTATTCGTTAACTGCTTCGCATCAAACCAAGGCATAAACACTAAACCTTTAGGTGGACGATTACGACCACGAGTTTCAACACGGGAAGTCAACTCCCCTCGTCTAGAAGCTAAGACAATAGCATCTCCACGGCGCAACCCTCGCGACTGAGCATCATCTGGATGCATAAATACAACCGCATCAGGAAATGCACGATACAATTCAGGAACACGGCGAGTCATTGACCCCGAATGCCAGTGCTCAAGAACACGCCCAGTGCTTAACCATAAATCATATTCCTTATCAGGCGATTCTGCTGGTGGCTCATAGGGCAAGGCAAAAATGACCGCTTTTTTATCTGCTTTGCCATAAAATTGTACTTCACTGCCAGCTTCTACATAGGGGTCATAACCTTCACGGAAGCGCCACAACGTCTCTTGTCCATTGACAACAGGCCAGCGTAAACCTCGTGCTTTATGGTATTGATCAAAGGACGCTAAATCATGCCCATGGCCACGACCAAAGATGGCATACTCTTCAAACAACCCCTTTTGTACATAAAATCCAAAGTCGCGCGATTCATCATTAAGCTGATCAGGTTTCAATTCATCGAGTTTATACTTATCGACTTGTCCATTACGATAAAGTACGTCATACAATGTTTTACCTTTCACTTCTGGCATTTTTGCAATCAAATCAGCAGGCCATACCTCTTCAATTTTAAAACGTTTAGAAAACTCAATTAACTGCCATAAATCTGATTTTGCCCCTTCAGGCGCGTTAACTTGCTGGTGCCAAAACTGAGTGCGTCGCTCTGCATTGCCGTAAGCACCTTCTTTTTCAACCCACATAGCCGTCGGTAAGATAAGATCAGCCATTTGTGCCGTTACCGTTGGATAAGGATCAGAAACAACAATAAAGTTTTCTGGATTACGGTAACCAGGAATAATTTCCTCATTAATATTCGCGCCGGCTTGTACATTATTAGTACACATCACCCAATAGGCATTGAGCTTGCCATCTTTTAACATACGGTTTTGTAAAACTGCATGGAATCCCGGTTTCCCTTCAATGGTTCCTTCTGGTATTTTCCATATTTTTTCTGTTATTTCACGGTGTTTAGGATTGTTAACAACCATATCAGCAGGCAAACGATGAGAGAATGTCCCAACTTCACGTGCTGTTCCGCAGGCAGAGGGTTGCCCCGTTAAAGAGAAAGGCCCCGAACCAGGTTTAGATATTTTACCGACTAATAGATGTACGTTGTACATCAGATTGTTAGCCCATACACCCCGTGTATGTTGATTAAAACCCATGGTCCAATAGGAGGTGACTTTCTTATTCGGATCTGCATAAACTTTAGCCAATTCAATCAATTTTTCTGCAGGCACACCCGACATTTTAACTGTATAATCAAGGTCATATGTCGATACAAATTTTGCAAATTCTTCGAATGTTATTGCCGTTGAGTCACCCGAATCTGGATTTTTTGCGGCTTGTTGTAATGGATCTGTTGGGCGCAGACCATAACCAATATCCGTCACTCCTTTACGGAAGTTGGTATGCTTTTTAACAAATTCTTTATCTACCGCATCATTTTGAATAATGTAGTTAGCGATAAAATTAAGAATAACTAAATCGCTTTGTGGTGTAAAAATCATGCCATTATCGGCTAGTTCAAAAGAACGGTGCGTAAATGTTGATAATACATGTACACGAACATCGGGATTACTTAAACGACGATCAGTTAAGCGAGACCAAAGTATGGGATGCATTTCTGCCATATTTGAGCCCCAAAGCACAAATGCGTCAGCATTTTCGAGGTCATCATAACATCCCATCGGCTCATCGATGCCAAAGGTACGCATAAAGCCAGCAACTGCAGAAGCCATACAGTGACGCGCATTAGGATCTAAATTGTTGGTGCGAAATCCAGCTTTCATCAATTTAGCAGCTGCATAACCTTCCCATACAGTCCATTGACCTGATCCAAACATACCGACAGAGGTTGGCCCTTTTTTCTTTAGCGCTTCTTTAAATTTTTCGGCCATAATATCAAAGGCCGCATCCCAGGAAATCGGAGCGAACTGACCTTCTTTATCATAGACGCCATCAGTCATGCGTAATAAGGGAGTCGTTAAGCGATCTTTGCCATACATTATTTTTGATAAAAAATAGCCTTTAATGCAGTTTAGACCTTTATTCACGGGTGCATCGGGATCCCCCTGTGTCGCAACTACTCGGCCGTGCTGTGTGCCAACGAGAACACTACAGCCAGTCCCACAAAAGCGGCATGGTGCTTTATCCCATTTAATTTTACTGGCATCTTTACTGGCAATTAAATTGCTGGCAGAGGCTGGTAGTGTTATGCCAGCAACGGCCGCTGCAGAAGCGGCGGCCTGTGCTTTCATAAATTCACGTCTAGTAAATTTCATTTTACTTCCTCACTTATTTTTTAAGCTTGTAGTTTTTCAAATTCGTGATACACAAGTCCGGTATTAATGACGCCATCTATCTCATTTATTGCGTCAATCACTTCCATAATGACACGCTGATTGGGAGCCTCTAACACGACAACCGCTTTACCTTCAGGAGAGATTGTAATCACTTCAGCCCCTTCGAGTGAATTAATACTTTCTTCAATTTTATTCGCTTTCGTAATATTAATATGAACTATTAAGCTAGAAATATGTAATTCATTATCTGTCATTCTATTTCCTTTATGTCGATAGCTTGGGTTGGGCAGGGAGAAAAGCATGCACCACATCCAGTACATAAATCGGCATTAATCAGCGGGGCATTACTTACCCCCAACTGAAATGATAGGGCTTCAACTTCACAACTGTCAGCACAGCTGCGGCAATAAACATGTAAATTAGCAAGGCATGAATTATTTACCTGTGCTTTTTTTGACCACGGCTGCAACTCTGTACTTACAAATATAGGCGCTTTACAAATATCTGCACACTTTCCACAAAAAGTACATTCACCGCGGCTAAAATCAATGCTGGGGTAACCACCATCCCCTTTAATCACTATTTTTTCAGGGCAGGCATCAATACAATCACCACATTGCGTACAATGTGCAATTAAAGCTTCGGATTGATAAATCCAAGGTAATAAATTATCAATAACCGTATTGTTAGTATGTTTGAATAGCCTACGTTTACTAGCATTAAAAAGCATGGCAAACCTTCTTTGCACTTATTAAGTGTTAACTATAGCTGGCTGTAACTTACTAATATTGAACATCAATCACAGAGTTTGTATTTATATCTATATTGTTGGGTAATAAGCTAGAAACGGATATACCCCTTTAGGGTAAAGTAAAAAAACATTTGATATATATCAAATGTTTTATGGGGTGCTAGCCATGCAATTTGAATATTTAAGGTTAGCCGCCTATAGATGCCAAATGGGGAGTCCCCCCCATTTCGCCTGCATGTAAAAAATGGCTCTCTTTTTTAGTGGTTAAGGCATTAATTATCCGTGTTTTTAATCGTTCCTTATCCTTACTTGAAGCGAGTAAATCACGTAAATCATCCCCTCCTCACCAAACAAACATAAATGTAAACGACCAACTGAAGAGACTCGTAATCGATTACAGCTGTTACAAAAGTCTTTACTATAGGGCATTATTAATCCTATCTCTCCTATATGAGTAGGATGTGTAAATACCTGCGCGGGACCATCATGATTCAATGCTGTTTTTCTTATCCAGCCAGATGCCAATAATTTTTCTTTAATCCACTCCCCTGAGATATGGTGCTTATTAAAAAAATCCGCATTATCTTCTGTCTGCATTAATTCAATAAAACGCAATTGAATGGGCTGATTTTTAATCCAATCAAGATATAAATCAATATCGCAATCATTGAGTCCCCTCATTAACACGCTATTGATTTTGACTTGTTTAAAACCAGCATCGACACATGCCTGAACACCCTGCATCACCCTTTGAAATATATTTTTTCCCGTGATTAAATAGAAAGTCTTCGCATCAAGACTATCAACACTCACGTTAATAGCGTCTAAACCTGCATCAAACCATTGTTGTGCATTTTTACTTAAACTATACCCATTGGTCGTCATTGCTACTTTTTCAATCGTACGAATATTAGCAATGGTGCTGATTATTTCTGAAAAATCTTTACGCAGACTGGGCTCTCCGCCCGTAATACGTACTTTTTTCGTTCCCAATTCAGAGAAAGCATTTAATAAATTTCGGATTTCATTAACGGTTAAAAAATGTTTTTTATGGGGTGAGCTATAACCATCAGGTAAACAGTAATTACATTTAAAATTGCACTCATCGGTAATAGATAAGCGCAGGTACTCAAACTTTCTACCATAGTTATCAATCAATTGGTTCATAATTAGTTCCTTTCCAAATACGGGAGGCAAATAAATTTCTCTATTTACCCTTCTTAAGATAATAAAAATATTCTTAAGCGGCTAAATTCACATATTTATTAAAAATGAATAAACTTAGTGATATTAAGCTCGGAGCTTTATAATAAGTTGTTATCTATCTTGGTGATAATTTAACAGTATGTTACATTAAAAATTACTTTCCTTATTCTCTTAGAGCCATGAAAATTAAGCTACTATTTCAACACAATTCAGTCAGTAAAAAAATCATCGATGCCAGTATATTAGCACTACTACTATTTATAGTGCATTTTATCTTTCAATATAACCTTTTTAATAGTTATTTGCGTGATAATCAAATAATCGCTAAGTTAACTGATAGCCATATTCAAGTTAGTGAATTAGAAGCCTCTCATCATTCAATAAAAAATATCATCGCAAAAATTGATGACAATCTAAGCGTGGCAGCATTAGCCCACTCTTGGTTAAATACCGAGTCAATCAACAAACATAATGGTGAAATATATAAGCAATGGAATCAATTAAAATCAACACAGCAATCACCAACCGCAGATAAATTAGCCCTATCAGTACCCGATTTTGCAACGTCACTTGCCTCTTTAACTAATAAATATAGAGCGCTTGTTGAAAAGAAAATACAACTTATCTATTTATTCGAATCTATCTACTCCCTTTTCCTGTTAAGTAACATTATCTTTATTATTTATTACTGCAAACGCCATATAGCGAATCCAATTAACAAGCTAGTAAAAGATCTATCGTCAGAACAATCTCATCCTTCTGATTTGTCTTCAGATAATGAACTTTCGCAATTAGCCCAAACTATCGAAAATAAATTAGCCCCCCCCCGACTCTTCTCTTGCACGAATGGAACAACAGGTGGCTGAAAAAACGGCTGCTTTAGAAAGTGCTAATCAAACCATTGAATTTTTGTTCACCACATCACAGCAATTAAGTGTTGTTGATTTATCTTCTCCTATTTTAACAGAGGCATTAAATTCGCTGGGTAAATATGCGCAGTTACAAAAATTATGTTTAGAGTTAAATAATGGCCATTTTATTCCAAGTGATTTAGGCTGTGCAACGGGTGCGAAAAATCACTTTCGCATTCCCATTATTCTCAATAGTAAAACCTATGGTTATCTCAATTACGCGACTGCAAATAACACAAAAGTACAGCAAGCGCTGATTGATAGCTTTACCGGTTTGGTTGCAAGAGCACTTTATCAACAAGAACATCACGCCCAGGAGCAGAAATTATTTTTAATGGAAGAGAGAAGTATTATCGCACGCGAATTACACGACTCTATTGCACAATCCTTATCATTTTTAAAAATCCAATGCGATCTTTTACAACGGCAAATTTACAACGAACAAGAACAAGTGGCACAACAAACCATTGATGATATTAAAATAGCACTTGATGAAGCCTATAAACATCTACGCTCTTTACTTGCAACATTCCGTTTAAACGCTCCTCAATCTGACTTTAATGAGGCCTTACAAACGGTCATCAATACATTACAAACAAATACCAAAGCGACTATTTCTGTTCACCATTTTTCAGCACCATTTAGATTAGATGCTCGCCAGCATATACATTTACTACAAATTGTTCGAGAAGCTATCATTAATGCAATAAAACATGCTAACTGCACCGATATTGTTATATCGTGTATCATAACAAGCGATAACAATGTATGGATTAGTATCAATGATAATGGAGAAGGGATGGCCACTGCATATAAAACTGATGATTCAAGCCAGAACTATGATCATTTTGGATTATCGATTATGCAGCACCGCGCCGATGAACTAGGCGCAAAACTTACCTTTCCAAAGCATAGCAAAGGTACCGAAGTAAAAATAATCTTCCCGTTAACCGCCTGTTATACACATAAGGAAGTATAAATGGATCATGTAACACGTGTAATGATTGTCGATGATCACCCTTTAATGCGCAAAGGTATCCAACAATTATTAACTATTGATAATGAATTTGATGTTATTGCCGAAGCACAAAATGGCGACGAAGCGCTGCTATTAGCGGAGCAATTGCACCCTGAACTTATCTTATTAGATTATAATATGCAGGGAATATCTGGTTTAGAGACACTAAAACGGTTGCGCCAACAGGGTTCTGATGGCAAAGTGATTATCTTAACGGTAAGTGATAATAAACAAGATGTTATCGCGATGATTAACCACGGCGCAGATGGCTACCTACTCAAAGATTCCGAACCAGAGCAATTAATCAAGAGTATTAAAAAAATAGCATCAGGTGAGATGGTCGTTACAGATAAATTAAGCGCGTACCTTAACGAACTCGATGAAGAAGATAATATCCGCACAAAATTAGCAAAACTGACTAAACGTGAAGTGCAAATATTACAAGAAATATCAAAAGGTTTAAGTAATCGGGATATTTCTGAAAATATCCATATTTCAGAAGGTACAGTAAAAGTACACGTTAAAAGTTTATTAAAAAAATTGCAGATAAAATCTCGGGTTGAAGCTGCTGTTATTTATTTACAGCAATCGAAATAATCAATTATTAACCATACCTTTTTTTACTTATGTCAATAGGATTAAATATGTGACCTAACTATGAAACAGGGAAACGCTTAGTTAGCTGCGTAAGATATTGTAAATGGGCGTCCCATTGAGCAAACTTACCACCACAGAGCAACTGTGTTAACCTGTAAAATAGTTAGACTATTTTATCCTGTTTTCTATTAACTAGTTAGTTGTGGAGTTCATGCTTACAGATTCTTTAAAAAAACAGATCCGAACAAGTTACGAACTCATTACGCAAGCATTACCTAATTTTAGTAAACGTAAATCGCAAAACTATTTACTCGCTGAAATAGCAAAAGTCCTAAGCGGTGAGTACGACAAATCACGTCGCATTCTTGTTGCCGAAGCTGGCACAGGCATTGGTAAATCGATGGCTTATATATTAGCCGCCCTCCCCGTTGCCCAACGTAACAATAAAAAATTAGTCATATCGACCGCAACCATCACTTTACAAGAACAATTAATTAAAAAAGATTTACCTTTTTTTATACGCCATAGTGATTACAAATTTACTTTTACACTAGCTAAAGGGCGGCAACGATATTGCTGCGAGCATAAATTATTTAACGCACAGCAAGACTCTTCGCAAGCACCATTATTCACCGAAAAACCGCAAGCAGGTGATCGCTCTTTATTGAAATCACTCAATGATACCTATTTAGATGGAAAGTGGGCAGGCGATCGTGACACTTGGCCAACCCCTATACCTGAGCGAGTTTGGCAACATATCGTTTCCGATAAATTTAGCTGCAAGCGTTCCCTTGCAAATCATCGCCAATGCCCATTCCATCGTGCTCGTGATGCTATTAATAAAACAGATGTTATTGTCGTAAACCATGCACTTTTGCTTGCTGACCTTGAACTCGGCGGCGGCATTATTTTACCTGAACCTACTAATTGTTTTTATATTCTCGACGAAGCACATCATTTCCCAAAAATATCGCGAGATTTTTCCAGTGCACAGGCAAATATTAAAGGCACATTAGACTGGTTGAAAAAAATAAAATCTTTAATACAGCATGTTAACCGCGTTATTAAACGTCAAACTACCATTACGCCGGGTATGAATATGCTCGATAGTGCCGTTGAATTAAGCAAAGAGCTAAAAATTGTTGAACATTATTTTACTGCGAATCCCCATTATTTTGCACAATCAGAACAATACCGTTTTAGCATGGGAGAATTACCCGATGCGTTGATAGTCAATGCTGTTAATATCAAAACGGAAAGCAAAAAATGTTTATCGGCTCTTAATAAACTAAATAGTATTATTGACGAAGAAATTAAAGATGGGCATGTAAAAATAGCAGAGGTTGATCCGCTATTAATCGAGTCGGGACTATTTGCACAACGGCTAGAAAATTTACATGCACTCTGGAAAATGGTCAGCAAAGAACGTAATAACCAACATGCACCGATTGCTTCATGGGTTGAAAAGAAAGATAATGATCTATACCTAAATGCCTCTCCAATCGAAGTGGGTGGTATTTTAGAATATATGTTTTGGTCACAAGCCGCTGGCGTGGTTTTATGCTCAGCGACACTGACTTCCCTCAACAATTTTGATTATTTTAAACGAGAAAGCGGCCTAAAAAGTAATGATGGCACTCAGTACCTACGTTTAAAGTCACCGTTTAATTATCAACAAATACCGTTAATTGTTGCAGATATGAAAAATGAACCAACTGAAGCAGGATTTGATGATGAGTTGGTGGTTAAGATAGACCATTATCTACTCGAGAATAAAGCAAATTTAGTCTTATTTGCCTCCTATTGGCAAATGAATTTAGTGGTAGATAAATTAGCTAAAAAATACTCCCAAGCATTATTAGTACAAGGGGTTTTATCACGCAGTAAATTAGTCGAAACACATAAAAAACGCTGTGACCAAGGGC
Source organism: Psychromonas sp. MME2 (assembly GCF_040566515.1). Lineage (NCBI taxonomy): Bacteria > Pseudomonadati > Pseudomonadota > Gammaproteobacteria > Alteromonadales > Psychromonadaceae > Psychromonas > Psychromonas sp. MME2. Next base: position 264,574 of record NZ_JBEWXI010000015.1, on the reverse strand, counting down.
TAACGAGTATCTTGTTTGGTACAGGTAGCTTGTCCGAAGGTCTCGACTTACCCAGCCACTACTTGAATAATTTAATTATCACTAAACTGCCCTTTGCCGTGCCAAACTCCCCCGTAGAAGAAGCGCATTCTGAATGGATAAAAGCACAGGGTGGAAACCCTTTTTTACAACTATCGATTCCTGAAACGAGTAAAAAATTGATTCAATCCTGTGGACGCTTAATACGTACGGAAGAGGATACTGGTCAAATTATTATTTTAGATAAACGAGTGAAAACTAAGCGCTATGGTAAAAGCTTACTTGATGCACTTCCCCCTTTTGATATTCGCTATGAGATAAAACATGATGATTGAAGTTTTACTAGATCCAAGCAGTTGGTTTTTAATTGCTATAGTCGGTTTATTAGCGGGGTTTATTGATGCCATTGTCGGTGGAGGAGGCATGTTAACCGTCCCAGCCCTACTAAGTATTGGCTTACCCCCTCACTTAACCTTGGGGACAAATAAACTCTCAGCTAGCTTCGCTTCAGGAACGGCCGCCTATACGTTTTTTAGCAAGAAACTATTTGATCCTCATTTTTGGTTACAAAGTTTTTATAGCACCTTAATTGGTGCAATATTTGGCACTATTGTGGTTAATTTTATTACCACACAATGGCTGGAAAAACTACTGCCACTCATTATTTTAGGGGTGGCGATATATAGTCTATTCAATCGAATGCATGATATTAACAATAACTTGCTACCAGAAAAAACCGCAGCATTTCAATTAAAACAACGTCTACAGGGCTTTATATTAGGTTTTTATGATGGCGTATCAGGACCAGGAACAGGTGCTTTCTGGGTCATTAGCAATATGCGTTTGTATACAATCAATATATTACTAGCAAGCGGCGTTGCAAAAGCAATGAACTTCACCAGTAATTTGGCAGCCTTAGCTGTCTTTATCTATTTTGAACAGGTTGATTGGTTGATTGGATTAATAATGGGAAGCTGCTTGATGTTAGGCGCTTATATAGGCGCACATTCTGCAATTCGCTTTGGAGCCAAATTTATTCGCCCCATTTTTATCTCTATTGTTGTCATTATGGCGATCAAATTAGGTTATAACGCATGGCTAAACTAAATAAAACCGAGTTAGCCGGCTATCTAACACTTTTGCAATCGTTACAAAATCAATTACATGATTTGAGTAAACGTTGCAATCTCTTAGATAAAACAATTAAGCAGAGTGAGAATCATTTTTTTGTTTTCGAAGTGCACATTTTTGCACAGCGGTCTTTAAACCTGAAGGGTTATATAACACAGCTACAGGATACCTATAATGGTTTACATGATGTGATAACTAAAGGTTTACCAGAAGATCTGATTAAATTTGAATGTGAACATTTTGTGGCGCAGTTTCAAGTTTTATTACAGCTCGTACAAGGGTTAGAACAAGGTCAAGCAAAACTACTCTATCATTCTTACTCCAAACCAAAAGAACAGATATACCAACAACTACAAAAACAATACCACTATGAACATCGCCTATTAACCATGATTTCTGAACAGGAAGATCGCCTGCTTGCTACTGAAAATGACGATAAATATTATATAAAAGAAAAAATAGCCGCATTAAAAGTACGTTACCAGAAATGCAATACTTATACACAGCACCTTGAGTTTAAATTGGATGAAATTAAAGATGACTAAAAATAACAGACAACAAATTAAATTGAGTGATGCACCAAAATCCATTCAACTTGCTGTCGATTTAATTCAGTTATTAGAAGAAAATAAAATTGAAACCCAAACCGCAATCGAGGCGCTAGAGATTGTCTTAAATGATTTCAAAAAAAAGCGGCTATCAAAAATAACCGCAATATTTAAAACAGCGACATTTAGATGGTAAATTTAGCGACACTCTGGTCAACTTTCTGCGCCAAAGAGCGAACATTTTCGCTCTCTGTCCGAGTCTGATCACTTGCATGACCTGTTTCAACGGAAATGTCATTAATACTGACCATAGCACGCGCAATTTCTTCAGATACAGCGGCTTGTTCCGTTGTCGCTGAGGAAATCTGCCCTGTCATCTGATTAATATTATCGACATACTCGACCACTCGCTTCAAATTATGATCCGTTTCTGCAGCTGCTTCGATTGTTTTCTTCGTTGCATCTTTACCTTCCGCCATATTCGCGGCAGCACTTAGCGCTAAATTTTGTAACTTCTCGATAATTTTTTGGATCTCAACCGTCGAGTTTTGCGTGCTATGCGCTAAACTTCTCACCTCATCTGCAACCACCGCGAAACCACGTCCAGCTTCTCCAGCACGTGCTGCTTCAATAGCAGCATTAAGTGCCAACAAATTCGTCTGATCAGAAATACCGGTAATGACATTAAGGACCTGCGCAATTTCTGCTGAGCCGATCTTAAGCTCATCAACAACAGCACTAGCATCATCAATTTTACTAGCCGCGTTATCAATTAAATCGATAGTGTCAGCAACCATCTTACTAGCACTGTTAATCATTTCACTTGCTTCAGCGGTCGCATTAGCAGCATTAAATGTATTACCTTCAACTTCTTTAACGGTTAGAGACATCTGCTCAATGGCGCTGACAACCGTTTGAATTTCATCGGTCTGCTTTACAACACCACGGTTTGTTTGTGCTGCAATCACGGACAAACCGGAAGCTGCATCAATAAGAAACGTTGAAGAGGCTGCCAAATTTTTTAAAAGTTGGTGGAACTCTTCGAGCATAGCATTAATAGATTGGCTTAATATTCCCAATTCATCTGCCGAGTTTTCGATATCAATGCGCTCTGTTAAATCGCCATTTTCAGCTTTTAACATGACACTTTGTATATTTTTAATAGGATTAACGATAGCTTTCATTATGAAATAGGAAATAAATAACATCACAACCAGTGCGACAGAAGCAGCCAATAACATCGCAATTGTCGCATGCCGTGCTTTAGCTTCAACATCACTAATATAAATTCCAGTACCGACCACCAAATCCCATGGTTTAAACGCTATCGAATAGGACAGCTTAGACTCAGGTGTACCATTTACTTCGCGCGGAAACTGATATTCAACATAGCCACGTCCGCTACTATTTTTAGTCGCTTGTAAAAGGTCTCGATAAACATAGCGCCCATCACTATCTTTTACATTGCCAATATTATTTCCACTTTTTTTACCTTTAGCCGACACACGAAGTATCATGTCTGATGTAAAAGCGAAAAAATATCCATTGTCGTCATAACCGAGATTTTGTAATGTAATGTAAAACGCTTGTTTTGCCTGCTCAGATGTCAATTCGCCCATTTGTACGCGCTCTTGGTATAGTTTGAGCAAATTTTCGACTGATTCAAGTTGCACTTTAAGTTGTGTTTTGCGCGCTTCAAACATTTCCTCTTTAACTAAAGAGATCCCCCTATAACCGATAGTAATAATGGCAAACATAGAAAAGAACAACAGAAAATAGATTTTCTGCTTGATGGTCAGTGACATATATATATCCTTATAATTAATAATAGTATCAATCCATAGCGCTTAATGACTAGAAGAAAAGTGATTTATCCTGCCAAAATATCCCTAAGCATTGAATATACTCATGGTACGATGTTATTTTTACTCTATCCCTACAATAAAGAGTATTTATCCACACCAAGTTAGCTACAATACAATGAAAAAAAACATGAAAAATGTTTAATATCAATTAAGTATACTGTTAGCTCAAACCTTAACCACAATTAAAATCTAACTCCTCGCAATACGGGACTTCAGTAACTTGTACCTCATCTACACGTGCTGTTTTTGGTCCCATGCTTAACCACTTAACCATTTTGTCAATATCATCTCTATCACCATAAAGTAACACTTCAACATTGCCATTATTGAGATTTTTCGCGTGTCCAGTTAACCCATAGAGCTGTGCTTCTTTAAGGGTAAAATAACGAAATCCTACGCCTTGAACGTGCCCAGTAACAATTACCTTACAACCAATATCACTCATAGCTCCTCCTTATTTGATCAAAAATAAGCTTAGAACATTTATCATGAATTTATCAATGGGATGTAAAAATAAAAAACAGCATTTTACAATATAGGAGGGGATGAAGCAACATTGCCCAATATCTTTAGGGCATGTTGCTATGGTTAATTTTAGTAGTGTTGCTATTGTTTGCGCCAAGTTGTACCAGCAGCACTGTCTTCTAATACAATTTTGAGCGCCGCTAATTTATCCCTCGCTTGGTCAGCACTAGCCCAATCTTTATTCGCTCGAGCATCATTACGCTGCTTGATAAGCGCTTCAATAAGCATGACTTCGTCATCATTTTCATTGCCCTTTAAAAACAGCTCAGGAGATTGACTGAGTAAGCCAAGTACATTTGCCATTGTTATTAATAACGCGGCTAATTGTGCCACCTTATTGCTGCCAGCCGCTTTTACGCGGTTTATTTCTTTAACAAGATCAAATAAGACAGCGAGCGCCTCTGGGGTATTAAAATCATCGTCCATAGCAGCACAGAAGCGACTGTAATGGGGATCATTTTTATCAATTTTTAAATCTGCAACATCAACATCACGAATCGCAGTATATAAGCGTTCAAGACTCGCTCGTGCCTGTTTCAGGTTATCTTCTGAATAATTCAGTTGACTACGATATTGACCTGATATTAAAAAGTAACGGACAGATTCGCTATCATACTCAGCTAATACATCTTTAATAGTGAAAAAATTATTTAAAGATTTAGACATTTTTACTTTATCAACTTGCACCATGCCAGAATGCATCCACGTATTGACATATTTTCCGTGGTGAGCACAACAGGATTGCGCAATCTCATTTTCGTGATGTGGGAAAGCAAGATCAGAACCACCCCCATGGATATCAAATATTTCACCGAGATGTTTATGATTCATCGCAGAACACTCAATGTGCCAACCTGGACGACCATTTCCCCAAGGTGATGGCCAAAATGGTTCATTGTCTTTAGACATTTTCCATAACACAAAATCGAGGGGATTATGTTTACTTTCATCGACATCAACACGTGAGCCTGCTTGCAACATCTGTAAATCTTGCCCACTAAGTTGACCATACTCAGTGAAACTTGCAACCGAAAAGAGGACATCGCCATTGTCGGCGATATAAGCATGATTTTTGTGCAATAATTTTTCAATCATCACTATCACCTCATCCATATGTTCGGTCACTCGCGGCTCTAAATCAGGGCGTAGCATATTTAAAGCATCGAAATCATCGTGCATTGCCTTGGTAAATCGTTGCGTCAGTTGATCACAACTCTCTCCATTTTCATTGGCACGTTTAATTATTTTGTCATCAACATCGGTGATATTACGGATATAAGTTAAATTGTAACCACTGAAACGAAGGTAACGTGCAACCGTGTCAAATGCCACGAATGTTCTGGCATGGCCTATATGACAGTAATCATAGATAGTGACACCACACACGTACATGCCTACCTTTCCTGTAACAAGTGGCTTAAATAATTCTTTTTGTCTGGTCAGTGTGTTGTATATTTTTAACATCCGGCTTCCAATCTAGTAAATATAAAGTGCTATTCTAACTCGCAACTAGGACAAATTCATCCTTTGTATTTAATGAAAATAGTTGTTCATGTATGATAGCGGCTTTATTTAATAACAGGATCATAAAATGATTACTTTACATACAAATTTTGGCGATATTAAACTTCAACTAGATGCTGAAAAAGCGCCAAAAACAGCGGCAAATTTTACTAAATATGCACAAACAGGCCATTATGATAACACTATTTTTCACCGTGTAATTGATGGATTTATGATTCAAGGTGGCGGATTTAAGTCAGGCATGGAAGAAAAAGAGACTGATGCGCCCGTTAAAAATGAAGCAAATAACGGCTTATCAAATAAGAAGTATTCTGTTGCTATGGCGCGCACAAACGAGCCGCACTCAGCTTCAGCGCAGTTTTTTATCAACGTAAATGATAATAAATTTTTAGATTTCAAATCAGAAACGGCTAACGGGTGGGGCTACTGTGTTTTCGCTCAGGTCGTTGAAGGCTCTGAAGTTGTAGACAAAATTAAAGGTGTAGCAACAGGTAACTTTGGTTTTGTCCATCAAGATGTGCCACTTGAAGATGTTGTTATCACCAGTGTAACAGTAGAAAAATAAATTATGCGTACCCTCTTCATTGCCGACTTACACTTAAGCGAAGATAACCCAGAAATTACTGCTGCATTTTTTCACTTTTTAGATAAAGAATGTGAAGATGTTGATGCCTTGTATATTCTTGGTGATCTATTCGAGGTTTGGATCGGCGATGATGAGCACACGCCATTAATGGATGAAGTAGCAAAACGGCTTGCGCATTGTGCCACTCATAACAATACACATATTTACTATTTACATGGTAATCGCGATTTTATGATTGGAAAAAGCTATGCCAAACAAGCTTGTATGCAGCTATTACCCGAACATCACGAAATAGAACTATATGGGCAAAAAGCATTAATTATGCATGGTGACACACTCTGCTTAGCTGATTTAAATTATCAGAAAATGCGTAAAATCATCCATAATCGCTACATACAGTTTATCTTTAATTTATTACCGCTATCGATTCGTAAAAAGATTGGTTGGAAAATCCGAACAGCAAGTCAATCCAAAAAAACGACAAAGAACGCCCAAATGATGAGTGTAACGCAAGATGAAGTGATACGTCTTTTAAAAAAACATCAGCTAAAAATAGTAATACATGGTCATACGCACAAAGTTGCAGAGCATAAATTTGAAGTAGATGGTGCAGTAATGCAACGTTACGATGTCGGTGATTGGTATCAAACACTAAGTTTTTTAGAAGCTAAAAAAGAACAATTAACTTTGATAATACATCCTATCAATTACTATTCGCTCTGATTTTATCGATCTTTTAATAATCGTCGCATCACTTTCCCCACGTTATTTTTAGGCAGCTCATTGACAATTTCAATCATTTTTGGTCGTTTATAGGCAGTAAGATTATCACGACAGTGTGCTTGAATATCTTTAACCGTAATTGAATAATCACGCAAAACTACAAACACTTTTACTATCTCACTGCCATCGTTGCTATCAACACCAACTGCAGCGCTCTCTAATACACCATCAATGGTGCTAATAACGGATTCGATTTCATTTGGATAAACATTAAAACCTGACACTAAAATCATATCTTTTTTTCTATCGACTAAACGCAACAAACCTTGTTCATCAAATAAACCAATATCACCACTGCGAAACCAGCCATCAATAAACGCATTGTCGGTCTCTTGTTTATTATTCCAATAAGCTGGCATCACTTGTGGTCCTTTTATCTCAATTTCGCCTGCCACATTAATTGCATGAACCAGCTCATTATTGGTATCGCGCAGACGGATTAAGGTACTTGGCAGCGGGTAGCCAATTGAACCACTAAAAGAGGTAAAGTTATGGGGAACAACAGACACCATCGGTGCGCACTCCGTTAACCCATATCCATCTAGCACCACACTATTAGTCTTTTCGAACCATCTAGTGGCAATATTCGCTTGTGTTGCCATACCGCCGGAGAGGGTTATACGCAGTCGTGAAAAATCAATTTGCGAAAATTTGCGGTGATTAAGCAACGCATTGAATAGCGTATTAATGCCAATAAAGTAATCAAACGGGTATTTTTTTAACGTCGCAATAAAAGCGCCAATATCCCTTGGGTTAGTAATCAGAATATTCTTACCGCCCATGTGTAAAAAAAATAGACAATTAACCGTTAATGCAAAGGCGTGGTAAAGCGGTAATGCCGTTATAACCACATCTTCTCCTTTTTTCACCACGGCACCAAAAACGGCCGTCGCTTGCATTAAGCTCGCTACCATATTTTTATGTTGTAAAATCGCCCCTTTTGAAACCCCCGTTGTCCCACCTGTATACTGAATAAAAGCAATATCATCACTGTTAATTAGTGGACGATGAAAAAAGAGATTTTCACCGGTTTGTAGTGCATCTCGATAACTATGCGCATCGGGTAGATGATACTTTGGCACCATTTTTTTTATATGAGAGATAAAAAAATTAGCCATATTACGCTTCACGAATGTTAATTCATCAGCTATTCGACTTAGAACAACGTGCTCAATGGCTGTTTCGGTTACGATGTTTTCCAATGTTTTGGCAAAGTTAGAAACAATAAAAATAGCTTTAGCCCCAGAGTCGTTAAGCTGAAATTTTAATTCCCGACTTGTGTACAGTGGATTGATATTGACAACAACCATTCCAGCCCTAAGGATGCCAAGTAATATAATAGGATACTGTAATAAATTAGGCATCATGATCGCTACGCGATCTCCCTGAGCCAACTTTAAGGCGTTCTGCAAATAACTGGCAATCGCTTGTGATTTTTTTTCTAACTGATAGTAAGTAAGCGTTACATCCATATTGACAAATGCAGGGCAACTTGGGTAATGGGTGAAACTCTTTTCAACTATTTCAATTAAATTTGCATACGGTAAGGGCGGAAGATTGGGGGCTACATCATTAGGATAGTTATCTAACCACGGTGAAAACATATCATTCTCTTAAATAAACAGTAAATGCAGGAAATTAATGATAAAAAGGCCTGGAAAGCCCGCCTATAGAAGTACGATATAAACGAGATCAAAGTTGGGCATAATCTAACGTGATAGCAGCAGCTTCTATTAAAAATGCATCAACGGGTTCAAAATCATCGGGTAAATCATCAATTTTTTTAATCAGAGGTAGACCCGCTCGAGCTAAACGTTCATTAGCACGTTTTACAGCACTCTTTTCATTCTTTCCACGCAGGATAATCCGTTCTTGTTCATTTAATGAAATAACAGTGTTATCTTTTTCTCTACGGTACTCTTCGATATCATCATTTAAATAATTAAATTCGACTTCGTTTTTAATCCTTTTTTGATGTTTGACCTGCAACTCATCAATATACTTCTGAATATCATCGATTGGTTGATATTCTGCCGATTTTATATTATCCCAAGGTAGTGCATTTTTTTCTAAGCTCTCCCCTGTATCATTGTGATCAACTGCCGTTGGAAATAGAATATCGGGTATAACACCTTTATGCTGCGTACTGCCACCATTTATCCGATAGAATTTGGCTATTGTATATTGAACTGAACCAATACTTTCGGCATTGCTATCATAAAATCTAGATAATGGTCTATGCTGCTGCACCGTACCTTTACCAAAACTTTGCTCACCGAGAATAATCGCACGACCGTAATCCTGTAATGCCGCGGCAAATATCTCAGATGCAGAGGCACTATAACGATTTATCAGTACCGTTAATGGACCATCATAAGATATCTTTTTATTATCATCTTCGGTAACAACAATTTGGTTCCGGCTATCACGTACTTGTACAACGGGGCCTGATTTAATAAATAGGCCAGTAAGTAAAGTAGCTTCTGTTAATGCCCCTCCACCGTTATTACGCAAATCAATAACGATACCAGCAACGTCTTGTTTTTTGAGATCTTGCGAGCTTTTTCTCAACATCTTCACTCAATTTCAAGTAAAAACTTGGAATTGTAATAACCCCTATTTTTTTACCATCAATAACTTCAATTGAAGATTTAGCTTCACGATCTTCTAAGTGTATTTCCTCACGAGTAATTTCAACAAGGCGATCACTGTCAACATTCTTTCCTGACAACACTTGTAATTGAACTTTCGTTCCTTTTGGACCTTTAATTAGGTCAACGATATCATCTAATCGCCACCCAACAACATCGACCATAGGTTCGCCTTCTTGGCCAACGGCAATGATTTTATCATCTTTAAAAATCTGTTTGGAACGATCAGCTGGTCCGCCTGGAACTAAACTTCTCACTATCGTATAATCATCTTCGAGCTGTAATACGGCTCCGATCCCTTCCAGTGATAAATTCATTTCCATTTTAAAACGTTTAGCATTGCGAGGAGAAAGGTAGCTGGTATGCGGTTCGATAGTATGTGAATAGGCATTCATAAAGCTTTGAAATACATCCTCACTTTCCGTTTGAAATAAACGCTTAATGGCGCTTTCATAACGTTTGCTTAGTTGTTTTTTAATGGCGGGCCATTTTTTACCATTTAACTTTAGTACTAAAGCGTCTGATTTAACTTTTTTACGCCAGAGTTCATCAAGCTCGGCACTATTTGCAGGCCAAGGTGCATCTGTTCGATCCAGTTGGTACTCTTCTTGTTTAGAAAAATCCATCGGTTTCTCAAGTAAAGAGAGTGCAAAATTAAAACGCTCAAAACGGCGTAATAAGTTCAGCTGGTACATAGCATAAACATTACTTAACTGCCCCGTTTTAAGGCTGTCATCTAATAAAAATTGATATTCACGAAGATTATCAATATCAGATTGAGTAAATATTTGCTTGCTATAATCAAGCTGCTCAATATAACGGTCAAACACTTTCTCAGAAAGTTCGTCATTGAGCGCGATAAATTTATAATGCGAGCGACTAAAAAGGTCGCTCGCTCTTTTCGCCACCTTAGCGTGTTGCACTTGAGGTGCTAGTTTGGGGATTTTATTACTATCAAAATTACTAGCAAACGCAACGCTTAATCCAATACATAAGGTACTGGCAACAACTAAAATATAACGAAAAAATTGAATCATTAATTTACCTTTTTAAACAATGAGATTTTTAGCTTTGACTTTAACCGTCATGCCTGAATCAAGTTGTACTTGCACATCATCTTTAGCAATATCGACAACTACGCCTGATACTGGTGATTTACCTAATACCACTTTGACCGTTTGCTGAAGTTTAAGTTCCGCATGCACCGCTGGTTTGAAGTTGCTTAAATCTTCTACTTTATCAGCTTTAACAGCTACTTTTTTTACTCGAGATGGGATATTGACTTGTTTTGGCGTTTTTTTAGCATTGCCATTTTTTGCCGTAGCGGTTTCGTTTACTTTGCTTTTTTTATTGGCAAATGCTTTTTCTTTACTCTCTTTTAATGTTTTTAATGCATGTTCAGCGTGCTCTGCAGATACTGCATCACCTTCAACACCGTCAAGGTCAACGCGTTTTATTGATTCCTTCACGCAGTGCAGGTATCGCCAACTTAACGTATATTGACGTAATGCCCCACGCAATTGGGTCTTACTAACACGAGGTTCATTTTCTAAACGTTCAGCCAGATCCTGAAAAAGGCCTATTTTTAGTGGCTTAGCTGCATCATTTGCAGCTGTAAAACATAAAGGAAATTGTTCTATTAAGAATGCGATAATTTGTTTGTTGTTAGTAAATTTTTCAGAAAGTTCCATGTAAAACCTAATTATTAAAGCCATATAAGGCGCTAAATGATCTGCTAAATCATTACAAATTGAATATAACTTTACATTATAGAGATGCGTTAAACAAATGTGAAACTTAATTTCACCACCGCTCCCTATTTTGCTTGTTAATCATCATTATCTATTTATGTCATACATTTATAGTAATTTATATAAAGAATTAAATAAATCGTGAAATTATCCCATTAACTTGTTTGCCACTATACTATCCATTTTTTATAAAAACGCGTAAACTGCCGCGCACAGCAATAGTCGCGCATTTTTATATTCATTAATTCAACTTAATTATGCAGCATATAAACAGTGCGCTTCTGTATTGCCCTGACTTGATATCAGAAGAGAATAAAATGACTCCAGAATTACTTTCGCCCGCGGGCACACTTAAAAATATGCGTTACGCATTCGCCTATGGTGCCGATGCGGTTTATGCCGGACAACCCCGTTATTCATTACGTGTACGTAATAATGAATTTAATATTGAAAAGCTCAAAATTGCGATCGATGAAGCGCATCAGCAAAACAAAAAATTGTATGTTGTGTGTAATATCCAACCGCACAACTCTAAATTAAAAACATTTTTGCGTGATATGCAACCCGTTGTCGATTTAAAGCCTGATGCCATTATTATGTCCGACCCAGGTTTGATTATGATGGTTCGTGAAGCTTATCCAGACATGCCTATCCACTTAAGTGTACAAGCCAATGCTGTTAACTGGGCGACCGTCAAGTTTTGGGAAAAGCAAGGTATTGAGCGGGTTATTCTATCACGTGAGTTATCACTTGATGAGATTGAAGATATCCGTCTACATTGCCCAGATATTGAGATAGAAGTATTCGTACACGGGGCCCTATGCATGGCGTATTCTGGCCGTTGTTTATTATCAGGTTATATAAATAAGCGCGATCCTAATCAAGGCACCTGCACTAATTCATGTCGCTGGAAATATGATGCACATCCGGCACAAGAAAATGAAAGCGGTGATATTGTCGCCATTCAACCCGCACAACCCACACTCGGCAGTGGCGCACCGACAGACCAAATGTTTCTTTTACAGGAACAGGGACGTCCCAATGAATATATGCCTGCATTTGAAGATGAACATGGCAGTTATATCATGAATTCAAAAGATTTACGTGCCATTCAACATGTTGAGCGTCTACTAAAAATAGGTGTACACTCGTTAAAAATTGAAGGGCGCACCAAAAGTTTCTATTATTGTGCCCGTACCGCACAGGTTTATCGTCAAGCAATGGATGATGCAATAGCTGGTCGCCCATTTAATCCTGCATTAATGGGTACATTGGAGAACTTAGCGCACCGCGGTTACACTGAAGGTTTTTTAAGTCGCCATACCCACGATGAATATCAAAATTACGATTATGGCTATTCAATCAGTAATAGTCAGCAATTTGTTGGTGAAATAACAGGGCGTAATGAGCGTGGTTTAGCTGAAATTTTGGTGAAAAATAAATTTTTACTGGGTGATTCATTAGAGCTAATGACACCAAAGGGGAATATCAATTTCACCCTTGAGCAATTGAGTAACAAAAAAGGTGAACTAGTCGATGTCGCACCGGGATCAGGCCATGTTCTCTACATGCCAGTTCCTAAAGATATCGACCTTGATCATGCGTTAGTTATGCGCAACCTCAATCTGGGTGAAAATACACGCAATCCGCATAGTAAATAATATGGCACTTTTAATTAAAGATAACTGCATCAATTGTGATATGTGTGACCCGGAATGTCCGAATGAAGCTATCACATTTGGCGATCTCATTTATGAGATAGACAAAGATAAATGTACCGAGTGTGTTGGCTTTTACGAACAACCCACATGTATCGCCGTTTGCCCCATCAAATGTATTATCGTGGATCCAGACTGTATAGAGAGTGAACAAACGTTACTTGATAAGTTCGCTCAATTACATAGTGATTAAATAACCTTAATACCAATCTGCTTAACTCTGGCACTCTATTTTACCCGTAAAATAGAGTGCCATTAATCCTAATTGGTATATTGAGTAAATAATTATTAGATTTGGTAGACGAGATGGCCCAAGGAAAATTTACACAAGGCTCAATCATTAAGCATGTGATGACCATGTCAGCCACAAATGCACTCGGTATTAGCATGCTGTTTCTGGTCGACTTGGTTGATATTTACTTTATCAGTCTATTGGAAAATCCTTCTCTTACTGCGGCCATCGGCTACGCTAGTCCCGTTCTTTTTTTCACTATCTCCTTGAGCATTGCGCTGGTCATTGTCAACAGTGCAATAGTGGCTAGAAAGTTAGGTCAACAAAAACGAATAATTGCTCGTCAATTTATTAGTTTAATCACACTATATGCTTTCACTTTAACAAGTGTCATCGCATTTTTGCTCTACTATTTTGCCCCGCAAATATTGCAATTTATTGGTGCACAAGGAGAAGAACTTAAACAGGCCACCCTGTATTTACATATTATCCTGCCATCAATGCCTATCTTAGCTGTCGCACTGCAAATGGGCGCAACACTACGAAGTATGGGGCATGCAAAACAAGCTATGTTCGCAACACTCGGCGCGGGATTAATTAACGCAGCCTTAGATCCTATTTTAATTTTTTATTTTAAACTTGATCTACAAGGTGCAGCCATTGCCTCCGTTGCCGCTAGATGCACTCTCCTTGTGATCGGTTTGTATTACGTACAGTTTAAATATCGTATGATTGCCACCATTAACAGTGCTTTTATTAGATCACATTTTCTGCGCATATCACAAGTTGCTTTACCAGCGATCTTAAGCCAGATAACAACCCCTATAAGTAACTTCTATGTCACCTATGAAATTGCTAAATTTGGTAGTCAATATATGGCAGGCTGGGCGATTATAGGGAGGATAGTGCCCGTTGTATTTGTCATGATGTTTGCCTTATCTGGTGCGATAGGCCCAATCATTAGTCAAAACTACGGCGCACATAATTTCACTCGCGTGCGTGAAGTATTAAATCAATCTATGAAATTTATAACCAGTTACACATTAGTCGTCGCCCTATTTATGTCAATGGGGCAAGAGATAATTGTCATGGCATTTAAAGCAACCGACGAAACCGCATCATTAATTCGCATTTTCTGTCAAAACATCCCGATTACATTTATTTTTACAGGTATGATGTTGATTACCATGACGCTATTAAATAACTTGGGTCATGCGAAATATGCAACGCTGTTAACTCTTTTAAAGTTAACATTAGGTACAATTCCTTGTGTTATTATTGGTAGTTATTATTTCCATGCTCCGGGTGTGATATATGGACAAGCGGCTGCTAATATTATTTTTGGAGTCATTGCACTGACCCTCAGTAATAAACGAATCTCAAAATTGAGCGCCTCGCCCTCAATCACATAGCGCTAAGAATATTGCAAATAGTCATGTTATTGTAATACACAATATATAAATATCGGTACTGTAAACCATTACAATTGATATACTTAACGTAAAGCTATCATTGCAGTGCTACAATATTACAATTAAAATTAGAAGATTATACCCATGGTACTTCAAGCTACCAAGTCAGCAAGAAAAAATGTAGCGAGATGTGAAGCATAAAATAGAACTATTGTTATTCTATGTGGCGATTTTATAACAAAGCAAATTGGTGCTATTCCCCTTACCCTATAGGAGTAGCTTGAAAACCATCCCTGCGTTGTTGCACTCGAAAAAGGAATTACAATGAGCTAATCTCTTGCTCAGGCATTCGAGTTAGTGCCATACAAAACTTCATGGGGTAATATGGATATATGTTATAACGGATGACTACTTAAAGGAATGATACATTTAATGCGCCCCTTATTTATTATTTTACTCTCAACTTTATTAAATGGATGTTACCAACAAGCCAACTCACTCAGTGATACATTGATTTATTGTTCACAGGCGCTACCTCAATCCTTCAATCCACAACTAAGTAACAATCAAGCAACCCTCGATGCCACAACAAATCAGCTCTTTAATCGCTTAATCAAGGTTGACCCAAACAATGATGAAATTATTGCAGAGCTTGCAAGTGATTGGTCTATCAGCGAAGACAATAAATCTTATATATTTCATTTGCGAAAAGATGTCCCTTTTCAGCAAACTGAATATTTCACCCCTACCCGTAATTTTAATGCTGATGATGTACTATTTAGTTTTAACCGTTTGATTGACATTGCATCCCCCTTTCATGATATTAATTCAGATCAAGGCAACTATTTTTTTAATCATCCCTTTAAAAACTTAATTTCTAATTTAAGTAAAATAGATGAACACACCATAAAGATTGAACTCAAAAAGCCAGTAAGCGCATTTTTGACTTATCTCGCGGCCCATTATGCAGTTATTCACTCTCAAGAATACGCAAGTTCATTATTATCATCAAATCAACCTTCGCGCATGGATTATTACCCTGTAGGTACGGGCCCATATCAGTTTAAGAATAGCAATGGTTCAGGGGTCATCCGATTTGACAGTAACCCTTTATATTGGGGGAAGACGCCTGCGATTAAACATGTCATATTTGATACAACCAAGAATAACAGCAAACGCTTCGCCAAATTATTGTCTGGTGAATGCGATATAATGACCAATCCTGCACCGAGTCAGTTACGACACATAAGTTTAAATAAATCTATAACAGTGAGTAATCGCCCAACCAACAATCTGTCTCTTCTGGCATTTAACTCCACTAAAAAAACGCTTAGTAACAGCCATATAAGAAAAGCACTCGCTTATGCAATCGACCAAAACACGATCGTTGACTCGGTTTTTTTTGATAGTGCAACATCTGCCAAAGGGTTGTTACTTAAGCAATCTTGGGCGTTTGATAGGAACTCTGCGCATTTTTTCTATGATCCTGAACTAGCGCAACAATTATTAAAAGAAAATAGTTTCGATTTTAAGCAGACATTAACGATGTTGGTTCCCACTGTCGAGTCTGCATTAAATCCCAACTTCAATAAAACGGCTGAATTTATCGCGAGTAATTTACGTTCCATTGGAGTACAAGTTGATATTATTGCCTTAAATAATGACGCACTAACAACCCGCTTAATTACTGGCAATTATGACACCTATTTAGCTGCAGTGAATATCAATAGTTATGATCCTGATACTATTTTCAATTCACTACTGAGTTGTGATGTCTCTATATTAGAAGGGAATAGCAGCCAATGGTGCAACAATAAAACGCAGAAACTATTAGAATCCGCTTTGTTGGCAGAGAACAGCAATTTACGCAAACTTTATTACTACCAATTACAACAAATTATTAATCAAGAGCAGCCCTACTACCCCCTGGCACATGCCCATAGGGTCGATATTTTTAATAATAATGTAACAGGTCTTACGGTTAATCCCCTGACGGGAATAAATTTTCAGTATGTAACAAAATCAGAAGCTAAATAATATGCGCAATTATCTTATAAGACGATTCAACCTATTCATTATTACCGCCTTCATTCTCAGTATCCTAGCTTATTTATTAACGTCTTGGAAAAGTTACCAAACACCTCTATTGGAGAATTTATTTTATTATACTTTGATTACCTTATAGATATAATAATGGGGGAATGGGGATTTTCAATCATCGATCAACAGCCTATTTTAGTAAAAGGATTAACTGCATTTTACTTAACACTTGAACTTTGTTTGGTGGCATTTGTTACCGCCACTATCATTGCCGTCCCACTCGGTATCATCGCAAGCATGAACAAAGATACAATGCTTGATAAAATAATAATGACCATCGCCTTGATTAGTTTAGCTCTACCAGTTTTTTGGTTATCGGTAGTACTAACATTATTCCCTAGCTCAACTTCACTTCCCATACCGATCGATGGTGATATTAGTCCAATTTATGAGTTTAAAAATCATACAGGATTTCTGTTGATTGATACCTTAATAGCAACGAAATCTTATCAATTAGATGCATTTTTCAGCCGGTTAGCACACCTTTTTTACCTTCATTAGTGCTCTCATTATTTCTGATATCGGAGTTGATTCGCTTAACTCGAAACACGATTTCGACAGTTATGAAGAGTAATTTCATAAAAGCAGCTTATGCGAAGGGTTTTAGTAAACCCCAGATAATTTACCGACACGTATTTAAGAATGCAATGCCGACAATTATTCATAATATTCGCTTGCAGTTCAATACCATCATATCCTTTGCAATGGTTGTGGAGATTGTCTTTTCGATGCAAGGCATTGGCGGGTGGCTATTATCGAGTATAACATTGGGAGATTATCTTGCTTTACCGACATCCCTGCTCATCATCTCACTTTTTATTTTAATCTCGAGTATTTTTATTGATATTCTTTTAGTCGTTATTTCACCAGTGAAACGGAAATCTTTATATGTTGATTAACAATGAATTCGATGATGAAACCATACTGTCTCCTTGGCAATATGCATGGTCAATTTTCAAAAAGAAGAGTTTTTCTATGGCTGCCATGTGGGGGTGTATAATTTTAATATTAATCACACTTTTTGCAGATTATATTATCCCTCACAATCCCTTTGCACATTATTTCACTAATATTTTACTGCCTCCATCTTGGCTTGAAAACGGTAATGCCATGCATCTATTGGGTACTGATGATTTAGGACGAGACTCTCTATCTCGTCTGATTAAGGGCATTCAACTTACTCTGGGTGGTGCGCTAACAATAACCGTGATTATTGCACTTTTGGGCACCATTATCGGGGCTGCAGCAGCAGTAACTAAGGGGATTAAAGCCAGTGTTTTGCATCATTTACTCGATGCATTACTCACCATTCCCACTTTACTTATTGCTTTTATTCTTATCATTATATTTGGCCCTAGTTACGATAACT
The DNA here is from genome assembly GCF_040566515.1 of Psychromonas sp. MME2. Lineage (NCBI taxonomy): Bacteria > Pseudomonadati > Pseudomonadota > Gammaproteobacteria > Alteromonadales > Psychromonadaceae > Psychromonas > Psychromonas sp. MME2. The sequence continues at coordinate 246,361 of NZ_JBEWXI010000015.1, read as the reverse complement.
GCCTGATTGCGGTATTGCTATCTCTTCTTCCACAGTTTATTCGCGGTATCTACGTAAGTATCGAAAATGAAATGCATAAACAATATGTCGTCGCGCTTCGGCTTGATGGAGCAACCTATATGCGTTTAATGAGATTTGGTATTTTACCCAATATTGTCGAACCAATAATTACTCTATTCATGCGTATTTTTACGATGGCTATTTTAGAAATAGCAACACTTGGTTATTTAGGTTTTGGCGCTCAAGCTGCTGAGATCGAATTAGGTGCGCTCATATCAACCTATATAGATTTGACATATTCATCTCCTTGGTTAGTGATTATCCCGGGCATTACTCTTTCAGTTATTATTTTATTATTTAATCTTTTTGCTGAGGGGTTAAGGTTGGCTATTATTGAAGGAGAGGATGCATAAATGGCATTACTAGACGTTCGCAATTTAAGCATTGATATCGAAACTGCACAGGGTAAAATTCGTATCATTGAAAAAGTTTCTCTCACAATTATAGAAGGGAGTATCCATGGTTTAGTTGGTGAATCAGGATCAGGTAAAAGCTTTATTGCAAAAGCTATCCTTGGCCTACATAACCCTAATTGGACAGTGACAGCTGATAGAATGTTTTTAGGCTCAACAGATTTAACTAAGTTATCACCCAGTGAACGACGCAAAATAATGGGCAAGCAGATAGCGACTATATTCCAACAACCCCGTTCCTATCTAAATCCAAGTAAAAAAATATTTTCTCAAATAAAAGAAGTACTGCCTAAAAAGAGGCTAGTCGATAAATTATTCAATAAATTTAAAAAAATAAAGGATCAATCCACGGAGAAAATAGTCAAAGATTTATTACACAAAGTTGGCATTCAAAATGATAAAACGGTTGGCGCTAGTTACCCCCATGAACTATCTGAAGGTGATTGTCAGAAAGTAATGATTGCCATGGCGATAGCCAATAACCCAAGCCTTATTATTGCTGATGAACCAACAACCGCGATGGAGGCTGTCACACAAGCTCAAATATTTAGATTGCTGTATAAATTAAATCAATTACACAATACAACTATCCTATTATTAAGTAATAGCTTTGGGAGTATCAGCAATTTATCCGATTACATGACCCTTATTTATTGCGGGCAAACTGTAGAGTCAGGAAATTACCAACAGATCATGGAATCGCCAATGCATCCCTATACGGAAGCGATGATAAAAACCATTTTGGCTTTTGATGGCAATATCATCCATAAAAGCAAATTATACACATTACCCGGTAGCATCCCCTCTGCCAATCAGCTCCCCATTGGCTGTCGATTAGGCCCTCGTTGCCCTCGTGCTCAAAGGGTTTGTGTAACATATCCTGATGTTTTAATATTTAAAGGACATGTTGTTCGTTGCCACTTTCCTAAATTAAGCGATTAACCAATGCAACCTTTACTGAAAATTAACAATTTAAGCAAACACTACAACCGCAGTGCAAAATTCCTATCATCCGGTTATAGACCGAACCTAGGACCATTAAGTTTCACATTAAATCAAGGGCAAACCTTGGCTATTGTTGGTGAAAGTGGCTCAGGAAAAAGCACCTTGGTAAAAATGATAGCCGGGTTGATCACCCCAACATCAGGCGAAATATACATAAATGGCGAGCCACTGGAGACGATAAGTCAACAACGAAAATGTCAGTCTATTCGTATGATTTTTCATGAACCAAGTAATTCACTTAATCCTAAATCAACCATCGGGCGCATACTTGCGGCACCACTAAAATTAAATACCAATTTCAGTGAAGAAGAGATTCAAGCGCAGATCCTAGATACACTCGAGTTAGTCGAATTATTGCCCGATTATCTTGTTTTTTATCCCAACATGCTATCAAATGTACAACAACACAAAGTAGCGCTTGCTCGGGCAATGATATTAAATCCCGATATTGTTATTGCCGATGAAGTGTTAGCATCATTAGATATTTCTCTACGTTTTAAAATAGTTAATCTATTATTAGATATACAGAAGAAAAAAGGCACAAGCTATATTTTTGTTGCACATAATATGAACTTAGTCAGGCATATGAGTGACCAAATAATCGTAATGCAAAACGGGTTGATTGTAGAATATAATAGTACGGAGGCTATTTATAATTCGCCACAGGCGGAATGTACAAAGCAACTTTTACAGAGTCACCAACCTGATTATAGAAAATAAACGCTTTTTCATTTTTTTTAGATCGTTGATCTATCAATGTAATCGAAACATTGATAAAGTTCTCAGCATCATAATTATGTAAAATTTATATAAACAGTTAATTGAGATCATGGAGTGAACTTCAATGAGCGCATATAAAAAATATATCTGGGTAAATTCTTTGCCTATGATATTACTCGCAATAGTTATCACTTTTGCTGTAAAGCTAATCTTCAATCCAGTGCTTTTTCAGCAACAAGAATCAATTGCAAAGCAATTTCATCTTAGTAATATCGAACCAATAATGAACTCAAGGCAACTAGATCTATTAGTCGCATACAATCTGTTTGATTATATAAAGGTAAACAATAAAACAAGCTCTAACCCTCTTGTTTATGAGAAACCGAATAGAGATATTGCCAGTTATATATTACCTATCGAAATGAGTAAAATAACAGCTAACGATGGTAGCCAAAGCATCGAGTATCGTGCTGCAAACCAATTATTGTTAGATCTGTTTAAAAGTATTTTGGGCGTTTTGTATTTCACGTTAGCAATAGCAATAATTAACATGCATTTAAACTATAACCGTCTTCTAAAACGCATAGAAACCAGCTTGGTTGAAGAAATTAATGACATAAATTCCCCACAAAGCATACTAAGTAAGGTATCTCACTCCATTCGTCAGCAAAAAACAACTTTTCATCGAGCTCTCCAAAATAAAGAACAACAAATTTCTTCCCTCACACATCAGGTTAATACCGATACGTTGACTGGTTTTTTCAACCGTTACGCTTTCCGAGAAGCGCTCACAGCGATCCTCAGTGCTAATGGTGAAATAAAACATGCCATTTTATTTTTTATTCGTGCGAGTGAATTAAATACGATAAATGCAACGGGAGGTTTTCAAAAAGGCGATCAATACATCAAAGATATTGCTCAAATCATTGCTAAAGTTTGTAACGAAATTCAGCATGTTAATACATATCGTCTATGCGGTTCAGACATCGCCATTATCGCTGAAAATATGACCGTTGTAGAAGCACAACGCATTGCCACTAAATTAAAAGTACAGTTCGATCATTACCAAAAGTTAAATCAATTGGACAGCGTTGCCTACAATGGTATTTCTGCCATTGTATCAGGGCAATTATTTGAACAGGCTTTATCACGTACTGACATCGCATTGGCAAAGGCACAAGCTGAAGGTGTCAATTGTTGGGCTTTTCAACAAAATAACACCAGTGAGAAAGAAGAGGGACAACAGCAGTGGAAAATAATCATTGAAAACATCATTGCCAATCAGTCAATCATGTTGTTACATCAACCTATTCAACCAATCCAACGTAATATGAAAGGTTACCAACAAATTTTCACTCGTTTTATTGGTGAAAATAATAACATGATCCCTACTGATACTGTTTTTGCGATGGCTCAACGTGTTGATATGATTATAGAATTAGAAAATATGATCATTGAAACATTAATAAATCAGTGCCGTCATAAAGCCGATGGAAACACACGATGGGGAATTAATTTAACTAGTACCGCCATACAAGATAGCCACTTTATAGTCTGGCTAGAACGTTTATTACTACGAGAGTCTAAAATTGCGTCTTGCCTCATTTTTGAAATGCGTGAACAAATATTAGACGTCAACCTTGCAGCCAGTAAGCGTATTTTTGAAATGCTCAAACGCACAGGTACACGATCTGCTATTTGTAATTTTGGTAAAGGGATAGGTTCATTCCGTTTATTTAAAGAACTCAAACCTAACTATGTAAAAATTGATTCTGGCTTAATAAGCAATATTGAGCGTGATAACACAGACCAGCAATTTCTACGCATGATAATTGATGTCTCTCATCGCATGAACTGCTATGTTATCGCTGAAGGTGTTGAACACTTAGAACAAAAACAGACATTAGAAAGCATGTACATTGATGGCGTTCAAGGTTTTCTTATTGCACGTCCAAGTCCACTCTAAACGACCTAAATAGCAATTATTGCGCTTTATCAGGGGGAATCGATTATTGATTTCCCCTGATTTTATTAGCCTCTTTTTTGCATCTGAAAATTTCTTTTTGTACAATGCACGCCTAATATATCTTCCCATTTATCAAGGCCTACAATGTCACAATTACAGAGTCCAAAACAGCAATTTACCCTCAAAAAATTGAGTAAAGGGCTACGTCACTTAACAGGTCAAGCTATTGCTGATTACAATATGATTGAAAATGGCGACCGCGTTATGGTCTGCTTATCCGGCGGCAAGGATAGCTTTACGATGCTTGATATACTCCTGCAACTTCGTGCTGCAGCACCAATCGACTTCTCAATTATCGCGGTCAATTTAGATCAAAAACAGCCAGGATTCCCGGAACATATTTTACCGCAATACCTCACGACATTAGGGGTAGAATTTAAAATTGTTGAACAAGACACCTACAGTATTGTTCAAGACAAATTAGAAGCAGGCAAAACCACTTGCAGTTTATGCTCTAGACTGCGTCGTGGCATACTCTACAGTACGGCTAAACAACTTGGCGCCACAAAAATTGCATTAGGTCACCATAGAGACGATATGCTGGCGACGATGATGCTCAACCTGTTTTTTGGCGGTAAATTAAAATCCATGCCAGCAAAACTTGTCTCTGATAATGGCGAACACGTAGTGATCCGCCCGTTAGCCTATTGTAAAGAAAAAGAGATAGAACAATACGCACAACTAAAGGCGTTCCCGATTATTCCCTGTAACCTGTGCGGTTCTCAACCCAATTTACAACGCCAATTATCCAAAGAGATGCTTAATGAATGGGATGAAAAATTCCCCGGGCGTCTCGAATCTATGTTTACTGCAATGCAAAACGTGATTCCTTCACACCTTGCAGATACACAACTATTTAATTTCAAAGAAATTAATAAAGATTCTGGGGTTATTAATGGCGGAGATATTGCCTTTGATAAGGAAGATATCCAACAAGCCCCTGTTATTATGGATAACATTGAGGCACAATATTACGCACAACAACCAAGCGTACAAATTAAGCAACTGACCTAATTAACTAATATTTGCTTGTTTTAGATCAGACAATCACTTTATTCGCACTCAAAACAACCTCTTTTCATAAAAAAGAGGTAGGTTTCAGTGTAATGTGATTTATAATCGCTAAAGATTAATACCTATCCACATAAATTGTGGTCATCACTTGTTAAGGAAAATATCATTATTTTAACCAACAAGATAGAATCAGATACCTATGCGGATTGGTCTAACACTACTTATTAACTTTTTATTCTTATTTTGGAGAAAAACATGAGAACACCACTAGTAATGGGCAACTGGAAATTAAACGGCACTAAAGAATCTGTTACAGCACTAATCAAAGGATTAGAATCTGCTGCAGATGCTGCGACCAACGTTGAAGTTGCTGTTTGTCCTCCTGCTATTTTCATCGAGCAAGTTGCAGGATTAGTTGCTAATAACAGCATTAAATTTGGTGCTCAAGATGTAAGTACTCACGTAAATGGCGCATACACAGGTGAAACTTCACCAGTTATGGTTAAAGAGTTTGGTGCTAAATATAGCTTAGTGGGCCATAGCGAACGTCGTCAATATCACAACGAAACTGACGCTGTTGTTGCGGCTAAGTTTGTTGCAATCCAAGAAAATGGATTAGTACCTGTTGTATGTATTGGTGAAACACTTGAAGAGCGTGAAACTGATAAAACATTTGCTGTTGTTGAAACTCAACTTAAAGCAGTTATCGATGTTGCTGGTATTGATGCATTAGAAAACTCTGTAATTGCCTATGAGCCAGTATGGGCAATTGGTACAGGTAAAGTTGCAACTTCTGAGCAAGCTCAAGAAGTACATGCTCATATCCGTAACTGGTTAGCAGCACAAAGTAAAGTTGTAGCAGAAAAAGTACAAATTCTTTACGGTGGCAGTGTTAAAGCTTCTAGCGCAAAAGAATTATTTGCACAAGCAGATATCGATGGTGGTTTAGTTGGTGGTGCAGCGCTTATTGTTGAAGAATTTGTCGGTATTATCGAAGGCGCAAAATAAGCCCTAACAGATAACAACATAAAATATAAAGGCGCTTATTAAGCGCCTTTTTCATTTCTATTATTAATAATGCCATGACATGACTATTTTAATCTTCAAACAATGGCATCTTCTTCAGGAAACAGGTCAACAAAACAAGTCGTACACCATTAACACGCCCTTCTATCTGCTCAGGGTTATCTGTTAAAGAAATATTTCGCACTGGTGTGCCACGTTTCGCTGTAAAACCAGCTCCCTTCACATCAAGATCTTTAATTAATGTTACATTATCACCGGCAACTAAAATCGTACCATTAGAGTCGCGTGTAGGCGCTTTTTCTTCAATCGTATCAGCTGCAACACCATACTCTGCCCACGCTTTTTGTTCATCTTCCATATACATCATATCAAGCAGATCCTGCGCCCATCCTTCACTCACGGCTAATCGCGTCAACATACGGAATGCGGTCACCTGAACAGCAGGAACTTGGCTCCACATACTATCATTGAGGCAGCGCCAATGATTACTATCCATTTCGGATTTTTTCTCTATTTGTTGTAAACAAACATCACAAACTAATATTGATTTGTCTGAATTAGGCTCAGAAACAGGCGGTACTTCATAAACGCTCAAATGGTTAGTTGAGCCACATAACTCACATGATTCGTTACTACGCGCTGCTAGACTTGTTTTAATTGGCATGGATAAACACCCTTAATTTGTGGAAAAATCAATAGTTGACTTGAGAAATAGTGGCATTATAACGTTAATGCTAAAGTAAATGAAAAATTTTTCCTACATAATCATTACCCCATGTTACCTCTGCTGAAATGTCCAAGCTAACAGCTGACATCGCATCTTAAAATAACATGGGTATATAATTGTGCTGGCTTATTGAACTAATGCTTTACTTACTTTTTCAAAAAGATCCAACGAGAGGTTATCTAATGCCAATAAACGGTTTAATTGCTCTTTAATGAGCCCTTTACGTTTTTCATCTAAACGCTTAAATTGAATTAGCGGTGTGATTAATCGAGATGCAACTTGCGGGTTTTGCTCATTAAGTTTAATCAGTTGATCAGTTAAAAAACGGTAACCACTGCCATCAATCACATGGAAAAAATAAGGATTAGCCTGTGCAAATGTACCTAATAACGCACGTACACGATTAGGATTGCTAAAATCAAAACTACGATGATCGAATAACGCTTTGATATTTTCAAGCACCTTAGGGCTAGCCACAGTCGCTTGTAGTGCAAACCATTTATCCATAACTAAACCATTTTGATGCCATTGTTCATCAAAATCTGCCATGACTGAATCTCGACAGCTTAACTGAGCACTATTTGCTGCCGTTAATGCAGCGAGGTGATCGGTCATGTTATTACATTGCGCGATCTGCTCTAAAACCAATTTATCAGCTAAAACAGGATCACCTTTACTAATGTATAACAGCGCCAAGTTAGTTAATTTACGACGCGCTATATCGTCACACTCAGGTTGATAGTCACCAGTAACTTGATAATATTCATAAACCTTAACAAATTCATTTAATAGCTGTTTTGCCAACTCAGCTAACATAAATTCGCGTGCACTATGCAAAGCTTCAATATCGACCGTATCAAATAACTCCATAGCACCGGTTTCACTAATGAAGTCGAACATATCTGCTATTAATGCGGGATCTAAATGTTGTGCAGTCAAAATAGACTTAAAGGCATCAATAAACATGCTTGGCAAGTTCATTGCCTGCTCTGATTTATGCAAATTAACGTTAGCAATGAGGTATTTATTAAATAAATTCTGCCCCGCATCCCAACGAGAGAAATCATCCGTAGCATAAGTGATTAAATGCAACATTTGCTCATCACTGTAGGCATACTTATATTTCACGGGAGCAGAAAATCCACGGAAAATAGAAGGGACGGGCTTTTCATTAATGTTAGCAAAAACAAAAGTTTGCTCTTTATGTGTTAAGCTGAGTACTTTACTTTTTTCTCCGTTCCCCAAATCAAATACTTCACCCGATGGTGAAATCAATTCGATATCGATAGGGATATGTAATACCTGTTTACTTTTTTGATCCGCCGTTGGCAAATTTTTCTGCTTAAAAGTTATTTGATAACTTTTATTAGCTTGATCGTAATAATCACTCACCGTTACTTGCGGTGTCCCCGATTGCGAGTACCAACGTTTAAACAGCGTTAAATCCACCCCACTGGCATCTTGCATGGCGGCAACAAAATCATCACAGGTAACAGCCTGACCATCGAAGCGTTGCACATACAGCTGCATCCCCTGTTGGAATTTTTCTTCACCTAATAGTGTATGCATCATACGAATAACTTCGGAGCCTTTATTATAAACAGTAACGGTATAAAAGTTATTCATCTCCATCACCGATTCAGGTCGAATAGGATGAGACATTGGCCCAGCATCTTCCGCGAATTGATGGTTACGAATAATTTTAACATTGGCGATACGATTAACGCTACGGCTACCTAAATCCGAGCTGAACTCTTGATCACGAAAAACCGTGAGCCCCTCTTTCAAACTCAATTGGAACCAATCCCGACAGGTAATACGATTACCCGTCCAATTATGGAAATATTCGTGACCGATTACCGCTTCAATACCTAAATAGTCTTGATCCGTTGCGCTTTTAGCGTTGGCCAGTACAAATTTAGAGTTAAATATATTTAACCCTTTATTTTCCATTGCCCCCATATTGAAAAAATCGACGGCAACAATCATATAAATATCAAGGTCATACTCTAAATTAAAACGTTGTTCATCCCACTCCATGGATTTTTTGAGGGATACCATAGCATGAGCGGTTTTATCTAAATTTCCTTTATCAACAAATAACTCCAGCGCAACTTCACGACCACTTTTAGTGACAAAGGTATCCTGTAAACAGTCGAAATCCCCTGCAACTAAAGCAAATAGATAAGCAGGTTTTGGGAAGGGATCTTGCCAAGAAACCCAATGGCGTCCATTTTCTAAATCCCCCTGTGCTATGCGATTACCATTTGACAAAAGCGATGGGTAGAGTGTTTTATCTGCACTGATTTTGGTCGTGAATTTAGCCATCACATCGGGTCTATCTAAATAATAGGTGATACGGCGGAAGCCTTCAGCTTCACATTGCGTACAAAATGCATCTCCCGATTTGTATAAACCTTCAAATGCTTTATTTGCTTGCGGATCAATTTCAGTGGTTATTTGCAACTCAAATTCATTTGCTAAACCATTAATTTGCAAGCCCCCTTCAACCTCCTGATAATCATCGTAAGCAATGCCATCAATTAACAGAGAAACGAGTTTCAATTGCTCTCCGTATAAAAAGAGCGGCTTTTTCTCAGCATTGGTTCGATACATCTTGCTCGTCGCTGTTACCACGGTCTGCATATCATAAAGATCAAACTCAAGGTCGATGGTGGTAATAGCAAAATTTGCAACCTGATAATCGGCTAGGTATTTTTCCTGTGGTTTTTTTTCAACCACTTCTTCGATAGAAGCAACTTGGCTCATGTTAAACACTCTTTTTTTTAGATGGAATATTAGCAAGGGTTTGAAAATAGATTACAACTATTTTCGCCGCTTGAAACTCAATAGGGTTAATATACAAGAAGGTGTAATATTTGCTAACCTCTTATTATAAATCTTCTGTAATTAATTACGTGGCACTGATTAAAGCCTTAATTTAGCACATTAACTACTTATTAGCGCCCCTTTCTCATTAGCATGCCCGCTTTATTTGTTACAACCATATTCCCAATTCATCATGGTGCATTGAGTTTGATTGTCATTGCAATAATAAAAAGTAAGGCGTATAACATCGCCATCTTCATACTCTCAGTCATTGGAAAATTACGTGTTTCATCGCCAAGAAATAAACAAACTCATTAAATTAAGTGTCCCCCTTTTTATCGCACAATTTGCACAAACAGCAATGGGTTTTGTTGATACCGTCATGGCAGGTGGTGTCAGTGCTAATGATATGGCGGCAGTAGCGGTTGCATCAAGCATATGGCTACCCTGTATTCTATTTGGCGTCGGCATATTAATGGCGTTAATTCCCCGCATTGCGCAGGCCCATGGTGCAAATGAAACCGATAGCATCCCCTATATAGGCCAACAGGGACTATATCTCGCATTGTTTTTATCTGTGCCAACAATCGTTGTTTTATATAATGTTAACCACATGCTCAATGCCATGGATATCGACATCGCTTTAAAAGAGATAATCAGTCATTATATATTTGTGGTTTTACCTGCTGTCCCTGCTTTTTTATTATTTCAAGCGCTGCGTAATTATGTTGAAGGACTGTCACTGACAAAACCGGCTATGGTTATTGCATTCATCGGATTACTGCTGAATATTCCACTAAACTGGATTTTTGTATACGGCAAATTCGGCCTACCCGCATTGGGAGGGGTCGGGTGTGGCGTTGCCACAACCATCGTTTATTGGTTCATGCTTTTATCGTTAATTGTGTATGTTTTTATTTGTAAAAAACTCAAGTACTACCCGCTTTTTACACAATTTAAACGCCCTAATGGTACGGCGCTATGGTCTATTTTTAAACTTGGTTTACCCGTTGCCATTGCCCTGTTCTTTGAAATCACCATCTTCGCAATGGTTGCCATACTCGTAGCCCCACTAGGACCGAACATCGTTGCAGCCCACCAAATTGCCATTAACTTCTCCTCTATGGTATTTATGCTACCCTTGAGCATAGCCAATGCAGTCAGTATCCGCGTTGGTTTTAATTTAGGCAAAGGCAATCCTAATGATGCCAAACAGTCTAGCTATGCTGGTTTTACATTAGCCTTAGGGACTGCAATCTGTACTGCTTTATTGACTGTATATTTCAGGGAAGATATCGCCTATTTATACACCGATGATCTTAATGTTATACCATTGGCACTTACACTCATCCTATTCGCTGCGTTATATCAATGTACCGATGCGATACAAGTTGTCGCAGCAGGTGCTTTACGTGGTTATCAAGAGATGAAAGCTATTTTTATTCGTACATTTATAGCTTACTGGCTAGTTGGTTTACCTTTAGGTTACCTACTTGGTTTGACAAATTTTATGGTCGAGCCGATGGGAGCTAAGGGATTTTGGATTGGAATTACTGTCGGTTTGACCGTATCTGCTATACTATTAGGTCAGCATCTGTACGTGCTACAAAAACGTTACACAAGTAAATGCCGTGAAAACAATCAATGCGTTTAATAAATCAGCATACAGATAATTTTTAATAAATAATATTTGACGAGACTAACACAACTCAGTAATATCTCGCTCCGTTGTTAAGGCATAATAGTTTAGCAACCATCGGTGATTAGCGCAGCTTGGTAGCGCATCTCCTTGGATTTACAAAGAGTTGGACCAGAAGGGTCTTACCCGTAAAATGTAGACTCTAAATATGTAGTACAAAATTTCGGTGATTAGCGCAGCTTGGTAGCGCATCTGGTTTGGGACCAGAGGGTCAGAGGTTCGAATCCTCTATCACCGACCACATTTAAAAACACGTTATAAACGTGTTGTAGAGTACAGACCAACGATGCGCCCTTAGCTCAGTTGGATAGAGCAACGGCCTTCTAAGCCGTAGGCCACAGGTTCGAATCCTGTAGGGCGTACCATTTTTAAAAAGTTTAGTGGCGGATGTAGCTCAGTTGGTAGAGCCCCGGATTGTGATTCCGGTTGTCGCGGGTTCAATCCCCGTCATTCGCCCCATTTTTTGAAGATAAACAGTTTAAATTGTCGCGGAGTTGGCGGAATTGGTAGACGCGCTAGATTTAGGTTCTAGTATCGAAGGGTGTGAGAGTTCAAGTCTCTCACTCCGCACCATTTAGACTTACAAATCATCTTGTTATATTTTTCTAAATAATAAGTTCAATGATTTCAAAAAATACCATCCTCGGTGATTAGCGCTGCTTGGTAGCGCATCTCCATGGGTTTATGAAAAGTTGGACCAGAGGGTCTTACCCGTAAAATGTAAACTCTAAATATGTAGTACAAAATTTCGGTGATTAGCGCACCTTGGTAGCGCATCTCCATGGGTTTATGAAAAGTTGGACCAGAGGGTTAACACCCGTCAAGTTTACTAACTTAAATCCTAAATATAAATCGGTGATTAGCGCAGCTTGGTAGCGCATCTGGTTTGGGACCAGAGGGTCAGAGGTTCGAATCCTCTATCACCGACCACACATAAAAAAACCGCACTTGTTGCGGTTTTTTTATGCCTGTTGTTTAATACGTCTTCGTAAAAATCAATAAAACTCATACCAACTCCGGTAAGTATGTGATTTAAATTTTGCGTAGGAAAAACAGCTTAATTCAAGGCGTAATTTGACGTAAATGGTTATTCCCTTTGCGAAAATTACAACGCAGCAGTAAGTTGTTTTAACCAGTAAAATAGATCAGCTATTTATCGGAATTGGTATCACTACTAAAAATATCTTTTTTTATCGTTAAATAGAGATCACTAAAAATACACAAAAAACCATTTGTGGCCACGCTTGTGCCCAACAACTTCAGAAACGCCATAATATAGCCCACAACAAATGTCATTTTTTTATATTTTAAATACGAGAACAAGGTGAACGAAACAATTGAAATGGCAATCACTACTAACCTTGAACACCTCACAAATTTTCTAATACCGTTACTACTAAGAAAACTAAGTCGCCTTCGCCCCCATGGCGAGCTAGAAAGCGATAAAATAGTAGAAATTTTACTTGTGTGAACTCTGTTTATAATAAAAAAATTAAACTGGTTAATATAGCGGTTTGGCCTTAGAAAGGAAACCAAACAAGAATCATACATTTACGGTTAAAAAAACAGTCGGCCAATATTTTTTTTGATTTACGATTTTATGGCTAATACCGAACAATCAACTAATAAATTTAAGTGGTTAGTATTAATTCTATGGTGAAACAGCTATTTGTATAAGAAAAAACCACCATTTAACATAACAGTCATTTTGCGCATATAGCTGTTTGATTTTATTTAATCTATTGGTGCAATACTTATAAATTGCCTGTTATTATATCAATTATAAATCACAATCTAAAAGCAAAGGAACACTTATGTCACTAGGGAAAGTTATGCTCATGATATTTCTGTTAGGTATCGGAGCATCAGTAATAGTGCCACGGATGCCAAGCAATACTTCAGAGATAAATTGGACTAATGCTAAAAAAGGTGAAGTATGTAAAGCTTATATAGGTTCAATTATGAAAAAGCCTACATCGATAATGACTCACTATAAGAGTGATGATAATGGTTATGTATATGTCAAATATACTGGAAAATGGTTTAATGGTGACACTGTCACTTTTCAATATGTTTGTGACATTGACTCATCAAGTATTGAATATGCTCAATGGCTAATTGAAGATAAATCAATGGGAATGATTGGAAATAAATGGGGTGATTGGAAAGAAAAAGTTAAATATGATTACAATATAGAAAATAGGAAGCTGTCGTTTGTTTCCCCTAAAACATCTCAAAAAATATACGTAACCCTATAAATAAAAAAGTGTATCTGACAATGAGCTACCAATTGTTCATATAGGAAACGAGGGGAAATCGCCCCTCGGTTTTTCTATGGCATGATTGGTTATGACTTAATTGATTCTCTGGCTAAAGATAGCGTCTTGTATAGGATGCCATCGAATACAAAGTTGAACACAATAAACTGTACAAAGTATTTATTCACAACCTCTTCCAGCTCTGTTAATAATGACCTTATTGCGTCCTGTGAAATTAAGCTATCAATCGGATAAGGTAGTAGCATACATATCATCCCTATAAGCCCAATGGCTATTAATAGAAACTGTAATTTTTTAAATAGGATGAACTCTACTTTTTGAATGTAAAGTTTGGGGTTAGTGGTAAATAAATTACCAAAGATAATGGAAATGAAACTCAGTAATAATAATAAACTCTCTATAAACATAATTAGTTCCTCTTTTAGCTGGATACAAAGTTCTAAAATGCAAAAAGCCCACTAAAAAATGGGCTTTTTACTTTGCAGCTGTAATTAATAATTATTCTATTTGATTACCGCATGTACTATTTTACCACTAAAGTTATAAATCTAAGCACCAACAGGCTGTTTATTTACCATAACACCCGTTATACGCATAACTTTGAGGCTACCTGAAATGGTGGTCTTTTTTGTATTTAGCTATAAATTTTCTATCTCGCTTTGTGCCCCTAAGCGACTTACCCTGTACTGGAAATTATTTAGACCTAGTGCATTCACTTACGGAATACATTTTGTCCCACGCGCTCATTAACTGCTTCTGAGACTTGCTCATACTATATCTTGAATACGTTGTGGTGATCATTATTCAACCACAATAACCACTGATATTTAGTCACAGGCACCGCACTTTCTGCAATATTTTCCATGTATATAGGTTTTCATATTGCAATGACCACAGAGCTTAAATTGCATAAAGCCACATATCGGACAAGCATCATTACCGTTTGGTAAATGGACTCCGCAATGTTGACATTGTCCTTTAATAATACGCCGTTGAATGATTTTTTCCGGTGAAAATATTTTTTTCTGCATAAAGTAAATCAAAGCCATAGCAGCTAAAACAGCGACTCCCATCATGACGTAATGCCATATTGCAATAAGCTTTAATGACGCGAGTAATACAAATATATGCTTTAAAAGCTTTTGCGGCACAATATCGTAAATCAGCTCCATCAACTTAAATATTACAGGTATAAATACAACAACTAACAGATGAGATGAGACTAAACTTTGGTATGGCCTATTCGCAACGATGCTTTTGGAGTTCCATAGATAGAAGATGATGACAAGCGGTAGCAAAAATAGCATCTCCATCGCCAAACGCTTTGCTGGATACCAAAAATTTAAATCGCGTAATTCCGCTAAAAGAATGTCTCTATTTTTAGTCGATGAGGTATCAATTACATCAAAAAATTCAACCAGTTGCCGATTATGCATAAGTTCATCGACCAATCCCCCCTCTTCCTTTACTAAGGCATTTAGTTTATTGCTTAATAGCGAGACCTCTTTTTTGAACGAAACGGGATTTTCTTTTGTACTATTATCTGCAATATCCTCTAAAAGCGTTGTATCATATGCCCCCTTTATACGATCAAGTTGAGACTTAACATCAACCACTTGCCCTCTTAACTTAAGCAATAAACTCAGATTGCTAGAAAGTGTTTTATCCGTTTCAATTGCATGCAATAGCGTTGATATTGATAGGCAGATAGGATGCACTTCTTGGTCTCGGTGATTTTCATCTAGATAACCATAATGACTGCGCTGCCTTGAGACCATTTTTGCGGTGAGAGTAAGTCTATTATTCTCATTCCACTGTTCATCAATAACAATATCTCGGCAATTCTGCGGGACGTATTCATAGGGTGTTGTTAACTGTCGGGTGTGATCATCTAAGCCTTGAAAAATTGACATTAAAATGAATAAATCAAGAAACAGTACAATGGTTAACACACTCTTTCCAATCGGTTGATTATTTAGGCGAGTCAGTCCGCTCTTAACTTTATTCACTCTACTTCTGATCGTTATCAGCATGATACTTCCTTGTATATCGTCATGTTACCTGGAGATGTTTTGTTAATCTGGCCTGTCGTACACGGCATTTGCTAATCAATATGATTTTATAATGAAGTTTATCCCGATTACTGTGGCATTGATCGACCTACTCGAAGTTGATAGCGTCCGTTCATCAACAACAGAGAGCATAATGGCTAATACCAATAGGTATGAAATATATTGCCTCAATTTTATGCAGGAAAAGTGCTTAAAAAACATCCTCGCTTATTTTTTGTGGGCAACGGCTGCGTCTCCCTTCGCTAAAATATATATACAGATTCCCCCTAAAATTGCACAGGATGCTAACACTAACCTAAACGTAATTGGTTCGCCCAACAAAACCACACCACCTAGTGCAGTTATTACTGGAACACTTAGTTGAACGGTTGCTGCGCTTGTGGCTTTCAAATAAGGTAAAACGCTATACCAAAGTGCGTAGCCGATACCCGATGCTAACGCACCCGATGCCACGGCATACACAATTCCGGAATAATCGACACTCATTTGCGGTATCATTAACATGCTTACCACTAATGCGAGTGGAGCCGCACGGAGAAAATTACCAGATGTTTCTTGCGTTGCATCACCAGCACTTCGTCCACGCAACGAATAGATCCCCCATGCGATACCTGCGCCTAGCATCAGTAGCGATCCCACTAAAGGGGGCGACGCTAACCCAGGCAAGAAAAGCACAATTAAACCACCTAATGCCAACGCAATACCTGAAAACTGTTTAATATTCGTCAACTCCCCGGCAAACACGCCATAACTGATCATTGTAGCTTGCACGGCACCAAACAGCAGAAGCGCACCAGTAGCAGCAGGAAGACTTAGGTAAGCAAATGAAAATCCCGCTGCATAAGCTAGTAGCGAAATCGCAGAAATCCAATTACCTCCCCATATTAGCTGACGATTTTTCAAAGTAACGACGACAGCGAGCATCACGACAGCGGATAAAATTCTAATCGTTGTAAAACTCGCCGCATCAATGTTCGTCTCGTTAAAAGCCAATCTACAGAGCAATGAATTACCAGCAAAGGCGATCATTGCAATGACGGTAACAAGGATTAATCGGGATGATGACATAGAAGAAGTCTCTTATCGGTAACAGTTAATTGCCTTGGTTTATCACGAAGCTCAACCCAATAATGACTTAGGTTTATATAAAGCAATGCAAGGAGGACATTAAGTTAACACTGTTAACAAATGCATTACAACTAATCAACTTCAATATTCCAATAAATCGATTTATTTTTCCCCTTGTACTTATCAATTTGTTCATTATAATAATACTGTTTATTTATACAGCTAGGTCGCTATGAACATTATACCTATACCTGCAAGTGCAGGCATTACCGGATTTGAATCTCCTGCGAGTGATTATCTTCAATTGCCATTAAGCCTCGATGCGCTGCTTGTCGACCACCCAAGCTCAACTTTTATTGGTAAAGCTGATGGCCACTCTATGCAAGGAATTGGTATTTTTAGTGGCGATATTTTAATTATCGACAGACATATTCAGGTTAAAAATCAAGATGTTATTGTGGCAAATTTGAATGGTGAGTTTATTTGCAAAATTATCGATATACCTAATCGGATGCTACTCTCGGCTAATCAGTACTTCCATGCTATATCAATACGAGAAAATGACCAATTTACGATTGAAGGCGTGGTGATCCGATCCATTCGATGTCATCGCCCCAGCCACCTTTTAGAGAATATCACTTAATGTATGCATTAGTTGATGCGAACGCATTTTATTGCAGCTCTGAGCAAGTTTTCCGCCCCGAATGGCGTGGTAAGCCAATGGTTGTGCTATCTAATAACGATGGCTGTATTATCGCTGCGAATAAACAAGCCATATCCTTGGGTATTAAAAAATTTCAGCCCTATTTTAAATATCGAACACTATGTAACACAAAGGGTATAATAGTTTGCTCCTCTAACTATGAGTTATATGGAGATCTCTCTGGCAAAATGATGCAAATTATTGGGCGATTTGCGCCTATACAGCATATCTACTCCATTGATGAATGCTTTCTTTTATTTGCAGATTTTTTAACCATTCCCAACCTTATTCAAGATGCACAGGAAATGCGCAAAGCAGTCTGGAAGGAGGCGCGCTTACCTGTTTGTGTCGGTTTAGGGGCGACGATGACATTAGCAAAGCTTGCCAATCACATCGCCAAAAAATCACCTGACTCGAATGGCGTCTCTCTATTAACCCCTGCTGATATGACGAATCATATCTTCAAAAATATATCGCCTAGTGAGGTATGGGGAATTGGCCGTAAAACAAATAGAAAACTCTGCGATATGGGGGTTAATAGTGTGACCAAACTACTCCAGTTAAAGCGCCATATAATCGAACAAAATTTCAATATTGAATTGCTACGCACTATTCAAGAATTAAATGGTGAAAAATGTAAAGGATGGGATGAAACGCGCGCAGATAAGCGACAAATATTTTCGACACGGAGCGTGGGACAACGTATTGTAAATATCGCCTGTTTACAACAAGCCCTTGTTAAACATATAACTATCGCAGCCGAAAAACTACGTATTCAAGGGTCACTTTGTGGTACTTTAATGGCTTTTGTGGCAAATAGCCCATTTGATACCGCTCCCCGCTATTTTAAGATTATTAAACACTTTACCCCGCCAACGCAAAGCACCCCAACCTTAATTAAAGCAATCACTAATGATATTCAGAGACTTTATATACCCGGTATTCAATATTATAAAATAGGTGTCGGTTTAGTTAATTTGAGCAGTACACACCACCAGCAATATGATCTCTTTAATGACGCCCAAAACGATAATCAACTGATGAATTTAGTTGATAATGTTAACCAAAAATATGGTCGAGATAGCGTACTATTTGCCAGTCAAGGTGTTAATGAAAAATGGTCAATGCGACGGCAGTTTTTAACCCCACAATACACGACTAATTGGAAGGATATACCGAAAATACATTGCTAATTAACCCTCATAGGGGATAGCAAGGAAAAGCGTAACAGAATCAACATCATTATTTGCGTATAGTGGACATTATTTGTAAAGTGACATAGCGCTGTTACCTGCAGCCTCTATGACAACGACAAACGGATAGGAGATAGACGATGAAACTTGGGATTGTTGGTTCAGGAAATATTGTAAAAGAAGCCTTAGCAGCATTGACCTATGTGCCTGAAATAACAATACAAGCGATCGTCGTTCGCGAAAAATCGCGCGCAGTAGCTGAGGAGCTACAGAAACAATATAGCATTAACAAAATTTACTGCGATTACGATCGATTTCTTGAAGATGCTGATATCGAAATGATCTATATTGGTATTCCTAACAGCCTACACCATCACTACAGTAAACGTGCCCTACTCGCAGGAAAACATGTGATATGTGAAAAACCATTTACCTCAAACTATCACGAACTAAAAGAACTCGCAGATTTAGCACGAGAGAAAAAATTATATCTGTTCGAAGCGATCACCTTGATCCACTCAAAGAACCTTGCCTATGTAAAGGAAAAGTTAGCTGAAATCGGGGAGATTAAACTAATACAGTGCAATTACTCACAGTTTTCCAGTCGTTACCCTAAATACCAACAGGGCGAAGTATTAGCGGCGTTTGATCCAGCCTACTCAGGCGGCTCGCTGTTCGATATCAATGTCTATAACATTCACTTTGTTTGTCGACTTTTCGGTAAACCAGAATCGCTACATTATCACGCTAACATCGGTTTTAATGGTATCGACACTTCAGGTGTTTTAGTGATGAACTACCCGCATTTCACTGCGATATGTAGTGCCGCTAAAGATTCACAAAGCCCATGTCATGCAACGGTGCAAGGTACAAAGGGTTACGTGAAAATAGCCGGGCCAACTAACGAAGCTAAAGAGGTAGAATTTAAGTTAATAGAGGAGGCTTCTATATCAACCAATAAAGGGGAATATAGCAATCGTATGGTTGATGAATTTAAAGTATTCGCGGCTCTCTACCACAGTAACAATTATGCCGCTTGTTTAGCATTGCTGGACCACTCACTCGTGGTAATCGACGTGCTAACTGAAGCTCGCCTACAAGCCGGTATACACTTTCCTAACGATCTGCTATCCGAGCTAACACCTGACAAGGCATCTTGATATATTGGCAGAAAATATTAGCAACAACCTTAATTAACGCTGAGGGAAAATATGTCGCAACCGATAGAAATGATCATCGCTGGTGCAACTGGTTTAGTGGGAAAATCAACATTAGAGGCAGCATTACAGTGCGAAAAAATAACCCATGTCTATTCGCTTTCGCGACGCCCAATTACAATAAAAGCCGCTAAATTAACCCAGTGGTTAGATGAAAAATTAGATATTCCTAGTTTTATAAATCCCCCAAAATTTCCAATAGTTGCGGTGATCGCACTAGGCACAACCATCAAAAAAGCGGGTAGTAAAAAGCAGTTACACGCTATCGATGTAGAGCTCGTGATTAAGGTCGCAAAGGATATGCTCACATTAGGTGTAGAGCATATTATTGTCATATCATGCTTGGGCGCCTCCCCTAAAGGGGTTTCTCATTACCTTCGTTGTAAAGGGGAGATGGAAATGAGGCTACAGCAACTCACTTTTAAAACAATTACATTTCTCCAACCAGGTCCCTTAGCTGGGCCACGTGATGACCCTAGAATGGATGAAAGAGTACTACAATGTGTTATGCAAGTGATTAGCCCATGCATGCTAGGTTCATTGCAAAATTATAAACCGATTGATGCCACTGATGTAGCTAAGGTAATTATCCACTTAGCAACAGAACAGCTGGATATTGAAAAAAAACAGGTAAAACGCCTAACCAGCTCACAAATGCAATCACTAATTAGTTAGTTTAATTTATATACAATTAAGATAGAAATTTATCCATTAATGTACCATAATTACCCTATCTGTATTAATTGAGGCTATGACAATGGACATTTCCGGCACAGCAAATGTTATCAAGCAACCAGTCACCTTACAACGAAATGATCCCTATGATTCAAAACAGCAACAACTTGCTACTGAAACTCAAAAGCAAGCGCAAAGCGTCGATAAAATAACCACCGAGCAGCCAGTACAAAAAAGTACTGAGGTTAATAAAGATAAGGTTAATGCACGTGTTTCAGAATATCAATCCCTTTCATCTTCATCAGGCCATCAAGTGACTGCCGATGAAGCGGTGGGCAGTTTGATTGATGTTCGAGTTTAGCAGTCGCTGCTATGAATATCAGTTTAACGACTATTTCATTACCCTTTGCGAACGGCGCTCCCCTTGCACCAAGCCGTTCGGAAAAAACGCCGGAAGCGGTTAATTTAAATGCCCACACCACAGTGTCAATTAGTACGGTAACGGATGCGACACAAAGTAACATTGCCCCCCCCACTTACCAAAGGCCAATAAATAAACAGGCTGATGGTATTGCCTCTCCATCATTAAATCCCAATGAAACAAAGCAACAAGGTGAAGAGCCCGTAGTGCAAGATGGCGATCAAACCATTGTGCCAAAAGATAAGCAATCAGATCCTGAAACACCGCGTACGACAAATAGTAGGCAGGAGCAATATAGCGATGCTGAATTGAAGGAAATCAGCTCATTAAAAATGCGCGATACTGAAGTCGAAATTCATGAAAGAGCGCATTCTTCAGTAGGAGGGCAATATGCTGGAGCCCCCAGCTATACCTATCAGACTGGACCTGATGGGGTAAAATATGCCGTTGCTGGCAAGGTTTCCATTGACACCTCTGCCATTGCCAATGATCCAGAGGCAACTTTACGTAAAGCACAACAAATAAAAGCAGCGGCTTTAGCGCCCGCAGAACCATCAGGACAAGATAAACGGATAGCAGCCAAAGCAGACCAAATGGCGGCACAGGCAAGAAATGATATATTACAAGAAAATCAGAAAAGTGATGATATAAAGGGAGCAGCATCCAGCCTCTGGCTACTCACGACCAGAGCACTTTGCTGGTGAACAATCGTTACAAAAAGAACATGATACTGACCAAACAGTGCAACACCGTATTCAACAGATCCACACTCTCTATGAAAATTCATCCATCAGTAAAATCAACTCAACCTTCCATAGACAAATCTAGCTTCGCTATTTTGCTTGTATAAACGGCTTTATATTTACTCCTAAATATTGAATTTGCCATTAATAGCAAAAAGCAATTTCAAAAATTCCGCCAATGTTGACTGAATGTAATAAAACGCTGTAATAACGGGGAGAGATATTTTTCTTTATGATGTATTAAATAATATTGCCTTATTTGATTTTTCGGCAAATTTAACATGCTAATTCGATTAGCTTTGACTGCATGTATAACGGCTAACTTTGATAAACAAGCAATCCCCAACCCCGCTGCGACACTATTAATAATGACCTCTGTATTTGTGAGTTGTAGCGCCACCTTGTAGTTTTTTAAATGTGGCTCTAAGTAGCGCATAAAATAGTGTTTAGTACCCGACCCCTCTTCACGAAAAATCCACGGCTGATTATCTAAATCGGAAATATCTGTGAGCACGGTTTTACTCAATGCGGAATTGGGTGCACAGACAATGCACATTTCATCGGATAACCATGGCTCTATATGAATACTATCATCGTGAACTTTCCCCTCTACCAAGGCGACATCCAATTCAAATTTAGCTAATTTCTCATAAATAGCAGCACTATTTGAAACAAATAGCGTTTGCTTGAGGTGTTCTGTTTCTAAGCGAAAGTCTCGAATTATAAACGGAGCTAATTGATTACCGATGGTATTACTCGCGCCAATTTTTAACTGGCCCGTTAAACCAGATTGTTCATCAAATAAACTCGTCATATGATCGGCACGAGTAAGATTTTCGTCAGCTAATGGTTGTAGCTTTAAGCCAAACGAATTAATCAACAAACGATTATTATGTCGGTCAAATAGTTGATGACCTAATTGCTTTTCTAACTCGCTAAGCGCCATACTAACTGCCGGTTTTGTTAAATAGAGCTTTTGCGCAGCCAGCGTAATTGATTTTTCTTGAGCAACCATTTTAAATATATTTAATTGCCTTAATGCAATATTCATTTATCCCCGATTTAATACCATCTGCCTTGCTTCGCTATCATCCATTACTCGAAAAGTGAATAACAATGACCTCACGTTACATCAGCTCTGTTAGCCGATCTGGCACTTAACAAAGTAACTTGAGGTAACAGAGGTAGAAGATTGCCGAAATTTCTTTGATAACTATACTGGCGGTTGAAGATTTTGTCCCTTTGATTGGATAATATCCTGATACCAATAAAAACTTTTTTTACGTTTGCGCATTAAACTGCCCTGACCATTATCATCACGATCGACATAAATGTAACCATAACGTTTAGACATTTGTGCCGTAGAAGCACTGATTAAATCGATAGGACCCCAGCTGGTATAGCCCATTACCTCTACCCCATCTTGCAGTGCTTCACCAACTTGATATAAGTGATCATTGAGATAGGAAATACGATAATCATCTTCAATCTCCCCCTGTCCATTAACCTTATCAACTGCGCCTAAACCATTTTCAACGATAAAGAGTGGTTTTTGATAACGGTCATAGAGTAAATTAAGCACAATCCGCAAACCTTTTGGATTAATTTGCCAGCCCCAATCTGTAGATTTAAGATAGGGATTGCTGCCCATTTTTAATACTTTTTCATCAACTATTTCCATTTCAGCATGTGTGGTGACACAGCCCGTCATGTAATAGCTGAAAGAGATAAAATCAATAGTCTCTGTTAACGCTTCCTTATCTTCTTCATTAATATCCAATTCAACACCTAACTCTTTAAATTTACGCGTCATATAGCTTGGATAATAACCTCGGGACTGCACATCACCGAAAAATAACCATTCTCGATTTTCTTGCATAGCAGCAAAAATGTCATCGGGATGACAAGTTAAAGCGTATTGAATAGCACCGAGCATCATATTACCTATTTTGCCATCGGCTACCAGTTCGTGACAGGCTTTAACAGCCTTAGCACTCGCGACAAGTTGATGATGCATTCCTTGATATAGACTTTGAGGGTCGCTCCCCCGAGGAATACCAGCCCCTGTAAAAGGTTCATGCAGCGAAATATTTATTTCATTAAAAGTTAACCAATGTTTAACTCTATGACCGTAGCGGTTAAAAACGACACGTGCGTAACGTTCAAAAAATACAATTAATTCTCGACTTTTCCAACCTTGATAATGCTCGGCTAAATACAATGGCATCTCATAATGCGAAAGAGTCACCAACGGAACCATGCCATGCTTCTCTAACTCATCAAAAATTTTGTCATAGTATGCCAAACCAAGTTCATTTGGCTCTAATTCATCACCTTTTGGAAAAATACGACTCCATGCGATTGATAGGCGAAAACAAGTAAACCCCATCTCAGCAAACAGAGCAATATCTTCGGGATAACGATGATAAAAATCGATCGCGGTATCTTTGATATTAAAATCACCTTGGTGACGTGTTTTTAATTCGCCAAACGTGCCAAAGGGCTGCACATCAGAGGTTGAGAGCCCTTTACCATCGATATTATAAGCCCCCTCAATTTGGTTAGCAGCAGTCGCCCCTCCCCATAAAAATTCATTCGGAAAACGAAAAGACATAAAAGCTCCTTAATAAGTTTTGGTTACTAGATTGCTAAACAGCAAACAACCAAATGATTGCTATAATCATATGAAATGATTATTATTCAATAACAATTATTTTAACAACACATAAAACTCAATGATTGATAAAAACACTAGGAACAACATGAAAAATTTAGGATTTTCACGGAAGATAATATTAGCGGCCAGTTCAATTATTGCCTTAGCATTAATCGTTTTAGCCTCGATTAACTATATTACAGTCATGAATCATACTCAAACTAACTTGCACGCTAACCTTACAGAAACGTCTCATACCGCTTCAAGCAATATTTCTAATTGGCTAAACGGTAAATTACTCGCTATATCAACAGTTGCAGAAGAAACAGATGAAATCAGTGCGACAATGGACAGATCTAAACTCGCATTGATCAATAAAGCTGCAAATTTTGTGCATGTTTACGTTGCCAATGAATCCGGCACTATGGTCTTAGAGGATAAAAATATATCGCTGCCTGCAGATTATGACCCGCGCATACGCCCATGGTACACACAAGCTAAACGACTTAATTCGGCATCATTTACTAAACCTTATGTCGATGCAACCAGTGGTGATGTATTACTTTCAGCGATGGCTCCCATTAACAGAAATGGTCGTTTTGTTGGTGTTGCCGCCAGTGATTTATCACTAGACTTTATCAGACAAACCTTAGATCTTGTTGATTTTTCTGGCATGGGACATGTTTATCTCATTGCTGATGACGGCACTATTTTAGTACATCAAAACAAAGGGTTAATCCAAAAGAACATTAATGATATTTATACAAAAGATAAGATATCAATACAACCTGAATTAATGGAAGCTTCTAGCGATGCAGGCCCCTGCTTGTTGGTTTTTTCCCCATTGAAGGCGTACCATCACTTAAATGGTATCTAGCCGTTGAAATCAACAAAGAACAAGCTTTCTCATCGATAAATAAAATCCGTAATTTAGCATTATACCTCCCACCAATCACCGTTATCATTGCTGTTGTATTATTAAGTTTACTGATGGTTCAATTAACCAAGCCGCTGCGTACATTACAAACTGCAATGCATGATATTGCCCAAGGAAATGGAGACCTAACCAAACGCTTAGCGATCACAAGTAACGATGAAATAGGTAAACTAGCGGAGTACTTTAATACCTTTGTTGCCAATATTCATCACATGATGACAGATTTTAAAAACAACTCCGATGAAATGCTTACAATTTCAGAGCAAATGCATAATATTTCGACTCAAAGTCATCAAGAGATGGAAAAACAAAAGCACGAAACAGAACAGGTAGCGACAGCAGTATCAGAAATGTCAGCCGCAACCAGTGAGATAGCACTCAATGCACAGGGTGCTGCGGAAGCTGCCCAAGAAGCAGATCATGAAGGACAGTTAAGCAATAAAATAGTTGATGAAGCAATCTCTTCTATTCAAGGTTTAGCCATTAATTTAGCAACTGCAGAGCAAGTGATTGGCGAGTTGGAGCACGAAGTTAAAGATATCAGTACCGTCTTAGGGGTAATTAAAGGTATTGCAGATCAGACCAATCTTCTCGCTTTGAATGCGGCAATTGAAGCCGCTCGAGCTGGTGAACAAGGACGAGGCTTTGCAGTCGTTGCAGATGAAGTCCGCAGCCTTGCTGGTAAAACACAAGAGAGCACTGAAGAAATAAACAATAAAATTACCAGCTTACAAAATGGGGCGAAACGCGCCGTTGATTCGATGAAACAAAGTAGAGAAACGAGTGATATTAGCGTACAAAAAGCAGGAGAAGCCGGTGAATCTCTTGTGCGTATTTCAAGTTCTATATCACGCATTTCTGAAATGAATATTCAAATCGCAACGGCATCTGAAGAGCAGACTAATGTGATTGAAGAAATTGCGCGTAACATCGTTAATATTTCAGATGCAACGGAAGTGACCAATCAGGCTGCCAATGAAACAGTAAAAACCAGTGAAAAATTATCCGGTATCGGTAAAGTCATTAACGACAAAGTGAATCTTTTTGTCATTTAATTGAATCACTTGCTAAACTAATGCCATTCGTCGAGAATGGCATTTTTTGCACATGCATCAGCTTTCAGATAATTATAAAATAACCCACCAAATCAACCACTTAACTATCTACTGAAACCGATATTGCCTACGCTAGATACCCGAGATTATCGCCAGCTAAATGTCTACAAGATTAGCTAGTTGCGTTAATAGACTAACAAATTAGGGATAGCCATAACGAGCACAGTCGATGAGTAATATCAGTAGCTTTATAAATCCACGTGAGCATCAAGAACACAAAACAATAAAAGTAATTAAGGATAATATGTCGAGATCCTGTAATACAAGTTCGCTACATTTACATCAGTCCGAACAGGGATATTGTGAAATTTGCTTACATAAAGAAAGCAGACCTGCTCTTTTTCAAGAATGGTCTGCTCTATGTACGCTGATAAGTATTGCTTAGTTAACTATTATGCCTAATAGAATACCGACGACACCAAAGTCTGCATCACTAAATGTTGTGTTAGCAAAACCTAAATCACCCAATACTGGCAATAAAAATACAGGTAAGAAGGTAATTAATAAGCCTTGCGCAAAGCCACCTAAAATGGCACCACGGCGTCCACCAGTTGCATTACCAAATACCCCTGCCGCTGCACCTACAAAGAAGTGAGGCACAACACCTGGAATTATCATGGTCAATCCCATTAGATAAAGCAGGAACATACCAAATAACCCTGCCGCAAAGCTAGATAAGAAACCAACTAAAACCGCATTGGGTGCATATGGGAATACCACTGGGCAATCAAGTGCAGGAATGGCATTGGGTACAAGTTTATCTGAAATACCTTTAAACGCCGGTACAATTTCAGAGATAACCATACGCACACCTTGCAAAATAACCCAGACGCCAGCTGCAAAACTAATTGATTGCATTAAAGAAAACATGAACCAATGTTGGCCACCACTGACTTCACGCACATAATCACCACCAGCAAAAAGGCAGGTAATGATAAAGATAATAAACATCGTGAATGAGATAGCAACGGGTGTATCACGTAAGAATAATAAACTCTTAGGTACATCCATATCTTCGGTTGAATGGGCTTTATTACCAAATTTACTGCCGATGAAACCCGCTAACACATAGGAACAGGTTGAAAAATGACCAATAGCCACATCATCAGAGCCCGTCACTTGAGCCATATATTTATGTGCAATGGCAGGGAAAAATACCATTAATGATCCAACAATAATTGAACCCGTTGCAATAAGTGCAACCCCTGACATACCGCCACTCGCTAAGATAGCAGCAACCATCATCGACATGAATAAAGTATGATGACCGGTTAAGAAAATAAATTTCCATGGCGTGAAGCGTGCAATTAAGATATTAACAATCATGGCGAACAACATTATCATCGCCATCTCTTTACCGAATGCTTCTTGCGCTATCGAGACAATCGCTTCATTATTAGGTACCACACCATGAATGTTGAAAGCTTCTTGGAATATTGCAGAAAAATCACCCAATGAGCTAACGACAAGGCCAGCACCCGCACCTAAAATAACAAAACCCATTATCGTTTTTACGGTACCTTTAATACATTCCGTAACAGGTTTTTTCTGTGCAATTAATCCGATTAGTGCAATTAAGCCAACTAATATAGCAGGCTCGGATAGCACATCATTCATTAAAAAGTTGAAAAACTCCATAATGGTCTCCTATAATGCGCCAAGTTCTTGCAATGCTGCAGACATGCGTTCTTTCATTGCCACTTTGTCTATCATATTATCCAGAGAAACAATTTTACCTTCGACTTTTTGTGCGATAAGTTGTTCTGCAATATCTTTCGTACCAACAAAAATATCACAATCCGTTCCTTTAGCTGAACCAAGAATCTACATGGTCAACATCTGCTTTTACGCCAAGATCTTTAACAATACTTTTAATGCTCATTTCCATCATTAAACTTGTACCAAGACCATTTCCACATACAACGATAATTTTCATAATTTATACCTTTTTTGATTTAATTCAGTGTTAATAAATATGCGCCATCTCTGGCATGGGATTAATTAATATTGTTCAATTATGCTGCGTATTTCAGCAACAGTATCTGCATTACAAATAGTTTCTACATGTTCTTCATTCATAAATAGCTCTACAAGTTGCTGAATAGCAAGTACATGGCTTTCACTATCTGTAGCAGCAAGTGTCAATAACAACTTTACTGGGTCATTTTCTTCATTATTGAACTTAACGCCATTTTTAATAATCGTTAAACTTAAGGATAGTTTATTTACACCATCTTCAGGCCGTGCATGTGGCATCGCAATGCCAGGACCAACAACATAGTAGGGACCAATTTCTTCATGAGTCCGAAAAATAGCATCCAAATAACTAGGATTAATCGCACCATTATCAATTAATGGTTGGCATCCTAATGTAACGGCTTCCTGCCAATTTTCTGTACTGTCATAAATATTAATGACATCCTCTGTAAGCAACGTTTTAAGCATGGTTTTACTCCCCTAGTGTTAAGCCGTCATTTTCTAGTGGTGCTACTTTACCCGTATTTCAAATACCAATTAGTGACGCGCGTCACATTTGATAGCGCTATCTGGTAGCGCTATCAAATGTGTGATTTAGATATCACTTTTATTAACAGGCGCTAAAGTAAGATTTAATAATGTTATAATGATATTCTCTAATAACAATTGGAATAACTCTGCTGTTTTAAAATTATATTCAGGATTATCTATGGAAGTACCCCGTAAACGTCGCGGTACAGGACGTGTCACATTAGCTGATGTAGCAAAGTCGGCTGGCGTAGGAACAATGACTGTATCTAGAGCATTAAGAATGCCCGATCAAGTTTCTAGTAAACTAAGAGATAAAATACAGCAAGTAATTGATGAATTGGGCTATATTCCGAATCAAGCGGCAGGTGCACTCGCATCTGGAAAAAGTAACTCAATCGTAGTTATTCTCCCCTCATTTGTTGATAAAATGTGTTCTCAATTTATTCCGACTTTCCAGGAGGTATTAAATAAAGCAGGCCATCAGTTAATACTGGGTTACAGTAATCACTCCACGGTACAGGAAGAGCAATTGCTGTCAACACTACTAGCAAGCAACCCCTCTGCCGTAGTACTTTTTGGCAGTGACTACAGTGAGCAGTCAACAAAAATGATAAAAAATGCTCAGCTAACTATTATGGAAGTTACTGAAATCAACAAATTTGCATCAGACTTGAATATTGGCATTGACCACTATCAGGCAAGCAAAGATATGACTCAATATCTAATTAATAAAGGTTATAAAAACATTGCATTTATTGGTTGTCAAAGCAAGCACAATCTTTTACAAAAGCAATTACGAGGCTGGCAGTCTGCAATGCTTAATAATTATCTATCCCCAGACCATTTTTTAATCGCCAACGATATTGCTAATATTCAATTAGGTACTCAAGGACTCTCAGAGTTATTATTAAAACAGAGTAATTTAGATGCTATTATTTGTAGTAATGAAGATATCGCTATGGGGGTATTATTTGAATGCCAACGTCGAGTCATTAAAGTCCCTAAAAATATTGCCATAACAACCCTTGATGGAGCGTTACTTAGTCGTCAATCAGTACCTACATTGACGAGTATCGACATTGACTATACTAAAATGGCAAAAAAAGCGGCTCAGCGATTATTAGAGCGCTTGTTAGATAAAGAAGTAAATAATAATACCCAAATAGATGTTGGCTATAAACTCTGTGAGCGTGCAAGTAGTTAATCAATGACCATAACAATTTTTAGCTCTCCACGACTCCTTAACATAAAAATCTCCCTCTAATTGGCAGCCCTATTATAGGGGGAGACCTATATAAAAACACCATGAACTCCTACTGTTATATGCTCTAATTAAGCGTAGGAGTAAATGGATAATAGCCTAATAATTTTACACTTTAGTAAAAATCAATTTTTCCAGCTGTAAACCTGATTTTACGAAATCAATGTCTAGCTTATAAAAACCTTTATCAAGTTTAACTTGCAGCCCTTCTACAGTGATAATTTTACCATGGGTGCCATTAATGGGTAATGTCATGCTAAAAATCCCATTTAAACTCAAGCTACAAGCTGATTGTGAAGTCGCTTCAGCATCATATTTCATTAAACTGCTACACTGATACACTCCAGCTTCTGCCACTTCAATCATCACGGTTGAATTACTTTTCGTATTAAGTTCAATTGCTAGGTCAATCTGATGCACGGTCTCAGCAGCACTTTTATCAATAGCAGCGAATGATTTAATGGGTTCATAGGCTTTCAGTGGTCGATCCATCACTGGAGTATCGAGAATAAAGCGACAGATATTCATAGCGCATCGCTGTATTTCACCCAATGTCAGCGTGCCATTCTGCAGCGCGGCTAGCGTGTCATCGCCCATCGCATTCATTTCTGCGCCATCATTTTCAACCACCATATAAAGGTCATTTTGTGCACGAATCATGAATGATGTATAGCTCTTATCCTCTTTACCCGCTTGAATAGGATCATTCATTTTAGCCCACCAATCGGTCATAACAATACCAGTATACCCCCACTCTTCGCGCAGTATAGTCGTGTTAAGATCATAATTTGAAGCACTCCAATGACCATTAATTGGGTTATAAGCCGTCATAATGGTAGTTGCACCACCTTCCTTCACCGCCATTTCAAATGGTTTTACGTGAATTTCACGCAGTGCTCGTTGTGACATGATGCTATCAACATCAACGCGAGCCGTTTCTTGGTCATTCGCAGCAAAATGTTTGATTGTGCCAGTAACCCCCGCTTTTTTCAGTCCGCGAGTTTGTGCGGCAGCCATCACCCCCGTCATCAAGGGATCTTCCGAAAAATATTCAAAGTTTCGCCCATTAAGCGGATGACGATGAATATTAATGCCCGGACCTAACAAGGTATCTATCTGATTTGCAAGTAACTCTTGCCCAACAAGGAAAAATAGCTGTTCGTTAAGCGGTTTATTCCAAGTACAACCAAGTAGCGTACCAATTGGCACCTGCGTCGCTTTATGGCCACTATCCATACGAATTCCAGAGGGGCCATCTGCGGCGGCAACGACTGGAATCCCTAAATTAAATAGGCTATTAGATACACCACCGAATGCAGCTGCGGTACCTGGCGTGACTTTAGGGCTACACATCCCCTCGCCTCGTACGATAGTTGCTAATTGCTCTGGCGTCATTTGTGCAACAAAATCCTGCAATGATGCTTTGCCCTGTTTTACATCTATTAACTTAATGCCTTGATCACCAGTTAATGATAATGGTTGTGGCATACTAGCTTGAATGCGTTGCGCTAAAGAAACAGTGCGTAATGGTACAGGCTCATAACTAGCTTGATACACGCCTGACTCGTTTCTCTGTAAAGGTTTTAGGCGTTCAAAGGGGTGAATAGGCGCAAGCGCTTCGGTTAATTTCTCGATAACCAGTAACTGATCTAATGCAAACGTTGCAGCAACAGGCTGAGCATGACGAACACTTGCACCTAGGTAAAATTGATAACAGCCTTCTTCTAACACATAACTATTCGGTTGCCCTGTTATGCCACTATCATCATAGGAGGCAAATGAAGTAACAGGAATTGAGATGCGCAATGTTTCACTCTCTCCTGGTTTTAATTGTTGCGTTTTTGCAAAGCCAGCTAGCACGCGAGCTGCTTTACCAAGTACACCTTGCGGTGCTTCTAGATATAACTGTACGACTTCCTTAGCAGAGAATTCAATGCCAACATTGTGCACTTTTACATCAAAATGCAAGATGAGATTTACGCCTTCACCTTCCTCGGCATAAGCGACAAGATCACGGCTAAATTCAGTATAAGAAAGCCCCGCACCAAATTCATACTGTACCGCTTGCGGATTAAAGGTCTCAAAATAACGATAGCCAACATAAATATCTTCAGCATACAAATTATAATCTTTACGGCCAAAGTTTGCTGATGATGGGTAGTCTGCTAGCTGATAAGCAATGCTATCTGTTAAACGACCACTTGGTGATATATCACCTGAAAGGATATCGGCCAACGCATGACCGCCTTCCATCCCCGCAGCCCAACTATAAAGTACTGCTTTAATCGATTGATGGCCGGAAATAGTGTTAAGCCATGCCATATCCATAATATTGGTGACATTAAGTACGATAATCACATTGTCAAAGTGCTGGTTAACTTTCGCGATCATCTCTATTTCTAGTTCGGTTAAACAATAACTGCCTGCTTTATCGGCATTATCTTGATCTTCACCCGCTGTACGGCCAATAAATATAACCGCTTTGCTGGACACAGCTGCAGCTTGCACTATCACATCTTCACTAAGAGGCATTTCTTGTTGAAACCAAGGCTCAGCCGCCCAGCCACCACCGCCGTTATCAAAGGGACGTTCTGCAATCCAATTTTCATAAATCGTCACCAATGACTCATTCAACACAATACCTTCATTTGCTCTTAGACCATCTAGGGCGTTAATCGCATAGGGTACATTAACCGCGCCACCTGAGCCTGTACCGCTTCGGTAAGTATCGATTTGGCAGCGACCAAATAAGGAGATTGTTTCAGTAGCTTTTAACGGTAACACCGCGTCCTCATTCTTGAGTAATACAATACCTTCGGCAGCAGCTTGACGACTAACTGGCACAAGATTTTGCTGTGCTTGGCTGATTTGTTTAATATTCATATAAAACTCACTCATCACTATTTATGGTACGTGTTGAAAAATTAGATCAACATAAAGCCGATATTAACTTATGCAAATAAACACAAAGACAAAATTATATTGGTTATGCTCTTAGTAAATAGTATGCTTGTTAGGTACGCTATTCTACCAAAATAGCGACAATAAAAAGGAAAATAGCGACATGAGCATTATATATCAACTAAAATCTCACCAGCAACATCAACAGATCAAATTTGCCTATGTTGACGGCTTTCATAATCATGACTTTGCCGCCCATCAACACGATTTTTCAGAGCTTTTTTTTGTACTTAGTGGCAGTGGAAACCATTCGGTCGAAAGACATGTCTACCCGCTAAGTAAGGGCGATGTATTTGTTATAAACGGTGATATTGAGCATGGTTTTCATGATGTGAATAAGTTGAAAGTTGTTAACTTAATGTTTGATTATCAAACGCCTTTCTTCGAATTGCCTTCCATGCGCCTTTTATCTGGCTATCAAGCGATGTTTAAAGTTGAACCTATTGCCAGACAGCAAACTGAATACCGAGCAAAATTAACGTTAAATGGTCCGCAACTTTCAGCAACTCAAGCACTGCTTAGTAGTATTAAGCAAGAATATCAATTAGCCCAGCCCGGTTTTGAAGTGATGTTAACCAGCTTATTACAACAATTAGTCGTCTCATTATCTCGTATTTATCAACAACAATCACAGGATCTACCTCAACCAACCCTTGCATTAAGCCGAGCTTTAGTCTTCATCGAACAAAATTTTGCCCTTATCGATATTAATACGGAAACAATAGCCAGGGCAGCATTTGTTAGTAAAAGACAATTAGAAAGGTTATTTCGCCAATTTTTGAATACCTCACCAAACCAGTATTTAAAAGATATTCGTCTTAATTTCGCAAGTAAATTACTAATAGAAGAAAACCGACATTCAGTACAACATATTGCCGAACAGAGCGGCTTTGCCGATAGTAATTATTTTTCTAAATGCTTCAAACAGACTTTCCAATTAACGCCGCAGAATTACAGAAAACAGCGTAGGAATTAACCGCGTTTGGCAATGTTCTTTGCCTTAACCGAAAATTTAGCCTCAAGAAAACTAATACCCATGCCACTTTTTTTGGTCACGATTAACTGTGTTGGGATACAATCCTTCATCGCTTCTACATGGCTTATTACGCCAATCATCTTGCCCGAAGCATTGAGGTTATCTAGCGAATCTAACGCAATATCTAAGGTTTCGCTATCTAAGGTGCCAAAACCTTCATCGAGAAACAGTGAATCAATGCTGGTTTTATGACTCACTAAATCTGATAACGCTAAGGCAAGCGCAAGGCTAACTAAAAAGCTTTCACCACCCGAAAGTGTTTTAGTATCACGCTCGATATCACCTTGCCACGTATCGACTACAACCAACGTCAACCCTTCATTTTGCTTACGCTGCAATTGATAACGTCCATGCACTCTATCGAGCTGTTTATTGGCTAAATAGACGAGATTATCTAAGGTTAAACCCTGAGCAAATTTTCTGAATTTATCCCCTTTTTGAGAACCAATTAAGGTATGCAAATAGTGAATATCATCGTAGCGGACCTTAAAATTTGCAATTTCAGTAAATAAAAGTTGTTGACCATCACAACGCGCTTTATCCGATGTCAATTCATTGTTAATTTCACCAACACGTTTTGTGATATTCTCTGCACGGTCGTGCAACTGCCCACTTTTTTCCACAATTTCTGCTTGTGGGGTTTTCAGGTATTCATCGACTAATGCATGCTGCATCAGCGCTGCTAATCCCTGCTGTGCACTGTCACATAACGCTTGTGTTTGCGCTATCTTCGTATTGAGTGTTTGCTGAAGTGCTAAAAGGTCATTGCGTTCTTCTGCTGACAATAATGCCTTGCAAAAATCACCTTCTGTCGCAAAGGGACTTTGCTGTAATTGTACTAACCACGTATGCTCTTGCACTTTTACGCTGTTTTGTTCCTCTTTCAGGCGGTGTTGTAAAATGGAAATCTCACCACCGATAGTGCTTAGCTTTTCTCTTACGCTCTGCATCGTCAGCTGAGCTATTTGGTATGCAGATTCCGCATTTGCTAACGCTTGCAATGCTTGCTCTCTAACATTCGCAACCACTTTGTCAGCAAAAAGACGTTGTCGCTCACGCTGCTGCTCAGTCAAATTTTTGTGTAAGGCAAGTTTATCCCTTTGCAGAAGAGAGAGTTGCTGCGTTTGTTCAACAAGAGTCGTTACTGCACTTTCGATTTGCGCCTCTAATTGCAATAGGTGACTCGTGATATGCTGTTTTTGTTGGCTATATTCTTGCCAACGCATTGCATCCCGTTGTTTTTCGCTCAACCACTGCGCTAACTCATCAAATAGGGGAGCAACAAAACCTTTTTCGCAGATCTCCACCAGTAAGGTCGCTTTTTTAGCGTCTATTTGTTCTATTTTATGCGTTTTTTCTGTACTTATTTGGGCTAATTTTTCCTGCTCATTACTTATATTCTGTTCAAGCAATGCGATCTTTGTTTTAATCACTTCAACATTGCGTTCAGCTTGTTCTACATCCGAAGTTGCCTTCTTTAAGGCTTTTTCGAGATACTTTAACTGGCCTATTTTGTCGCTTATTTGTGATGATAATTTATCCTGTTGTTGTTGATAGAGCATAAATTGATCCGTTTCACTAATGACCATATTTATTGATAACAACTGACAGTTAACTTGCCAACTTTTTTCAAGCTCGCTTTGCTCTTCTGAAATAGCGTTCAACCTCTGCTGTAATTCCTGCAAATAACGTTTGCTTGAGCTAATCTTCGACGTTGTTGCTGTAATAATTTTTAAACAGTGCTCTAACTCCTTTTCCGCATCACTTAGTTGATCGATCACCTCCGGAATATCAATAGCGACACCTGTAATTTTAGGGTGCTCTTTGGCGCCACATAAAGGACACGCCTCCCCTGTTTGTAAATGAAGACGATACTGAGCAAGTTGCTCTTCTTGATTTGCGAGAGTTTTCAATGCATGAATTAACTGTTTTTGTTTCGCAATTTTATCGATACTTTGTTGCTCTATTTTATCTAGCTCAACCAATTGTTGTTGCTGTTCGCTGTACATTGCTTGCTTTAAGCGCTGTTCAGTCTGCACAGCTAACCATTGCCCACTATCATGACTTAATTGAACAAGTGCTCGATAACCACGGTCCATTCTTTCTTTACTTGTTTCGAGCTCTTCAAGTTTACCCTCATTTTCAGCCAGCAGATAATCCTGCTCTATTTTAAGCAATGCTTGTTGCACGGTTGCTAAGTGATCATTCGCCGCTTGTAATGTATTATTGTTGTTCTGTTGCTCTGCTTGTTTGCCAAGAAGAGAATGTTGCACACTATACTCATTTGCAGTCAATACCGTCATGTTTTGTTGTTCAGTTTGCAGCATCTCACTTTGCATTTGCCATTGACCAAGATATTGCTGTAATGACTGATCCGACTGCTGGTTGTGTAAATACAGCGTTACATTTTCTAAGCTCTGTTGCTGATTCTTTTGTTGACCAACAAGTTGCTCATGCTTTTCCAGTGTCGTTTTTTGTAACGTACTCAACTTTTTGAATTGACTCTCTTTTTCATCAAGCTTCTCTTGCAGCGTTACTATTACATTATCTAACGGCAGTACTTGTTCATTGATTAATTTTTCTAACGACTGTTGCTGAGCCTTCGCGGTATTTAAAGTGTGCAACGATGACTGCTCAGTAGTGATAGATAAATCGAGGGATTTTTTCGCGGAACATTCACTTTCTTGTTTTGCTAACAATGCTGTTTGCGTTTTATTTACCTGTTGTAAGGCTGACTGCCAAAGCTGAAATGGCATATTTAGCTTTTCGGCTGGCTCACTATGCGCTAAACGCAGCAACTGTTGCTGTGCAGCCTCTTTTTGAGCAAGGGCAAGATCAGACTCCCGTTTGGCATTATTAGCACTCGCCTGCGCTTTATCATGTTCAGTCCACCAAACATTATGCGCACTTAATTGTGCCAGCTCAACCTTCAGCTGGACTTGCTCATTATTGAGATGATGTAACTCATCGTTCAAGGCAAGCTTTTGTTCATCATTGAGCAAATGTACACCACTTGCTTTTGCCTCTAACTCACCAAGTTTAATTTTGGCATCCATAAAACGTTGATGTACTTTTTCGGAGATGAGGCCGTATATTTCCGTGCCGGTAAGCTCCTCTAAAAGCTCAGCCCGTTCTTTTTCATTCGCATTCAAAAAGGCTGCAAACTCGCCCTGTGACAACATCATTGATTTTCTAAAACGGGCAAAATCGAGCCCAGTGATTCGTTCAACCTTCTCACTTTTCGCTTTTATTTGGCTGGCAATAATACGCTGACTGGCAACTTCCGCTAACTCCACATCGGCTTGCTGTAAGTTACCATCTGCCTTGCCTCGTGAGCGGCGCATGCTCCATAACGCACGATAGGCCTTACCTTTAACTTCAAACTCTACTTCAGCAGAACACTCAGCGCTACCACGGGTCATTATTTCATTGTTGGCAGTGGTGATAACACCAAGGCGCGGCGTGCTGTGGTATAGCGCAAGACAGATAGCATCGAGAATAGTCGTTTTTCCAGCTCCCGTTGGTCCGGTAATGGCAAATAATCCATTATCGATAAAAGGCGCTTGGGTAAAATCAATTTTCCATTCTCCCTTGAGTGAATTAAGGTTTTTAAAATGCAGAGTTAAAATTTTCATTCGCTCGGCTCCTGATACGCCACTTCCGTGACTATCTCTTTAAATTCATTTTTAATTCGTTCAAGTTGCGCTTCAGCTTGATCCCCTTCAATAGTTTCAAGGGCTAAGCGTTTATTAAATACATCAAAGGGATCTAACTCAGCCAGAGTCTCTTGTATCTGTTGTGTTAAAACAGGTTGATTTTTTCCTCTAGCGCGCTTTATTTTAAGGACTTCAACATGATACTCATCGGCCATCGCCAAGACTCTTTGTTGTAAATCGGAATAATGATCTTGCACTTCGACCTCTATAAACAACCAAGTGGGCTGGTCATTAAGCGCATTAGCAACATTCTGTAATTGTACTTTAATAGCATCTAAATCCCCTTTCAATACTGCCATAGGTTGAAAGAGTGGTATATCAAAGGGTGTGATTGAAATATTTTTGCCGCTAATAAATTCAACAATAACAACTTGTTTATTATATTTAAGTTCATCAAAACTTAAGGGAATCGGTGAACCGCTATAACGAATATGTTCACTTTTCGCGACTTTTTGCGGGCGATGAATATGCCCTAAAGCGATGTAATCAGCAGGAGGAAAAGCATCGGCAGAAAAACCATCTAAGCTACCTATGTAAATATCTCTAACCGATTCAGACTGACTTACTCCTAACGCGGTTAAGTGTCCGGTGGTAATAATCGGAACCGTTAGCCCCTTGGCATCACGCAAATCAACCGCGGCAGCATAAAGCGCGTGATAATGAGCCTTAATGGCTTCCCCAAGCGCCTCTCTTTTTGTAGCCCCGTTTCACCACCACTACTCGTCAACAGATCACGAGGACGGATAAAGGGTACTGCACAGAGAATCGCACCTATTTCAGCTTGGCTATTTTTCAGTGTAAATAATTGCCGATGGATATCCTCTCCAGCTGTTGTAATAACATAGGTGTTAAGACAAGCAAGGATATCCTTGGATTCATTCAACGTTGAGACAGAGTCATGGTTACCGGCAAGTACAATTAAAGTGCAGTTTAATTTACTTATTGCCACAACAAATTGATTATACATTTCTCTAGCATAGCTTGGTGGTGTCCCTGTATCGAAAATATCGCCAGCAACAATAACTGCATTAATAGACTCTTTTTCAATAAGAATGAGCAACCAATTGATAAATGCTTGGTGCTCCTCTCTGCGACTTTTGGTTAAAAAACTCTGCCCTAAATGCCAATCTGAAGTATGTAGAATCTTCATATGTTACCCGTGATATTTGTCGATGAATAATAATTTAGGGAATAATAACAGATAAAAAAAGCCTCTGAGAAATTGATATATCAGTCAATTTTTCAGAGGCTTTATATATTTATGGCTTAATTTAAATTACATCTACAAGCGGTGCAATAATCAAACTAAATATTTAATAATCTAACAATTATTTTTTGTAAGATTCAACAATGCTATCTACGCGTAGATTTGCGCGTTCAGCTTCCATTGCAGCAGCTTCAGCAATTGCTGTATTCGCTTCAGTTTCAGCTTCCATACGAGCGTGATCAGCAGCTAGACCATCTACTTTAGCAGATAGCTCACTAATTTGTTTATTTGTTTGTGCAACACTCGCATCTAAATCAGCTTTGCTCACACAACCACCTAAAACTGTAGTTGCAAGGATAATTCCAGCGATAGTTAATTTATTATTCATAGTAAAACCTCTTTTAGTTATCGTACGGGATGTAAATATATCTTTTACATACAATATATATTTTTTTCTATACATTACAAGTATGTCAGAGCTTTTATTATTTTCCAACTATTAAAATTTTATTTTTGTCATTTAAAAGTCATTTTGAATGACATTAACAAAAAATTCGTCAAAATGTTGCTTTTATAAATTTTCCTATAAATCAATAAGAACAACATTATCAGAGAGCACTATTTATTTATTTGCCAATCTAACCACTCTTTCTTTGGCTCATCAAAAATATCAAATAAAGCTCGGTTATTGACTAGCGGAGCGCCCTCTGCTGGCGAAGCAAAAGCGAGTCCTCCCGATAAAATAGATTCTAAAGATTCTGTTCTGACTTTTATGCCAGAAAAAATACCTGCATCAACATCAATGCCACTGGCATTCCAAAAGCGACTATTTTCATTTAGTAAATGTTGATATTTACTATCAATATTTGCATATATAATGACAGCGTTAGCATTCCTCGTGAGATCAAAATCAATTACTTTACCGACTTTAATTTGTCTGTAATAGATTGGATCGCCCACTTTTAAAGAGCCTAACGAATTAGTACGCAAGCCGATATTTAAACCCGTTGTTAATGATTTAACAATGGGTTTACTATATAAACCACTAAATATATGCGCTGAATTCTTAGACTCCCCCGGTACAACAGATATAAAATTACCCGTTAATATTGCCTGCGGATTTTCAATATTCGTTAAGCCAATTTGTGCAGAAGAGAGCCAAAATTTGGCATCTTTCGCAAATAACGCGGGGAATTTTTTAGAGATACTTAAACTGACCTTTGTACCAGTGAGATTATTATTAACAGCGACATTATTAACATTGCCAACAACATGATTATTAAATTTAA
Source organism: Psychromonas sp. MME2 (assembly GCF_040566515.1). Taxonomy (NCBI): domain Bacteria; kingdom Pseudomonadati; phylum Pseudomonadota; class Gammaproteobacteria; order Alteromonadales; family Psychromonadaceae; genus Psychromonas; species Psychromonas sp. MME2. The sequence continues at coordinate 205,785 of NZ_JBEWXI010000015.1, read as the reverse complement.
CGGGTGCCCCTTCTTGCAAATCAACAACAGTGTCAAATTCAAGTTGAACATCATAACCATTGAGAATCGCCTGAGATCGGCTTGCAAACAATTTAAATTTTTGCATTTCAGAGGCTGCTTTGGCTTCACTATTTTCGCTTGGTAATAATGCAATCCCGCCTCTTATCACTGAAGCTAAGCTTTCTGTACGAATATCCAAGTCAGTGATATTTCCAGCAACATTGATACCACTTCCTTGATAGAAACGGGCATCATCACGTACAAAATGACGATATTCATCATCTATGGTCAGCGTTATATCAACATTTTTTCCTGACCCATTGAAATTGACCGTTTCAACATAACCAATATGTTGCTGCAAATATGTAACGGGTGTACCAACCGTAATTGAGCCAGCTTCATCGCTACTAATAATAAGTTGTAAGCCAGGATCACCAGGACGTGAGGCTGGCGCGCTATCACTTAAATAAAAGTTTTTCGTCGGGGTACCATCTCCTTGCTTAATAACAAGGTAAGCCCCTTTCACTAATGCATCTAATCCGGTTAACGAACCTGCTGATATTTTTGGTTCAACCATCCAAACAGCACTATTTTTGACAAATAATTTGGTAAATTTGGGATCATATTTAATTGTGGCAATACGCGATTTTAAATCCTTCGTAACTTTGACGTGAGATACCATACCAATTTCTTCACCTTGATACATTAGTCGTGTTATGTTCGCGTTAATTTCATTTTTATTGGCATTCTTTACTGTCAGATATACTTTTTCACTATATCTAGCATCTTTTCTGGAATGATAAAGTGGGAATATCGCTCCGTTTTCAAGTGGTTTGTGTGACTTATTTTTAACATCTCCATGGAAAGATATTCCGCCAACTAGCAGCGCTTGCAGGGGCCGCGACTTGAGGCTAAAAGATTGCAAATTTCCAGTAAGTTCAAAACCAGAGTCTTCAAAGAAAACACTATTTTCATTAACTAAATGTTGGTATTTTTCTTCGATATAAACATGCACATTAAAGGAGACATTATCCTCAGCAAGTTCAAACCCCTCAATGTTGCCTACTTTCATTCGCTTATAATAAACCCCCTGTTCTGCATTTATTGAATTTAAATTTTTGGCTAGTAGTTGCAAATGCAACCCGGGTTTAGAGTAATCATTAATGGGTTGAGTATCGAGTATAGTAAAATCAGATTTAGGTTTATCACCAATAATACCTGGTTCAATGGCGATATAAGTACCTTCTAGAATCTTGTTGAAACTATCCATTTTATCTAAGCTGATAATGGGCTTATCCAACCAAAATTTAGTTGATTCAGTGATATAGGGAGCTACTTCTGGATCAAGGAAAACTTTTCCGACCCATCTATATTCATCCGTATCCTTACTGTTTTTATCAAATTCCAGTGACTTAACAAAACCTAAATCATGCTCAGCATACCTGACTTTAGTTTTACCAACAGTAACGGCACTAAAGTTATCAAAGCGTAATGTTATTTCAAACCATGCTTTTGCATCATCGTAGGTATCATATAAGTTAAATGTATGGGAATTTTCGGCTAACGCCGATTCATCATTATTCGGGTTATAAAAAGCAATGCCACCGGCAACAATCGACCCTAGCGACTCCGTACGGAGGTGAAAACCGGATAAACTGCCACTAATATCAATACCACTTGCATTCCAAAAACGCGAGTCAACTTTAACTAATTTTTTGTATTTTTTTTCAATAAGCAGGTTTATTTTGACCCAATCATTATCTTCTTCTAGCTCATAATCAATAACCTTACCTACGGCTATTTTTTTATAGAAAACTTGGCTACCGATTGCTACGGAGCCTAAATTAGTTGCATAGACGGAAATGTGTAAACCAGGCGCATCCTCGGAAATTGGAGCGGCTTTGTCCAAAGCAACAAATTCATGCTTAGTCGCACCTTCACCAACAGCCATTGCAATATAATTGCCTGAAAAAACGGTATCCAGCCCAGATATTTGAGACAGACTGACTTCAGGACGGACAATCCAAAATGCCGTTGTCTCTTTCAATAACACATCGGCTCTATAATCCATTTCAATATGCGCGATGACGTTATCCATATCTTTAGTGATGTTAACATTTTTTACAACGCCAACCACGAGCCCCTTATATCGTACTTCGGTTTTACCAACGACAATACCATCGGCACTTTCGAATTGTACCTGTATGTTGATGCCTGCTGTCATCACGGCATTGACAATCATCCATATACCAATAATCGCGGCCAATATGGGTAAAATCCAGATAACGGACATTTTAGAGCTTTTTTTAACGATCGCAGATTCGGTGGTACTTATTTCCTGACTCATTCTACTCTTCCTCATCCCAAATTAAACGGGGATCAAAACTTTCGGCTGCAAGTATAGACAGCACGACCATAATACCAAAAGCGGTAGCACCACCTCCGGCAATAATTTCAACAACACTGCCAATTTCAACAAGTGTGACTAGCAGTGCAACAACAAACACATCGAGTAAAGACCAACGGCCAAATATTTCAATAAATCGATAAAAAGTAGTCAGCCGTTTTTTGCTAAAACGGGATTTATTCTTTAGGGAATAGACAAGTACATATAACGCGACCAATTTTGAAAGAGGGAGAATAAAACTAGCCAAAAATATCACCGCGGCAATCGGATAGCTACCTAATTTAATGAGTAGTGCAACACCAGATAGGATAGTATCAGGATCGCCTTTGCCAAAATAAACGATGGTCATAATCGGAAGGAGATTTGCAGGGATATATGCAATCGTAGCAGTAATAGTATAGGCAAGAGTACGATTATAGGAATCTGGCTTGCGACTATAAATCGCCCCATCACAACGGTGACACTTTGGTGATTCTTCTTCTTTATCCCATTTATTTACAAAATGGCAATGGGGGCAAGCTGCCAAACCATGATTTTTAGCCGTATTAACTCGCGGGAGTGAAGCATTATCAATGCTCATGAATTCTTTCCCATATTTGCTCTATATCAAAAGTCACGCGTAACGCAACCACACACAATAACAAACCAACAAAACACACAAGCCCCATGCCAAAAGTTAATACCGCCATTGCCTGTAATTTGATAATAGAAACCAAAATCCCCATCATAAACACTTCGAGCATCTCCCATGAATCAATTTTATGATAAATTAACACCGCTTTACGGTAATAAGGATGTTGCATTACAGGGGTATCAAAATAACAGCTGATATATAATGTTAACGTCAACTTAAAAAGAGGTGCAATAATACTCGTTAACGCAACAATCAATGCCACGAAATATAATTCCGTTTGCAATAAGATTTCTACACATTCAAGCAAACTTGCCGAATTCGCACGGCCAACAGCGTGCATTGCCATCAATGGCATAAAGATGGCTGGCACAAAAAAAATTAATCCCGAAATAGCAACCACTTTGGTTCGACGAATCGCATCTATTTTCCGCCTAATAACCTCACAACCACAACGGGGACAACCTGCAACTTGCCCCTCTGATATCGATCCAATATCAATTAAAAGATCACATTCATGACAGGCATGAAGATGCGACATCAGCAAAATCCCTCTATCTGTCTTAAAGTTACACAGAATGTACTTAGTAACGTTGTTAACAACATTAATTAAATCCTAATTTTAATTATAATTATAATACTTTGTAAGGTTTAAATAACGCCACATAAACATTAGGTGTTGTTAATTAATTGATTAGTTTAACGAAAATAACCGAACTATGACGATTTTGCAATAGCCTCTCCGTGCGAAAAACAAATTATGTGTTGCCACAAGAAGAAGCTGCTAACCTATCAGGAAAACGAATACACAAATCTACAAATATAATGTGCGGTTATACCGAAACATCTATATGGTGCCCCTTACTTCCTTCAGGCTTCACAGGCGCAATAGAATCAATTAATTGAGCGGCCTGTTGTTCTGCTTGATTATTCGTTGTTTTTAATAAATTAATATTTACTTTTTCAAGTGTATTAATTCTATTCTGCTCAGTTAGCACTGAGCCTACTACCGCCATATCCATGATATCTCCTTGTTACTTGCACGCATATTTTTATTATAGCGTATCATTTTAACTCAACATAAAATAATGAATGAATGCTAAAATAAGCACACAGCCTCTATATACTCAATTTATTTTTTAGGGGTTAAATTGAGTATATCAGTAATTTCAGATGCTTGATGTCGTTCAGCTAACATTTCCCAAGCATCCCCCCACGTGCGATTAACAATCCTGCCACGTTGTACTGCGGTACGCGATGCGATCTGCTTTGCCCAACGCTGTAAGTTACTATAACTTTGGACATCTAAAAACTCAGCGGCATCGTACAATTTACCCAGCACCAAATTTCCATACCATGGCCAAATAGCGATGTCTGCTATGCTGTATTCATTGCCTGCAATAAATGTGTTTGTAGATAATTGCTTATCTAGAAGATCCAATTGGCGTTTTATTTCCATGGTAAAACGATTGATGGGATATTCAAATTTTTCTGGGGCATAGGCATAAAAATGACCAAAGCCGCCACCTAGGTATGGTGCCGCACCTTGTAACCAAAATAACCAGTTCAAAACCTGCACACGTTCGGCGCTATTTTTTGGAATAAACAGCGCGTGTTTTTCTGCTAAATATAGCAAAATTGCGCCCGACTCAAATACATTGATTGCAGGCTCCGTGGAGCAATCGACTAACGCTGGAATTTTTGAATTTGGATTGACAGTAACAAAACCGGAAGAGAACTTGATTTCCTTGCCCTATTTGAATTAAATGAGCATCATATTCAGCCTCTTCGACTCCCAACGCTAATAGCTCCTCCAGTAGAATCGTCACCTTTTGACCATTTGGCGTTCCCATTGAATATAGCTGTAAAGGGTGCGATCCAATAGGAAGTACCTTATCATGCGTAGCCCCTGCTATTGGGCGATTGATACTTGCCCAAGTTCCGCCAGTTTGCGCATTATTTTGCCAAACTTTCTCAGGTATATATTTGTTTTTCATCATTCCTCCAAAATAAACAGTTTTCAGATTATTTAATTTACCTATTCATTGCCTTGCTAAATAACCAACCAAAACAGTATACTATTTAACTATCTCAATTTGGAATATTTATTATGCCATTAGCAAATTTCGATAATCAATTTATAAGAGAATTACCTGCAGACCCGATCATCGAAAACGGCTGTAGAAGTGTCGAGTTTTCTGCCTACTCCTTGGTTACCCCAAAGAAAACCCAAGCTCCCTCTTTAATTGCTTATAATGAACAACTAGTCGAACAATTAGGCTTAACCAAATTATTAAGCAATCAAGATGCATTTACTCAAGTAATGACTGGCAATAAACTATTAGCGGGAATGCAAGGTTATGCGCTTTGCTATGGCGGCCATCAATTTGGTCAATGGGCTGGACAATTAGGGGATGGCCGTGCGATTAATTTAGGTGAACTTGTCACTAAAAAATTAGGTTATCAGACGCTGCAATTAAAAGGTGCAGGAAAAACCCCTTACTCTCGACGCGGTGATGGCTGCGCGGTACTTCGTTCGTCTATTCGTGAATATTTATGTTCAGAAGCGCTTTTTAATTTAGGCATCCCAACGACACGCGCACTTAGCTTATGCTTGACGGGTGAAAAAGTCCTCAGAGACATGATGTATAACGGCAACTCTGCAATGGAGTCGGGGGCTATTGTATGTCGAGTTTCTCCTTCCTTTTTACGATTTGGTAATTTTGAGTTACCGTCTGCACGGGGCGATCATGCGCTGTTACAGCAGCTTGTTGAATATAGTATAAAAGCAGATTTCCCCACACTACAGGCTGACAACGCCTCGGATAAAGACGTTTATATCGCTTGGTTTAAAGAAATTTGCCAGCGTCACTGTCATTTAATTATACACTGGATGCGCGTCGGTTTTGTCCATGGGGTTATGAATACTGATAATATGTCTATTATTGGTGAAACAATTGATTACGGCCCCTATGGGTGGATCGATAATTTTGACTTAGATTGGACGCCCAATAGCAGCGATTTTGAACAAAAACGCTATCGCTTTGGACAGCAATCAGCTATTTGCTTGTGGAATCTCTACCGCTTAGCTAATGCTATTTTACCCCTTATTGGTGAAACAGCACCGTTGCAAGCTATTCTCAATGACTACGAGGTTAATTATCAACGTAAATGGTGCCAAATGATGGCCAATAAGCTAGGTCTTGTCGCTTATCAAGGCGAGGACGATTTGCAATTGTTTAAGGATTTAGAAACATTACTATCACTGATCGAAACAGACATGACCATTTTCTATCGTAACTTGGCAAAACTCTCAGCCCAAATCGACCTCACTGATATGAATAGCTGGCTTGAACTATTTTCCCCTTGTTTCTATGACTCGCATAAAGTTGATGGCCATTATGTGCCCATTTTACAACAATGGCTAACACGTTATATAGCGCGAATTGAATTAGATGGATTAACAGACTCTCAACGGGCAATGTCGATGAATAAATATAATCCTAAATATGTGTTGCGCAATTATATAACCCAGCAGGCGATTGAATTAGCTGAACTCGGTGACTTTAGTGAAATAGATAAATTACAAAAAATATTTACACGCCCTTACGATGAGCAGCCGCAATATGAACAATATGCTAAGCGACGCCCTGAATGGGCAAAAAATAAAATAGGGTGTTCAACATTATCCTGTAGTTCATAATAAATTGCACAAAAAATCGATTATGTGACCGTCACTCAAGTTCTTAACTATATGATTAAAATAAGATCAAATAGACTTTTTATTTTTAGTCATTTATTACATTATTTGCGATTCAATAATATTACAAATATTTTTCAACTACATTATTTATAAAAATCACCTAGAAACAAAATAGAGAGATGAGCAATACATTATGGGCGAAAATATAATAGCAAATAGTAATTTACTAAAACTATCGAGTGATAATAAGGAATTACTATTTCTAATTCAGTCTAGCAATGATGCAATCACTGCAGAACATCTCACCCAATTAATTTTATCATCTCCATATTGCAATTTTAAACTTGATCAAGTTGCCATCAACCAAGCCGTAACGGTGGTTAAACAATTAAAAGCAGGCCACTCTGTTGATACTAAGTCGATTATTGTTGCTGAACGTATTGACGCACAATTATCTATCACTATTGATCCCATGCTCATGTTTGCCAAGGCGGAGATCATCTCTGCTTACGGTGGAAAAGCGATTACCAAATCCGACTTGAAGGATCACATTAATGAATTGGGTATTCAGCATGGGATACGCCATAAAACCATCGAATTACTGATCGAAAAATCACAAAGCGCCCCTCCGGGAACTGCTGTGCAAGCAACCATTGCTCAAGGTTCAGAGGCCGTTAATGGGGTTAATGCTAGTTTTACTCGTCTAGTTGACACCCCTAAAGAGCGGCTACTAAAACCCATCGAAGACGAACATGGTCGTGTTGACATGCGTGATTTAGGCGAATTAATTACCGTTGCGCCAGATAGTCATTTAATGCGTAAAACCCCGATGATTTTAGGTTCACCAGGCATGAATGTTATGGGTGATATTCTTGAATATGTCCCCGGTAAAGATTTCGCATTAATTGCAGGTGCTAACACTCAAATCAGCCCTTCTGATGAAAATCTATTAATCTCAACCTTAGTTGGTATACCAAAAGCACTCGGTAACGGAATGCAGGTTGATGATGTGTTATTAATTGATAATGTCAATGTGGGCTATGGTCATGTTAATTATGATGGCAGTATCATCATCAAGGGTAATGTTTGTGAAGGTATGAAAGTAAGCTCTAGCGGAGATATTACCGTATCGGGTTACGTTGAATCAGCTGAAATAAATTGTGGTGGAGACCTGATCGTTTCCAAGGGGATCATAGGCCGTAAACAGGAGGAAAATTGTGATAATTATTCTTGCCAAATCACCGCCAAAGGGTCCGTAATTGCGAATTTTAGCCAATACTCTCAAATAAAAGCAGGTGAAAGTGTCTTTATTAAAAAACAGTTATTACACTGCCATGTTGATAGCCAAGGTGATATTAATGTCATTGATGAATCGGGACTAAAAGGAACAATTTTGGGTGGCATTTTACGCTGTCAAAAAAGTATTAACACGGTAACCTTGGGGGCGACAGCAGGCAGTAAAACGATTATAGATTTGGTCGGCATTTATCCGAAAATAATCAATGATAGGCAATTAATAAAACAATGTATAGATGAAGAGCAAAGTAAACTAGAAAGTTTAATTTCAGCGCAACGTAAAATTGACATTCTACCTAATTCAGAAAAAAAACAGGAATTAGATAGCCGTTTACAGCTCACCAAAGCATCTGTAAAAGAAGTTATATCATCACTAATAATCGAACTAGAAAGTAAAAATAGGGAGCTACAACAATATTTTGAAGAGGCTAAAGTCATCATTCAAAAAAAATTACATAATGATGTAATCGTATCCATTGGCAGAGATAATTTTCGCTCTCAACGAGATTATGGGCCTTCTAAAATATCCGTAAAAAGTTACAAATTATCCGTAGAACCTTACCTTAAATAGACGTAAAACAAGACTAATCCGCATAACTATCTGATATATCTTGTTGCTTTAAATCAGTAGCTGCGTTGCATTCAATCGTAATAGCCTGCTATTACTCAATCAAGCGCCTTTCTCGCCATCATTTTTCCTCAACAAGCCCTGATCGCAATATTATGCGCAACGGTATAAATTAGAACAGTGAATTTCAGGCATAAAAAACCACGTCAATTAACGTGGTTTTTTATGCGCACAATGGCCTTCTAGCTTAGTATTTAATCGGGTAAGACGGCATTGTGATAAACATTCTGTACATCATCACAATCTTCTAGCATATCCATAAATTTTTCAAATTTCTCAATATGCTCTTCGGTGATGTCGGTGTCCGTTTGTGGAACAAAGGTTATCTCTTCCACATCAAACTCAAGGTCTGGATGGTTCTCATGCAGTGCTGTTTTGACCTTATAATATTCTGTATGGGGACAAAACACGGTGATTTGCCCCTTTTCATTCTCAACATCAGTGACATCAACATCAGCCATCAGTAACTCATCTAGTACAGTTTCTTCATCTATACCTTTAAAACTAAAAACAGCTTGATGCTCAAACATATGCGCAACCGTACCTTGAGAGCCTATTTTCGCACCTGTCTTAACAAAACAGTTACGTACATCGGTCCATGTACGTTTATTATTATCCGTTAAACAGTCAACAATAACACTACAACCACCCGGCCCAAAACCTTCATAAGTTGCACGTTCATAGTCTTCACCACCGCCACCTTTTGCTTTTTCAATAGCACGTTCAACGACATGAGTTGGTACTTGATTCTTTTTTAGCGGCATCAATTAAACGACGTAAGGAGAGGTTTCCATCGGGATTTATACCGCCATTTTTAGCACAAACATAAATCTCTTTGCCATACTTTGAGTATACTTTAGTTTTAGCGCCCGCTGTTTTCGCCATCGATTCTTTGCGGTTTTGATATGCTCTTCCCATCTATTAAGACTCTTTTATAGTTGATTAAAATGAAAGTGGTAATTTTAACGCTTAACTAAGCAGTTAGGCTAGTCTAACATCAATAAAATTTGCGTTATTGGCTATAAATTAGCTTTCTATTGCACTTTATAGAGAAGATACCATTAACGGATTAATTTATACCAATTCGCATAATATTATGGTCATAGCTTATTGTGGAAAAATGATGGCGAGCAAGGCGCATGATTGAGTAATAACAGGTTATTACGATTGAATGAAACGCTGTTATCTATTATTTTAACCAATAAGATAGGCCAGGTAGTTATGCAGATTAGTATTAAACAAGTAAAAAAAATCGGCGCACCAGGCACCGATTTTAGATTTACAAAGCAATTAAATTATATCATTTAACTTCACAAACTGACATCGTGCCCACTTTTTGTGCATCAACAAAGTCTGTTACAACCAGTGACATAACATAGTTACCGTCACCTAAAGCTAACGTGTTATTACCTGGGTCACTGATAGCACTACTGCCAATACGTGCAATTGCATCATATTCAGCATCAAGTACCATTGCACTTGCAGAAGTTGTTGTACCTGCAAATACTTGTGGGTCCCAGTTTCCGGTATCAGCAGCTAGCTTAAAGCCACCAGAAAGATCTACACCACTTAAAGCAACTTGGTAAGTATTATTACCTTTATAGTTTAATGCGTATGCAATATCCCATCCCCAACCAGAGTGTGCACCACGTACAGCAAGTGATTCTGCCACAGGCCCAGTTTCAGCACTATCGGCTAGTAACTCACATGTTTTTACTTCAACAGCTGTAACTAATAATGTGGCCGCTGATTTATCGCTGGCGTCAAATTTAAAGGTAACCACTGAATCAACGTCTAATGTCAGAGAAATATTATCTCCCCCGTTTAAAGGGAATACATCGCCAACAGTTAAAGCACCTGAGCCACCGTAATTGATAGGTCCCCAAGTTGGATCAGCCACTTTAAAGCCATAGGTACCTGCATCTAATGTCATGGTAACGTTGTAAACACCCGCAGTAGTAAACTCCATCGCATTCGCCGTTCCCCAGCCGTTCATATCACCACGAATATGTGGGATATCATCACCGAATGGCGGAATAGAAGAGAGATCTTTGTTACTATTATCTACTGGTAGACCCGCACCTTGACTAGCACCTTGTGATTGCACAAATACCGCTGTTGTTAATGCAGGAACAGTAAAGGTACCATCGCTAAATGTTGAGCCATTATCAACTAGGTCAGTATGTAATGTAAAACCAGCAGCATCTTTCACAGGGGCATTAATTGTTGCATTGGTTGTATTAATCACCACAACAATTGCATCTACTGCAGGGTCAAGATCAGCACCCGCAGTAGTACCATCATCAATACTCATGACGATAACACCCGATTGTGATTCTACGCCTGTATTTCTGAAATCAACGCGCGATTGAACTTCACTTGCACTGCCAAGACTAAATAGTGGTGAACTAGTACGAATTTTTAATAGCTCCTTAAAGCGAGTATCAGTCCATTCGATATCGCTCATTACTGGCTTAGCATTGCTATCCGCAATAATCTCTTTAATTAGAGGCCAGTTTGAACCATCTTTATCTTCACGTGGCAGACCAACATTCCAGTTATTGCTACTCATATCAAAATTAACAGTATTGTACCAATCACCAGAATCGTAGCTATCGCGTTGCATTGATTTAGAACGTAGCAATTCAGAACCCATGTGGAAGAACGGAATACCTTGACCAAACATGTTCGTACTTAGGGCAATAATTTGCATTCTAGCACGGTCAGCAGAAGAAACTTCTGATGCGGCTTTGTACATATTATTATCCCAAAGTGTTTGGTTATCATGTTTTGATACATAGGAGATATTTTCCTGTGGATAAGAGTGTAACCCGCTTTTTGGCCATTGTAATTAACGTCTTGACCACGTTTTGTTTTACCTGTGTGGTCCAGCATAACAAAATTAGCTAAGTTACCCGCCATACCCAAGCGAATCAAGTCTCCAGCTTCTCTTAATTTAAGAATTGAAGTATCTTCATCTGCTTGCATTTCATTCCAAACGCCAGCAGTTGCAAAACCTTGGTTTTCACGTAATTGATTGCCACCATCAAATGGACCACCACCACGAACGGCATCACGTAGACGATCAGAGAAGGTACCAATTTCCGTGCCACCCATATTAGGCTGAGTTGCTTGCTCAAATAAGGCATTATCTGCTACTTCACCAAAATTCCAACCTTCGCCGTAGAAATAAGTATCAGGATCAACTTCCTTAACAGCGGCTAATGAATCCACCATTAACTGTTTTGGTTGGTGCCCCATTAAATCAAAACGGAACCCATCGATTTTGTATTCTTTTGCCCAAGTCACTAAAGAATCCGTCATTAATTTACCCATCATGACGTTTTCTGTCGCTGTATTTGAACAACAAGTAGAGGTTTCAACAAAACCAGAGGCATTTAAGCGCTGATAATATCCGGGAACGATTTTATCTAAAACAGATTTAGGAGCAATACCATCGGCATTAGTGTGATTATAAACCACATCCATTACCACGCGGTAACCCATTGCATGGAGCTTCATTATTAGCGTACGATACTCTTCAATGCGCTTAGTTCCCATCGCATCGGTCGCATAACTGCCCTCTGGTGTTGTATAATGGAATGGATCATATCCCCAGTTAAAGCTGTCAATTGAACGTAGGTCATTCATTAAAGCTTGTGCATCACCCGTTTCTGGATTATAGCCCTCTAATACATCACGGATCACAGAGTCATTTACACCATCGTCACAAATGGCTGCCGATGCTTTAATTTCACATAGTTTAGCGACAGTGTCACCCAGATCAACACGTTTAGCTGGATCTTCATCAACCGTTGCGATATCGAATACATTCATTAAATGAGCTACATTCATACCATTTTGCGCTAGTGACTCTAACTGCATAACACTTTTACGATCTGTTTCAGTTATTGCGATATATTTACCATCTAGCGCATCGGTGCCACCATCGTTTGGCGCAGAAGTTAAATCACGAAGATGTGTTTCATAAATAACTAACTGCTCGGGTCTGTCTACAGTTGGAATTGTATGATCTTCCCAACCACTAGGCTTAGCGTCCATAGCTAAATCAACAACTTGAGAGTAAAGGCTATTAGTTGATAAGCTTAATGAATAGGGATCGGTTACCTGTAGTGTTTCTACTTTGTCTAAAGCAGAGTGGTATACTTCCACTTCGTAACGGTAATATTTGCCAAGTGCATCAGTAACATTTTGTACTTCCCAAGTACCATTCGCTTTACGCGTCATCGTCACAGCATCACCAACTTGCGCTAAATTATCATCATAAAGATATAATGAAACGTTTTTAGCCGTAGGCGCCCATACTTTAAATGTCGCATCAGAACCAGTGACGATAGCACCTAAGGTTTCCTTTTGTGCACCTTCATCGCCAGTTGCATAAACAGCATCAAGCGCAGGTGCAAGTTGAACACCCGTAGCATCAAAAACTTTGCCTTCCGCATTCTTAGCGACAAGCACAAGTTGTCCAGATATTAATTCCGCATCAGTTAGTGAAGAATCTTGCGGGATAGCAAAGCCGAATGCTTTATACTCAGCATAACGTTTTGCGGCACCCTCTGGCATCTCTTTTGCGGTTAGCTCTAATTTAACCGACGGAGAAGTAATTTCCCCTGTGTCATCATCAAGAGCAAAACCACCCGTTTCAAGATAATGGATTTCATAGGTCGCATCACCGCTAGTGTCCCAAGCAACCGTTGACGCATCGATTAACGCACCTTTAGTACCTTCATACAATGATAAGGCAACAGGAGTAGCAGAAAGTTCAGGTTTACCTTGTGCTAAGTAAACTTTTTTACCTAGTGTACTCATATCCCATTTACGATCGCCACCCGGTTCTTTTTCATTACCTTTGTGCATGATATATGTCACACAGGTTGCACCAGGTTTTAAATCGATTTTATAAACTGCACCATTATCACCTGTCTCAACTGGCGCTAATGGAGTATCCCACGATGTAACCGCACTATCGGCCGCACCATTACAAGTTGGATCATCGTTCCAAATATGTAAGCCCCAACCATCATAGCTCGCATCTTTGCGTAGATAATTCAGCTCACTTTGGTCAGCATTACCACCATCATCGTCATTATTGTTGCTACTACCGCCACAGGCTACTAATGTAGCGGCTACGAATAACGGCATGGTGTACCGTGCTAATTTATTAATTTTAAATTTCATTAACTTTTCCTGTTCAATTATATTTATTATTGGATTAATAATTTGCAGTTTGTATGAAAATAGTAAAGGTTGCCCTTTTACGGTGCGTAATCTTATGGGATTAAAATAAATTAATATGTGATCAAATCTTACAAAAAAAACAATGAAAAAGTTCAAAAGCAAAGTATCCACCAATTCTGTGAAAGACATCACCGAATACCAATCAAAAAAACTGCAAAGCAGCTTGATTTTTAAAAAACAGCATGAAAGCGCTTTCTCATGGTAATGGTTTACCGTGAAAAATGAGCACTAACATGTAGCGAACCCGGGCGATACAAGCACAAAACAAGAAAAGAACAAAAAAGACACGAAAGCGCTTCATATTCAAATGTAAACGCTACCAATAACCACCTAGGCCAGTTATTTGCATAACACCATCATGGATATAGTTTTTTACGTTGAAAATGTTCAATATAGATAATGAAATATAGCAATTAAACGCCACTTACACGCTCTTTGTTATTTTCACTTTATTTTATTAAAAATAAGCATATTATTGCTTTTCAAGTCACGTAAAATACATTTAGTTTTTCAATTTATTGAAATGTGCAGATTAAGGAAAAATGTATTTAAGATAATATAAGTGCAAATAAATGATCATTATTAATTATAATATTTGCAATACATAAACGAGATGGCGTTGAATATTGGATTTATATATTTCCCCATGTTACCTCAATATTCTTTTAGCAAGCGCTAATCGAACACTAAACAAAGAAGTAACATGGGATAACCTATTATTTTATTTGCTGGTAAAACGGAGATTAACATCGACCTTAGAAGATAAGGCTGCACTAAGTGTCTGTGCTTTCTCGCTTGCTAATATCACCATCCCTTTATGATTGGCTATATTTTTAAAAAAATTATTTAAATCAAAATCCGCCTCTAGTGCATGCGAATTTTTAACTGCAACGCTTTTACCTAACGCTATATCTGCTTTTGTAAATAACAATATAGACTGTGATTTTTTTGCCTCTGTAAAAAGATCATTCACGCCTGTTTCTTGCTCTGCAATCGCCGAAGTGAGCTGTAGCAATTTTCCACTATAGGTTTCAACATCTTCCATTGCTTTTGCCAAATCAGTTGTATTGGCTCCATTAAAGATAATTAAGAATCGTTTAGGGTGACTAACATGACGCTTCAAATCTTGTAAAAAACGCTGGTAGCTACTGCTTTGATAATCGATGATTAGCATGGTTTATCCACTTTTTAAGTAAAGAATAGTTGTGTCACTGCAGTTTATCAGTTTATCTATTTAAAGGTTTAATAAATTGAAAATGCCTTGTATATTTAATTAGCTTAGTTGATAAAGTATAAGTCTTTATTTTTTGACTTGCGGCACAATGACTTCTTTTCACAACAACCAATTTAACATTGATGTAATTACCGATTGGTATTAGTTAATCTTAATCAAGGACAGTTAGATGACGCTCAATAAAAAGTGGCTGATATTTCCTGGCATTGCTATCGGCATTGCAGTTTTAGTCTCCGCCTCTATTTTAAAATCCGCTCCAAAGTTACAAGAGAAATATGATAACGCGCAATTAGTCGATATCACCCCTTTGATAAAAC
Source organism: Psychromonas sp. MME2 (assembly GCF_040566515.1). NCBI lineage: Bacteria > Pseudomonadati > Pseudomonadota > Gammaproteobacteria > Alteromonadales > Psychromonadaceae > Psychromonas > Psychromonas sp. MME2. Next base: position 190,310 of record NZ_JBEWXI010000015.1, on the reverse strand, counting down.
AACACATCTCGCCACAGGTGGTTGGATTTGGGCGAGTATCCGCTAAACAAAAATGGCAAGGTATTGCCGAAGTTAAAGGCACCATAATATATCGACATCCAGATCTTGAGGTGGGCAAACATCTTCGTAAAGGGCGTGTTGTTCTAAAAGTAGATCCTCTTGAATACCAATTAAAAGAGGCACAAGCCGATGCTAATTTACAAGCAGCAAAAGCGCAACTGACACGTTTACAACAAACAGAAAAAAACCTTAATGCAAGCTTAAACATTGAACAACAAAAATTGGCGTTAATCACACAAGAATACCAACGCAATTTACGCCTACAAAAGCAAAAACTTATTTCCAATTCAGCATTAGAAAATCAACAACAGCAATTACTTATTCAAAAAAATTCAGTACAACAATTATCAAGTTCATTAGCCCTACTCCCCGATGATAAAAAAGTCATTGAAGCGCAAATAAAGGTTAATCAGGCAATGCTCGAAGATAGTCAACGTCAGCTACAAAAAACAGAATTTATTCTTCCCTTTGATGCTCGAATTAGCCGCGTCAACATTGAACAATCAGAAGCGGTTACACTAGGAGCAACTCTTTTTGAAGCACAACAGTTAGGTGAGATAGAAGTTGCCGCACAACTATCATTACAAGATGTAGAGATTTTACGAAACAGTGTCATTAACAGCGACCATTCCACCATTGACACATTACTGAGTGAATTAAATTTCGAAGCTGATATTGAGATGATGTTGGGCAATAAAAGTTATCAATGGCCAGCCAAATTAACACGCATAGGCAGCACTATTAATGAACCGCAAGATAGCATCGATTTTTATTTAGAGGTTGAGCAGGATGCTAAAGCTTTTCTAATGGCAACCAAACCACCACTGAGTGAAGGTATGTTCGTTAGTGCAAGGATTAGTGGTCTCCCCTCTGCGCAATTTATCATTCCTGAACGCGCCCTGCATGGTGATGCTATTTATATTATGGATGAGCAAAAAAACTTACAAATCAAACCTGTGCAGGTTGTTTTTAGAACAGCTCAAGGTGTCGCAATTAGTGGCGATATTAAAGAGCAACAAGCACTGATATTAAATGATGTGATCCCCGCTATTGCAGGTATGCGCGTTAAACCAAGCCAAGTCCAAATCAACAACGATAAAAAGGGATTATAGTGATAACACATTCCATCATTATCGACTCATTAATGTTTGTAAAAATGAATGCTAGCTTGTTTTTTGATTTTATAATTAGCACCGCTATCAACAGAAATCCATGCCTCACTAACATCCATTTATTCCGCAGCCTGAACAGATCTCATTATTAAAGGATTTGGTATGATTACATTATTTGTTCGCCACCCAACCCTTGCCAATCTCCTGATGCTAACTTTTTTTGTGTTAGGGTTAAGCCGTGTAGGCGAAATTAAGAGGGAAACTTTTCCTGAGTTTTCCCCTCCCTATATTATTGCTCAAGTTGTCTATCCTGGTGCCTCTCCCTCTGAAGTAGAAGAGAGCATCTGCTTACGTATGGAAGACGCCGTTGATGGCCTTAGTAATATCGAAGAGATAAAATGTGACGCCCGTGAAGGTAGTGCAAGTTTAACGCTTAAAATGAGCGACCAAGCCGATCTTGGACGAAGTTTGATTGATGTTCAAACAGAAATAAATGCGATCAAAGACTTCCCAAGTGAAATTGAAGCCCCCATCGTCAAAGAGTTAGATTGGGCAGAGCCGGTTATTGATGTCGCCATTTCAGGTAACACTACTCGCCCAGATCTCAAAGCCTATGCTGAGGATGTAAAACGCCGTTTAAAAATTGAAGCGGGTGTAAATTTAATCACCATAACAGGTTTTTCTGACCATCAGTTACGTATATCCGTCAATATGATTGATATGCGCCGTATCGGCTTAAGCATTGCTGATATCGCCAATATAATTGGCAAACAAAACATACAAATGCCCGCGGGTAATATTGAGCTATCAGATAAAAATCTATTAATTCGTTTTGACGAACGTAAAACCTCTCCCGCTGATTTAGGAAAAATCATCATTTCAGGTAACGCTCAAGGGGGGCTAATTAGGCTTAAAGATATTGCCACCATTGAAGATACCTTTGAATTAGATGAAGATAATATTCAATTTAATGGGCAACCAGCGGCTATTTTAAAAATCAAAAAGAATAAGGCGGATGATTCGCTTCGCATCAAAGCAAAAGTGCAAAGCTTCATTGAAAATGAAAAGCTAATTGCACCAAAGGGGATCACGCTGACACTTACGAATGACTTATCATCCTTATTACAAGATCGCCTTTCCATGTTACTGCGCAATGGCTGGCAAGGTATTTTATTAGCTTTTTATCGTTATGGTTGTTTTTCTCATTGCGTTATTCATTTTGGGTTTGCGCTGGATTACCCGTTGCGTTTTTAGGCGGTTTATTTTTAATGGGTATGTTTTCCATCTCGATCAATGTAATGACCTTAGTAGGGCTGTTAATGGCAATTGGTATTATGATGGATGACGCCATTGTCATCTCTGAATCCGTTGCAGCTCATATTGACAAAGGCTTGCCCATCAATGAGGCGGTCAGTAAAGGGGTAGCTAAGGTCGCTCCAGGAGTTATCTCTTCTTTTTTAACCACTGTGTTTATTTTTGGTAGTTTGCTGTGGTTAGAAGGACAAATGGGACAAGTGCTATCCGCCGTGCCGCTAGTATTGATTATGGTGCTTTCAATCAGTTTAATTGAAGCCTTTTTGATTCTCCCTCACCATTTAAGCCAATCCCTTAATAAAGCAAAACAAGAATCGCCAACCACTAAGAATAAAAGTACTCTTTTTACAAAAGTTTGAACATTTCAGAACCCATAGCTTAGTCAAAATGGTTGCCTTTATGGTGCATTGGCGCTACGTAAGTATCGGGTTCACCTTTGCCCTATTATTTATCTCTTTTGCCTTGCTAAGTGGTGGGCTGCTTAAGTTTTTACCCTTTCCCGAACTTGATGGCGACATTGCCGAAGCGCGTATCATTTTGCCACCCGGTTCCACTTTGCAACAAACAGAACAAGTCGTCGATAGAATCGTGAGCAGTGCCAAACAACTTAGCGAACAATACAGCAGGTCAAACGCTGAGCCTGCACCGTTGGTGCGAGATATTACGGTGCAATATAATTTTAATGCCGATGCAGGGGAAACTGGAGCGCATATTGCCACTGTTCGTTTAGACCTGCTCTCAGCAAAAATTCGTAACTCATTAATAGACTCCTTTATTAATGATTGGCGGCTTACAACGGGTGAGCTCGCCATGCCTATTTCATTAGTCTTTAAACAACCCGCAATGGGGCCTGCAGGTCGGGATATTGAGCTGCGCCTACAGCATAGTGATTTGACCATGTTAAAGCATGCATCAATCGATCTACAAGCTTATCTATCACAATTTAATGGTGTTAATGGCATTGTCGATGATATGCGCCCAGGAAAGGAGGAAATATTAATCCACCTAAAACCGGGCGCTGAAAACCATGCATTAAACGGTCAAACTATCGCTATGCAACTACGCAGTGCCTATTACGGGCAAACCGCCGATGAAATTCAAGTTGGCCCAGAAAATATAGCCATTCATGTACGCTTAAATAAAGAGCAAGCAGGCGATTTACAAACACTCAGTAACTTCCCGATCATGCTTGCCGACGGTAGCCAAATTCCCTTAAGCAGTGTCGCATTCATTGATTTTCAACGGGCATTTGTGCGTATTCAACGTGTCGATAGCCAACGTACAATCACGGTAATGGCTGATATTGACAATAGCAAAGCGAATGGCAATGAAATAGTAGCCAATATGCGTAATGAGTTTATCCCACTATTAAAGCAACATTATGCGGGGATCATCATCGATTTTGAGGGTGCAGCAAAAGAGTCAGACAAAACGGGCAGTTCCCTACGAAAAGGATTTTTAATCGGCTTATTTGGAATTTTTGTCATTCTTAGCTTCCAATTTAGAAGTTATAGCGAACCTTTGGTGGTCATGTTCGCTATCCCCTTGGCATTAATCGGCGTTCTCTTTGGCCACTATATTACTGGTTATAGTTTATCGATGCCTTCTATTATGGGTTTTATCTCTCTGGCGGGAATCGTCGTCAATGACTCTATTTTATTAGTGCAATATATTCGCCATCACATTGAGCTAGGCGATAAAGTGGTTGATGCTGTTGTCCTAGCCAGTCGAGATCGATTACGAGCTGTTTTTTTAACATCATTGACCACAGCAGCTGGATTATTGCCACTGCTCTTAGAGACAAGTCTACAAGCACAAGTAGTCAAACCACTAGTCGTCTCTATCGTCTTTGGTATTTTTAGCTCTACCTTATTGGTACTGTTTATTATCCCCTGTGCGTACGCAGTGCTCGATGATTTTAATCTAGTACACCGCCATCAAAAATTAACCGCAAAATAGCGCGACTCAAACCCTATACGATTTAACCGTGGCCACACAAAGTAAACTTGTATGGTCACGCTTAGTTTATCCCATTGCGATAGAGTTTATTAACGTTAAATCAGCGACTTATCCATGTTGGCATTATTTCATCAAAACAACCAGCAGCTCACAGTAATTAATTGTCCCTGTACTAGGATTATAGCAATTCCTATTATTAGTTACTCAATAATGTCTATTTCTAAATAGATTTATAACGACGGGAATTGCGATTATTTAATTGCCGTTTAAAGTATGGAGATAAATGTTCTATGACCAAACGTAAAATTTGCCTGTTTGCTTTCACTCTATTTTTCTCAATACCCGCCTTATCTGCTCCACCGCTCATGGACTTAACCACATCGACCATCGGTTATGCATCATTAACTATTTTTGCCATCGCCTACATTTTAGTTATTAGTGAAGAGTATTTACAACTACGTAAATCAAAACCCGTCCTGTTAGCTGCTGGCCTTATTTGGTTAATGATTGGTTTCTTGCTTAATCAGCAGGGGCAAATTGAGATTGCAAAGGCGGCTTTAGAGCATAATTTATTAGAATACTCAAAACTGCTCTTATTTTTACTCGTTGCAATGACTTACATAAGTGCAATGGAAGAGAGACGACTCTTTGATTCATTACAAGCTTGGATGGTTTGTAAGGGGTTCAACTACCGCACTTTGTTCTGGTTGACTGGGATCTTAGCATTTTTTATCTCTCCAATAGCCGATAACTTAACGACAGCGCTGTTGATGTGTGCGGTAGTCATGAAAGTGGGGGGAGATAATAATAAATTTATTAATTTAGCCTGTATCAATATTGTTATTGCCGCTAATGCGGGCGGTGCATTTAGCCCATTTGGTGACATCACTACATTAATGGTATGGCAAGCAGGTATTGTCTCATTTGGTCAATTCTTAGACCTATTGATTCCCTCTATCGTAAATTACCTATTACCTGCATTTATTATGTCCCGCTTTGTCGAAAAAACCCAACCACTGACTGTTTGTGAGTTTGTTGAATTAAAACGCGGTGCGCGGCGAATCGTGTTACTTTTTATTCTCACTATTTTTACAGCAGTAGGTTTCCATCTATTTATCGATTTTCCTCCTGTCATAGGGATGATGATGGGGCTCGCCTATTTACAATTTTTTGGTTATTTTCTGCGTAAAACCCTGCCTAGTTCATTAGCAAAAAAAACTAAAAGAGCTTTGAATAACAATGATCAAGCTGCATTAAAACGCCTTGGTTCCGTTGTTCCCTTTGATGTTTTTCAACGCGTTGCATCATCAGAATGGGATACATTACTGTTCTTTTATGGTGTGGTTATGTGTGTCGGAGGACTTAGTTTATTAGGTTATTTAGACTTAGTATCAGGAGTTATCTATACACAATGGAATCCAATTTGGGCCAATATAATGGTTGGTGGTATGTCCGCCATTGTCGACAATATTCCGGTGATGTATGCCATATTAACCATGCAACCTGACATGTCTATGGGCAATTGGTTATTAGTAACACTAACAGCCGGTGTTGGCGGAAGTCTACTGTCCATAGGCTCAGCAGCTGGTGTTGCGTTGATGGGGGCAACGAGAGGAAAATATACCTTTTTTGGACACCTAAAGTGGATGCCCGTCATTGCGATCGGTTATGCCGCGAGCATTATTGTGCATCTACTACTTAATAGTGAATTATTCACTTAGTTCAAACAATTTGTCCCGCACTACCCAAAAACGTCCTTTTTTACGCGCAATAATAACCTTTGGTGCGCGTAAACGATGTGCATTTTTTATCACCTTAGTGGGGCAGCTTTCTGTGAAGGGTCTATGCCTATCGATTAAATGTGGGCGAATAAAGCGATTAAGAAAATCTCTCTTCTGCGTTTTGCTATGCAGGGGCCAAACCTCATTAATTTCCCCGCCATCATCGCCAATATAGGTGACTTTTAATTGTGCTTTTGCAAATTTATTCTTACCCGCTTGCAGCTTTAAATCTATGCAATTCATTATTAGAGCGTCTTTAAGTTTTAATGCGTCACGTAATTTTTTATCGGGATCCACCAGTACATGGTTGCATTGTTGACATTGTCGAGCAGCTATATCGTTATCAGCCCCACACTGGTCACAAAATTTAGCGCGAAAACGATAACCGCATATTTCTCGCAGCCCATCGGCATGCTCTTTGTAACCTTGACATTGGCGCCCATAATGCTCGATAACGAAACCTGCAGGATCCATTTTACCCCAAAAGTTATTCTTAAACGAACATACAGGGCAAGGTATAGTCACAATTTCACTGTCACAATCTGGTTGAGCACTGCCCACTTCCGGTTGATACAAATCATAACAATTACCAGCAAACTCCATCACCAAACAATCTTTTTTACCCGCACTAAGGCGTAAACCACGCCCCACAATCTGCTGATATAAACTAATCGATTCGGTGGGTCGTAGGATGGCTATTAAATCAACATGTGGCGCATCAAAACCGGTGGTTAATACCGATACATTTACTAAAAACTTAATATTCTCAGCTTTAAATTCAGTAATAATACAATCTCGCTCCTCGACAGGGGTATCACCAATTACCAGTGCCGCATTTTCATCAACCAAGTAGGTCATGATCTCCTTGGCATGATTCACCGTAGAAGCAAAAATCATCACCCCCCTTCTATCCTTACTGGTACTAACCACCTGCTTGATAATTTGCGGGGTTACACGTTGTGATTTTTTTACTACGGAATCGAGTTGTGCAACATTAAAATACCCTGCTGAGGAGATTTTAACCTGTGAAAAATCATAGCCGATCACCGCCATATCCATTATTTTCGGTGTTGTTAAGTATTTTTCTTCCAGTAAAAAACGGATAGGTAAGTCAAAAATACAGTCACGAAAAAATCGTTTTTCATGACTCCGCACTTGCCCGCGTGTATGGTATTGATAAATCCACCCCATCCCCAAACGATAAGGGGTGGCGGTAAGACCTAATATTTTTAAGTTGGGGTTGATTGACTGTAAGTGTTGAATAACTTTTTGATAGGCGCTATTTTCATCCTCAGGCACACGATGGCATTCATCAATAATCAATAATGAAAATGCGTCATCAAAACGGCCTAATCCATTGGCAATAGACTGTACTGACGCGAATACAACTTGACGATCATTCTCTTTGCGCCCTAAGCCTGCGGAAAATATTGAGGCTTGTAAATCATAACTTTCATATTTAGCATGATTTTGCTCAACCAGCTCCTTAACATGTGCAAGGACCAAAACACGCCCTCTAGCAAGCCGAGCTAATTCCGCAATGATTAAGCTTTTACCAGCCCCCGTTGATAATGCTAATACTGCGGGATCACTATTTTTTCGGAAGTATGCGATAGTCGCATTAACGCTGTCTTGCTGATAAGGGCGAAGTATATACATATGGCGAAGCTATAAGGAAAAATAATTACGCTTAAATTAAATCGTTGCCAGCAGACAACGATTTAGCATTAAAGCAGTTCTTTCTTCACGGCCTTTACAATGCCAACTGGTTTCTTGAGATAAAGCGCGTGATTTAATAAAACCGCTTTATCTGCGATCGTTAATAACAGGGCTGGAAATGAATTTGTTCCCATAAACTCTTGTAATTCGTTAATATCAGATAACGTATATTCCGCTTCTTTACTTAACTCTTCTTTAAACACTTTATTCGGAGGCGACAGTTTAAATGCATTAATAATCTCATTGAAATCATGCTTACATGTTAAAGGATTACCTTCAATAAAATGCGCATTTTGTAGTGCGTTTAACACTGGTAACGCTCTCTCAGGTTGTTTACTTTGCAGCCAAGTCATTAAGTTCGCTGCTAGAATAGAACTCTTTGGGCTATCGGAAAAACGCATGTAATCTTTAGCAAATTTAACGCAACTCTGTTGAGCTACCGCATCAACCTGTTTGAAGCCAGCACTATCGCTGCCATCAAAATGTGCACAATGCCAGATATGTAACTTCATTTCAGGGTAAGCATTAGCAAGTTCATTCACTTGTGCCGTTGCTGCATAACTCCAAGGACAGTGTGAGTCATAAATAAAATAGAGTTCAGGTATCATCGTCTCGCCTTCTATTAATAAATTGAATATGATTTTAGTGACTTTAAGGCCACTATACAATCAATGATTTTGACCAACATGGATAATTACAAATGGGGAAAAAGACACTAGAAATGTAATGATAAAAAAACACCTCCCATAATATGATCATGGAAGGTGTTTAAATGCAATCTGAACTAATAGGTCATATTAAATAATGAAACGTTTTATCTCATTACTTAATAGATTTGCTTGTTCCGCTAATTCATCACCCATTAATTCATTTTGTTGTGCCGACTCACTGGATGTTTCTGCCACATCTCTTATCGATACCACATGACGATTAACTTCAGCAGCAACCATGCTCTGCTCTTCGATAGCCGTTGCAATCGTAGTATTCATATCCATAATCGCAACCATATCGTGATTGATTTTTTCAAGTAATCGCCCTGCTTGTGAGGCCTTATCAGCACTCTCTTGCCCTTCGTGACGACAATCAACCATTAAAGCAACAATCTGTTTAGTTCTATTCTGTAAAGATACAATGATATTTTCAATTTCTTTCGTCGATGATTGTGTGCGACTAGCAAGCGTACGAACCTCATCGGCAACAACCGCAAAACCACGACCTTGTTCGCCAGCACGAGCCGCCTCTATCGCCGCATTTAATGCTAATAGATTAGTTTGTTCTGCAATACCTCGGATCACATCAAGTACACTGCCAATTGTTTCGCTATCTTTGGCTAAATAATTCACCACACCTTCGGATTCAATTAATTTATCAGATAACAAGTTGATTTGCGTGATAGTTGCATCGACACCTTGCAGCCCCTGTGCAGCATTATCATTGGACTGTTGTGCTTTATCTGCGGCATCTGTTGTATTGTTGGCAATCTCTTCAATAGTTGCAACCATTTCGGTAACAGCAGTAGCCACCATATCCGTCTCTTGCATCTGTGACGCCACACCTAAATTCGATTTGTGAATATTATCAGTTAGTGTCGCTGTCGCATTATTGAGACTGCCAACAGAATTATTCACCGACACAATAAGACGTTGGAAGTTAGCAATCATGCTATTAAATGCTTTGCCCATATCCGCCAGCTCATCTTTATTATCCGTTGCAAGCGAAATTGTTAAATCATTCGTTTCTGATATTTTAATAATCGAGTTTTTAATATAGGAAATGCCATTCATAATACTACGCGCAATAACCCAAGCAATCGCAATTGAAACAAACAATGCAACGGCAAATAAAATATTCGTCACCTGCTTAATTTCATCAACGTACGTGTCCACGGCCACATTCACTTTAGCAATTAAGTTATTTTGTATTTCCGTTACTTTTAACGCACTTTCATTCATTGATTTTTGTAAGCCATCGGTTGCGTTATAACCTAATTTTTTCTGCTCTTTTATTAACGCTAGGAATGAACTTTGATAATTTTCTAGTCCCTCTAAAATCGCTTTTTTCTGTGTACTGATTAAATAACTTTTTTTAACATCTGCATGTAATATTTCATAATCATCCTGGAATACCGTAATAAATCTGTCATCAAGTTGACGTATATAGTTCTGTTCACTGCTTCTTATCTTAAGCATTAAATTTAAGAACGACATTGAATCACCAATAGCTTGCTCAGTAGCGCTCACAGCATCCGCTAACTGCCCATTCAAACCACTCTTTAAATCAAATCCAATCGCACTTTGGGTTGCCACAAGTTCAGAAAAATATTGTTGATACTCATTGAGTACGACGGCTAATTGCAGCGCTTCATCAACAGGGACATTAATCAAACCTAAATCTGTTTCTAACACTTTAATTCTGCTTTGTAGCTGCGCAACTTCATCATTAAATGAGGTTATGTAACCATTCTCTTTACGCGCTAAGAAGTCTTTTTCATAGGAGCGCAATTGCAGTATTCCAGCTTCAATTTTGCCAATATTCTGCACCAATTTTATATCTTGTTGTAAAGATGAAGAGGAGAAGTTAATGAGGAGTAACATAGCGACCATACTTACTATTGTTACGGCAGCGTTTGCTATTAATTTATTTTTTATCAACATGCAGCGTGTTCCCTGTAGTGTACATAGACAATTTACGAAATTTGTTATGAAATAATGTAATCTTAATTAAAAATAGACAAATCTATATTGAACTAAATTTTGATTAACTCTTATGATTATTTCCGATCATATCATTAATAGAAACATACTATGGTAGTAGGGGGAGTAAATCCCCCTCCCCCTAGGGCGTAGATAGATCTAATTGCAAATTTGTGATGTGAAATATGTAAATACATTTAAAACTAAGAGATATAAGATTTGGCCCAATAAGTGGGTTGAAGTATGGCCTATCATGTTGATTAAAAATAAATAAAAAACAAATAACAACAAAAACATATTGCCATGTAATTTACATCAAAACCAAATCCAATTGGTATAATTTGCTGCAATACTAGCATTTTGCATAATATTTTGTTCATAGCTTGTGGAGAACAAATGAGGGAAAGCAAAAAGCATGAATCGAATAATTACAGATGATTGCGATTAAATGCAACATGGTCATCTATTATTTTAACCACCATAATAGATCAGATACTTATGCGGATAACTGTAAATAGCATCATATACGATAAACATAAAAAACCCGAACGCTTATATTCATAAACTGTTCGGGTTCTAGTCGTACCTAGGAGGCACTAAATATGGCGGTGAGCGAGAGATTCGAACTCTCGTTAGGGGTTAACCTAAACACACTTTCCAGGCGTGCGCCTTCAGCCACTCAGCCAGCTCACCAATACTTCGATATTTCATTGAAGCGGGGCGCATGATAGTTAACTCTCCTCCTAAAATCAACTACTAATATCATTTTATATAATATTAAGTTCTTGGCGAAGATAAACACTCGCCCCTAGCAATCCTGGATTATCATGAATAATCAAATAGGTTGGGATCGATGCTAGATAGCTTTTAAAACGCCCCTTATCTTCAAAATATTTTCTAAAATCACTTGCTTGAAAGAAATCAACAAATCGAGGAACAATTCCGCCCGCAATATAAACACCACCAATACAAGAAAGGTTTAAGGCAAGGTTACCCGCAAAACCTCCCATCACTTCACAGAAAATATTCAAGCTACGCAAAGCCAACGGGCATTCATTTGCAAGAGCAGCACCAGTCACTTCTTTTGGCTCATGAAACACCGGTTGCTTACCTTCTAAACGGCATAGGCTATGATATAAATTAACTAAACCTTGCCCAGCCAAAATTCGTTCTGCCGAAACATGCCCGAATTGTTCCTGTAATAAAAGCAAAATATCAGCCTGTTCACGTGTATTTGGCGCAAAACTAACATGACCACCTTCACCATCCAAACTGATCCATTTATCAGCTGGTTTAATAATGTGTGAAACGCCTAGACCCGTTCCAGGTCCAAATACTGCGGTGACGCCATTTTCAACGGGTTCTCCTCCCCCAACTTTTATTTTTTGTTGGTCATTGAGGAAAGGGACTGCTAATGAAATTGCAGTGTAATCATTAATAAGATATAAAGATGTTAAATTAAGTTTTTCTTTTAATGCCTGCTTAGAAAAAGCCCAACTTAAATTAGTCATCACAATCTGATCATTATCAACAGGGCAAGCAATACCAATACAAAGATGCTTCACTTCGCCCTGTAATGTTGCAAAATATTGCACTAATGCTGCATCAAGCGTTACAAATTCCGCACAAGCAAACTCTCTTAATTTACTCAATTCACCGGTTTCTATATCACAAACAGCAAGGCGAATATTAGTACCGCCAACATCAGCAACTACAGACAACATATTTTTCTCCATAAATAATTAAAAATAAAAAATAAAAGTATAAATTCGACAGATCTCACTCACAATATCGTAATAAAACAACGAAAAGGTTGATCTAAAACAGCTTTATGTTGTAATAAAATGACAGCGAATAATGGCTTACTTATAATAAAGTGACATTACAAGCATTTAATCTATTTTAGATCCTACGACATAAAAGGATTAAAAAACATAAACTATCACGAGCTATTTTGTAAGTGCCTAGTTTAACTTATAAATAATATATTACAGCGGTCAGGCATGAATACTTTAGAGTTAATTCAAAAAAATCTAGATACTTTTAGCAAATCAGAACGGAAAGTAGCCGAAGTGGTAATAACATCACCACAGATAGCAATTCATTCTAGTATAGCTACATTAGCAAAAATGGCATCAGTCAGTGAGCCAACTGTAAACCGGTTTTGTCACCAGCTTAATACTAAGGGATTTCCTGATTTTAAACTACACCTAGCACAAAGCCTTGCGCTTGGTACTCCCTATGTTAATCGTAATGTTAATGAAAGTGATGGCCCAAGTGCTTATACAGCAAAAATATTTGAGTCAACAATAGCCTGTTTAGAAAATGTCAAAGACTCCTTAGATATATCACTTATTAACCGTGCTGTTGATGTTTTGACACAGGCAAATAAAATCTCTTTCTTTGGCCTAGGTGCTTCTGCATCTGTTGCTAAAGATGCGCTGAATAAATTTTTTCGATTTAATATTCCTGTTTTATGTTTTGATGACGTTGTCATGCAAAAGATGAGCAGCATCAACAGTAACGATGGTGATGTCCTTGTCTTAATTTCACATACAGGGCGCACTAAAGCGTTGGTTGAAGTAGCTCAATTAGCACGTAAAAATGATGCCTTTGTTATTGCTTTAACAGCATCTAACTCGCCACTTGCTCTTCAGAGTAATTTAGTCTTATCGACTAATGTCCCTGAAGATACCGATATCTATATGCCAATGGCCTCACGAATTGCTCAATTAGTCCTAATTGATGTTTTAACGACTGGATTTACACTTCGACGCGGCTCCAAATTTAGAGATAATTTAAAAAAAGTAAAAGAAGGTATTCGCGACTCAAAATTTGATATGTAAAATAAATCAGTAACATTTGTAAATACACTTCATATTTGTTACAAGATGTTTCCCCTATACAAGGAGTAGATGATGATCAGACGTACAAAAATAGTAACAACCCTTGGACCTGCTACCGATAGAGATAATAATTTAGAAAAAATCATTGCTGCAGGCGCCAACATGGTTCGTATGAATTTCTCTCATGGAGAAGCGATAGACCATGTTAGACGAGCAAATGAAGTTCGCGAAATAGCTGCCCGTTTAGGTAAAGAAGTGGCAATTATGGGCGATCTACAGGGCCCTAAAATACGCGTATCAACATTCATAGATAAAAAAATTCATCTTGCAGTTGGTGATAAATTTGCGCTAGATAGCGATATTGAAAAGGGTCAAGGCAATCAACAGGCCGTAGGACTAGATTATAAAACATTACCGCAAGAAGTAGAATCAGGTGATATATTATTACTTGATGATGGCCGCGTGCAATTACAAGTAGAAAAAGTAACGGGCAACCGCGTTGACACCGTAGTCACAATCGGTGGTCCACTTTCAAATAATAAAGGTATTAATAAAAAAGGTGGGGGTTTATCAGCTCCCGCACTTACTGAAAAAGATAAAAAAGATATATTAACCGCAGCTCAAATTGGCTGTGATTACCTAGCGGTATCTTTTCCTCGCAATGGTGCTGATATCCACTATGCTCGAAAATTAGCACAAGAAGCTGGTTGTCATGCCAAAATTGTAGCAAAAGTAGAACGAGCTGAAGCCGTTGAAACACAAGAAGCTTTAGAAGATATTGTTCTTGCATCTGATGTGGTGATGGTTGCTCGAGGCGATTTAGGTGTTGAGATTGGCGACGCACGTTTGGTGGGCGTACAAAAAAATATGATCCGCACAACACGCCGTTTAAATCGCGTAGTGATTACCGCGACGCAAATGATGGAATCAATGATCAGCGCGCCGATGCCAACCCGCGCGGAAGTGATGGACGTTGCAAATGCGGTACTTGATGGTACGGATGCCGTAATGCTTTCAGGCGAAACAGCGGCGGGTGATTATCCAGTTGAAACTGTAAAAGCAATGAGCGACGTTTGTATTGGCGCAGAAAAACACCCAAGCATTAATGTTTCCAATAACCGTATGAACTACACATTTGAGGATCCTGGTGAAGCTCTTGCAATGACAACTATGTTTGCCGCTAACCACACCGTTGGGGTTAAAGCGATTGTTGCATTAACCGAATCAGGTTCAACACCATTATTAATGTCACGTTTAAGCTCGGGCCTACCTATCTATGCACTTTCAGGTAATGCGCAAACATTAAACTACTGTGCATTATATCGTGGTGTGACCCCCGTTAAATTCCCATCTACAACAACTAACAGTGTTGAATATATTGCTAAGGCAATCCAAACATTAAAAGATAAAGATTGTCTAAAAGATGGTGATCTGATACTGATTACTCACGGAGATGATAACAACGCAGGCTCTACAAACACCTGTAAAATTGTTAGAGTGTAGGTAATTTTACCGCTTAACTAACAGTAAAAAACCTCTTTTAAAGAGGTTTTTTACTTAAATCATCGAGGAATAACAGTTTCGTCGATAATGATAGGATTTACTACCACCTCTACTGTTATAGGTTAATAATATGAATTTCTGGTTCATCCTCATGAGTAAATTTTGTTTTTAATTGCGCTTTGCTTTGCATGTATATTTCCCCCCCTTTAGCGATGCTAAAATGGTCGGGCAGTTCGTTATATAAACTTTGATATGCCATTATTAACTGTAAACTACTCTCTTTCTGATGTGTAGATAATTGCTTACCGTCTGGCCATCTTCCGGTTTCGGCAGCTTGTTTTAATTGTTCATATAACGATGGCGATATATTTTTTGCATATTCGGTTAAATTTGACACTCGTATCACCTATTTTAGTATTAACATGCTAACTTATATTTATAATGCATATGTATATTGATTTCACGGAACAGAATCAACTTATGATTACCCAAACCATCAAATTTATTTTTGGACTAGTTACTCTCTTCGCTATTATCTCCTGTAACCCATTTTCACATGATAGTTTATCGCGTATTTGTGATAGTGATCCTGAACTATGTGCAGATCTACATACATTAACCGATTGCCGTTTCCAACGAACACATCTGATTCGTGCTCGTTATTATGACAAAAGAGAGCCTTCTTCAGACCATACTCGTCAGCTTTTAGACCGTCTTGATGAGTATGAATCATGTATAGAATTAACACTTTCATTACAATTCACACGCAATCAAGGACGCAAACAAGCACGCGTCGAAAATTATCTTACGACTAAAAATCTAATGAAAAATGAGTTAAAAAAAATTAAAAATACAGAGGATCCCATTCTTGCTTACTATCTTTGGACGCATTATCAGGATTTAAAAGCAAAACAAGTTTTTTTAAACGCTGCACGTAAAGAAGGCGTAACAGACCGTAAATTGTTAACCAAGCTTGCCATCTATTATAGTAAATTTGACCCACAACAAGCATTAGCACTATTTTATAATGCGCTACGAGAAAGTAACTCATACAAAGATATACCTGATAGTACATTTGTTTATATTATGACCATTTATTACCAAGCACAGGATTTTGAAAAAGCTTACATATGGGCACTACTTGCAATAAGCAAAGAAGCGATGAAAGCACAAGATGAACAGCAACTGGAATATATAAATCTAGATCTTATTTTGCAAAAAGGACTTATCAATGGAAAGAAACTAATAACCAATGAAATGGCATTACAAGAGCAAGCTAATATCTATAAAAAGAAACTGATGGAAGGTAAGTTTAGCGAATATCCTGAAACACTCATTAAATAACATTTATTTTACTATTGACGCATCGAAAAGGCCGTTAAACACATGTTAAGGTGCTCGATAGTAAAGTTAAATAGAGAAAAATCTTCACTATTTATTTTTTCTACTGCACCTAAATATTGCACAGAGAACATACCAATCACTTTATTAGAAATCATAATAGGAGCAAAGCCAATAACACCATTAGCAATTAATTTTTCAATATCTTCTGTAATATAATTGCGCCATTTAGGATCACGATAGTTAGCCACTAACGTCGCCTCCTCATTTTGTAAAACGTGATCCATTAAATGAAGGTTTTTATTAATATCAAGTCTGCGATGGAAATAAATAACCTCCCCATAATCATCATATGAAACCCTTGATTCCAAATGACTTTTATCCTTAGATAGCATCCAAAAGGAGCTACGACTGAAGTGAAAAATAGTCGCTATTTGCTGTAGTGTGTAATTTAATAATTCATTAATACTATGGCCTTTTTTACTTAACCTTGTTATCTCTTTAACGGTCATTAATATCGCTTTTTCCTGACTCAATAAAATGGTGGCGTTTCGCGTTGAAATTGTCAAATCATCTTCTTTAGGCAATTTGCGAATATATTCATCTAACACAGAAGCACCATATGAGTTTAATAAACTAATAGCGAGCACCCTTGTCTCATCTATACGTTCACGTAAAATTTGTCTATCGATATGCATAATATGGCTAATACTATTTAATACTTCATTAAATTCATTAAATTCACGTTTATTATTCGGTGGCGAGGTAATATAAAAACTGAGCTTATTTGCTAAGCTTATTGCTTGCATTTCAACCGTACGACTTTCTGGGGTATCCAGTGACTTCCTTAATAAATCCCCAAGATGCCATGTTTCAGCAAGCCCTCGACTAAGCTCGTTAAAACTCATCCCAAGCGTTTCTTGGCAATGTTTTTGAAACTGATTTGCAGGTAATGATGTTTTTTCAATTAATTCTCGAGCAATTTCACTATCACAACTCCAAAAAGCAGTTTCACCGATGTTATATAACATCGCAGCCAAATAAACCTCTTCCTGTGTATCATCTTCATACTCAGGCAACATCATTTTAGCTAATAAAGCAGCATGGAAGGCATTGGCCATTAACATACCTAAACGCTTACAGACCTGCTGAGATAAATTTTTGTTTTCTAATAGGCCATCTAATATTTTGGATGTCAAACAGATATTTTTTACTGTGCGTATACCCAACACAATAGCCGCTCTAGAAACGGTCGTTATCTGACGTTTAGAAATACGGTTACCACTATTTACAACTTTTAAAACTGAGGATGATAGAGATTGATAGTGTAAGATCACCTTACATAATTTAGGTATAGAACTAATGTCATCATTGGAAAATTTATCTAATTTACTCGCAACAGAAGTAATTGCTGGTAGCTCATTCTTAGATAATAACTCAACCCACCTTGCCGCTGTTCGCTTTCTATTTTCTGCCATGAAGAACACTACCCCTAGATTCATTTGCAATTATTGTGATGAGGAGTAAAAGGCGCCAACTATCCCTATGGTACCTCAAGATACTTTGCCAGGCCTATTATTGAATAACTGATATTATTCTAATTAAACAGGCCATCCGCCTAATCCTTTCCATTTGTTGACAATATAGAAAAACAACTCTGCGGTCACTTGTGTATCGTATAAAGCAGAATGCGCCTCATTATTATCATAGGGTATTTTGGCCTGTTCACAAGCCTTCGCAAGCACAGTTTGACCAAGGGCTAACGCAGCCATACTCGCTGTATCAAAACTGACAAAAGGATGAAATGGGACTCTTTTAAAGTTACAACGCTGGGTTGCCTGATTTATGAAACCTTGATCGAATGAAGCATTATGAGCCACAATTATAGAACGATTGCATTGATTATTTTTTTGATGTTTACGAACTAACTTAAAAATTTCGCTTAATGCCTCACATTCATCAATAGCGCCCCGTAACGGATTAAAGGGATCAATACCGGTAAATTCCAATGCTTTAGGATCTAAATTCGCCCCCTCAAATGGCATTATATGAAAATGAATTTTTTCTGCAGCATAAAGGTAACCTTGTTCATCCATCGCAGGAAAAATTGCGGCGATTTCTAGCATCGCATCCGTTTGAGAGTTTAATCCTGATGTTTCAATATCAATAATAACGGGGTAATAACCACGAAAACGCGCAGTCAATGTGTTTGCCATAATTTACTCATAGTTAAAATTTGAAAAGTAATTATGCCTGATTTTTCCGAAAACAGCATAAAATTCACTAAAGAAAAAAATATCGCTGCCGATAATAATGATGACGCCTTAATAAGATGAGTTATATTATGCAAAAAATTATTTTTATAACACTGCTATTTTTCTATCAATCAGCCTTTGCAACGAATAAAAGTTATCACGCAGATATGGATAACTCCCTTTGGTATATCTCCAGCTCTACTCCCATTCAATGTACACTGGAGCACCCTATTCCAAATTATGGACAAGCGCATTTTGAGGCAAGGGCAAGTAAAAAAATCAACCTTGATTTTATTTTACATAGTAAACTGGCGATGCCCGTTACACGCACAGTGAAACTCAAATCAATACCGCCACAATGGCGCCCCGGTGCACCTAGCGAAGATATTGATACCGTCGAGTTTTATCAACAATTTGATGGTTATGTTACGCAACAAAGCGCTTGGCGCATGTTGAACGAACTTGAAGCAGGACAATACCCAACCTTTTTCTTTGAAGATTGGCGTAATAATGATCAAATAACCAGTGTCGCACTTTCATCAATCAATTTTAATCGTAGCTATGATGAGTTTAGTAATTGTGTCGATCAACTGTTACCCTACGATTTTGAAGATATCTCTTTTAGTATTTTAAAATACAATAAGAACGGCGTTAAACTCACCTCATTTTCCAAAAAACGTTTAAAAATGATTGGTGATTACATTAAATATGATGAAAATATTAGTGTTGTGCTCATTGCAGGATACTCAGATAGCTATGGTTCCCGTAGTCATAATCAAAAATTATCGGAGCAACGCGCAATTTCAGTTAAAGAATATTTAGAACAATTAGGTCTAGATGATGAAAAAATACAGGTAACAGGATTTGGTGAAAAACATCATGTGGCGGATAACCAAAATATATTAGGACGGATGCAAAATCGCCGCGTAGTTATCTCTATTGAACGGGAAGATAGTTAACTCATCCAACACATGCCCCATTCGAATATTATGATTGGGGCATAATACACTACTTTTTCATTTTAGATAACAAGTCTGCAAAGGGGTTGTAGGTTGCACTGGCTTGTACATCATCACCAGCGACTACCGTACTGCCATACAAATCTGCTTGAGTATATTTATCATGCTCATGGTCATGACAGTAGATACACAATAACTCCCAATTACTTCCATCTGCTGGATTATTACTGTGATCATGGTCGATATGATGAACCGTTAATTCACGTAAATTAGAATAAACAAATTCACGCGCACATTTTCCACACACCCACGGAAACAATTTTAATGCTTTATCGCGATAGTCATTTTCCATTGATTTGTAATTGCTTGGGATATAGGCCATTTGAGTACCACTCTTTAAATGATTAATATTAAAAACAGATAATATACCCATGATACTTCAAGATGCAAAGTCAGCAATAATATTATTTCTACAAACAGTGTCGATTAAAAAGACGATTTCAAATACACTATCGGTAAATAAATTACCGGAATTAATCATGTATAAATTAATTGCTTTAGATATGGATGGCACCTTATTAAATAGCCAAAAAGCCCTAACCAATCGTGTTCGCGAAGCAATATCAGCGGCAAAGGAACGAGATATAAAAGTAGTATTAGCTTCAGGCCGCCCCTTTGAAGGCATGCTACCAACATTACAAGCGTTGGGTTTAGATGGTGAAGATGATTATGTGTTAACCTATAACGCCTCACTCATTCTTAAAGTAGCCTGTCGCTCAGTTATAAAAAGCTCTATTTTAACAGGGCGAGATGCGATTGAGTTATATCAGCTAGCAAATAAGTTAGATGTTAATATTTTAGCTTACTCTATGACGCATGGGCTGATCACACCAAAGGAAAATAGATATACGGATTATGAAGCAAAACTCAATGGCATTGAATTTAACCTATACGACTTTAATCAGCTTGATGAAAATGATGATATCATCAAAATTATGATGATTGACGAGCCAGAACAACTCGCTAAAGGGATTAAATTACTCCCAAATGAGATGCAAGAAAAGTATTCAATGGCACAAAGCACACCATTTTTTTACGAGTTTATGCATAAAAATAGCAACAAAGGTGAAGGCATGGCTGCTTTAACCGCACATCTCGGACTAACAGCAGAACAAGTGATATGTGTAGGCGATGCGGCGAATGATTTAGAAATGATTAAGTTCGCAGGATTAGGTGTTGCAATGGATAATGCCGTTGATGAAGTTAAAGCCCATGCGAATTTTATTACAACGAGCAATGATGAGGATGGTGTTGCCCATGTCTTTGAAAAATTTCTACTAAAATAATAGCGATAAAAATGAAGCTGCGCTATCTAAAAAAGATAGCACTGCTTTATGACTTAATGGGAGTGGTCATGATCATCATTAATACTCGAAAAAGTATCAAGAACAATAGCGCTTGGGCTAAATTCATCATCATTACCCGCTAGATAGCGCAAATGCTCCCAGCTGAGCATATACGCAAAATATAAGCGATATAAACGCTTTTTCTTAATGCCAACATGCGCAAATAATTGACTGCCATTATAGCCTTGCAATTTTTCAATGATATTAATAAAACGTAGCCATTTTCTCTCGCATTGGTGATGAGAAGGCATCGTTGATAGGGAATGAATAACATGCAAAGCCCTCCAAAATGCTTTGTCCGTCTCACTATTACCATGCCGTTGAGCACTCTTAATTTGTTTTAAAAAGCTATTTTCTATCGCCACACCTTCTTTGCATAAATAATCGCATAACTGAGCTTGTAAGTATAAAGCCCCCTGTACAAAGAACCCCTGTGGATTAACGGGTTTCTCAGTATCAAGTAATGTATTTAAAAAGGGATTAACATCTGTTTTCAAAATTTATCCTTAGCTGCGATTTTCAACTTTACAGATTTCATGACGTTGTAAAAAACGGCTTTAACTATTATTAATTGGCCGCTTGGTGCTCTAAGTAAGCAAAAGCAGTTAACAATGCGGTTTCTTGAAACTGCTTTAACCCCAATTCTCTTGCTTCTGGTTTTACCTGCGCTTTCGCTAAACCTTCTTTAATATAAGCAGGAGAAAGCACAAGCACCTTAACATCACTCATCAGCTGTAACGCAGCTTCAATTTTAAAACTAAGTGGATTTCCAGCAAATTTGCCCTTTAAGTCACGCTGCCTAATAACAACCGTATCCACTTGGTAATCTTTCATTAATTGTGAAAAATCAAACTGAAATTTTTTAAGTGGCTCAGTATTGATTGCATCGCCTAACGTTAATTTAGTTGTCCTGACGGCTGGCACATCATAGAGCCCCCCTTTTAATTGAATGATACCAATTATCGCTTCATTCCCCGTTAACTCAACCCCACAAACACGCATAAAATAACCTTATAAAAAATTAACTAAACATAGCAAATTAACTCATTGCTACATATTAAAACAAATATTGGTTTAACGACTAAAAATTGTCGCAAGGAGATCATTACTCCTTATGAAATTTGAGGTTTATCATACGAATAGTTGCAGCAATACCTGCTAAAACCTGATTAGCATTTACGCCACGCGTCGTAAATTGGCTATCACCATCTGACCAAGTCACTCTACATTCGGTTAATGCATTGGTTTTTCCACCTGGGGGAATACGTAATTCGTAATCAATTAATTCAGGAAACTGGAATCCATCTTTATCTAACACTTTTTTCATTGCGCTGATAAAAGCATCAAAACCACCATTACCACTACCGCTGGTTTTATATATCTCATCTGCAACTCGAACTCGAATACTAACAGTTGATTCAAGTTCCAATCCAGAGTTGATAGAGCAATTTAACAATTCTACATAGTTATAATCATTGCGTTCGAGCATATCTGCAATGATAAATGGTAAATCATCGGGACTAATACTAGATTTTTGATCCGCTAAGCGAACGATGCGTTTCAACAATTTTTTCTGCTGCTCATCGTCAAGTTCAATATCCATCGTCTCAAGGTTTTTCATAAGCGAAGCCTTACCACTCATTTTACCCAGTGCATAACTGCGTGAACGCGCAAAACGTTCAGGCGTTAATGCAGTGATATACAATCCACCTTTCCTATCACCATCGGCATGAATTCCACTGGTTTGAGTAAACACATCGGCACCGACAATTGGCGTATTATCGGCGATACGTTTACCTGAAAAATTCTCCACTAACTGGCTTAAATTGTGTATTTCACTTTCATCAATATTCACCTTTTTACCCAATTTATCCTGTAAAACAACGGCAACTTCAGTGAGTGACGCATTGCCCGCCCGCTCACCTAAGCAGTTCATGGTGCAATGGATTGAAGCAACACCCGCTTTAACGGCAAACAGCGCATTAGCAGTGGCTAAGCCATAATCATTATGCGGATGGAAATCAAATTGCAGATGCGGAAAACGTCCAATCATATCACTTAGACTTGTAAACACATCATCGGGAGACATGACCCCTAATGTGTCAGGTAGCATAAAGTGGCCAATGCCTTCATGCTCTAATTGACTTACCATTGCAAAAACATATTCAGGACTGTCTTGATAGCCATTTGACCAATCCTCGAGATAAATATTAACTTTTAACCCTTTTTGCTTGGCATAGGCGATCGTCTGTTTTATATCAGAAACATGTTCATCAAGAGTTTTGCCTAACTGCTCAGTACAATGTTTTAAGCTACCTTTTGCCAATAGATTTAAAACTTTTCCACCTGTATCTGTTATCCAATCAACACTTAATGTATGGTCGACAAAGCCAAGTACTTCGATTTTATCAACAAGCCCTTCGCCACTTGCCCAGCGATTAAGCTTGCTAACGGCCTCTTTTTCACCTTCAGAGACACGTGCAGAAGCGACTTCAATACGATCTATTTTTAATTTTTGTAACAAAGCCTTAGCAATACTAACCTTTTCAGCAGGAGAAAATGAAACCGCTTGAGTTTGTTCGCCATCGCGTAATGTAGTATCCATTAATTGTACAACGTTGGGCTGTATCATTCCCTTTACTCCGTCTGTTATTCTGTTTAAAAGCTGCTTGGATTAATTTTCAAATATTAATCCAAGCAGTTTTCGATAAAAAAGGCGCAACAATTGCGCCTTTTTAATTAACCGACCACTATTTTAATAGTAGCGGCCTTAATTCCACAACCAAGGTAAAGCTTGTTTCTGTTTCTCTTCAAAGGCAGTGATTTTATCTTCATGTTTTAACGTCCACGCAATATCATCAAGACCTTCAAGTAATGACTCTTTACGGAATGCATCAACGTCAAAGCTAATATCAAGACCACCTGGTGTTGTGACTTTTTGCGCAGCTAGGTCAACCGTAAATTGTACACCTTCATTAGCCGCAATTTCAGCCATTAATGCATCTAATTCATCTTCGCTGACTTTAATAGGTAAAATACTATTTTTAAAACAGTTGCTATAAAAAATATCGGCAAAACTAGTAGAAATAATGGTATTAAAACCATAGTCAGCGATTGCCCATGGCGCATGTTCACGCGATGAACCACAGCCAAAGTTTTCACCCGCAACTAAAATTTTAGCACCTTGGAAAGCAGGCTTATTTAATTCAAATTCGGGATTAGGAGTGACATTATCAGCAAGGTAACGCCAGTTATGAAATAAATTGATACCAAAACCTGTACGCTCTACTTTTTTCATAAAGTTTTTTGGAATGATTTGGTCTGTATCAACATTACTACGATCCATTAACGCAGCGATACTAGTGTGTTTAATATATGGTTGCATTATCTTTTTCCTATTTCCAATCACGAATATCAACGAAGTGGCCTGCAATAGATGCAGCTGCTGCCATCGCAGGAGAAACAAGGTGAGTACGTCCGCCCTTACCTTGACGACCTTCGAAGTTACGATTTGATGTAGAAGCACTACGTTGACCGTCTTTTAACTCATCGCCATTCATTGCTAAACACATAGAACATCCTCAATAGCGCCATTCCCATCCAGCTTCAACAAATACTTTATCTAAGCCTTCTTTTTCCGCTTGGAATTTAACAGGGAAAGATCCCGGTACTGCGATAGCTTGAACACCTGCAGCTACTTTTTTACCTTTGAGTAATTCAGCCGCCGCACGGAAATCTTCAATACGTCCATTAGTACATGAACCAATAAAGACGATATCCACATTAATATCTGTAATTTTTTGCCCCGCTTTAATATCCATGTATTTAAGCGCACTTTCACATGCCTGTGCTTTTACTTCATTTTCAAAATCAGAAGGCGCAGGAACGACAGCATTTACAGCAACGACTTGCTCAGGTGATGTCCCCCAAGAAACTTGTGGTGCAATATCTTCTGCTTTTAATGTAATCGTTGCATCAAATTGTGCATTTTCGTCTGAAGGAATACTCTTCCAATAAGCAACAGCAGCATCCCAATCAGCGCCCTTAGGAGCAAATTCTTTACCTTCTAAGTAATCAAAGGTTTTTTGATCTGGAGCAACAAGCCCTGCACGCGCACCCGCTTCGATTGCCATATTACAGAGCGTCATACGCCCTTCCATCGACAAATCGGTAATGGTATCGCCAGCAAATTCCATGACGTATCCCGTACCACCAGCAGTCCCTGTTTCAGCAATAATAGCAAGGGCGATATCTTTTGCGGTTGCAAATTTAGAAAGTTTACCTTCGACTTTAACAAGCATCGTTTTCGCTTTCTTCTGTTGTAATGTCTGTGTCGCCATTATATGTTCAACTTCAGAGGTGCCTATACCAAAGGCCAATGCACCAAATGCGCCGTGAGTTGCCGTATGGCTATCACCACAACAAACAACCATACCGGGATGAACAAAGCCATGCTCTGGAACAACAATATGGATAACACCATTATTTAGGCTATCTAATCCATACAGATTGATATTATGAGATGCACAGTTAGCGGTCATTGTATCAACTTGTTTCTTGGCAATAACATCAACAATGTTGGTACGATCGACAGTAGGGATACAATGATCGATGGTGCCGAGAATACTGTGTCGATTACGCACTGCTCGATTTTGTAATTTCAGGCCTTCGAATGCTTGAGGACTGGTTACTTCGTGCATTAAATGTCTGTCAACATAAAGAAGTGGTGAACCTGATTCTGGTTCATGCACCAAATGAGCATCCCAGATTTTTTCATACATTGTTTTAGTCATTGTTTTCCTTACCGTACTATTCACTGTAAATATTCGACGCTAACATTTGTAAACAGCTGTTTTAAAAAAGCTATTAACAAACATCGTTACTTGGGGGTTAAAATAAACTATTAGATTGCCCCATTCTAATTGATCACTGTCAATCTCACAAGATGGGAGTCACAAAATCCTATTCAAATGACTATTTATGCACGTTATCTTGATTAATATGCATGATTTTATCATCTATAAATCTTGCCATATAAAATAGCTAGCTCACAAGCTTTAAAATATCCCTTTTATCACAGTGAATATAAATGGATGATTTTTAATAATTTTAGTAACATATAACAATTATTATTCATATGGGAGTATCTATGCAATTTGACATGATAACGACACAAACACAATTGCATGATTTTATAGCAACACTTGACGATAGTCCTATCTCTCTTGATACCGAATTTGTACGAACACGTACCTATCTTGCCAATCTTGGCCTATTGCAAATATCACAAAATAACAAAATCACCTTAATTGATCCGCTTGCTATTACAGACCTTTCTGCTTTTTGGTCTGCACTCAATGAAAAAAAATGTATTTTGCATGCGAGCAGTGAAGATTTAGAGATTATTCGCGAACATAAAGGTGACTTAAATATTAAGCTATTTGATACGCAAGTAGCCTGTGCTTTCTTAAACCTTGGTGCTTCATTGGGTTATGCAAAAATGGTGGAAACATTAGAGGGAATTGTTGTTGATAAAGGAGAATCACGCACTGATTGGTGCCAACGCCCTTTAAGTGCTAAGCAGATAAATTACGCAGCTATTGATGTTCTCTATTTACAATCTTGCTTAGAAAATTTACAAAAACGTCTTGAAGAGAAAAAAATGACTCTCTTTTTCGAACAAGAGTGCCAAATGATTCTAAATCAAAAAATGCAAACCCAAGATCCTGAAAAAGCATACAAATCATTCAACAACTTGTTTAAATTAGATAGGCAAGGTCTCGCCGTTATTAAAGCGCTAGCAACATGGCGTTTGCTCACGGCTAAATCACGTAATCTAGCGCTAAATTTTGTTGTAAAAGAAGACCACCTTTGGTTATTGGCTCATTATCGCCCAGCTTCGTTTGAAGATTTACACCGTCTACATTTGCTACCAAACGAGATTCGCATTCATGGCGATACAATTTTAGCTATCATTAAGGAAGTTGCTCAACAAGATCCGGAAACATACCCCCCTATGTTTCGCGTCTCGTGGATTTTCCAGCCTACAAAAAGACAGTTAAAGCAATGCGCAGTAAAATTCAACTGTGCGCGGAAAAATATGAATTACCGGTTGAAACTCATCGCTTCAAAACGTATTATTAATGAATATTTGAGTTGGTTATGGAAACTCGATGCAGAACAAAAGAAAACAGCCAAAAAACCGAAACTATTATCCGAATGGCGCTTTGAACTGATCGGACATCAATTTGAACATTAGTTAGATTTTGATAATGTACTACGAGACCAATATTGCTCCGATGCACTATCCCTTTTGTTTATTACACCTAGGTTTATTAGAGAGCGACGAATATGAGCGAATCGCAGTCCTGGCTGGAAAATTGTAAGGTCTACCTTGAAAAACGAGTCGTGATCCTCTTTTTCTTCGGTTTCTCCGCAGGCTTACCAATTTTACTTGTTTTTTCAACACTCTCTTTTTGGTTAAGAGAAGCTGATGTTAGCCGTGCAAGTATCGGTTTTTTTAGTTGGATAGCGCTAGCATATGCATTTAAATGGATATGGGCTCCCTTCGTAGATAGTTTAGCATTACCCTTTCTAACCAACTGGTTAGGACGACGTAGAGCATGGCTATTATTTTCACAACTTGCTATTGTCTTATCACTATTAGGCATGGCTCTAAGCAATCCTCAACAAAATCTTACTGCATTCGCTATTT
This sequence comes from Psychromonas sp. MME2, assembly GCF_040566515.1. Taxonomy (NCBI): domain Bacteria; kingdom Pseudomonadati; phylum Pseudomonadota; class Gammaproteobacteria; order Alteromonadales; family Psychromonadaceae; genus Psychromonas; species Psychromonas sp. MME2. The sequence continues at coordinate 162,647 of NZ_JBEWXI010000015.1, read as the reverse complement.
TTGCTATTATTGTTGCCTATAGTTCTGCTACACAAGATATTGTCATCGACGCCTATCGTATTGAATCTGCTCCAGAAAAGCTTCAAGCAGCGATGGCTGCAGCTTATATGACTGGTTACCGACTTGCCATGATCATGGCGGGAGCTGGCTCTTTAGCAATAGCTGCTTGGGCAAGCAGTAGTGATGCTTATCAATTATCTGCTTGGTCAACATCCTATCTGGTTATGGCGCTATGCATGGGGGTAGGTATTGTTACCACATTCATTTGCCATGAACCCACTTATCAAAACTCACAGCAAATAAACGCACAGAAACTTGAACAAAAATTAAAATACCAACATCTGCCGTCCATCCTCGCTCATTTTTTAGCTTGGTTAAGCATAGCGATAATTCAACCCTTCACTGATTTTTTTCAACGCTATGGCAAGAATGCAATATTGATATTACTTCTCATTGGTAGTTACCGCATATCCGATATTGTCATGGGCATCATGGCTAACCCCTTCTATGTCGATATGGGCTATAGCAAGGGCGAAGTAGCGGCTATATCAAAGGTATTTGGCGTGATCATGACCCTTGTAGGCGCAGGTTTAGGAGGGATTTTATTAACTCGCTATAGCACCTATTCGATACTGTTTTTAGGGGCATTTCTGGTTGTGATCACCAATTTGATTTTTGCTGTCTTAGCTTTTGTTGGAAAAGATTTACTGCTATTAACGGCAATTATCTCGATGGATAATATCAGTGCAGGTATTGCAACAACAGCATTCATTACCTACATTTCTAAACTAACCAATATTGAATTTTCAGCCACGCAATATGCCCTATTTAGTTCAATGATGTTGCTCTTTCCTAAGTTTATTGCTGGTTTTTCAGGGATTTATGTGGATCACTGGGGCTATATAAACTTTTTTATTAGTTCAGCATTAATTGGCGTGCCTGTTTTGGGATTAATTATACTATTAAAAAAAGTGATAGAGTCATAAGGATACTAATAAACTAGCGAATGGGTAATTATTCTACTTAATATATATGATAAATATACCACCAAGTAGAATAATTAAAGAGTGGAAATTGAATAGATTAAAGCTCTGCCTCCACTAAGCGTTGCTGCTTCTCTTGATATTCATCACGCGCTGTCATTATCTCATTCATAACATTATCAACATCGACCGCATTGTCTGGTTCAACAAATTCCCCCGTTAACACCGTATTAACGGATAATTCACCGGCTTCATAGCGCTGCCAGATCTCTTCGCCATACTTAGTATGTGATAACTCTGGCGCAAATTGCGAATAATAGCGTTTCATATTTTCAACATCTCTTAGCAGCATTCGCTTCGCGTTATTATTAGCAGCAGCATCAACTGCCTGCGGTAGGTCAATAATAACCAAATTTTACCATTCGTCTACTAACACATTAAATTCAGATAAGTCACCGTGAATAATACCAACACTAAGCATGGCCACAACATATTGCATCATTTCAAGGTGATCTTCTATCGCCTGTTCCTTTGACATCGAAACATCATTCAAACGAGGTGCAGCAAAGCCCTGTGTATCAGTGATTAAATCCATTAACAACACGCCTTCAAAACAGCCATAAGGCTTGGGTACACGTACCCCAACAGCATCTAATTTATAAAGGGCATCGACTTCTGCATTCTGCCAAATATTTTCTTGCTGTTCGCGACCAAATTTAGAATTTTTTTCCATTGCACGCGCTCGACGCCCGCTACGTACTTTACGACCTTCGGTATATAAAACCGCCTGTTTGAAACTTCGCTTAGAGGCTTCTTTATATACCTTTGCACAACGAATAAATTCCCCACACTGGACAACATAAACCGTTGCTTCTTTGCCACTCATTAATTGACGTAATACTTTGTCAACTAATCCATCATCAACAAGTGGCTGTAATCTTTTCGGAATTTTCATTTTCTACTGATACTTTAATAAATGATTTAAATAAAAGCAGACTGTAAATCTGCTTATAGATGCAATAACTACTATCAATTAAGGAATGCCGTACTATACAGAAATTAACCATAAATACGCTATAGATACGAAAATATTAATTCGCCGGTAAGCCTATCGGATCACTTTCTTTAGCTTCTCCCTGCATAACCATGATTTCAACACGGCGATTACGGCGACGCTCAGCGATACTTTTCCCTTTAGTTAAAGGCTTAGTGTTCGCATAACCAGCAACGACCAACTCTTTACCTTTCATCCCTTTTACCTTTAACATTTCATGTGCTACTGAAACAGCACGCTGTGCGGAAAGATCCCAGTTCGAGCGATATAATTCTGAATGAACAGGTTCACTGTCAGTATGGCCAGAAATAGTAATCACCCCAGGGACATCAACGAGTACCTTGCCAACTTTGCTAATAACGGGGCGAAAACGAGGTTGTAAAAAAGCAGATCCCGATGGAAATGCCCCTTTTTCACGAATACGAATAATTAACTGCTGACCTAATGACTCTATTTCAATAGCACCATCATTAATCTCTTCACGTAAATCTTTGGCAACTTTGCTCGCTAAGCCATGATCGGCAGAAACGCCCGGAGCTTGGATAAGATTTTCGACAGGCTCATCCATTGCTTCATCTTGCTGTTCTTCCTCTTGCTGCTGCTCTTGCGACTCTAAATCCGTTGAATCCAGTGGCTCATTAATGTTATCTGACTCACTTTCATCGGGCGCATCTTGCTTTGGTGCTTGGATTTTAGTTTGTCCACCGCTATTATTCGAATCACCCTCTTTAAAATCGAGTTTTGCTTTTGTCATCTCAATAGTTTGTTGCATGATAACTTCAATCGGGGTTGGATCTGGTTTACCTGGACGGAACTCTTGCGCAATAACGGAGGTACCTTTTGGAATATCTTTAACTTCTAAATTTGTTTGTACACCAAAGGCATTTTTCATTGAGCCTGCAATCTGCTTAAATTTGAGCACATCCATTTCTGAAAATGATAATAGCAAAACAAAGAAACACATAAGCAATGACATTAAATCAGCAAATGTGCCCATCCATGCGGGCAACCCCTCTGGGGGACATTTTGGACATTCCTGATCAGCCATTGTTAATTACCCGCTTCATCTGTTGTATCAATACTTCGTTTTGATTCAGGTAAATAATTTCTTAGCACACCTTCAATAACACGTGGATTTTGACCATCTTGAATACCTAATATTCCATCAAGAATTAAATTTTTATTCAACGCTTCTTCCGCCGCTCTTAATTTTAATTTATCAGAAATAGGAATGGCCATCATATTCGCTATAACGGCACCGTATAGTGTTGTTAATAGTGCTACGGCCATTGCAGGTCCAATGGATTTAGGATCATCCATGTTAGATAGCATTGCCACTAAGCCAACCAAAGTACCGATCATCCCCATAGCAGGAGCAACGTCACCAAACTGTTTAAATATTTCTGCGCCAGATTCATGCCTTGCTGCCGTTAAACGGATATCATTTTCCAGCGTACTTCTCACCACATCAGCGTCATGCCCATCGACTAACATATCAATCCCCTTACGCATAAAAGGATTATTAATCTCAGCCTCTTCAAGTGCTAAAAAGCCCCCTTTACGAGCTGCGTCAGCCATTTCCACCGATTTGCTAATCAACTCTTCCGCAGAGTCTGTTTTAAACATAAACGCTTTTATGGCGATTTTGACAGCGCCAATAAACTGGCTGAGATTATATTTCATCATAACCACGAATAATGAACCACCCAATACGATTAATATTGAGACGGTGTCTATAAACATCCCAATGTTACCACCTAATATCATCGCCATGATGACAAATGCAAAACTACCGATGAGGCCAATAAGGGTTGCTAAATCCACAAAATATTCCTTTAAGTAAATGTAAAACAATCCAACATTCAGAAAATGCGAAACAGACACCCAATCAACACTGAGTGGTTAGATTTCAAGAACGCTGAATAATACCGTTAGCGTTTATTAATTTCATTCAATGAATTAATTTGTTGAGTATATCTATTTTCGCTTATATTACAGGTAAGCTGCCATGATCTTTATTAATTTTTTACATTCAAACAGAAATAGATCACATCTTCCCCCTTTATAAAAGATTTACCTTAACAGTAATTGACTTATTGGCTAGGCACGGTACTCTTTAAATTTTAGCTAAATGAGCGTTCCATGGCATTAAAGAAACCTGAAAATATGCTTTATGAAGAAGCAATTACTGAATTACAAACTATTGTGAATCACTTAGAAAACGGCGATCTACCTTTAGAGGATGCGTTAAAACAATTTGAAAGAGGCATTTCGCTCGCTCGCAGTAACTCGCAAAAGTTGCAAGATGCCCAACAACAGGTAAAAATATTAATGCAACAAGACGAACAAGCGGTTTTACAACCATTTAATGGTTAAGTTCTTTATTGCCATTGCTATAACGACTCTGGTCACAGAATGATAGCAAGCTGAAATTTTTCAATTATATAAAAGTGAATATAGTAAAATCTATGATACAACTTGTTGAAATAAACACCCGTTATCAAAACCGTGTTAACTCACAACTAGAACATTATATTAACCAAAATGCTCCAATCTCTGCTCAATTAAACGAAGCAATGGCTTATGGCGCTTTACTGGGTGGCAAACGCATACGCCCTATTCTCGTTTATATCGTGGGTAATATGTTAGGAACTAAATTAACCACCTTAGATCCTATCGCCTGCGCCATAGAATGTATCCATGCATATTCGCTAATTCATGACGATTTACCAGCTATGGATGATGATGACTTGCGTCGAGGTAAACCCACTTGCCACAAAAAGTTTAATGATGCGACCGCTATTTTAGCTGGTGACGCACTACAAACATTGGCTTTTGATATATTATCTACAGCGAATGCTGGGCTCTCTGCACAAACACAGCTGACGATGATAAACCGGCTTGCCAAAGCTTCCGGTGATAATGGCATGTGCGCAGGTCAATCTTTAGACCTCCAAGCCGAAAATAAAAAAATTGACTTAACTGCCCTTGAAAAGATACACAATGCGAAGACCGTTTTAATAATAGCAGCAGTAGAACTAGCTGCGCTAAGTAAAGTTGATTTACCATGTGAACACAGACAACTATTGCATAATTTTGCACGTGCGATTGGTTTAGCCTTTCAGGTACAGGATGATATTTTAGATATCACAGGTGATACTAAAACTCTCGGTAAACCGCAGGGATCGGATATTCAATTAAATAAATCGACCTACCCGGCCCTACTTGGCCTCGCAGGCGCAATAGAAAAATCAGAATATCTGTATCAAGAAGCACTTCATGCTTTAACGCAATTGCCCTATAATACTGAATTACTTGAATCCTTTGCTCAATATGTCATAAAGAGAGATCGATAGGACCTATCCTAGTCCACCTTATGATGAACGGGGATATTAATACACTTTACTTACACTACTATACCTGTGATACCTCAATATGCCTCGTCACGTACTTGCTTGTATTTCAGCATGCTTTTCTTGCTGACTTTGCATATTGAAGTACCATGGGTATAATCAGCATTAATGCTTTCATCTTTTATCAAATTTATAAACGCGACGAATTATTATGCCTTTGGATTTAAAAAACTACCCTTTGCTTGCTAATATTAATTACCCCGAAGAGTTGCGTTTATTAAAAAAACAGCAACTCCCCGCCTTTTGTAATGAGTTACGCCAGTTTTTACTCAAAACAGTTAGCCAAAGCAGTGGACACTTAGCATCAGGGCTTGGTGTAGTAGAATTAACCGTGGCACTACACTATGTTTATCGTACCCCTTTTGACCACCTTATTTTTGATGTCGGCCATCAAGCCTACCCACATAAAATTTTAACGGGTCGTCGGGACCAAATGCATAGCATTCGCACCTTTAAAGGCTTACACCCTTTCCCATGGCGGGAAGAAAGCGAATATGATGTGCTCAGTGTTGGACATTCATCAACCTCTATTGGTGCTGCACTTGGAATGGCAATTGCGGCAGAAAAAGAACAACAAAATCGTAAGGTTGTTGCTATTATTGGTGATGGTGCAATTACCGCAGGAATGGCCTTTGAAGCATTAAATCATGCAGGTGCTCTGCATAATGATATGTTAGTAGTTCTCAATGATAATGAAATGTCTATCTCTGAAAATGTCGGTGCACTCAACAATCATCTCGCCAAAATCTTATCTGGCAATCTTTATACGCAATTACGCGAAGGTAGTAAAAAAGTCCTATCAACCATTCCCCCCATTAAAGAGTTCGCAAAACGAACAGAAGAACACCTAAAAGGAATGGTCTCCCCTGCCACTATCTTTGAAGAGTTCGGATTTAATTATATCGGTCCAATGGATGGGCATAATGTTATTGATTTAGTTGAAACATTAAGCAATATGCGTAACCATTCAGGGCCTCAATTTTTACACCTTATGACGAAAAAAGGGAAGGGCTATAAACAAGCGGAATTGGACCCTATCCGTTACCATGCGGTTCCAAAATTTACACCCGATCAAGAATTGCCAAAATCTGTTTCGAACACACCGACTTTCTCACAAATATTTGGAGAGTGGTTAAATGATATGGCAGATCAAGACGAAAAATTAACCGCTATCACTCCGGCGATGCGAGAAGGCTCTGGCATGGTTAGTTTCTCAAAAAAACATCCTGACAAATATTTTGATGTTGCCATTGCAGAACAACATGCTGTTACACTCGCTGCAGGTATGGCTATCGCAGGGTTACACCCTATTGTTGCAATATATTCCAGTTTTCTACAACGCGCCTATGATCAACTCATCCATGATGTTGCAATTCAAAATCTAGGTGTATTATTTGCGATTGACAGAGCAGGCATTGTCGGCCCAGATGGACCGACTCACCAAGGAGCATTCGATTTAAGTTTTCTACGCTGTATCCCTAATTTAGTTGTTATGACACCCTCCGATGAGCAAGAGTGCCGAGACATGCTATATACAGGCCACACACTTAATACACCTGCAGCGGTTCGTTACCCTCGTGGCGTTGGTGCCGGCGTACCTGTAAGTCAATCAATGCAAAAACTACCTATCGGTAAAGCAAAACGCATACGTGAAGGGGAAAAATTAGCCATTTTATGTTTTGGCACCTTACTGCAACAAGCATTACCTGTCGCTGAAAAATTAAATGCTACGCTCATTGATATGCGCTTTGTAAAACCCCTGGATAAGGTGCTACTCAAAGAGCTCAGTGATCATCATTCTCAGTTTGTAACTATTGAAGAAAATAGTATTGCGGGAGGAGCCGGTTCCGCCGTAAATGAATACTTTATGGCTAATAAAATTATTTTACCCGTTTTAAACATTGGCATACCAGATCAATTTATTGAACAGGGAACCCAGCAACAAATTTACCATTTATTAAAACTAGATAGCGAAGGCATCACAGAGCAAATTCAGGCCTATTATAATTAATATATAGCAATTGCTATTATGGCTTATTTACTGTTAATAAATGCCAGTATGGGATACTGTTAATGGAAAATATGGATGCTAAATCATATTTATCATCACTGGCCCATACTGTATTTAAAAATAACAAAGGCATGATCCATTGTGATTCTTGACTTTGCTCAAACAGTGATATTTTACTGGCGAGTGTATTATCACTAAGCGATTCAGCAAACAGTGCGTCGATATATTGACTTAATGGGCTATCCGTAAATAAGTGTTGGTAAATGTTATCTCGATTTAACAACGGAAATTGCCATGAAGATAAAGTAAAGTCATAATCACCGGACATTGCGTTCCATTTTTGTAAATCCGAGACCTCTGTAATGGTCAGTTTAATAGACACTTTTTGCATCATATTTAATAAAGCACGGGCGATTTGTGCTGTATTACCCGCTTTATCGACTAACACTAATAAATGCAGCTCCGCTGGCATCGTTATTTTAGAAAAAATATTTCTCGCAGTTCTGGCATCATATTCAAGCAACTCTTTATTTTCTTTATCTCCTATATTTTGCTGCGCAGTAAAATAGGGTTTTACACTCCCTAGATTATTAACAATGTGCTTTAACATGCCCATTTTATTGATCGACAAAGCAACGGCATCTCTTGCAACTCGGCGTTTAAACACATTAGATCGTTTATCACTAATGGTTAAAAAAACAACTTCCGATGAAGATATTTCTACTAATTTTTTAGATGGGGCATGGCTAACGGTATCAATATCTTTTTTAGCCATCGATTCACATATATCAACATCTTCGGCAAGTAATGCATATAAACGAGAATTCGCTGAGTGTATCCTAATAAAATTAAAACCTGCAATTACATTAGTTTCCCCCCAATATTTATCATTACTAACGACACGTAGATGTAATAATGGATTATATTGGTTTATTTTATAGGGGCCTGAACCAGAAATAGGCAGTGTTTTACTATTAAAGTTGACGATATCTTGACTATTATTCATGGTGATATTATGTGATTCATAAAATGCATGGTCTAAAACAAAAAAATGCGCCAGATAATCTAATAATTGATCTTCAGACAAATCTGTATGTAGATCAAAGCTATGCTGATCGACTTTTTCTATCTTAAGGATACCTGTAAAAAAAGCTTTTGCATGAGGGGTTTTACGAATTTGATCAAGCGTCCAAATAACATCATCGCTACTTAATTTATTACCGGAATGAAAACTAATCTCTTTTTTTAAAAAAAAACGAATAACCCCGGGTTTTAGTAACAGCCAGCCACTCACTAAACGTTTTTCTAACTCTTTATGCGTAGACCAACGCACTAAGGGATCAAAAAATAAATGTGCATATTGAGCCTCTAAAGGAGACATTGCATAGGGAGAAAAATAAAGAGGAATATCTGCAACAGCAATCTGCACTTCGGGTGTACCGTTACCGACTGGGCTTTGTTGGATTTCGACTGTCGCTCCCCGTCCCTTTCTTCCGCAAGCACATCATAAAAGAGAGAAGGGGCAGTAAAGATAACAACAAACTGAAATAACTGTAATAACAAGCGCAACATATAATTAATTATAGATATGAATGAGGTATTGTAATAGGACAGCGGCAAACACGCCCGCCAAAATATCATCAATCATAATACCGAGGCCACCATGGACTTTTTTATCTAACCAGGAAATAGGGTATGGTTTAACAATATCAAAAAAACGAAACAGAACAAACCCGACAATAGCCCATTTGATAGAAAAAGGCACCATAAACATCGTGATCCAATAACCAACAAATTCATCCCAGACAATCGCTTTATGATCATGTACCCCCATATCACGACTCGTAACCTGACAAATCCAAATACCGATGGCACTGCTTAGAATCAAAATTCCAATATATAATTCAACGGAGAGAAAAGATAAAAAATAGTAGATAGGCATTGCAGCTAAGGTGCCAAATGTTCCTGGCGCTTTTTTCGCTAACCCACTGCCAAATCCAACAGCAGTAAAATGAATAGGATTAGAAATTTTCAACCCATTTAAGTCATCACGTTTCATTATATTAACCTTATTTAAAATGATCCCAGCCTTGGGTCATAAAAGAGACTGATTTGTTATTTTCAAAGAGAGCGACCTGAGGAGATGTCGGTTCGGTTATCTCTCCGATAACTTTAACAGTGATATCATGCATTTCAGCTTTTTGCATTTGCATCGTTAATTGCGGCAATTTTTCACTAGCAATGGTAAAAAGTAACTCATAATCATCGCCCCCTGTTAAAGCATACTGAGAAGCTTGCTGACAATTTATCGCCCCCATATTAATCTCATTTCGCATTGCTGGTGAAAAGGGTAATTTATCAATATGAACATTGGCAGAGCAGTGTGAAGCTTGCAAAATGTGCTGTAAATCCTGTATTAATCCATCTGAAATATCAATACAACTACTCGCCAAAGAGCGCAATACAAGGCCCAGCTCTATACGAGGTTGCGTTATCTCCAATGCATCAATAAACAATTCAGGGCTACTCAGCGCACATTTTAATTGTTTAGCATCGAGACCTAATGCACCATCGCCTAAGTTGCCAGAAACACAGATAAGTTCACCCACACTGGCCTTATTACGCAGCAACGCTTGACCACGGGGGACAATACCTTTCACCGAAATTGTAATTGATAATGGGCCATGAGTCGTATCACCACCAATGAGGCTAACCCGATGTTGATTCGCTAATGTAAAAAAGCCTCGAGAAAACTCAGCAAGCCATTGCTCATTAACTTCCGGTAGGGTGATTGCTAAGGATACCCACTTAGGCGTAGCTCCCATCGCGGCTAAATCGCTCAGATTTACTGCAAGCGCTTTATAACCCAATCTAAAGGGATCAACATCAGCAAAAAAATGCACATCACTAACCAGTGTATCCGTACTAACGGCCAATTGAAAACCATCTGGTACATCTAAAATAGCGCAATCATCACCAATCCCGACACAAACATCATTATCTACGAGGGCGACGTTATTTTTAAAATATTGCCCGATTAAATCAAATTCACTGATACTCATTAACGATTTAACTTTAATGTACGTTTACTCTTATCATTTGCAATAACACGCTTTTTTTTGTCATTAACAAAAATTTTTTTAGCACTCTTTTGCGGCTTTTCATGGTCACTATTGAACTGTTTTTTAGGTAAGGCAGTATCTAACGCTGTTTTTGAAGATGAAGCAACGGCTTGGTTAATTTCATCCATTTCATGTTCACTAAGATTACGCCATTGTCCCGGTTTTAATTTATCTAACTTGACGTTCATGATACGAGTGCGCTTTAATTTGGTCACTTCATATCCTAAATATTCACACATTCGGCGTATTTGCCGATTTAACCCCTGCGTTAATATAATAGTAAAAACAAAGCGACTCTGAACTTTAACGACACAGGGCTTAGTAATCGTATCAAGGATAGGAACGCCGCGCTGCATACGCTCAACAAATCGTTCACTTAGAGGTTTATCAACGGTCACTTGATACTCTTTGTCATGCGCATTTTCAGCACGCAATATTTTATTTACGATATCACCATCACTTGTTAAAAAAATTAATCCTTCCGACGGTTTATCTAAACGCCCGATGGGGAATATACGCTCTTTATGTTTCACCGCATCAATAATATTGCCATGTACATTACGCTCCGTGGTGCAGGTAATACCAATTGGTTTATTGTAGGCGATATAAATGCGATCTGATTTATTCTCTGCAACAGCTGATATGCATTTACCGTTAACTGTAACCACATCACCAACTTGGACTTTCGTCCCTAATTCCGGAATTTTTCCATTAATTTGAACACGTTGTTGCTCAATCAGTTTATCAGCCTCGCGACGAGAACAAAAACCCGAATCACTAATATATTTATTCAGTCGCTTTTCATTGCTTGTATGCAAAATAATTTCCCATTAATATCATAATTTGGCACTCAATTTTGCCACATTATACACTCACACATTGCAAATGCGAATCTCTACAACTTCAGTAAAAACAGTCCCTGTTGCTTATTCACTGCGCCATAATACGACCTTACATTGCGTGCAGGCGTGGTAAAATTTGAGCTTATCAGGATTCTCTTTTTCACTTTTCAACGGACGCTTTACGGTCTCGCTGCAACCACAATAATGACAGCATAACTCCCCGCTTTCATTTTGTGTTTTCTCCAACGCTTGGTATTCCTGAAAATCTGGCAATTTTTCCCAATCTGTTTTCGGTGCGGGTTTATTACGAACTAGTACAAAATAAACGATGGCTACAATCATAATAAGCGCAATATATTCAGTCATCACATTCCTTAATAAATTAATAATACCAAACCCTATAATTATCTACGCATTAATGCTTGTTAAAATAAACGCTACCTTATTTATTTTGCAATTATAGCAACAAGTTACAGCAATCAAGGAATGGTATAAGATGTTCTTGGTATAAATTTCAGGTAAAAAAAAAGCTCCAACATAAGTTGAAGCTTTCTCTTGAATTGGTGCCCGGAGCGAGACTTGAACTCGCACACCCATAAGGCGAGGGATTTTAAATCCCTTGTGTCTACCGATTCCACCATCCGGGCTAATTACTTTTTATCTTTCTAAGTAAGTGCGGCGTATTGTATAGAAGTTTTATTTCAGCGCAAGTGCTTAATATAAAATAATTTAATAAAATGGTTTGAGTGCTTATAAAAAGTACACCTACCCCCTCTATTGTCTATTTTAAAGGCATATTACGCATCATAGCCACTAGAATTAACCTTGATCTGCAAGAAACTCCATGACTAAAGCCATGTTTAAATCGAAGTCATCAACGCGCACACATTTAACAATCTGCTCATCTCGTATAGTCGATAAATCAATATCATTAGCAGCTTCAAATTGCTTAGGATGTAATTTATAAAATGGTTTAACCAAAGGACGAATGGGATCATCTGGATTACGACTAGCAACAACAGCCAGCCGATTAGAGTCTAATTGCACCACAGAGCCAACCGGATAGACGCCAATGCATTTAATAAATGAATCAACCAATTTTGCATCTAATTGGTTAGACTCAGCCAAAGCACGTAAAATGCCAAAGGCTTTAACCTGCGAGTAGCCTTCTTTGTAACAACGGTGCGACGTTAATGCATCAAAAATATCACAGATTGAAATCATGCGCCCATAGATGGATATATCTTTATCTGCAACACCATTAGGGTAACCTTCACCATTTAATTTCTCATGATGTAACGCTGCGACCTCCAAGCTTAACGCACTGATATTTGGAGTTTTTTTAATTATTTCAATGGAGTGGCTAGCATGACTTTTCATAATAGCAAACTCTTCTTCCGTTAATTTACCCGGTTTATCAAGAATTGCCGGAGGAATTTTAATTTTACCAACATCGTGTAAAAATGCACCAATGGCCAATTCTTTTACGATTGCTTTATCAATATTCATGCGGAAAGCAAAAATCGTCATTAACACGGCTACAGCAACGGAATGCTCTAATAAATATTCATCCTTAATGCGAATATTCAATACGCAGGCAAGCGCATCCGGGTTTTTAAAAATGATATCAATAGACTCATCAGTTATTTTTTGCACTGATGATAAATCTAACGGATTACCGTTTTCGGCATCATAAAATAATTTTTTTTGAATTTCTTTCGATTGATCAAACACCGCCTTCGCTTTTAAAACATCTTCCTTAAACAACTGTTGACGAGATTGTACCGGTGGCTTTTTATTTATGGCTCCACTGCGTTGTTTGCTAGTGTCGATAAGCACACGTTCAACACCTTTCAATTTTAAATACTCAATCGCCTTAGGGCTTTCAATCCAACCAACCTTTGCTAGATGAAATTTCCCTTTTGGTGTCGTAATATCAACGATATACATACCTATATCTAACTCGTCGACATGTTGCTCAATCATCATTCAACAGGATCCTCTGTTCATATACATCAAACCTAATTGTAACGACATAAAATATGTTTATCATCTATTAATGATTCAGTTAGTGTTAAGAGCGCCACTATTTATGAATATTATTGGCCTTTCTAGCGGCTAATCAGCCTGTTTTTATTAAACTAATGACATAACTTACAAAATGAACTGTAAGTATTAAAAAATATGCGACGAATTTAACATGATCATTTTTATCTGCTATACCTATATCCATGTTACCTCAATAAATGAGTGAGAAGCAGATGAATCGCTGGGATGATCAACATTTAACTTTAAGTCAAAAATTAAACACACTTAAAGATTTAACTGAAATCGAGAGGGGACCAATTATCAAAGAGGTTATGGCATTGTTAGCTAAATATCAGCCTAATTTACTTGATACGGAAAATGCATTTGATTTTCCACTTAATTTAAAACGACGTCGTTGGTATGACGATGATCCCTATCTATGGGCTATGTTTAATACTTTAAAATGTGCTAATAAAAATTCACTAACAAAAGTAGAACTGTTTCTTAGCAGTGCGTTGGCTAATCAACAAAAAATGATGGGTTAACTTTCATGGTTGGGGATATTGTTCATTCAAAAAAATAAATGTATTTTTTGAATGAACAATTGAGCACAATGATAGTTTTAACAATTAAAATGCTTCCCGACGCGCTTCATAAGCGTTTGAAAAGGCTGTAATTTGCTCATGGTCATAGGGCTTTAATCCAGCAATAACGATTGTTTTAACCCCCCTTCCAATAACTTTATCACCATCAAAAATATCAAAATTCAAAAAGTTATTAGCACGTTTAGGTAACACTTCAAAACTTGCATCGGATAGACTGACATGTAACGGATTAGTGAGCGATAAGGAATCAAACGCAAAGCTCATACTATTATACATCACTAAAGGTCTTGCAGGATTGAACATCACATCGTGTTTTTTCATTAATGGCATGAGTAATGTGGGGAAATTTTGTCCTGAAAAAAGCACATAATTTTTAATCAATGACCCGATTAGAGTCGGCTCTTGACTGTTCGCTCCCTGACGATTAATTTCTAATACACTTTTTCCTTGCTCATTGGTAATAATAATATCTTCACCAGCAACCTCAGGAAAAACCAACCCAACATTATCACCCACCATATTTGTAAAAGTAAAACTCATTGTTTCACTCAAACCATACTCTTGCAGAGCAAGTGCAAACAATAAGTCACCGGGAACACAAAAGCGCTTCGATTCGGGATCATGAATTGGATTGAAATCGCGACATTGTTGTTTAGCAAAATGACTTGCTTGCGTTGCAGATATCGTAATTACATTACCATTTTTCGTGTAATAAGGTGCTAATAACATTTAGATTCTCTTCAATAGCCAATTAGATTCAAAAAGCGAATTATAAGCAGTTAATCGAAAAATGGTACCATTATTGCCAATACATTAATTAACAGATGCTAAATAAATACCTAAACGATTGTTTTGTTTTAATTAAAATTCAGTCTAATAAATATGATTGCGACGATCCCATATTGACAACTTCAACAAACCGTTCAGTCGCATCAAAATCCTCGTTCATTTAGCCACAAATGGTTTTAAACTGTTTGATTTGATACTGGCGATTGAATTATTTTTTGCTCGAGTATTTTTAACAATACCCCATAGGCTGGCAAAAATAACCCAAGGCTAACAATTAACTTAAACACATAATCGACTGTTGCAATTTCCGGCCAGTGTTGCGCCATAAACATATCGCTTGAAGCATAAAATGCAACGCCAAAAAAGACGACCGTATCAACTAAATTTCCGACAATAGTCGACATAGATGGCGCAACCCACCAAGCCCCTATTTTACGTAATTTAGCAAAGACAGTAATATCCATTAACTGACCAACTAAATAAGCAGTAAAACTAGCAAAGGCGATACGAAAAACAAAATCATTAAATTCAGCGAGTGCAGCAACACCTTGAAAACCACCCTGATTAAATACAACACCCATTACATAGGAGATACACAATGCGGGAAACATTGACTTTAAAATTATCTCTCGAGCCGTTTTTTTACCTAAAATACGAACGCTTAGATCCGTTGCTAAATAGACAAATGGAAAGCTAAAAGCACCCCATGTGGTATGGAAGCCATAAATTTGAAAAGGAAGTTGAACTAAATAGTTACTAACACAAATTATTATAATTTGAAAAGCAACGAGGACAACTAATGCACGGCTCATTTGCTGTGTGGTTAACATTAACATATTGTGACCTTTTTAATTAAATAGTGCGGGGTGAGGGAACCCGCTTGAAATTTTATTGATTAATTTATTTAACATTATCTTGGAGATCATATGAATTCACCCATGTTTAACACACAAACAGAGACTCAGGGACGCAGCATCTCTATTAACAGAGTGTTAAGAAATACTTATGTTTTGCTGGCAATGACACTAACGGTGTCAGCTGTTACAGCAACGATTGCAACCATCATGAATATTGGCCCAACTTTCTCTTTAATATTAATGCTTGTCGGTTTCGCTTTACTATTTGTTGTTTCTAAAACAGCAGACTCTAGTAAAGGACTGTTTTGGGTATTTATGTTTACCGGGGTGATGGGCGCCTCTTTAGGTAATATGCTTAACCATTACATGGCAATGGAAAATGGCCCTGCATTAATCATGCAGGCGTTAGGTTCAACTGCACTTATTTTCTTTGCTTTATCTGCCTACGTATTAACTTCACGTAAAGATTTTTCTTTTATGGGTGGTTTTCTTATGGCGGGTATGATCGTTGTGCTAATTGCAATGATTGCCAACTTTTTCTTTGCGATTCCAATGATGCAAGTGGTCATTAGCAGTGTCGTGGTGCTCATTATGTCTGGCTTTATTTTGTTTGATACTAGCCGCATTATTCACGGTGGTGAAACAAACTACATACGCGCAACCGTCTCTTTATATTTAAATCTATTCAATATATTTATCCATCTTCTTACTATATTGGGACTTTCTGACGACTAACCCGTTTGATACCGCCTATAACGCTCTGTTCTAGGCGGTTTTTTTACTAACTATTATTTTCCCCCATAGTGATTCCATGGCATGTTACAGCAACTAAATCCTCTACAACCCATTCTTTCATTTGGTGACAGTTTAACTTTTGGTTATCCCGCCTCCCCCCATCAAAGCTACCCCGCACAACTAAGTAAGTTAATTAACCGTGACGTTATTAATGCAGGTGTGAACGGTGAATTAAGCGGGACAGGACGACTTAGGCTAGAAAGGCTATTAGATAGATATGAACCACAGTTATTGCTTTTGTGCCACGGTGCAAATGATATGCTACAACAACGCAGTTTAGATGAAATGGTAGATAATTTACGCGCAATGATCGCACTTGCACAAGCGCGTGATATTCAAGTTGTATTACTAGCAATCCCGAATACCCTGCAATTATTAGCTCCCATTAAACAGTATCAATACGTTGCATCAGAGATGGCTATTCACATTGATACCACTATTTTTACAACAATATTAAAACAACCCTCATTGCTCAGTGATGCCATACATCCCAATGCATTGGGCTACCAAAAGCTAGCCCAAGCAATAGCGCAACTACTTACCAACAGGGTGCAATTTAAGGCTAGTGACTATACCCTAGCTCTTGTGCCGGTTTTATATTACTAGCTCGCCAGGCAGGATAAATAGTCGCTAACACACTCATCACAAAGGCTAACAGTGTAATAATTATTACTTGATTATAATTTATTTGTGAAGGTAAAAAGTCGATAAAGTAGATATCACCCGATAAAAACTTATGGCCCAATAACGCTTCTAAGTGGGTAATCAACTCTGTTAAATTAAGCGCAATATAAATCCCCATCATAGCGCCTAATAAACAACCAACAAAACCATTAAAAGCCCCCTGCACGATAAATATGAAACGCAACGTCCACTTGCCAGCCCCCATGGTTTTCAAAATAGCAATATCACCACGTTTCTCATTAACAGCCATCACTAATGTCGACACGATATTGAAACAAGCGACCGCAACCACCAGCAATAAAATGATATACATTAACGATTTCACCATTTGGATATCTTGGTATAGATAACCTTGACTGGTTATCCAGCTTTTAATATATAAATAATTATCAAGACTGTAGCCAACACTACGCGCGATACTTTGTGCCTTTAATACATCATTAACCTTAAAGGCAATTGCATTAGCGCTATCCATTGACAGTATTTTTTGAGCGTCACTAATGTGAATAAAAGCCAGTGAACTATCTAATTGCCCCCCCATCGCAAATATGCCAACCAACTTAAAAGGAATAGAGCGAGGCGCTTTTAAACGAGTTTGAGCGCCCTGTTGTGGTAATAACAAAAAGACGCTATCTCCAATGGACAATTGCAACTTTTCAGCGACACTTTTGCCTAGAATAATCGTATTTTTATTTGGGGATAATAAAGACCAACCCTGCCCTTTTATAAATTTCTCAATATTGGTCACATTGTTTTCAGTGCGAGGATCTATGGCACGTATTTGCAGCGCCTTCATCTTGTTATCTTTTTGTAACAACCCATTCAAAGTAATAAAAGGTGTTGCAGCAACGACATCGGGTTGCGCCTCGATTTTAGCAATGGTTGCATCTATATCGTTGAAACTACCAGACACCATTTCCAATTCAGCATGGGGGACAACGGATAATAATTGATCTCGCAAGGCTTTTTCGAAGCCATTCATGGCAGATAAACCAACAATTAACACCATCACACCTAGTGCAATACCTAATATCGAAGCGATAGAGATAAAAGAGACGAATCTATTTTTATGCTTGGCTTGACTATACCGTAAGCCAATGAACGTCGATAAAGGGCGATACATTATAAGTTATCCTGCAAAATACCACTGATCATGTGTAATTGACGATCCAATTTATTGGCTAATTGTTGATCATGTGTTACCACTACAAAGGCGGTTCCTAACTCATTATTAAGGTCTTTAATTAGCTGATAAATACTTTCTGCACTAACCGCATCTAAATTTCCTGTTGGCTCGTCAGCAAGCACCAGTTGCGGATCATTAATCAATGCCCGCGCGATTGCAACTCGCTGCCTTTCACCACCAGAGAGCTCTGCTGGTCGATGTGCTAACCGTTTATCTAAGCCAACACGAGTCAACATAGCCTGTGCTTTTTGAGTCGCGTCTTTTATGTTTTCGCCGGCAATCAATAATGGCATAGCCACATTTTCCAAGGCATTAAATTCCGATAACAGGTGGTGAAATTGATAAACAAAACCGAGATGTTGATTACGCCATTTTGCCTGTTTATTAGATGATAAGTGATGGATATTATCCCCTAAATAAAATACATTCCCCGTTGTTGGCGCATCTAATGCACCTAACAGGTGTAAAAGCGTACTTTTACCAGAGCCAGAACTACCAACAATCGCTAACAACTCGCCTTTTGCAACGGATAATTCAACCCCTTGTAAAACAGTACTCAATAATTTGCCATCTTGATAGGTTTTACCTAAATCATGGCAAGACAAGATCGTATTATCATGCTCAATGTTATTTTTATTATCTATATTATTCATATCTTAATGCCTCAACGGGACTAACTTTTCCGGCGCGGTATGCTGGGTATAATGTGGCAACTAAGCTCAATAGCATCGCTGACAGCATAATCACGATAATTTGCATGGGTTCAAACAGCACAGGAAGGATTCGCTCTCCTCCCGATGCGTTTGAAAGAAGGTGTAAACCTAAAATCGACATAATTTCGTTAATATAACTACTTAATAAAATCCCCATGATGGTACCAACGAATGCGCCGATAATACCGCTCCATGCTCCTTGAATAATAAAAATTAGATTAAGCGTTCTTCCCTCAATGCCTAAGGTTTTCAAAATAGCGACTTCAGCACTTTTATCACTGACAACCATCACCGATGACGAGAGAATATTAAATGCGGCAACGGCAATGATTAAACAAAGTAGTAACCAAATCATATTCTTTTCCATCTTCACGGCAGCAAATAACTCTCCATGGCTACTCCGCCAATCAGTGAGTAATTGCCCCGGTTTTAAACTTGGAGAATGCCAAGATTCAATGGCAAAAGGGTCAAAGAGATAGATACGCAATCCGGTCACTTGCCCATCATTAATACGTACTAAACGTGCCGCATCATCAACATTCATCAAAACCAGTTGCTGATCCACATCAGAGCCAACATCAAATAAACCGGCAACGGTAAAGTTGCGCTGGCTAGGCATACGCCCAAGCGGAGTATAACGACTCCCCCTTGCAGAGATAACGCGTACTTTATCGCCAAGGGTTACACCGAGTTGGCGCGCTAAATTTTTGCCGATAATAATATGGTAACTACCTACCGTTAAATCACTAATATCCCCTACATACATGCCGGATTTAACGACATCTGCACCATATAAAAGAGGATCAACCCCTTCAAATATAACACCTTGCAAGCTAGTCGCCGTTTGCACTATTGCTTCACTGCTAACGATGGGTTCAACACTTTTAACCTCATCAATCGCTTCAATTTCCGGTATTTGATCATGCCAATCGCTCAGGGTTTGTTGTTCATTACTGATAATCGCGTGCGGTACTGCTCCTAAAATGCGTGTTTTTAACTCATTTTCAAAACCATTCATTACCGATAACACGGTTATTAAAGCTAACACGCCTAAGGTGATCCCGCCCGTAGAAAAAAGGGAAACAAAGGAGACAAATTTATTATTACGTTTTGATTTTGTATAGCGTAAGCCGATAAAAGCACTGAGGGGGTAAAACATAAATTCCTTTGTTTCTTGATTAGTTGACATTGAGTTATAATGACAAAATATTCGTAGTTAGCCCTAAAAAGAATACATTAAATAACGATTAAGACATTGATTACACAATATTCTAATGTATCTTCATAGATCAAGATACCGAAAATTAGATGAAAACAATCACAGTAGACAGAAAATAAGGGAAAATAATGACCAAACATGAATACTTTTTGGTGCACTATCAGCTTGCAATTAATGTTCAACCTCTGCAAGACGATGAAAGTATTCCAGAACAAGGGCAATTTGAAGCGGAGATCCCCGCCCCTTTTCGTATGGCCAGCGACCTTTCTGAACTTGACTCTACAGCGTTGCATCGACTAAAACTAAACAATGAAACAACGCAAACTTTATGGCAATTCTTAGATACACAAAATCAAAAAATAAATATATTGCTAACTTACATATTAAGTCAGCAAGATGAAAGCCAATACCGTTTTAAAACCGATGCATTCAGTGCCGGTTGTTGTTTATTTGATTGCTCAGGAAAAAACTTTTATTTATCACAACTGGTACGCTTAAAAATTTTTTTACCTGAAGAGTCTGCTGCGATCTACTGCTATGCAAGGGTAACCAATATCGATGGAACATCTGTTCAATTAACCTATCAGCGAATACGCGAAGAAGATCGCGAATTACTGATTCGTAGTACATTACATATTCAGTCCAAGCAACTCAAACTGCGTGCAGAGCAACGCACACAATCAATTTAAAAAAGAATAGACAATGAAGCCAGTGCAACTATTATCGATTCCAACACTCAAAAATAATAATGACCGTTTATTACTCGCCAATTTACAGGGCAGCAGCCAAGCATTGGCAATTAGTGAGTGCGCGAAACTGCAATCATCGCCACTCATTTTAATCGTTAACGATACGCCAAGTGCATTAAAGTTACGCCAAGAATTAAGCTATTTTGTTGAGGATAAACTTGAGCTAATTGATTTTCCCGATTGGGAAACGTTACCCTATGACCATTTTTCACCGCATCAAGATATTATTTCTACCCGTATAGAAACCTTGTATCGCTTACCGCAGATGCAAGGGGGCATATTAATTGTCCCCATAACCACGCTTTTACTGAGGCTAGCTCCCTTATCCTATTTACAGCAGCACACGTTAATTGTTAAAAATGGACAGACAATTGATCCGCAACAATTCCGCGCAAATTTACAAGAAGCGGGTTACTATGCCGTTGAACAGGTTATGGACCATGGCGAATTTTGTGCGCGCGGCTCACTACTTGATATATATCCCATGGGCAGTCAACAGCCCTACCGTATCGATTTTTTTGACAATGAAATTGACTCTATCCGCCCCTTTGACAGTGAAAGTCAACGCTCATTAAAGCCAGTCAAAGAGATAAAATTACTCCCCGCACATGAATTTGCAACGGACGCTGATGCATTACAACGTTTTAAAATAAAGTTTAAAGAAAAATTCAATTCTCCACTATCAAGTAGTAAAGAATCGATTTACAACACCATAGAACAGGCAAATTTACCTGCGGGTATTGAATATTATCTGCCACTTTTTTTTGAGCAAACCGCTACCCTTTTTGACTATCTACCAAGTAACTCTCGCCTTGCTATCGTCGGTGATATTAACCAAGCCAGCATGGATTTTTGGCATAATTTACAGTCGCGTTACGAAGAGCGTTGTGTCGACCTCTATCGCCCTCTCTTGCCGCCAGCGGAGTTATATCTACGCCATGAACAATGTTTCGAACAATTAAATAAATGGCCTCGCTATTTTTTCTCGCAGGCGCCAATTAACGAGCATAAAGCAGGAAATACCAACTTCGATATATCGCTCGTTGAAAATGTTCAAATCGAGCATAAAAAAAATAACCCACTGGAAAAAATTGCCCATTTTATTACTCATTTCGATGGCAAAATTCTTTTTAGTGTTGAATCGCCAGGGCGTAAAGAATCGCTATTAGAATTATTAGCACCGTTAAAGATGAAAATAGCTGAGTTTAGCTCATTTACATCTTTTGCCGGCAACACAAAAGCTGTCGGTGTAACCATCAGCCATGTAGCAAAAAGTTTTATATTAAATAGCAGCAAAATCGCATTTATTACCGAAAATGAACTATTAGGGATTAAAGTATCACTACGTGGGCGTCGTAATGAAGCAAATGATGAAAACTTTAATGCTGAACATACGCTGCGTAATTTAGAAGAGCTTAAAATTGGCCAACCCGTTGTCCATATTGATCACGGGGTTGGCAAATATCTTGGCTTACAAACCATCGAAAATGCAGGAAATGTCACTGAATTTGTCACATTAGAATATCTAAGAGGCGATAAGCTTTATGTCCCCGTGACCGCTTTACACCTGATAAGCCGCTATAGTGGGCATGACGTCGACAATGCCCCAATTAATAAACTTGGTAATGACACTTGGCAAAAAGCCAAAAAACGCGCCGCTGAAAAAGTGCGCGATGTTGCCGCAGAGCTGCTCGATGTCTACGCACAACGCGCAGCTAAAATAGGATTTCAATATAAACTTAATAAAGCTAATTATGCAATATTTCGTAATGACTTCCCCTTTGAAGAGACCTACGATCAATCCCTTTCTATCAATGCAGTGATTTCCGATATGTGCTCTAAGCAGCCAATGGATAGATTAGTTTGTGGTGATGTGGGTTTTGGTAAAACGGAGGTCGCAATGCGTGCTGCTTTTATTGCGACTGATAACTTGCGTCAAGTGGCAGCTTGTGCCTACGACATTATTAGCCCAACAACACTATGAAAGCTTTAAAGATTGATTTGCCAATTGGCCTGTGCGTATTGAGGTATTATCTCGATTTAAAACGGCTAAACAGCAAAAACAGATACTGCAAGAGACCATTGAAGGCAAAATTGACATTTTGATTGGTACACATAAATTATTAAGCAGTGACCTTAAGTTTTCTGACATCGGTTTACTGATTATTGATGAAGAGCATCGATTTGGAGTGCGCCAAAAAGAAAAAATTAAAGCTTTACGGGCACAAGTCGATATTTTAACTCTCACAGCAACGCCTATTCCAAGAACATTAAATATGTCCATGAACGGGATGCGTGACCTCTCCATCATCGCTACCCCACCTTCAAAACGGTTAGCGGTTAAAACCTTTGTGCAACAAAAAACCGACCAAGTCATTAGTGATGCCATCACGCGTGAAATCATGCGTGGTGGTCAGGTCTACTTTTTACATAATGAAGTCGCTACCATTGAGAAAGCGGCAGCAGATATTCAACATTTACTACCGCAAGCTAAAGTCGCTGTCGCACATGGCCAGATGAATGAACATCAGTTAGAACGGATTATGACCGATTTTTATCATCAAAGACAAAATGTCCTCGTCTGTACCACTATTATTGAAACCGGTATCGATATCCCCAGTGCTAATACGATTATTATCAATCGAGCTGATCACTTGGGCCTTGCACAATTACACCAACTGCGCGGTCGTGTTGGACGTTCACACCATCAAGCTTATGCTTACCTGCTTACACCGAATGAAAAATTAATGAGTAAAGATGCTAAAAAACGCCTTGATGCCATCTCATCATTAAATACGCTCGGAGCAGGCTTTACACTGGCAACACACGATTTGGAGATCCGTGGAGCAGGTGAACTACTGAGGGATGAGCAATCTGGCCAAATTAGTAGCATTGGTTATAACTTGTATATGGAAATGCTCAATCAGGCAGTGACAGCATTACAAAATGGTAAAGAACCAACGCTTGAATATCTACTTGCGACTCAAGCAGAAGTGGAATTGCATATTCCAGCCCTTATCCCGGATAATTATATTCATGATGTTAATATGCGCCTGGCCTTATACAAACGGATAGCTAACAGTAAAGATATAACTAACTTAAAAGAATTGCAGGTGGAGATGATCGATCGTTTTGGTTTATTACCCGATGCAACGAAGAACTTAATTGCAATCACCACATTCAAACAACAAGCAGGCTCACTTGGTATACAGCGTCTAGAAGCTCATGCTAAGGGAGGGCATGTCATATTTACAGAAAACACTTCCGTTGATCCTATGTTCTTAGTTTCTTTACTGCAAAAAGATACAAAAACATTTAAACTAGAAGGCCCAACGAAACTTAAATTTAACATTGATCTAACGGATACTCGATTAAGAATTAGCTGGATCACAGAACTGCTGGATGATTTTTCAGCGCATACGCTCAAATAAATAAGATTTAAGGATATGATCTTGAATTACAGACTTATATTGCCATTAATATTACTACTGCATGCCTTTCCTGCCAGCGCTGAGGAGAGATGGTTTGAAATCGAACTATTGCTCTTTCAACGTAATGTTAAGCTACAAGATGTTAGCGAACATTTAACAAATGATAATATTAATATTGATCTATCAAACAGTATACCGCTAATCAAAACAGAAACGGCGTTAGATTGCTATGAAACAACAACCTGCTTACATGTTAGTCATCCTGTACTGATTGATAGCACGCTTTTTGATTCTGAAAATAACAATTTTCAACGACTAACAAATGGTCAATTACAATTAAGTGTAGAGCGAGAAAAATTAAATCGACATGCAGCTTATACGCCCGTACTGCATTTAGCTTGGCGCATGCCTGTCAAGAATCGTTATGCAGCAAAACCTATTCATATTTTTGCAGGTGAAAATTTTGCACAGAGTAGCGCAGATAAAAGCAACGCTTCACAAGAATTACAAGATAGTTTAAGCAATGAAATAGCTATCGCGGTTAATCAAGAAGCGACTCCCCCCGCCGTCGACAAATGGGCTATAGATGGTAATTTCACCGTCTACTTGGACCATTTTTTATATATTGATAGTCAGCTAATCATTCGCCAACAAGTACAACAAGCAACGCCAACCGCAGCAACGCAACAGAATCAATCCGTTGAGGTTGTTAGTAGTGAAAATGATGTACAAATTATTAAACAGAGTGAAGCAATAATGCCGATGGCGATGCAAGAGGTTACAAAACTTACCGACGTTTTATTTGACCAAAGCCGCCGCTTACGCAGTGGTGAGATACACTATTTTGACCACCCTCTGATGGGCATGATTGTACAAATTAGAAAAATCCCAGCGCAGGAGAATTAAACGTTCAGCTCAATGCAGTAGGGGGAATATAAATTCCCCCTACTGTTACTCTTATTTTTAAAGTCGCTGTTAACTATTTTTATCTCGTTTTTCCCATAAACGTTGCGCCTCACCCAAACAATCTTGTTGACTACGTTGCCTATCGAATTGTTTTAGTAATAACGCAATAGTACAGATCACTGCGGCATCACCGTACTCATCTTGCACATTTCCAGACCAAACGTTTTGTAAATATTGAGCTGATACTTCGCTATGTGCGCCACTCGCTTCAATTAAATAAGTAGGCCACTCTTCTTCAAAATAGGTCGCCTCACCATCAATCTGTTGCACGCCACAAATATCACTACTTACCCTTGGATTAACCTCACTCTCACCGCCCTCACCCTTAAAGGCGATCATATTCTGTTCAGCAGTTAATAACGCGGCTTGCGCATGCAGTTTTTCATAACCTTTATGAAAAACGCCGTGAATAGCAAAAGGTGCGTTACTTGGATTAAGGCTACGTGCGACGGTATTAAGAGGTGTGCGTAACCCCACTTTATCGCGCAGGGCTAACAACGGCACAAGCTCAGGGCAATACGCAGATAAAGGAAGGTAACAGATATTACTTTCAGAAAGGAACAGCTCTGCTTGCTCAGGTGTTTCAGCAATTTTAATATTGAGCGTAGGACAAGCTTCTTCTATCTGAAATTTAACCGCATCAATGGAATTATGTCCATGTAAAAGGATGCGTTTACCCTGCGAAGCGATCACTTTGGCTGCTAATAATAACCAAGGAGGCTGACGTTTTTTTCCCGCAAAACAGGGCCAATCAAGATCTACACTAAGTTTTTTCCACTGAGGATCGATCACATCGCGTAGGGCTTGAATGTAACCAGCAGCCTCATCTGCTGTTTCGCAGCGTACCCGTTGCAACATCAACAATACGGCTAGCTGTAATAATTCAGCATCACCATTTAGGTAGCAAGACAAAGCATCATAGGCTTCTTTTTGCGTTAAAGGGCGTCGCCCTTTTTCACCGCGCCCGGTAATTTTTATATATTCACTAAACATCACATTATTTCACTGTTATTGGGGGAATTAAATATATGCATCAAGTTGTTTGGGTAAATTATCTAGAATTGCCAACGGGTTATAAGCAGATAAAGTGCTTTTACAATGTACACCATAACTAACGCCAATACAGTCGATAGTTGCATTATTGGCCATTTCTAAATCATAACTTGAATCACCTATCATTAAAGCTTGGGTTGCCTTTACATCCATTTCAGCCAATATTTTATGTAACATTAGAGGATCTGGCTTTGAAGCTGTCTCATCTGAGCAATAGGCTATTGAGAAAAAATCAGCCATACCATGGGATTCAAGAACATGATTTAAACCATTACGACCTTTACCTGTTGCAATAGCTAAGATATAACCTCGCTGTTTGAGTGTAAACAACCACTCTTTAACCCCTGGATAAAATGGCGTTAATTGACTATTAAAACGCCGATAATCGTCGCGATAGGCATCAATGATAGCCAGTCGCGTTTGTTTCGACTGCTCTGGAAATAACTTATCCATCGCATGGTTCAAACTCAAACCGATAATATGACGAATGGCCTCATTACTAGGGGCTGCAACATCAACCTGTATAGCCGCCCGCTGCATACTCGCTACTATTTTATCAAGCGAATCCATCAAAGTACCGTCCCAATCAAAGATTAACAGTGAATACTTCACCCTAGCACCTCGTTAACTTTTCTAATAAATCGGATAACTCTGCACATAATGGCGCACTCACAGTAATCTCTTTTTCTAATACGGGGTGATAGAAGGTAATATGAGCGGCATGTAAAAACAGACGGTTTAATCCTAACTTTTGCATCTCTTCAGTAAATGACGCATCACCATAACGCACATCACAGGCAATATTATGTCCTTTACAGGCGGTATGTACACGAATTTGATGTGTTCTACCCGTCACGGGACTGGCTTCTAACAATGTAGCACCTTGATAACGCTGCATAATTTTAAAGCGCGTTTCAGAGGCTTTGCCCTCACTACTTACCTTCACGACGGAGTCTTGCTCTATTTTCAGTAAAGGTTCGGTGACAGTGCGCCATTTTTTATCCCAACTGCCTTTAACCAAAGCCAGATAACGCTTATTCATGGTTTTATTACGCAATTGCTCGTGTAATGCCCTTAACATGCTGCGTTTTTTAGCGATCAACAGACAACCTGAGGTATCTTTATCAAGGCGATGCACTAATTCAAGAAAACGCGCATCAGGTCTTAACGCACGCATCCCTTCAATGGCACCAAAATCCAGTCCACTACCACCATGAACAGCAAGTCCTGAGGGCTTATTTAAAATAATCAAAGCCTCATCTTCATAAACAATTCGCGACTCTAATTGCGCGATGCTATTTAATTTAGGTGAAGGTAATGCATTTTCCTTAGCTACTTGCACTGGTGGTATACGTACTATGTCACCAACAGCAAGTTTATAATCAGGTTTTATACGCTTTTTATTTACGCGCACTTCACCCTTACGTACGATTCTATAAATCATACTTTTCGGGACACCTTTCAAATAAAGCCGAAGAAAATTGTCAATTCGTTGTTGTGCATTGTCTTGAGTTACCTCAATCATGCGTACTGAGTGATTTATCTGTTCCATTCGCTAAGCTTATCACGTGTTAAAGGGTTAATATGTAAAAATTTGTATTGCGGCTAAAGGTATATTAATGAGATGATTAGGGTGTTATGACTCGCCAGTCGGCTTGAAGTCAAAATAACAACTATTAAATAAAAAATACAATGTTGAGCCTTTTGCTTATTATCTATTTATTAGCTAATTACAGCAATGATAATAAAATATCTGTTTTCACTTTCCAATGCACCTCTGCATATTTCCCAGTCGAGAGACTGTACAGTCAGACACGAGGTCAAGTGAACAGAAACATAGCCAACATAAACAAAAAATAACGATAAAATATAAGAGTTTATTAAAAATGAAAAGAATGCTAATCAATGCAACTCAAGCTGAAGAGTTGCGCGTTGCCCTTGTCGATGGGCAATTGTTATATGACCTTGATATCGAAAGTCCAGGACATGAACAAAAAAAGCGAATATATATAAAGGTAAAATCACCCGAGTTGAAGCAAGCTTAGAAGCTGCTTTCGTAGATTACGGTGCTGACCGACATGGTTTCTTACCTTTAAAAGAAATCGCTAAAACATATTTTCCTGCGGGTTATTCCTTTAAGGGCAGACCTAATATTAAAGAGGTAATAAAAGAAGGCCAGGAAGTTATTATTCAAATTGAAAAGGAAGAGCGTGGCAATAAAGGAGCCGCATTAACAACCTTCATCAGTTTGGCTGGTAGTTACTTAGTATTAATGCCTAATAATCCACGCGCAGGTGGCATATCTCGTCGCATTGAAGGAGATGAACGTACTGATTTAAAACAGGCACTTAGCCAGTTAACGCTACCAAATGGTATGGGTCTTATAGTACGTACAGCTGGCGTTGGTAAATCTCCCGAAGAGCTTGAAAGCGATCTATCTGTTCTGGTTAACTACTGGAATAATATTGAAATTGCCGCAGCCTCTAAACCCGCACCTTTCTTAATTCATTCTGAAAGTAATGTTATTTTACGTTCAATTCGCGATTATTTACGCAATGACATCGGCGAAATCGTTATTGATAAAGCAGCGATATTTGAACTTGCTAAAGAGCATATCAAAGTAGCTCGCCCCGATTTCATTAATCGCCTCAAATTATATCAAGGTGAAGTACCTTTATTTACTCACTACCAAGTGGAAAGCCAAATTGAATCAGCCTTCCAACGAGAAGTTAGACTACCATCAGGTGGCTCTATTGTTATCGACCCAACGGAAGCATTAACATCTATCGATATTAACTCTGCACGCGCAACCCGTGGTGGTGACATTGAAGAAACAGCTTTTAATACAAATCTGGAAGCCGCAGAGGAAATTGCTCGCCAGTTACGTCTACGCGATTTAGGTGGATTAGTCGTTATCGATTTTATTGATATGACCCCTCCTCGTCATCAACGGGAAGTTGAAAACCGTATGCGTGAATCGGTTCATCAAGACCGTGCCCGTATTCAACTTGGTCGTATTTCACGTTTCGGGTTAATGGAAATGTCTCGTCAACGCATTCGTCCTTCTCTTGGCGAATCGGCATCTCGTGTATGCCCTCGTTGCCATGGACAAGGTACCATCCGAGATAATGAATCCTTAGCTCTTGCTATCCTACGTTTGATTGAAGAGGAAGGTTTAAAAGAAAATACAGCGCAAATTCAAGCAACGGTGCCCGTTGCTGTCGCGGCCTATTTGCTCAATGAAAAACGCAATGCCGTTAGTAAAATAGAAGAACGTCACGGATGTGAAGTTTACATTATTCCTAACGCCAACCTATTAACACCTCACTTTGAAATCAAACGCACGCGTCAAGATGGTAAAGAAGATGTTAACTACGATGCATTAGAAAACAGCACTCTGTTTACGTCCCTAATGTAATTAAAGATGAGCAAAATAAAGAGGCTGATCCCGTTTAACCGGTTTCTCTAGCCCTAAGAAAACACCTGAAAAAAACATCCCAAGTGCCTCAACAGAAAAAGAAAAAACGGCTAACAAACCATCAATTTTAACACGCTTTATCCGATCAATAGCCGCTATTTTCTCAAATAGCGAAGAAACGGTCAGCGAAGAAACTAAAAAGGCTGCAACAGTATCGGAGAAAAAAGCAACAGATCGACAAGCGACACGAAATAACCGCAATCGCAGCCGTAACCGTAACAGAAATCGTCCTACTAATGAGCGTCCTGAGCGTTCTGAACGCCCTAAACGCCCTAAAAAAGACAATAATCAAGTTAAAAAGCAAGAACAGAATGACTCTAACTTAGATAAGAAAGAGTCTGAAGAAGCAGTTGTCGTTCGCCGTAAACGCAGAAATATGCGTAAAAAAGTCCGTTTGCAAAACAATGAAGCCTCTGTTGAAAATAACAGCGTACCAGTAAGTGAAACACCTCCTAATAATGAAGTAAGCAACAAAGATACATTACCTAAAGAAGTAAATAACAATGTTAGTTCAGATTCTGTTGAAAAAGAAGAAGTTGCAATAAAAAGTAGCAAACGACGAGCGCGCTATTTACGTAACAATAATCAACGCAACAAAAAATCGGAACTAAATGAAAAAACGATTGAAACGACAAATCCGATCAATCAACTAGATCCTGTCAGCAGCCGTTACCCGGAATCAACGGATACAACTAACACAAACGAAAGTGTGAATAGCAATACCAAAGCCAGTATCGCAAACGAAATTAGCAATATTGATGGTAATGTGACAACAAGTGAAGTGGTTAAAAAATTACAAAATAGTGCTAACGATGTAACCACTACAATTGCAAAACAGATATTACCAGAAATCCAAATGGAAACCTTTATTGACAATGACAGCAAGGCAACAAAACCCGTAGAAACTTCTCCTATAGCGACTACAACGCTAGCAGAAGAAACACAGGTAGTTGCTGAAGCAGAGCCTATTGTCGTTGAACAAGTTCCTGCGGTCACTGAAGAAGCACCGCTTGTTGTTGAGCAGCCCACTACTGTCACTGAAGAAGCACCGCTTGTTGTTGAGCAGCCCACTACTGTCACTGAGCAAGTAGCTGTGGTTGTAGAGCAAGCGCCGGTGGTTGTTGAACAGCCTACGGTTGTCATTGATGAAGCACCCGTTGTCGTTGAACAAACTCCAACGGTCACAGAAGAAGCACCTGTACTCGTTAAGCAACCAGCAAACGTCACTGAAAAAACACCGGTTGTCGTTAATAATCCTACTTCCGTAATCGAAGTAGATCACAATGCTAGTAAAATTGGGACGGTCAGTAATGTCAGCCAGTACGCGACATCAGTAATGACACGCACGATTAGTGAGCCTTTGGATCTCAATAATGAAATAACCATTATTGCTGCAACCACACGCCTGCCCTTTACTAAATCAACTCAGCAAGCAGGTAGTAGTTTCGCTAGTAATCAGGCAAGTAGTAAAACTGTAAAAGCAACTATTTAACTATCAATAGTTTTAGCCTATCAAAGCAAACGGATATTTCATTGAAATATCCGTTTTTTTATGCTGCTATTTTCTAGCTCCCAGTTTACTATATATAGCAAGTGTTCTGTAAAGTATGATATTTAAGCTACAGGCTAACTCAAATATATTAAGGCATTTTTATGAGTAATAAAACACATCACAAACTAATCATTTTAGGCTCAGGGCCTGCAGGTTATACGGCTGCCGTTTACGCTGCACGCGCTAATTTAAACCCACTTATTATAACTGGCATGCAACCAGGTGGGCAGTTGACAACAACCAGCGAAGTAGAAAACTGGCCAGGCGGCGGTGCTGATATGACAGGCCCCGGTTTAATGGAAAGTATGAAAGAGCATGTACAGCGTTTTGATACTGAGATTGTAGTCGATCACATCAATAGTGTAGACCTAAGCAAGCGACCATTCACTTTAATTGGCGATGCAACCTATACCTGTGATGCATTGATCATCGCAACAGGAGCCTCTGCACGTTATCTCGGCCTTGAGTCCGAAGAAGCATTTAAAGGACGTGGTGTTTCCGCCTGTGCAACCTGTGATGGTTTCTTTTACCGTAACCAAAAAGTAGCAGTTGTCGGTGGCGGTAA
Organism: Psychromonas sp. MME2; assembly: GCF_040566515.1. NCBI lineage: Bacteria > Pseudomonadati > Pseudomonadota > Gammaproteobacteria > Alteromonadales > Psychromonadaceae > Psychromonas > Psychromonas sp. MME2. Next base: position 130,552 of record NZ_JBEWXI010000015.1, on the reverse strand, counting down.
TACTGCTGTTGAAGAGGCGCTATATTTATCTAACATAGCCGCAGAAGTCCATCTAATTCATCGTCGTACTGGCTTTCGTAGTGAGAAAATCCTGCTCGATCGCTTAAATGAAAAAGTTAAAAACGGCAATATAATATTACATACCGATAGAGTATTAGACGAAGTACTTGGTGACGAAATGGGCGTTACTGGTTTACGTTTAAAAGATACCTTATCTGATAACAGTGAAATATTAGAAGTGATGGGTGTATTTATAGCAATTGGCCATAAACCTAATACAGACATCTTTGCTGATCAGCTAGAAATGAACCATGGTTATTTAAAAGTTCAAACGGGAAGTCATGGTAACGCAACACAAACAAGTATAGAAGGCGTTTACGCAGCCGGTGATGTTAGCGACCATATTTATCGTCAAGCAATAACATCAGCAGGTACTGGTTGTATGGCAGCATTAGATGCAGAACGATTTTTAGATAGTCAGAAATAACGAGTTAAAAAGGTAGCTTAGGCTACCTTTTTAACAGGGTGAATATTATTTACTCGCTTACTGTTTTAGTTAACTCTTTTTGTAACATCTGCTGAATTGACATTAATTCCATCAGTGAATATTTATACTCAACAAAATCATGAATATTAGTAGCAACGCTCATTTTGAAGTAGTAAATAGCAATTTTCAGCTCTCCAGCCAATTTATGTTTATGGCCCAAGTAAAAATAAGCTTCACATAAACGTTGAGCTAATTCAGTGTTACTCTTCAAACCATTAGATATACTACTCAAAAATTGCTGCTCAGTTATGCGTCCAGCGATAACATCAACAATTCCCCAGGCGAAGTTTTTATCATTTTCAGGTGCTTGCTCTGATTGTAGATCTCTTAATGCCTGATCTTCATCTAGCTGGCTATTGATGATATAGCGCCATAAGACACGGTAAGGGTCAGTTTTATCAAACGCGTAAAATGTTTCTATATCTTTGTTTGCTAATCCATAACGTTTTGCTAAATATAAACCAATTGCTCGGTGAAGATGGCTATATTGCATTTTATCAGACAACTCTAATGCAGAATCGAAGGCATCAAAGGCTTCATCATAGGATTGCACCAAAAGCAAATAAACACCGAGTAAATTATAAGGCTCAGGAAAAGTAGGATCTGCAGTTATGGCCTGGTTAAAATCATAACGACTATGTGCATTTAATCCCATTCGATCATAGGTAATACCACGCTCATAAAAAAGTTGCGCACGCTCTCTCGCGGTCAAATCTTTTTTCTCTGTTAATAATTGACTAAGGCGTAATATTGTAACTTCATCCTCATAACTAACTTGGGTCGCTAAAGCAAGAGGGAAAGCAAACGGCAACGTTTCTTGAGTTTCAGTTTGCTCCGGAGAAACCTCTGTATCTGGAGGTATTGTTTGACAACCACTTAGAAAAGCAATTAGCGTTAATAATGAGATAATAGGAAAATTAAGTTTCATGTATAAACCCTTGTAGATAAGAACGTTAAGAGTGAACCATAATCAGAATAAAGTAAAGAGAGATATAAATTTTGCTTAAATAAATGCGCAATAAATAATGAAAAAACCCGTTATCATTCAACTATATTTGTACTATATAGAATGGTAACGGGTAGGTGAAAAGTGGGTAATATTATAAAAGAGGTTCTTGATCAGCCCCCTCTTTTTCCACAACGACAGGTATCATATGTTCACGATTAATACCTAATTTAACTGCCAATGCACTCGCAACATAAATTGATGAATAGGTACCGATAAAAATACCGATTAAAAGCGCTGTTGCGAAGCCATGAATAATTGCTCCTCCAACAATAAACAGTGATACTAATACAAAAATGGTTGTACCTGATGTAATTAGTGTGCGACTTAAGGTTTGCGTTAGTGATTCATTAACAATATCTTCAGGTGTTGCTGTTACTAACAAACGGAAGTTTTCTCGGATACGGTCAAATACAACTATCGTATCATTGAGAGAGTAACCAACTACAGCAAGTAGTGCCGCGAGGACCGTAAGGTCAACCTCAAGTTTGAAGAATGAAAAAACACCTAATGTTATAATAACGTCATGTGCTAACGCTAATACAGCCCCCATTGCTAAACGCCATTCAAAACGCGCACTCACGTATACAAGAATACAAACTAGCGCGAGAATAATAGCTAATCCGCCATCTTCAGCTAACTCAGCCCCCACGTTTGGCCCAACAAATTCGATACGACGCATATCCACTTGCCCAAAAGAGCCGTGTTGCAAAGCATCCAAAACTTGATTACCAATCACTTCGCCTTTAACACCTTCACGTGGTGCCAAACGAACCATGACATCACGACTACTACCAAAATGTTGCACGATAGCATCGGGAAATCCAGCATCTGCAAGGGTTACACGTACATCAGGTAAGTTTGCTGGCTGCTCAAACCCCACCTCAATTAGTGTTCCCCCCGTAAAGTCAAGTCCCCAATTTAGCCAATTAATACTCAGTGATAATAACGAACCAACAATTAACACTATTGAAAACCAATAAGCTGGCTTTGAATAACGCATAAAGGGAATGGTTTGTTTAGCTCTAATTAACTCAAACATAATTTATCCTGCCCTATATTGATAGTTTTTTAATATCATTACGTCCACCCCAGATTGCGTTCACAAGCGCACGCGTTCCAAAAATTGAGGTAAACATTGAAGTTGCAATACCAATTGCAAGAGTCACAGCAAAGCCCTTAATCGGCCCTGTACCCACCGCAAACAAAATAATTGCAGTAATCAGCGTTGTAATATTAGCATCGGCAATCGTCGAAAAGGCATTCGCATACCCTTCGTGAATCGCCTTTTGTACTGATTTACCCGCACGCAACTCTTCTCGAATACGTTCAAATATCAATACATTGGCATCAACCGCCATACCAACAGTCAATACAATCCCCGCAATACCAGGCAAAGTTAATGTTGCCCCAGGAATCATTGACATAACACCGATAATCATAACAATATTGAATAACAAGGCGGCATTAGCTACCACGCCAAATTTACGATAATAGATAAACATAAATAAAACGACCGCAAGTAGTCCGTAAACCATCGCTTTCACGCCGTTATCAATATTTTGCTGTCCAAGACTTGGCCCGATAGTACGTTCTTCAATAATTTGAATCGGCGCGATCAAAGCCCCCGCACGCAATAGAAGCGCGAGATTATGTGCTTCAGCAGGATTATCTAACCCAGTAATACGGAAACTACGTCCTAGTTGAGCTTGGATAGTCGCAACATTGGCGATTTCTTCACGCTTCTTAATTTCGGCTTTACCATTGGCCTTTTTCTTGCCTGTTGGTAAATACTCAATAAATAAGGTTGCCATCGGTTTACCAATGTTACTTTTGGTAAAACGAGACATTTTGCTACCACCAGCCGAGTCCAGAGAAATATTAACTTGTGCACGACCATATTCATCGAGACTCGATTGAGCGTCAACAATGTGATTCCCCGTTAAGATAATTTGCTTTTTAACGACCACAGGACGTCCATCACGATCTTTATAAACAGCAGAAGAAGAAGGTAAACGTCCAGCTAATGCATCATTAAGATCTGTTTCAGCATCTGCTGCATGAAATTCAAGGGTTGCCGTTGCACCAATGATCTCTTTTGCTCGCGCAGTATCTTGAATACCAGGAAGTTCAACTACAATACGGTCACTGCCTTGGCGCTGCACCAGAGGTTCTGCTACACCTAATTCATTGACACGATTACGTAAAATACCTAAATTTTGTTGTAACGCATCTTCTTTCGTTGCCTTTAGCTTTTGCTCGGTCATTGAAATAACAAGCGCTAGCTGATCATTCTCATCCGTTTCGATGAATTGATAACCAGGGTTTATCGGTTTTAAATGATCAACAGCTTTATCTAACCTTTCCTGATCAGCGAAGCGCACCACGACACCCGTTTCACTGCTATCTTTATTGATGCCAATAAAGCGGATCTTTTGCTCACGTAATTCCGAACGGACATCTTGCACCAACTGCTCTTGTGCTTTACTGATAGCTTCCTCCATATCCACTTCCATTAAGAAATGAACACCGCCACGTAGGTCAAGTCCTAACTTTAACGGAGCACCGCCTATTGATTCTAACCATGCAGGAGTCGATGGCGCTAAATTTAAAGCAATAATGAAATTGTCACTAAGTTGACTAGTTAAAGTTTCACGGGCGAGAAGCTGATCTTCACTGGAACTTAAACGTACCAGAATTTGACCGTTTTCTAATTTGCTACTTTTAACAGTGATATTCGCTTCTTTCAGTAAACTTTCGACTTTACCTAGGGTAGCTAGTTCAACTTTTGCTCCGCGGGTCGCAGAAATTTGAATAGATGGATCTTCACCGTAAATATTTGGGGTTGCGTAGAGTAAACTGATTAATACGATAAAACCAAGCAGTAAATACTTCCACAATGGGTATTTGTTTAACACAGTACTGTCCTTGAATTACACACTAAAGAAAATAAATGACAAAATGATAAACCCATTTTGTCATTTTCTTAGAGTAACTTAAACTTTATTAGATAGATTTAAGTGTACCTTTTGGTAATACGGCACTGATAAAAGTCTTTTTAATAACAATGGTATTATTTTCGTTAAGCTCGATTTGAACGTAATCATTTTCAGCTGAAATTTTAACGATACGGCCGATTAATCCACCTTGTGTTAAGACTTCATCGCCTTTGCTTAAACTTGCCATTAGATTTTTCATTTCTTTAGTACGTTTTGCCTGTGGGCGATAAATCATAAAATAAAAAATCGCAGCGAAAATAACCAACATAAAGATCATTTGTGGCCCGCCTTGCTCTGGAGCACCTTCAGCTGCGGCATGTGCTTGTGAAATAAAAAAACTCATTTTGTATCCCTCATTTATTGTTTAAAGATATATTTTATTGTTTAAATTTACTAAATCGATTAATCGATAAGCAATGGCTTCTCTTTACCAATGCGCTTATAAAATTGATCAACGAATTCCTCTAATGTACCTGTTGCGATAGCATCACGCAAACCTTTCATTAAACGTTGGTAATAATGTAAATTATGGATCGTATTTAACCGAGCACCCAATATTTCACTACATTTGTCAAGGTGATAGAGATAGGCACGGGTATAATTTTTACATGTATAACAATCACATTCTGAGTCTAATGGAGTTGTATCTTGGCGATGTTTAGCATTGCGAATTTTGATTACCCCATCACTGGTAAATAAATGACCATTTCGCGCATTACGGGTTGGCATAACACAATCAAACATATCCACACCTCGACGAACGCCTTCAACGAGATCTTCTGGTTTCCCTACCCCCATCAAATAACGCGGTTTATCCTGCGGGATTTTAGGCGCAATATATTCCAAAATTCGATGCATATCTTCTTTTGGCTCACCAACCGCTAATCCACCAATAGCATACCCGTCAAAACCTATTTTGGTTAATCCATCGAGTGAGACATCACGAAGATGTTCATAACAGCCGCCCTGTATAATACCAAATAATGCATTCGGATTTTCTTGTTCATCAAAACGTTTACGACTACGCTCAGCCCAACGTAAAGACAACTTCATCGAAACTTCCGCTTCCATTTCGGTTGCTGGATAAGGTGTGCATTCATCAAAGATCATAACAATATCAGAACCGAGATCATACTGAATTTCCATTGAAATTTCAGGGGATAAAAACACTTTGGCGCCATTGACAGGGCTGCGGAAATAAACCCCCTCTTCTTTAATTTTACGCATTTTGCCCAAGCTAAATACTTGGAAACCACCTGAATCCGTTAAAATAGGCCCTTTCCAATTCATAAAATCGTGTAAATCGCCATGTTGCTTAATCACTTCTTGCCCAGGACGAAGCCAAAGATGAAAAGTATTGCCCAGTAAAATTTCAGCGCCCGTTGCATCAACCTCCTCTGGTGTCATGCCTTTTACCGTACCATAGGTACCAACAGGCATAAAAGCAGGTGTTTCCACCGTCCCCCGTTCGAAGGTCAAACGCCCACGACGCGCACGACCATCGGTCGCTAATAGTTCATATTTCATTTTATTCCTTATCAGATAAACAGTCTGATTGTTATAGTAAAGTATTTTTAGTTAAAAACATGGCATCACCGTAACTGAAAAATCGGTATTTTTCATCAATAGCGACCCTGTATGCATGGTCGATATGATCCTTACCAGAAAAAGCACTCACTAGCATTAATAGTGTCGATTCTGAAAGGTGAAAGTTGGTGATCATGGCATCAATTAAGGCAAATTTGTAACCCGGGTATATGAAAATGTCCGTTTCGGAAAAATACGGCTGTAATGGAATACCTTGCGATAACGCAGCTTGCGCGGCACTTTCGACAGAGCGTACAGATGTAGTGCCTACTGCGATAACGCGCCCGCCTTTGGCTTTTGTAGCATTAATTTTATCAACAACCTGTTGCGATACCTGAGCATATTCACTATGCATTTGATGATCGAGTATATTATCAACTTTTACCGGTTGAAAGGTCCCCGCACCGACATGCAATGTGACAAAAGCAAAATCAACGCCTTTAGCAGTTAATTTATCAAGAATTGGTTGATCAAAATGGAGCCCTGCCGTTGGGGCAGCGACCGCTCCTGGGTTTTTATTATAAACCGTTTGATAGCGCTCTTTATCAGCGTCACTATCGGGTCTATCAATATAGGGTGGTAATGGCATATGCCCTATTGCTTCCAATATTTCAAGCACACTTTTTTGATCATCAACTGCAATTTCAAAAAGAGGACCATGACGAGCTACCATCACCGCATCAACGCGGTTTTCCAAGCGTAATTTACAACCAGGTTTCGGTGATTTTGAACTACGCACATGGGCTAAAAAGCGCTGTTCATCGATTACACGCTCCACCAAGACTTCTATTTTCCCACCTGTCTCTTTTTCACCAAATAAACGAGCAGGAATTACACGCGTATCATTAAAAATCAACAAATCATCCGCATCAATCAAGTCAACAACATCACTAAATTGCAAGTGCTGTAATACTCCATTAACCCCATCAAGGGCAAGTAAACGGCTACTGCTTCGTTCTGCCATCGGGTGACGAGCAATTAGTTCATTAGGGAGCTGAAAAGAGAAATCTGATACTTTCATAAAGGGAAACCTGAAAAATAAAGCGCGTAGTGTATACCTATACCAATGTTACCTCAAGATGATTTCTCAGACGCTCACTCGGATAGCTGATCAAGACCTAAGCAGAGGTAATTGTTATTCACTTTTCGAGAGTTACTGCACAGATCTGCTTTTCTATCTAGTGCCCTGTAAGGCAATAGAACTGCCCCCATCTTTTTTATTATGTATAATAACAATGCTGAAATTTATGCCTAACAAATGGGTACTCTTTTCTACTGGCTTTGCATCTTGGAGTATCATGGTATAGATGCCCCCTGTACAGCTTACTATGAGAGCTTAAATGAATAGGAAATCAATCACTTTATCTAAGAAAAAATGATTGATTAACAAAAAACACAGCGGTTGATTCTTAATTAATCGCCATAATAGGCATCAATTAATTCACCAACGATAACATTTTTAATAAAGTTACGCTCAGCAAGCCAGTTAGTAAAGGTGCTACGATCGTCTTCTGTTGCACTTGCATAACGAGAATAAGGGCTAATGAAGATATTAAAGGTTTCACCACCACCGGCACCACCCATGATTAAATTTCTTGATTCAACAAAATCCATTATCTCAGTAAAAAACAGATCAAAGGTATTTTCATCTATTTCTGATAACTGAAATGAAACTTCAAAGCCCAGCACTTTATATTCATCTAAATATAATTTTTTACGAAGTCGTTTACTTCTTTTTACCTGTGTTTCTGTTTTCATAATATTCTCTTCATTTTACTATTTAGCACAATGCAAATAGAGATTAACTATTTTCACCTGTTATAGCCATATAAGCAATCAATTATTAAGAGGTGTAATGGACTGTACATTATTTTCTTCTGCTGGAACCAATGGCAACGGATTATGTAATTGACTAATTAATATGCCAAGAATAACTACACCTACACTTAACCATTGGTCTATATTTAATACTTCGCCAAGTAATAGTGCAGAGAGTACTAATGAGAAAACTAAGGTTAAATTTGAATAGGCAGCGACTTTCAATATCGACGTTTTACTCAAGGCATAATTATATAAACCATAGGCCCCTAATGTAACGACCGAGCCCAAATAAATAATATTAAGTAACGCATCAATATCATAATGTTGTGGAAAATCAATAAAACAGAGTAAAGTGCCAAAAAATAGCGTTCCACTTGCCCCCTGAATTGCAATCAAAGATAACGGTGAATATCGTGTCAGTAAATATTTAACACTAACGGAATAGTATGCAGCACAAAGCATCGCAGCAAACTCCAATAAATTACCGAGTAAAGGGTTGGGCGCATTATCGGAATGCGGTGACAGTAATGTTAGCGAAACACTGCCAACAATACATAAAGTAAATCCAATAACAATGGCTTTCGATAGCCGTTCTTTGAGCATAAAATAGGCGAGAATGGCAACCAACATCGGTAAACAGGAGATAATCACTCCCGCTTGCGATGCAGAGGTATAGCGTAAAGCATTACCTTCAAATAAAAAATATAGACAAGGCTCTGCTAATGACATACCAATTAAATATTTCCAATCTCCAACTCTATACCGAAAACGCTTAACCCAACGCCATAGCAATAAACAGACAAAAAATGTAGTAATCATTCTAAAAAACATGACAAAAATAGGGTCATAACTACTTATTGCGAATTTCAATGAAACAAAGGAGCTACCCCACAAAAACGTAGCGATAATTAAACAAAATGCGATTGGCATAATAGTATCCGAAAAAGAATATTGCTGGCAGATATATAATAGCAATATATTTTATATTAGATTAAAACCCAAAAAGCCAATCATATGATTGGCTTTATATTCGGCGATAGTAGAGATGCTAGGCGTCTAACAAGTCATGTAATACTTTGCCTAAACGTTGGATCCCTTCTTCAATAACATCAGGCGCTACGCTTGAGAAGTTCAAACGTAATGTATTCAACCCACGTTTATTTACATAGAAGGGGTCACCAGGTACAAAAGCAACTTTCTCTTTAATAGCAAGGTCAAATAATGCCATTGCAGATAGCTCTTTTGGCAATGTTACCCATAGGAACATCCCCCCTCAGGATTAAAATAAGTCACTTGTTTTGGAAAATACTGTTTAATTGCATTTTCCATCACTTGTTTTTGGTGCCCATAGACACTCACAATCTCTTTAATATGCGCTTGCAGGTCATTATCTTGTAAAAAACGGTGCAATAGGCGTTGGCAGAAATAATTAGAGTGTAAATCACCAGCCTGTTTTGCAATCACTAATTTGGCCATTAATTCTTTCGGGGCGACTATCCAACCTAAACGGAATGAAGGGACAACGATCTTAGAAAAAGAACCTAATAAAATAGTTTTTCCCGGTAATAACGCTTTAAAAGATTGCTTATCTTGACCTGAAAAACGCAGATCACCATAGGGATTATCTTCAATTAATAATATATTCTTATCAGCTAAACAATTTGCAACCGCTTGGCGATTTTCGTCACTGTAGGAAATACCCGATGGATTTTGGAAATTAGGTACTGTGTACATCAGTTTCGCATTACTGCTATCTAAAACATTTTGTAATGCGACTACATCCATGCCAGTTTCATCAACAGGCACAGAAAGAAATTGCGCGGCATATACGTCAAAGGCTTGAATAGCCCCTAAGTAGCCAGGCTCCTCCATAATCACTTGATCACCTTCATTAAGTAATACCTTACCTAATAAATCAAGTCCCTGTTGAGATCCATTGGTGATTAGAATTTCATTAACATCAATATCTAATCCTTTCTTTTTATAATCAGCAGCAATCAATTCTCTTAATGGTAAATAACCTTCCGTATTACTATATTGGAAGATATCTTTACCCGAATCAGCAAAGAGATCATTAGTGGCTTTCTGTAATTCAGCGATAGGAAATAGATCCCGATTAGGCAAGCCACCAGCAAATGAAATAATTGAGGGATCGACTGCAACTTTTAGAATTTCGCGGATGAATGAAGGGGATACACCGGAGATACGATTTGAAAAAAGCTCGTTCATAAAATTATCCATAAAATATTTATTAAATTAGTACAAAAATGCAGGTTAAAAGTTGTCGAATATCGTTAGTTATAATAACAAGGTTTATCTATATAACCATCAAATTAATTCATCACTATAAAAATAATTAATGTTTAGACAAAAAAAAGGAGACATTTAAGTCTCCTTTCAAAAATCTAATTAGTCATCTAATTAAGCAAGTGCTTTTTTAGCAACTTCGACTAAATGTGCAAATGTTGCTTTATCAAATACAGCGATGTCAGCAAGGATCTTACCAATCGATTTCAACAGAAGCCTTTTTAAGACCATTGATGAAACGGCTGTAAGATAGACCGCTTATACGAGAAGCAGCGTTAATACGCGCTATCCATAATTGACGGAATACACGTTTACGTTGACGACGGTCACGATAAGCATATTGACCAGCTTTAGTTACAGCTTGTACTGCTACACGATAAACACGTGAACGTGCACCGTAATAACCTTTAGCTTGTTTTAAGACTTTCTTATGACGTGCACGCGCTTGTACACCACGTTTTACTCTAGGCATCTTTTAATTCCTTACTTAAGCGAATGGTAACATTCTGTTAATACTCGGTACATCTACTTTCGCTACCATGCTTTTAGCACGTAGGTGGCGTTTACGTTTAGTAGACTTCTTAGTAAGGATATGACGTAAGTGAGATTGCTTACGTTTAAAACCACCTGAAGCAGTCTTTTTAAAGCGCTTTGCAGCACCTTTGTTAGATTTCATTTTTGGCATTGCGAACTCCGCATTGTTCAAATTTAAATTAAACCAGTAAGGCGAATAAAATCCTGCCGTACACTTTAAAATGTACAGCAAAATAGATATTACTTTATGCCTTAGCTAGCACGTTTAGGGCCTAACACCATAACCATTTGACGACCTTCCAACTTTGGAAAAGATTCGACAACAGATATCTCAGATAAATCCGCTTTTATACGATTTAAAAGAATCAACCCCAATGGATTGGTGTGCCATTTCACGACCGCGATAGCGAAGCGTTACTTTAGCTTTATTACCCTCTGTAAGAAAACGAGTCAGGTTGCGTAGTTTTACCTGATAATCGCCTTCGTCAGTTCCAGGACGGAATTTGATTTCCTTTAACTGGACCTGAACTTGCTTTTTCCGTTGTTCTTTAACGGATTTGCTCTTCTCAAAAAGAAATTTGCCATAATTCATGATGCGACATACTGGTGGTTCTGCATTTGGGCTAATCTCAACAAGGTCAAGATTTTGCTCAAATGCCATATCTTTTGCATCTTCTAAAGAAACAACACCAAGAGGTTTGCCTTCTGAGTCAGATAAACGAACTTCTGTTCCTGTGATCTCTTCATTCAAACGATGTTTATTGCTCGCTACGGGAGCCTTTTTTGCACCTTTTATAACAAATTCCTCCAAAAATAATTAACGACGAGTGATAATTTCTTCTTTTATATAAGCAACAAAGTCTTCAACTTGATACTTACCTAAATCATCACCTTTACGAGTTCTTACTGCAACTTCATTTGCTTCGACTTCTTGGTCACCAACAACAAGCAGGTAAGGTACACGCTTCAATGTGTGTTCGCGGATTTTAAAGCCAATCTTCTCATTTCTCAAGTCCGAAATTGCTCTAATACCCGATTTCTTCAATTTATTTACGATTTCTTCAACAAAAACGGCTTGTTTATCAGTAATATTCATAATTACTACTTGCTGAGGTGATAACCATGTCGGATAAACACCCGCGTACTCTTCGGTTAAGATACCGATGAAACGTTCAAGTGAACCTAATATTGCTCGATGAATCATCACTGGCGTATGGCGTTCATTGTCTTCACCAACAAATGAAGCCCCTAAACGGCCCGGCATTGAGAAATCTAACTGGATAGTACCACACTGCCACGCTCTACCCAAACAATCATATAGGGTAAATTCAATTTTAGGGCCATAAAATGCCCCTTCTCCAGGTAAATATTCAAATTGAATATCATTTTCTGTTAATGCGTTAGCTAATGCCGCTTCTGATTTATCCCATGTTGCATCATCACCAACTCGTTGCTCTGGGCGTGTCGACAATTTTACAACGATATTATCGAAACCAAATGTTTTATAGCACTCAAAGACCATGCGAATACAAGCAGACACTTCTTCTAAAATTTGTGCTTCAGTACAGAAAATATGGGCATCATCTTGGGTAAATCCTCGAACGCGCATTAGGCCATGTAAAGAGCCTGATGGTTCATTTCGGTGACAAGATCCAAATTCAGCCAAGCGCAAAGGTAAATCGCGGTATGATTTCAAACCTTGATTAAATATTTGGATATGACCAGGGCAATTCATTGGTTTGATGGCAAATTCACGATTTTCACTACAGGTACAAAACATATTATCTTTGTACTTATCCCAGTGGCCAGATTTTTCCCAAAGTGAGCGATCTAATATTTGTGGCGCCTTTACTTCATCATAGCCAAACGCTTCAGTTTGTTCGCGAACAAACTTCTCTAACTCACGGAAAATTGTCCAGCCATTACTATGCCAAAATACCATCCCAGGCGCTTCGTCTTGCATATGGTAAAGGTCAAGTTGCTTACCAATTTTACGGTGATCGCGTTTAGCCGCTTCTTCTAAACGTTTTAAATAAGCTTGTAACTGCTTCTTATCCGCCCAGGCAGTACCGTAAATACGTTGCAACATTTTATTATTAGAGTCACCACGCCAGTATGCGCCAGATACTTTCATTAGTTTAAAATATTGACTGAATTTCATCATCGGCACATGTGGGCCACGACACATGTCGATATACTCTTCATGATGATAAAGCCCAGGACGGTCATCCTTATCAATACCTTCGAGAATTTCTAACTTATAATCTTCACCGCGCGCCTTAAACACTTCGATAGCTTCAGCAACCGATACTTTCTTTTTAATAACACGGTAATTGGTTTTCACTAATTCATTCATGCGCTTTTCAATTTTAGCGAGTTCCGCTTCATTGATAACAACATCTAAATCAATGTCATAATAAAAACCATTTTCTATGGTAGGACCAATAGCCATTTTGGCTTGAGGGTAAAGCTGCTTGATGGCATGACCAAGTAAATGCGCACATGAGTGACGTAAAATTTCTAAACCTTCATCATCTTTAGCCGTAATAATAGAAACATTAACATCACGATCAATAGGATCACAAGCATCCACTAATTTACCATCGACACGCCCAGCTATACAGGCTTTGGCAAGCCCTGGCCCGATATCAGATGCAATTTCCATAACGGAAGTGGTGTTTTCAAAATGACGTTGATTCCCATCGGGAAGAGTAATAATTGGCATGCGCTTTTCCTCACAGTGATGCTTCCAACCAAAAAGCATTTGTATTGCTTTATAAATAAAGCGCGCATTTTAAAGTAATCTGCCGCACATGAAAAGCAACAATTCAATGATTTATAAACACAACTTATTGGGAACGCTATTCACTGTCTGTTTCTACCCCTGCTGTATAAAGGTTACCCTTGAATAAATTTTGCACAATTTCTTTATTACTTGCGAGATACAGACCTAATTCTTCTAACTGCTCATCGTCAAGGTTAACTGAACTTGCACCTAAAAATGCGGCTAATTGATCTGCACTATCTAGCATTTTATCGTATGCATCAGCCTCTTTCTTACTAGTAAAGGTCATTTTTTCAACACCTTTTCTTTCTACAATGTATTTAATGATGACTGCCACGGTGGCCTCTTTATTTATCTAAAGTTCATGGTTTTATATACAGTAAAATATTAAAAGCAAAAATGCAATCTTTAATAAAGTTTGCTATCTTTAATTAATATTTTATACAGATGAATTAAACCAATGAAAACTATTCTCTGCGGCCATTGTGATATGGTTTCACAACTTCCTGACATACCTGCAGGCCATGTCGCAAAATGCTTTCGCTGTAAGCATACTATTTTCAAACAGAGTCGATATCCTATCTCTACTCTATTAGCTTTATCACTGACCGCATTAATAATATCTCTGCCTGCATTTTATTTGCCTTTATTCTCAATTCATTTATTGGGTAAAACTGAGCCCACAAATATCATTCAAGGTGCATTGATGATGGCCAATAGCGCACCGATTGTCTCCTATGTTGTGCTCTTTTGTGCGGTTGTTGCACCAACGGTATTAATGGTATGCATTACCATTAGTTGTGCCTGTTTAACTTTTGATTATCGCCCCCTATTTTTACGTAGGATTCTAAAAACCACGCATCTACTGCTGCATTGGTCGATGCTTGAGGTTTATGCGCTGAGTTTAATGGTTGCTATCTTTAAGCTAATTAACTATGCGCAGCTATTTATTAACGTTGGCTTTTATTTTTTTATTGGCTTGTTATTGGTTAACTTAACTGTTATTCATCATTACAATCACCATGACTTATGGGAGAGATATATTAATGAATAATATCGCTGTCCCAGGTAAAACTGGCATCGAAACCAGGGTTGCAACTATGTAATAACTGTGGGCATTTCAGTGTAAAAAAAGATAACCCACTTTATTGCCCGAACTGCGAAAGCCGAATATCTCAACGGATCCATCATAGCTTACAAAAGACTTTTGCCTTCTTAATTACAGCAACTATATTTATCATTCCGGCAAATCTCTACCCTATTACTTATTTTTTAAAAAATAATGTTTTATATCCAGACAGTATTTTTTCAGGGATTCTAAGTCTCATAGACAGTGGTATGGTTAGCATTGCAATCATTGTCTTTATTGCCTCGATTATCGTCCCTTTTTTTAAAATTTTGGCCTTAGCTGTGATTGCACTATGCGTACATTTTCAACATAATTTAAGTCCCCAAAAACAGTTATGGGCATTCAAGTTAGTTGAGATAATCGGAAAGTGGTCAATTCTCGACCTTTTTGTCATATCAATTATGGTTGCAGTTTTTGATAAAGGACAAATGCTATCGGTTTACCCCGGCTTCGCAGCAACCTCTTTTACTATTGTAGTGCTTACGACGCTCTTTGCTGCACATAGTTTTGATACGCGATTAATTTGGGATTTAACATTAAACCATGACCAGTCGAAGCAATAAGTTGTAAGCATTAGAGTAATCTGGATAATATTGTGGACATCGCTCGCTGAGGGAAAATACGGCAGAGCAATACACACTCCAGGTGATAGCAAACTATTTATTATTTTAACCAGCAAGCTAGATCAGATACTTATACAGATTGCTATTATACGCATAGCAGATTAATAAACTATTTAAGGAACTCAATGGATAACAGCCCGCTTCTACCACAAGCATTCGTAGATAAAATGACGACTATATTGCCCACACATCTTGATATACAAGATCTCATTAATATTAGCCATATTCCACTGCGACGAGCTATCAGAGTTAATACTCTGAAGATATCAGTGGATAAATTCAAACAACGTGCAACGGAACAGGGCTGGTCATTAACTCCAATCCCATGGTGTCAAGAAGGTTTTTGGATAGAAATTGAAGATGAAACCATTCCTCTTGGTAACAGTGCTGAGCATCTCGCTGGACTTTGCTATATTCAAGAAGCTAGCTCAATGATGCCTGTCGCAGCTTTATTTCATTTCTTTTTCCCTACTGAAAGCACTATTTTACTCGATGCAGCTGCAGCCCCTGGATCTAAAACAACACAGATGGCCGCTTTGTTGGAAAATAAAGGGTTAATTATTGCCAATGAATTTTCATCCAGCCGCATAAAAATGTTACATGCCAACATCCAGCGTTGTGGCATCAAAAATGTGGCACTGACGCACTTTGATGCAGCCGTTTTCGGATCATGGTTACCCGATAACTTTGATGCGATTTTATTAGATGCCCCCTGTTCAGGAGAGGGGACAGTGCGAAAAGATAAAAAT
The DNA here is from genome assembly GCF_040566515.1 of Psychromonas sp. MME2. Classification (NCBI taxonomy): domain Bacteria; kingdom Pseudomonadati; phylum Pseudomonadota; class Gammaproteobacteria; order Alteromonadales; family Psychromonadaceae; genus Psychromonas; species Psychromonas sp. MME2. The sequence continues at coordinate 114,465 of NZ_JBEWXI010000015.1, read as the reverse complement.
GCGATGAAAAATTGGAGTCAAGATGCTATTGACGAAATTTCGGCAGTACAAAAAAAACTTATCATCAGCGCATATCATGCACTTAAAGAGAACGGCATTCTAATCTATTCAACCTGTACCTTAAGTTTGGAAGAAAACCAGGATGTTTGCCATTACCTTAAAAATAGCTTTCCCGACGGTGTTGAATTTTTAGATCTTAATACACTCTTCAGCGATGCCCATAGAACCAGAACAGAAGAAGGTTTTTTACATATCTGGCCACAGGTTTATGATAGTGAAGGATTTTTTGTTGCGGCTATAAGAAAAACACAAGCAAGTTTTCCACCACTAGCCGATAAACGTCTTGGTAAGTTCCCTTTTATAAAATGCAGTAAAAAAACTAAAGCGCTGTTGTATGACTATTTTGCAGCACAATTTAACATTAATGATATTACCGGCGAACTCTATCAACGTGACCAGGAGTTTTGGTTGTTGCCAACACCAATAGAGCCACTGATTAATGAATTACGTTTTTCTCGTTTAGGTATCAAAATAGCAGAACAATTTGGTCAGGGTCGTAAAACAGGTTTTAAAACAATGCATGAATTTGTTATCAGCTTTGGCGATCAAGCAAGTAAAAACAAAATCGCATTAAATGCACAGCAGGCTCAACAATTCTTTCAAGGCCGTGATATTCACGAAGTGCAAACAAATAATGCTAAAGGAGAAGTACTACTTTGCTACCGAGACAATATAATCGGTATGGGTAAAGCACTCAACAACCGTATAAAAAACAGCCTTCCACGTGACCTTATTCGTGATAATAACTTATTTATAAAATGATTTTGCGCCATCATTAAATACTCTAAGCGTTATCTAGGTTAAATATAGCCAAATACCGCTAAATGAACTTAGCTAACGTTTAGTGGCGATGACAAAAAATAATTAATAAATCATCGCATAACAGATCTATTTTTATATTTACTACTTTACACAACTATAGATTCGACTAATTGCGAACGAAATAACTGCACCTTATTATGCGACTGGGATTTTGCATGATACATAGCGGTATCAGCTTTATCTATCAGCTCTTCAGGCAGAGTCGCATGCTGTGGATATAAACTGACACCTATACTACCAGCAATAGGAATTTCGTAACCTTCGTAGCTAAATTCCCCCTGAAAACTATCTAATATCCGCTGCGCTATTAGTAATGCTTCAGAGCCCGTATTGGCATCAATCTTAAAGACAAATTCATCCCCACCAAACCGGGAGGCATGATCTTCTTTACGAAGCGTAAAACTTATAGCCTCTGCAACATAAACTAATACTGCATCCCCTGCAGCATGCCCAAAGGTATCATTAATCTCTTTAAACCGATTTAGATCCATGAGCATAATAGCAAAACATGCATCAGGATATTGACGAATATCACTAGTAACCCGCTCCATTAATGCAGCTCGATTGGGTAATTCAGTTAAACTGTCATGGTAAGCTAAAAATTCAATATGTTGCTTAGAATGGTATTGTTCAGTAATATCTGTAAGGACCCCAACAAATCGGCTCGTCCGCCCATCAGCTTCGCGCATCGCTTCACCACACGCAGTAACCCAAAGGTAAGCGCCTGACTTGGCTCGCATACGAAACTCTAATTTGAAGGGTTTACTTTTCTGTAAATGCGCTGTGATTGCAAATCTTGTAACTTCTTGATCTTCGCTATGAATACGTTCAAAAAATGACATATTACGATAGCACAGCTTCTCCTCTTCAGTTATGAAGCCGAGCATTTCAAGCAATTGGTCATTCCACTCCATTAAATTTAGTTCTAGATTCCAGGTCCATATACCATCATTGCTTGCATGAGCAATCACTTCGAGTCTTTTTGCCAAATTCAACGCATTACGCTCCCGATCACGAACACATTCGGTTAATGCTTCACGCTGCATAAATACAGAGATCAGGGAGACATAATAGAAAAACATATTATAGGAAGCTTGATCCATACCGACATCTAGTTTATCAATAATAGTCATCACTCCCCATTTAATTCCTTCTGGAGTAATTGGGATCAAGGTAACGTAAAGTATTTCATTGGCATCATAGGTTGCAATCGGTAATGGCGGAAATTTTTGTATTGCGATCTCACTATTAATATAGCTATCTAAAATAGTACAATCTCCATCACCATCAATCACATCGACCAAGGTGATTCGTTCTTTATCGCGCGATGAATTAAATTGTGATTGCCATTTCCCTAAACAGACACATGTAAAGAATGGCCCCCATAGTTTGGATAGACTAGTCATCCATCGGTAGTCACGCCCTCCTATGGCCAAAGCCAAATTACTGCAATCTTGCATATAGCTAGCGCTTTGTATTTGCTCATTTTCATTATTAGCACAAGGGAGCAAAACTTCATCAGCGCCCCCGCAACTCTCACGGATCACTATACGCGGCGCTATCAATTGTGCGCTTTTAATAAATGGTAGTCCGGATAGGCGTCCCTGAAGTCGATCAATAACTCGCGAAATCATCACAGGTAAGTTCTGATCAATTGAAGTTAAAGTAGGGATACAACTCTCTCCGAGAGGGTTATTATCAATACTTACAATTGCTAGTTGTTGCGGCATGTTAACGCTTTTTTTATCTAATGCATTTACCATTCCTAAAGCCATCATATCTGAGCCACAAATGATTGCACTACAGTCACACGCCTGTGCAATGAACTTTTCACTCGCATTTGCCCCACCAACAATGCCAGGGTCACTTACATCGAATAGCCAATTTTCATTAAAAACCATCGCTTTTTGTGCATAACATTCACGTAACGCTTGATAGCGTAATCTGAAATCGGTGATAAATAGGGTGCCAACAAAACCAATTCTTCGATGCCCTAAGTCATAAAGATGGTCAAAGGCAAGTTGAACGGATGCTTTTTGGTCACTGATAACAGATTCAACCGCTAATGAAAAATACTCTTCTGAGGCTGAAACTACGGGAATATTTCGCGCTAAAAGCTGTTCGACATAAATAGAAGATAATACATCCACTGCAATATAAGCAGCATCAATATAATCAAGTGCTAAGGGCATATTAAAGTCAGTTGTCTCATTGGTTAATATGACAACTAAATCCATCCTACGCAATGCGCACTGTTTTCTTAACTCACTACAAAGCGTACTAAGATAAAAGCCACTCACACTCGGAGCAAAGAAACCGATTGTTGGTCTATCGTTATGAATTCCCATAGTAACCTTACTAAATTGATACCTACTGCCGACAACGTTAAAAATCAATAATACCTAGAAAGCGGTTTCTCTCATATTTAATATTCATTTACACTTAATAAAATGAAGACAAGATCATACTTTGCATAGGTGGTTCAGGGGAAATGGGTACAAACAATTCTTCGATTTATCCAAAAAGCAAAACGACAAAGGCGCTTAATAAATTAAGCGCCTTTGTCGTTACAGAACTAATTTTTACTAACAATTAGCTGATAAAATCTAGCACACCCACTGAATTAGCAAAGACAAATAAAATACCTAATGGTGCAACAAAACGCAGTAATACCATGACTAGACTAAATTGCCACGGCGCTAAACTAAACTCGCTTTTAACAACTTCAGTTTTAATTATCCAACCCGCAAATACCGATATCAATAACCCACCTAGCGGTAACAATATATTCGCCGTTAAATAATCAAGGGCATCAAAAATATTACCGCCCATGAAACCAAAATTAATTTGCGCCCATTCACTGCCTGCTAATGAGCCAATCGTACCCAAACTCAATAGCCAAATGCCACTACCGGCAATAATCGCAGCTTTAACACGTGTTAAACCTTGGCGCTCTACTAAGTATGCCGCAGCAGACTCCAGTAATGCAATTGCCGATGTAAAGGCCGCGAAGACCACCATGATAAAGAATAATGTACCAACAAAATCACCCATTGGCATAGAGCCAAATGCAATTGGTAACGACTGGAACAATAGACCCGGGCCAGCACTTGGCTCTAAACCATGTGCAAAAACGATTGGGTAAATAGCGAGACCGGCAATCAATGCAACAAGCGTATCAGCAATGGCGATCATAACTGATGTTTTAGCGATAGAGACACCTTCCGGTAAATATGCACCGTAAACCATCATAATACCTGAGGCTAAACTTAGCGTGAAAAATGCGTGGCCCAGTGCAACTAATACACCTTTGATCGTTAGCTTAGAAAAATCTACGTCAAACATAAAAGAGAAGGCAGAAGCAAAATCACCGACAATCGCGGAGTAACACATAATACAAACAAGCAGTACTAACAGTGCCGGCATTAAATATGTTACCGCCGTCTCAAGGCCATCTTTAACCCCCTTGGAGATAACATAAACAACAGCAACAACGGTTAATGTCGTCCAAATAAGCAGCTGTGGAACACTACTTACCAGATTGCCAAAAAGTGTGCCGATGGCTTCTGCATGTGTCGCGCTATCCGCAGCAGCGGCACTAAATTCACCGGTACCCGCATACAATACATAGGCAGCAGCCCAACCTGCGATAACCACATAAAAACTAAGAATTAAAAAGCCCGCGAGCACGCCCATCGAGCCGATTACAGACCAGTGTGAAGAGTGTCCAGATTCAACCGACACCATCGCAGCAGCATTGGCTGGTGTAGAGCGACCACGTTTACCAATCGCCACCTCAGCCATCATTACCGGGATACCGATAAAGAGGATACAAAGTAGATAAACAAGAACGAATGCGCCACCGCCATTTTCGCCCATAATGTAGGGAAACTTCCATAAATTACCTAAGCCAACCGCAGCGCCCGTTGCCGCTAATATGTATGCGTATCTACTTGACCATCGATTGGAAACATGAGTTTCAGTATTCATTTAAAACCTTTGAGTTAAGAAAAGATGCATCTTTATAGACAGTTCACGTGGTTAATTCAAGTTTGTAATCATGCATTTTGAAGCAATGAAAAGCAGAATAAAAATCATTACACGAATAAGAATGCAACATTATTGAATAAAAACTTAAATGAGGTTGATTGCATGAATATTAAATCACTTAACGCTATTTAATAATGAATATCACCACACCCCTATAATTACTATAAATGCGATTTAGGTAACAGAAAAAAAATCGTGACTGTGCGCAAGTCGATATTTTAATAAACGATGTAAAAATACAGATAGGTGAATTCACACGCGTATCATTGCCATACCTATAGCGATATATGTCGTCTATTGTTAACGACGTTCCAAAAATAAAAAGGCTAAATAACAAATAGATGTTATTTAGCCTTTTTTGAATGGTATTAAATTAAATGTTATTGACGATATTCTTGACTAATTGTGGGCCGTGATAAATAAATCCAGAATAAACTTGTACTAAACTCGCACCGGCGGCAATTTTTTCTTTTGCGGCTATAACACCATCAATTCCACCGACACCAATTATTGGAATTTCCCCTTTTAAATGAGAGGCGAATTTAGCAATGACTTGTGTACTTTTACTTTGCAATGGACGACCACTTAATCCCCCCGCTTCAGCTGCATGAGACATACCTTTGATCATTTCTCGATCTAAAGTGGTATTCGTTGCAATTAATCCATCAATTTTGTATTTCAATAACGAAGAGGCTATTGACTCAATTTCCTCATCACTCAAATCAGGAGCCACTTTTAAAGCAATCGGTACATATTTATTATATTTAACTTCTAATTCGGCTTGTCTGGTTTTTAATGCATCAAGCAGTTCATTTAACGCTTCGCCATACTGTAAAGAGCGTAACCCTGGTGTATTTGGAGAAGAGATATTGACGGCAATATAACCGGCATGTTGATAAACTTTATCCATACAAAGTAAATAATCGTCTTTACCTTTTTCCACTGGCGTAGTGAAGTTTTTACCAATATTAATCCCTATAACACCTTTAAAATTGCTCTCTTTGACATTTGCAATCAAATTATCTACGCCAAGGTTGTTAAAACCCATACGATTAATGATGCCTTCAGACTCTAATACTCTGAATATACGCGGCGATTCATTTCCCGGCTGCGCAACGGGAGTGACTGTACCTATTTCTATATGGCCAAACCCCATCGCAGCAAATGCATCAATACATTCACCATTTTTATCCAAACCAGCGGCAAGACCGACGGAATTAGGAAAGGTTAACCCCATCACTTGTACAGGACGACTTTGAACCTTTTGACGATAAAAAAGATCTAATATAGTGCCATGTGTTAATTTGAGCTGTTTTATGGATAAATCATGAGCTTTTTCAGGATTTAACATGAATAAAAAACTACGCAGAATACGATAAAACATAACAAAACCTTTTTAAAATTGAGAGATTATAGTGTGATCCATATTGTACCGTTTATATGAGGTAAACATGAACAATAAAAAGAAAATAATAAAAAAAATTATTCAATTCTTATCTGAGGGTAAGCATAAAGGCGAGCTCGCCACCCATTAAGCCAACGAAATTCATCGCGCGGCGCATTTTTTACTCGCCGTGTTAATACTTCATCAGCAGAGAAAGAAAATGCACGTATAGCATCATCATATTGACGCGGCATATTTAAAAGCACTTGTTTTAATCCCCATCCTTGACCTTGATAACGTTCATTATTAGCAACTCCTTCACCTTTAAAATTAACGTAATCAAGTAATACAAAGGTGCCTTTCACGCTATTGGTCAATGAAGATAGATTATGTAACAGCACAGTTTTATCAGCAGGATTGCAGGTCGCAATGATCGATGGTATTGCCTTTTCTAAACGTCTAATAATAAATTTAGCTTGTAAATCAACCTGCTCACTTAAAAACAGACGTAACGAGGCAAGCTTTTCACCTTCAAACTCCTCATAAAATTGCGTTCGTGATTGCCAAGGAGCCAATTTAGTCTGTTCAAGCCAGGATGGAATTTTTACACCAGACTCACGGAAAAAAATAAGTAATTCAGGGAACTGTTCTTTAAAGGGACCTTTTTCTTTAGTTGGATACCAGATAAAGTGTCCTAAGCCGAGAGAAGGAAAATCTTCAGCTTGATTCCATGAAGTTAAGTGCTGTAATTTTTGTTGTCCCTCATTTTGCCAAATAAGTTGCCCTAATTGACTTATTTGAGTTGCTGATAAATTAATTTTATAAGGTTGGCTTTGTAATGAAAAACTCGCACAAACAAAACAGAAAATTGTCAATACACGGAACATAAAACACCTAAATTAGAAGATATATACCCATGATACTTCAAGAAGCAAAGACAGCAAGAAAAAGGACCGATATACTAGGTATAAAATTGAAGTATATATATGCTACATAGCTATTTCATGACAAGGCAGATGAATACTATTTTTCTTGCCCTATGGACACAAATTCGAAAATAAGCACTACGTTGCTGTACTATAAAAATAATTATTTTATGTTAGGTCTTGCTCAGAAATATGGGCTGGCGCCTGACAAAACACCTCGAGATAACAAGGGTATAAACATTTATTAAACAACAAAATGAAAACTCATACTATCAATAATACGTTCTCTTTTTTCTTGTACCGCCACTTGTTGATAAGCTTCTAATGCACCACGCTGCTTAGAGTTTGGTTGATCATAACCAAGAGTTTTATTAATTGACTCTTTCTGCTTTTCCGAGAGGACCATAGAAAAATTTTTCGACGATGCTTTTGGAGTTACAGGTGCAATATCGGTACTGCTAGTAACAGACGATTTTTTAGCAATCGTACTTTTACCAACGGATATTGGACTGAGATGTAAACTGGTATTATTTTGTATTGCCATTAATAATCCACACTTTAACTAAAAAAATTATTCTCTACCAGGTAGCTTTTTCCATGTAACTTTGTCACGAATATATACGGGTGTCGCTAATTCTGGCAACTGCGTTACACCCTTTTCAATGCAATATAATACCTGATCCAACATATATTTGGCGCTCGGAAATTCAATATCAAGGCGCACCGCATTGGCAAAATATGATACCAATTCAGGGTAAGCAGCCCACGCAATCCTACCAGTGCCGCATTTTTGGATATTAGCGGCTGTTGTGCCAATAAATCAGCAGGTTTTATTACCACTTCTTCATTAACCAATGTCATTAACTGCCCTTGTAACTGATAATGTGCGAAATAAATTTCCCCCATACGCGCATCAATAGCCGCATAGACATCACATGCTTGCTCTGTTTTATAGGCTTGTTGTGCCATCGCCTGCAAAGTCGAAACACCCACCATGTTTTTTTCAATGCCATAGGCTAAACCTTGAGCAATACTTATGCCAATTCTAACACCAGTAAAACTACCAGGGCCACGGCCATAGGCAACGATATCAATATCAGCGAGTGCTAACTTTGCTTGTTGCAAAACTTGTTCAACAGTCGGTAATATTTTATTCGTATGCTCACGGGGGGCCAACATAAATTGGTCATTAATGACAGTGTCGAAGCCGGTAGCACTAAGTACCGCCACCGAACAAGCTTCTGTTGATGTATCAACACATAAAATATTTAATGCTCTGGACATAGTTACTTTATCTCTTATCTATCATGCCTGTATAACATTTATCAGCAACAGGTTTAAGACTTTATTTTCTAATCAATTGTTTCTAAAAAAGCAATCGCATTATCAAGGGATCGCGTACGTGGCATGCACGGTAAACTATTAAGAAATAAATTTCCATATTTACGTGTCACTAAACGGTTATCACAAACAATTATAACGCCTCGGTCTTGCTCTGCACGAATTAAGCGACCAATTCCTTGTTTGAAGGTAATCACTGCTTGCGGTAATTGTACATCTGAAAACGGATCTTTTCCCTTCAATTGTGCGTCTTCAATTCTTGCTTTAAGTAAAGGTTCATCGGGAGAGGTAAAAGGAATTTTATCAATAATAACACAGGATAAAACCTGCCCACGCACATCGACTCCTTCCCAAAAACTCCCCGTTGCAACTAACAACGCATTACCATGACTAATAAATTCATCGAGCAATGCCTGTTTACTCTTTTCACCTTGTATAAGTACGGGCATGGTGAGAGTTTGCCTAAAGCCATTTGCCAATTGGTTCATCATCGCATGGCTTGTACATAAAAAGAAGCACCGCCCTTTACTAGCACGAATAACTGGTGCTAATTGTTCAATTAGTTTTTCGGCTAAGCCTGGGATCTGGCTCAGGCAATAACCTAGGTACTACAAATAAACTTTGTTTGGCATAATCAAACGGGCTACTTAATTGTAAACATTGGCTATTTTGTAAACCAAGCAGTTCTGTAAAATGGTCAAACAGCCCTTTTACTGATAACGTTGCTGAAGTAAAAATCCATGCTGCCTGCTTCTTTTGGCACTCGGATTGAAATCTATCCGCCACACTAAGTGGGGTAATATTTAAGGAAAAGTGCAATTTGGAGCAATCAAACCAATAACTAAAACCAGTTTCATTGACACTATTTAATTTTTTAAGCAACAATGTGAATTGGTTTAGACGATCGAAGCTGTGATCTAACACTTCGCTTTTACCTAACAAATCACCTATCACCTCTTTCAGAAAATCCATCACCTGTAATAATCGCTGCATATGCAATTGCATGATGCGCTCACGTGATTTATCTCGCCAACTGCCGCTACCTTTATCTAAGGCGAAGGCCAAACGAAAATCGAGTGTGCAGATTCGCAATTGTTCAGCCGCTTTAGCCATCTGTTTTGCTTCTTTAAGTTCACTGCGATAAACGAAATCAATCTCTTTGGCCAGATCGATTAATTGCCGGTGAGATAAAGATTCACCGAAATACAAACTCGCAATGTCAGGCAGTTGATGTGCTTCGTCAAAAATATAGACGCCAGCTTCAGGCATTAATTCACCAAAACCGGTCTCCTTAACGGCTAAATCGGCAAAAAACAGATGATGATTAATAACAATCAAATCAGAGTGCATTGCTTTTTTACGCGCTTTGACGATAAAACAGTCATCAAAGCTCGGGCACTGACGACCTAAACAATTATCATTGTTACTCGTGATAGCAGGAATGATTGCGGCATCTTCGGCTAAATCATTAATTTCAGCAATATCACCAACACGGGTTGCCAGTGACCAATTCTTAACTTTCACTAGCTCCGTATGCATATGCTGATCTTTATGTTTAGTTTCCAGCATAAAGCGATTTAAACGTTCGTTACAGAGATAGTTACTGCGCCCCTTTAATAAAGCGACAGAGCCAGTAAACCGGGTCGTTTCGATTAGAATTGGTAAATCTTTAATAAAAAGTTGTTCTTGTAACGCTTTACTCCCTGTTGAAACAATAATTTTTGGTGATTTATCCTTATCAAAAGAGAGAAGAGTGGGAGCAAGATATGCAAAAGTTTTCCCCGTTCCAGTTTCAGCTTCAACCACTAAATTGCTGCTATTTTTAATCGCTATGGCAACAGCCTCAGCCATTTCTAGCTGTGCATCACGGGCAATAAAATGGGGCAATTTTTGGCTTAAAGGACCCGTAGGAGCAAAAAAAGATGAGATCAAAGCAAAATACTCAATTGTGAAGGTATAGATAAACAGCTATTCTACTTTATTTACGGTTAATAGATAAGAGTCAAATTAACGATGTATGTATTCACTGGACGTTTAGCGACTGAATTTAAAACCATTGAAGCAATGGTCAAAATATATTGTCATGGGCACCATAGACAACAAGGAGAGAGCTCCCTTTGTCTTAACTGCAGTGAGTTTATAAACTATGCGAATGAAAAGCTAAATCGTTGTCCCTACGGGCAAAACAAACCCTCATGCAACAAATGCCCTATCCACTGTTATAAAAACAAACAACGCATACAGGCAAAAGAGATAATGCAGTATGCAGGGCCAAGAATGTTACTTAAACATCCAATTTTAGCAGGCAAACATATTTTTTCATTGCAAACTGTACCTACGGATATTCCACATAAAACATCCAATCGACATCAACGCAACAATAAAAAATAGATATAAAAAAACGCTGTTTTTTATTTAAAAAAACAGCGTTAATACTAGTTTCAAATATTTTTACGCTTCTTTAGTAATCCAAGCCATCTATAAACAACACCAGCTAACATAGCACCAGCTATTGGCGCAAGCCAAAAGAGCCATAATTGCGATAATGCCCAATCACCTTGTAAAATAGCAACACCAGTACTTCTTGCTGGGTTGACCGAAGTATTAGTTACAGGAATACTAATCAGATGAATTAAAGTAAGTCCTAAACCAATCGCAATAGGTGCAAATCCCTGCGGAGCACGTTTATCGGTAGCCCCTAAAATAATAATGAGAAACATAAAGGTCATGACAATTTCACAAACCAAGGCTGCAATTAAACTATATCCACCAGGAGAGTGTTCACCATATCCATTAGTTGCAAATCCAGCTGAAATATCAAAGCCAGCTTGCCCTGAAGCAATAACATATAAAACAGCTGCGCCTGTTAAACCGCCAGCAACTTGCACAACAATATAGGGTACAAGTTCACTGACAGGAAAACGACCACCTGACCAAAGACCTATTGATACAGCTGGATTTAGGTGGCAACCAGAAATATGCCCAATTGCGTATGCCATGGTTAGTACGGTTAAACCAAATGCAAATGATACCCCTAGCAGACCAATGCCTACATTAGGAAAGCCTGCAGCAATTACTGCACTCCCACAACCACCTAATACCAACCAAAATGTGCCAATAAACTCAGCAGATAATTTTTTTATTAGTGTCATTTTAATTCCTTTTAAAATAAATAATTTGCATTGATATCACTAACTCAGCAAAGTTAATGACGCTTAATTATGCACGATGAATCTATAAAAACAACTCAACATGACATTTTAATCACATTAAAATAGCTAAAAACAGACCAAGAAATAAATTTAAAGTAAATTTATCAGTCTATTTTTGACAAAAGCGCTGGATTAACAACCAAATTTCTTACACCATGAGCATGATCTTCATTAAAGACATTGCCTTTACACCATTCACCAACAGACTCTACATTAACCTTCGCAATACTAGGACGTACACTCCATGTAACTTGGAAGGGAGATGCCTGTTCATTGTATGTTGGCCCAGTAGTTGAACCTGCATATTGGATAGGAGTACCTGTATTACTAGGGATATTTAATGCTTGGTATAATCCATTATTCAAACCATAGCTAGTTAAATCAGTAAAATCTAATGCTTTGTTGTCATTTACCAAGACATAAACTTGTGTTTCTACTCGTAATTGAGGATTAACAATTGAATCACTTAAGCAAGAAGCTAAAGTAGGACCTGGAGACACTTGAGCAGTTGAATAGACATAATGCACTTCAATCGTATCACCTGGTGACAGATTGCCATGTTTGCTTGGGCATACCTCCTGATGAACTGGTTTTAACTCATCAGGCTCAAGCATTCCGGAATACATATAACCACTCTGATAACCATGTCCATCACCATTACCAGCATATTTTGTAAACTCTCCCCCTTTATGTTCTGCATTTTTATGAAAATGAATATTACATAGGTTCATATTTGAATAAGGAGGAGCAGAAGAAAAGAAACGCTGATTATTACCTAAAATAGAGTCTATATCACGGGGAGACTGAGGACCAAATCCTTTATCTTTCGTATTTATAGCCAACGTATCACGCTGCTTTGCAATAACTTGATCTGAAACTTGTTCGTGAATACTAGAATGGTTACTTTCAGCATTTGCTGTAATGGGAAGTAGTACAGTATTAAGCACAAGAAAGAGAACATTTTTTTTCATATTAAATTCCATATTATTGAATCAAAAAACTCAATGAATTATATAGCTCAATTTATTTTAAATATACAAAAACACAACAAAAAAGTTATCAACATAATTCAAATTCAAATATCTGGCTATGGTCTATTAGGCGACAATTAGGTTGACCGCTCGAGGCTCTTGCCTATCGACAAACAACCAGGGCACGCGGAGCTTAGCCCGCTCATAGACCTTGGCTAGCGCCAAATTCGCCGCCCTACTCTCACATGGGGAGACCCTTTTGCATTGAAGTCCCTTGAACGAGGTTCAAGGAAACAAGGAGCAACTAAGTACCATCAGCGCAGCTGCGTTTCACTTCTGAGTTAGGAATGGGAAGGAGAGCAAGGTCCGTTAGTTTGCTTGACGTTGATGGGCCACTTTTATCGTCTCTAAAAAGCAAAAAAGCCCTGATATTTCTATCAGGGCTTCTTCTAAATAGGCGTCTAGCAATGGAAAGTCGTCGCAGAGCACCGAAGCTCGTGACACATCGCTATCGCGATACTCGCCCTACTCTCAAGAGTAGTCATAAATCATCAGAATTAAACAAACCCAGTAAGAAAAGACCTACTGGGTTTGTTTAATTGGGCATGGAAAGGGCTCGCAGCGCTCACCCGCTCGTGACACATTGCTGTCGCGATACTCGCCCTACTCTCGAGCAGGTCATCGTCGTCAGTACCCTAAAAAGAAAAAATCCCTGCTGACATCGTCAACAGGGATTTTTCGTTTATTAGGCGCTTGGCGATGACCTACTCTCACATGGGGAGACCCCACACTACCATCGGCGCAGCTGCGTTTCACTTCTGAGTTCGGAATGGGATCAGGTGGGACCACAGCGCTATGTTCGCCAAGCTAAAAAGTTAATTAGAAAAGCTGTCTATTATTCTTTAATCTTGCAAGTTGTAAAATATATTGTCGCAAACGTACTTTTTCTTGGTTACATCAACACGTCTTAGGTGTTGTATGGTTAAGCCTCACGGGTAATTAGTACAAGTTAGCTCAATACGTTACCGCACTTACACACCTTGCCTATCAACGTTGTAGTCTCCAACGGCCCTTTAGGGGACTTAAAGTCCCAGTGAGAACTCATCTTGAGGCTCGCTTCCCGCTTAGATGCTTTCAGCGGTTATCGATTCCGAACGTAGCTACTGGGCAATGCCATTGGCATGACAACCCAAACACCAGCGGTTCGTCCACTCCGGTCCTCTCGTACTAGGAGCAGCTCCTCTCAATTCTCAAACGCCCACGGCAGATAGGGACCGAACTGTCTCACGACGTTCTAAACCCAGCTCGCGTACCACTTTAAATGGCGAACAGCCATACCCTTGGGACCGACTTCAGCCCCAGGATGTGATGAGCCGACATCGAGGTGCCAAACACCGCCGTCGATATGAACTCTTGGGCGGTATCAGCCTGTTATCCCCGGAGTACCTTTTATCCGTTGAGCGATGGCCCTTCCATTCAGAACCACCGGATCACTATGACCTACTTTCGTACCTGCTCGACGTGTCTGTCTCGCAGTTAAGCTGGCTTATACCATTGTACTAACCTCACGATGTCCGACCGTGATTAGCCAACCTTCGTACTCCTCCGTTACTCTTTGGGAGGAGACCGCCCCAGTCAAACTACCCACCAAACAATGTCCCAAACCCCGATTCAGGGGCCATGGTTAGAACTCAAAACATACAAGGGTGGTATTTCAAGGTTGGCTCCACGTCATCTGGCGACAACGCTTCATAGCCTCCCACCTATCCTACACATGTAGGCTCTAAGTTCACTGCTAAGCTGTAGTAAAGGTTCACGGGGTCTTTCCGTCTAGCCGCGGGTACACTGCATCTTCACAGCGATTTCAACTTCACTGAGTCTCGGGTGGAGACAGCATGGCCATCATTACGCCATTCGTGCAGGTCGGAACTTACCCGACAAGGAATTTCGCTACCTTAGGACCGTTATAGTTACGGCCGCCGTTTACCGGGGCTTCGATCAAGAGCTTCGACCTAAGTCTAACCCCATCAATTAACCTTCCGGCACCGGGCAGGCGTCACACCGTATACGTCATCTTGCGATTTAGCACAGTGCTGTGTTTTTAATAAACAGTTGCAGCCATCTGGTATCTTCGGCCGCCAATAGCTCCATCCGCAAGGGACTTCACCGTCAGCGGCGTACCTTCTCCCGAAGTTACGGTACCATTTTGCCTAGTTCCTTCACCCGAGTTCTCTCAAGCGCCTTGGTATTCTCTACCTGACCACCTGTGTCGGTTTGGGGTACGATCCTTATATTTCTGAAGCTTAGAGACTTTTCCTGGAAGCATGGCATCAATGACTTCATCACCTTAGTGACTCGACATCGTATCTCAGTGTTAAGAAAACCCGGATTTACCTAAGTCTTCCACCTACATACTTGAACCTGGACAACCATCGCCAGGCCCACCTAGCCTTCTCCGTCCTCCCATCGCAAAATATAAGGGTACGGGAATATTAACCCGTTTCCCATCGACTACGCCTTTCGGCCTCGCCTTAGGGGTCGACTCACCCTGCCCCGATTAACGTTGGACAGGAACCCTTGGTCTTCCGGCGGGGAGGTTTTTCACCCCCCTTATCGTTACTCATGTCAACATTCGCACTTCTGATACCTCCAGGATGCCTTACAGCTTTCCCTTCGACGGCTTACAGAACGCTCCTCTACCATGCCTATAAATAAGCATCCGCAGCTTCGGTGATATGTTTAGCCCCGTTAAATCTTCCGCGCAGGCCGACTCGACTAGTGAGCTATTACGCTTTCTTTAAAAGATGGCTGCTTCTAAGCCAACTTCCTAGCTGTCTAAGCCTTCCCACATCGTTTCCCACTTAACATATACTTTGGGACCTTAGCTGGCGGTCTGGGTTGTTTCCCTTTCCACGACGGACGTTAGCACCCGCCGTGTGTCTCCCGTGATTGCACTTGTTGGTATTCGGAGTTTGCATGGGGTTGGTAAGTCGGGATGACCCCCTAGCCCAAACAGTGCTCTACCCCCAACAGTGATACACGAGGCGCTACCTAAATAGCTTTCGAGGAGAACCAGCTATCTCTTGGTTTGATTGGCCTTTCACCCCCAGCCACAAGTCATCCCCTAATTTTTCAACATTAGTGGGTTCGGTCCTCCAGTTGATGTTACTCAACCTTCAACCTGCTCATGGCTAGATCACCAAGTTTCGGGTCTAATCCCAGCAACTATTCGCCCAGTTAAGACTCGGTTTCCCTACGGCTCCCCTATACGGTTAACCTTGCTACTGAAATTAAGTCGTTGACCCATTATACAAAAGGTACGCAGTCACCGAACTAAGTCGGCTCCTACTGCTTGTACGTACACGGTTTCAGGTTCTATTTCACTCCCCTCACAGGGGTTCTTTTCGCCTTTCCCTCACGGTACTGGTTCACTATCGGTCAATTAGGAGTATTTAGCCTTGGAGGATGGTCCCCCCATATTCAAACAGGATTTCTCGTGTCCCGTCTTACTCGTTTTCACTGTAAAGAAGTTGTCATATACGGGACTATCACCCTGTATCGTCGGACTTTCCAGACCATTCTACTAACTTCTAAACAGCTTAAGGGCTGTTCCAATTTCGCTCGCCGCTACTTTCGGAATCTCGGTTGATTTCTTTTCCTAAGGGTACTTAGATGTTTCAGTTCCCCTCGTTCGCTTCGTTAAGCTATGTATTCACTTAACGATGACACTAAGTGCCGGGTTGCCCCATTCGGAAATTCCAGGATATAACGCTTGTTATCAACTCCCCTGGACTTATCGCAGATTACCACGTCCTTCATCGCCTCTAATTGCCTAGGCATCCACCGTGCACGCTTATTCACTTAACCATACAACACCTAAGAAAGTGTCACGCAGTGACGCGTTTTAGGTATTGTTCCCAACAAGAGATTGACGTCTTTTTGTCAATGTCTGAGTGGGCAACACCATTTGGCATCACTACTTAATACTGATTTTTGTTTTGTATGTCGTTTCCAAGACGCTTGCGATTTCTCATATTTTACAATACAAAAAACAACATTCGTTTTTCGTGCACCTATCAATCATATGATTGAGTAGATACGTACTGTTCACATTTCACTACGTGAAAAATGAACTTTTTATTTTTGCTTGATTACAATGATTAATAAATTAATCATTGAGAACAATTTCGTTTCGTTTAAACATATTGATATCTATATCGATACGTTCAAACAGAACTTTATCAGCTTTCCTAATTGTTAAAGAGCAAACTTTTTCGTAAAAAAAAGCTTAAGATAAATTATCTAACTTATCTTAAGCCTCTCCCTCTAAAGAGGTTCATGTTGGTACACTTACTAATGTAAGTGGTGGAGCTAAGCGGGATCGAACCGCTGACCTCCTGCGTGCAAGGCAGGCGCTCTCCCAGCTGAGCTATAGCCCCAACATGGTTTGTATAAACAGATTGTTCACAATTTCAAGTAAACTTACAAGAAATTGGTGGGTCTGGGCAGATTTGAACTGCCGACCTCACCCTTATCAGGGGTGCGCTCTAACCAACTGAGCTACAGACCCAATAACGGCCTGTCATACGTCTTTATCATTCTAATCAAACAATCTGTGTGAACACTCATTATTGTGAATTTCTTTACGTAAGGAGGTGATCCAGCCCCAGGTTCCCCTAGGGCTACCTTGTTACGACTTCACCCCAGTCATGAACCACACCGTGGTCATCGCCATCCCGAAGGTTAAGCTAATGACTTCTGGTGCAGCCCACTCCCATGGTGTGACGGGCGGTGTGTACAAGGCCCGGGAACGTATTCACCGTGGCATTCTGATCCACGATTACTAGCGATTCCAACTTCACGGAGTCGAGTTGCAGACTCCGATCCGGACTACGACAAACTTTATGAGATTCGCATACCCTCGCAGGTTAGCAACCCTTTGTATTTGCCATTGTAGCACGTGTGTAGCCCATCCCGTAAGGGCCATGATGACTTGACGTCGTCCCCACCTTCCTCCGGTTTATCACCGGCAGTCTCCCTAGAGTTCCCGGCATGACCCGCTGGCAAATAAGGATAGGGGTTGCGCTCGTTGCGGGACTTAACCCAACATTTCACAACACGAGCTGACGACAGCCATGCAGCACCTGTCTCAGAGCTCCCGAAGGCACTCATCAATCTCTTGGTGATTCTCTGGATGTCAAGGGATGGTAAGGTTCTTCGCGTTGCATCGAATTAAACCACATGCTCCACCGCTTGTGCGGGCCCCCGTCAATTCATTTGAGTTTTAACCTTGCGGCCGTACTCCCCAGGCGGTCTATTTAATGCGTTAGCTTTGAAACCCACGGCATATAGCCACAAACTTCTAATAGACATCGTTTACTGCGTGGACTACCGGGGTATCTAATCCCGTTTGCTCCCCACGCCTTCGCGCCTCAGTGTCAGTCTCTGTCCAGGTGGCCGCCTTCGCCACTGGTATTCCTTCAGATCTCTACGCATTTCACCGCTACACCTGAAATTCTACCACCCTCTACAAAACTCTAGTTAACCAGTTTCAAATGCAGTTCCAAGGTTGAGCCCTGGGCTTTCACATCTGACTTAATTAACCACCTACGCGCGCTTTACGCCCAGTAATTCCGATTAACGCTCGCACCCTCCGTATTACCGCGGCTGCTGGCACGGAGTTAGCCGGTGCTTCTTCTGCGAGTAACGTCACAGATACAGGGTATTAGCCTGCACCCTTTCCTCCTCGCTGAAAGTGCTTTACAACCCGAAAGCCTTCTTCACACACGCGGCATGGCTGCATCAGGGTTTCCCCCATTGTGCAATATTCCCCACTGCTGCCTCCCGTAGGAGTCTGGACCGTGTCTCAGTTCCAGTGTGGCTGGTCATCCTCTAAGACCAGCTAGGGATCGTCGCCTTGGTAGGCCTTTACCCTACCAACTAGCTAATCCCACTTGGGCTCATCTTGTCGCGATAGCTTATAAATAGAGGCCACCTTTGGTCAAAAGACATTATGCGGTATTAGCAGTCGTTTCCAACTGTTGTCCCCCACAACAAGGTAAATTCCCAAGCATTACTCACCCGTCCGCCACTCGTCAGCAAAATAGCAAGCTATTCTCTGTTACCGTTCGACTTGCATGTGTTAAGCCTGCCGCCAGCGTTCAATCTGAGCCATGATCAAACTCTTCAATTTAAAGTTTAATTTGTATCTTTCGATACGACTCAATATTACTGACTAAAACTAAAGAACTTACGTTCTTTTTTTTATTCTGAATTAACCACCAAATATAAATATTTGGCCTGTTAATCATTGAAAGATAAATCTTTCAATGTAAATGAATTAATTCGTGTGTCACTTCTATTGATGTTACCTAAACAAGTTAGGTGTAACTTTCTGCAAGCAGAAGCGTTACTTTTTGATTATTTGAAATCACATCAACAATAAGTGCCCACACAGATTGTTTGATTAAATTGTTAAAGAGCTGCCTTGCGGCGAGGTGCGTATATTACGCGCCTTTCGAACAATGTCAACGTCTTATTTTACATTTCTTACGAAGCGATAAATGCGTTTCTTTATTCTCAAACCTGCGGCTAACTTGCGTTACGCCCCGTGTCTGTGGATGCGCATTATAGGGATTTCGATCACATTGGCAAGTGTTTATGGACAAGTTTATTCAAACACGAATCTGTTTGTATATTTAACATACAAAATCACTGTTCTTTGACTAAAAACCATTCAAAAATGGTTTTCTATTTTTATTTCAACACTTGTTGTTGATGATTAAGCGGATTAAGAATGACTAAATCGCCATCTTTTAATCCTTTACGTATTCTATTATCTTCTCCAAGTTGCACTAATTTAGTTTGTATTTTTTCATTTTCTAGTACCTTGACATAATCAATTTGCCCAATCTTATAAATAGCTTCATCAGGTACAGTGATAATATTATCGGTGTCGGTTTCTACCCACACTTTTCCATAACTCCCAGGAAAAACTTAATCTAGATGGTTCAATGCTATTTTAACAATAAAACTATGTGAACTATTATCCGTTGCAGGAGAAACTGTCACGACTTGCCCTTCCCCTTTTATTGCAAAGGTTGGGATTTCATAGCGCAATACTTTATTTAACATTGCTTTATTAATTAATGATTCTGATATATTTGCTTGTAATTGAAGGGTTTGTGGATTGTATAGACTAAGCAGAGCCATTCCAGGAACTGCTGTATCGCCAACATAAATTGATCGCGTATCTATTACCCCAGAGAATGGTGCGGTAATTAAACTATAGCCATAGGTTGTTTCAGCCTCCTCTAAAGAAGCCTTAGCACTTTTAAAGTTTGCACTTTGCGTTTTAAATTGAGACTCGACCTGATCAAATTGTGCTTGTGAAATTAACTTTTTATTTAATAACTGCTGCGCACGTAGAAATTCTTTACGCGCAACATTTAGTTGCGCTTGTGCTGATGACAAAGCCTGTTCTGTTTGACGTACTATCGCGTTGAGAGCAGCACCTTCTAAACGTATTAATATATCACCTTGTTCAACCTTATCGCCCACATCAACTAATACCTCAGCAATTTTTGCGGTTATTCTCGAAGAAAGAATCGCTTTTTGTTGTGCATTTACAATAGCTACAAACTGCCGTTCATTAGTTATATTTCTCGTTGCGAGTTTAATCGTCACCAGATTAGCTATATCATTTACCTCTTCGTGTTGCTGCTGTGCTAATTTAGTGGTAAAAAAACCCGCCATGTAGAGGAATAACAGTGCCAATATTAAAAACAGCCCCTGCTGCTAATATAGTTTTTGAATATTTCATGCGCCTTCCTCCGTTATTTGTGGCAAGCCATGGCCTTCAACATCTTTATAGGCAAGATTATAGACAATAGGTACAACCAATAGTGTAAATACGGTTGATGCAGTGATCCCAAAAATAATTGCCCAAGCTAATCCATTAAAAATGGGATCTAATGTAATAACAATATTGCCTAATAACGTTGTGCCTGCTGTTAACAAAATAGGGCGCATACGTACCGCACCAGATTCAATCAAGGCACTTTGTAGATCTTTTCCCTGTTGTAATGATTGTTGGATAAATTCAATCAAAACTAGAGAATTACGTACCACGATCCCAGCAAGTGCAATCATACCTATCATAGCCGTTGCGGTGAACAATACTGGATTCGGGTACCCTTCTATCTCTGCTGAGAAACTATTTAATAGCCAGAAGCCAGGCATAATACCGATCACCGTCAATGGAATGGCGAGCATTATGATACCTGATACAGCAGGCAAGCCTGTTTGCACTAACATAATGATGAAGACCCCCAGTAAAGCCGCACCATAGGCAATCCCTAAATCACGGAATACATCAATGGTAATTTTCCATTCCCCTTCTCCGCTCCAAATAACGGTAATATCGCTGTTCACTTGCCACCCATCGCCAGCACCATTGTTAATATAGCTTCTATCAGAAAATGGTACAGCTGTAGTAGATGAGGGGGCATTTTCATCGGCAATAACGTCGGCAATTACTTCACCAGGAACAGACCAATTGGCTCAGCGTAAATATAAACGACAGGTTTAAGATTTTTATGAAAAATAGGCTGTTGAACACTTCTTTTTCTAAACGCACCCAATTCTGAAATTTGCACTAGGGGCTGTGGTGCATCAAACAGCGCTCCTTGTATTTCTTGTTTGCTGATACCAGCTTGACCGCGTACATATAAAGAGAGAATTTTATCTAATTTATCTCGTTCATTACTTGGTAAGTGAATCGTGATTGGTAATGGATTTATTTCCCGTTCTGCTTGCAAATAGCCAATCACTAAACCTTTATTGGCGGCCATGATGGTGGCATTGATATCTTTAATTGATATTCCCGAAAGAGCCGCCTTTTCACTGTCAACAATAAATTGCCAAGCTTGATAATCACCTTGAATTGATGTATCCACTTCACTAACAAATTCATTTCTAGCAAGTCGCGCTGCGATTACTTTCGCTTGTTCCTGCAATTTATTATAGGGTGTTGTCTCTTCACCATAAACCTCCGCACTGATCGTTGCCATCACAGGGGGGCCAGGTGGTACTTCAACCAGTTGAATATCTGCGTTATATTGCGTAGCGATACTCTCTAAATCTCGCCGTAAACGGGTAACTATTTCATGAGATTGCTGACTACGACGATTCTTTTGAGCCAATACAATTCGTAATTCACCTTGATGTGGTAGATTACGCATAAAATAGTGGCGTACCATGCCATTGAAATCCATTGGCGATGCTAGTCCAGCAAAGGCAGAAACAGAAACCACCTCAGGAACACGCACTAAATAGTCGGAAAAACCGCGTAGGACATTAGAAGTGTCTACAAAGCTTGCATTTTCAGCCATATTTAAAACAAGTTGGAACTCATTCTTATTATCGTAAGGTAATAATTTTAATGGCACATAACGTAATACAGGCAGTAAAGCTGCAATAACAAATATACAAGCGACTAGCACTAAGAACCCCCAACTGCGCGCCTTACTCGTTAACATCGGCATTAATAATCTTTTATAACCTTTATATAGCAAAGTAGATTCAACCTCATATGCCCCCTCTTGCTCTGCTTTACTAAGAATTTTTTTAGCTAGCCAAGGCGTGATCATAAATGCGACAAAGGTACTAAACATGACACTGATCGGAACATTAAAGGCTAAAGGGGCCATATAGGGGCCCATCATCCCGGTGATAAAAAACATAGGTGTAAAAACAATGACAATCGCAACTGTGGACATTAACAGTGCACTACGGATTTCAGCCATTGCTAATACGATTGCCTTGGTGCGCGATAAATCATGACGCTTTAAGTAACGTTCAATATTATCAATGCTGGCGATAGGATCATCAACAATTAAGCCAAGTGATAGAATCAACGCAAATAGTGTTACCCGGTTAATGGAATAGCCAAAGGCTAAATCTAAGCCTAATGCTGCACCATAACTAATTGGAATGGCAATGCCGACTACGAGTGCACTGCGCCAGTTTAAAAACAGCCCAATAAATACGACAACGGTTAATATTGAAATAGCTAAACTTGAAACTAAATTAGATACTTTGTTAGCGGCTGTCTGCCCATAATTTCTGATGATATCGACTTCGACAACATCAGGAAACTGACTCTGTTTTAATTCATCGAGTTCTCGTAATACACTTTCTGCCACATCAACCGCATTGGCGCCTTTTTGCTTCGCAACTGAAATAAACACGGCTGGTAATGGATCTGATGCACTTCGCTCAGCGCTACCATAACGGATCCAGGTGTCGCTGTGAGGCTCTGTTGGTGCATCAATGATAGTGGCAATATCTTGCAAATAAACAGCCTTACCATTAACAACATTAACGACTAAATTATTTAATTCACTCGCCTTGCTAAAAAATAGGCCTGATTCAAGTTCATAACGCAGGCCATTTACATGTATCGTACCTGCATTTTGTTTACTATTGGTTAATTGAACGGCTCGTTGCACATCAGCAATCGTTGTTTTACGGCTAGCCATGGCACTGCTATCAAATGTAATTTCTATATTCCGGGGTTGTCCACCGATAATATTGACACTATTTGTATATTCGAGCGCCTTAAGTCCTTGTGTTGCTTGTTCTGCAATGCGACGCAATTGATAGGCAGATATTTCCGTAGGGTTAGTTGAATATAATGCAGCAACAACAATCGGGACATCATCAATTTCAACGGGTTTAACAATCCAATTTTGTACCGATGGCGGGATTAAATCCTGATTAGAATAAAGTTTATTGTAAAGCTTTACTAATGCGCTTTCTCGGCCCTCGCCTACAAAATAGCGCACGGTGATCTGTGCATTTCCTTCCTGAGATGATGAATAAACATATTCAACACCATCTATTGCGCTAACGAGTTTTTCAAGTGGCTCGGTTATCTGTTTTTCAATCTGTTTTGCGCTTAACCCAGGAGCTTCAATCAATACATCGGCCATAGGAACAACAATTTGCGGATCTTCTTCCTTCGGTGTTAACCACAGAGAAAAGCCGCCAATAATCAATGTCAGTAGGATAAGAATAGGAGGCAAAAAACTATTCATCACCCTCGCGACTAATCCTTTAGCTAATGGCTTCTCCATGTAAACCTCTACTTAGGTTAAATGTTAATTAGATTTTACTGCACAAACATTATTTCTATACCCAACAATAGGTAAAGGAACGCGTCCTGACAAGTATAGATTAGCGAGTACCATCCCAACGACCATACTCAAAATAAAATACAATATAATATAATTCCCGATACTCGCCATGGCAGGTCCGGGGCAAATTCCCGCTACCCCCCAACCAATGCCAAAAAACATTGCTCCAGACAATAACGTTCCATCAACCTTTGTATTACTCATCCAAGAAAATTTATCACCATTCACAGCTACACAACGTTTTTTAATAATGAAGTGGTAACATGGTGTAAAAACAGCAAGAGCCCCGCCCATCACGAAAGCAAGACTCGGATCCCAATTGCCCGTGATATTTAAAAATGCAATGACATTATGGGGATCAACCATACCAGAAACGATCATCCCACAGCCAAAAAGCAGTCCAGCAATCAGTGCTGCTAGTATTCTCACTGTTTTTACTGATGAACGTGTAGATATTGGCATCACAAGACTCCAAATTGTTTACGTAAAAAAACGACTATCATCGCAGATGCCATAAAGGTACTGGTTGCATATATAGAACGCTTGGAAAAACGCCCCAAACCAATGATTCCGTGACCACTTGTACAACCATTTCCGAGACGAGAGCCGAAGCCAACAAGCAAACCTCCAAGGCACATGACGATAATATTAGTGTGGCTGATATCAGGAAGTGAAAAACCGAAAGGAGCCACAACGACAAAACTAATCGCCATGCCACATAAAAAAGCGATGCGCCAACTCGAATCATGTTGTTGCGGTTTTAACAATCCACCAATCACGCCGCTTATGCCTGCAACTTTACCGCTAAAAAGCATTAAAACAGCAGCCGATAAACCAAGTAATGCACCACCAATAAAGGATTCCCAGGGAATATTGAAATTCATATTTGTACTCATTTACAAAAAATCGTATAAAAACTCGAAAACAACTCCTTCACTCGAGGATCAGCCAAAGAATAGAAAACGGACTGCGATTCTTTGCGAACCTTAACTAAACCATGCTTTTTTAATACCATCAAATGTTGTGAAAATGCAGATTGGCTGAGGGTTGACCCCTCTTGTAATTGGCCAGCTCCTACTTCTCCATCAACCAATTGACAAAGTACCATCAGCCTTTCTGGATGAGCCATCGTTTTTAGCAATTTAGAGACTTCCATCGCCTTAGATTTCATATCATGAAGTTCCATAATTACCTCTATAATTAGTTTATGATTTGTTTAAATTTTACTAATAGCTAAACATTAGTCAAGATTTAATTTAGAAAAACCTAAACTAGAAAAACAAAACATTAGACTTTTCTAATAAAGGTTATTATAGTACCAAAACAAAACACCTCTAAAGGAGTATATTATGAGTATTGATAATGGCGTAAGAGTAATAGCAGGCTGTATGATATTGCTATCGGTAATTTTAACGGCATTCGTTCACCCAAATTTTGTTTGGTTTACTGTTTTCATTGGCTTTAATCTTATTCAGAGTGCTTTTACTGGCTTTTGTCCTGCAGTAATGATGTTAAAAAAATTAGGTTTAAAATAGGTATTCTATAAAAATTATTGGAGTGTTTCATGACTAAAATTGTGATTATTGGTGGCGTTGCCGGTGGCGCATCAGCAGCTGCGCGTGCGCGGCGTTTAAGTGAAAATGCAGAAATTATAATGTTTGAAAGAGGCCCTTTTGTCTCCTTTGCTAATTGCGGTTTGCCTTACCATATCGGTGGTGACATTGAAAATCGTAACAAACTACTACTGCAAACACCGGATAGTTTCTTGGCGCGTTTTAATGTCGATGTTCGCGTCATGAACGAAGTGCTCAGTATTAATCGAGAACAAAAAACGATCAATATTAGAAATTTAATCGATAATAGTGAATACGCTGAAAGTTACGATTTATTACTACTCAGCCCCGGTGCTAGCCCGATTGTCCCCCCCATCCCCGGGGTCAATAATCCATTAACTCACTCTTTACGTAATATTCCTGATATGGATAATATTATTCAGACAATAGCAACCAATAATGTCGAACATGCCACCGTTGTCGGAGGCGGTTTCATTGGTCTGGAAATGATGGAAGCATTCCATCAAAAAGGGATAAACACCACACTACTAGAGCTGTCCGATCAAGTCATGGCACCCGTTGATAAAGAGATGGCAGGCTTTGCCCATGCTGAAATATGCAGCCATGGGATCGATTTACGTCTCGGTGTTGCGTTATCTGCGGTCGAATATGTGGCAGAAACCCATATGGCTAGCATTAGCGCTGGCGAAGATATAAGCCATCAGCATATCAATGGCCATCTAAATCTATCATTGAGCAATGGGGATGTATTAAAAACGGATATTTTAATCATGGCAATTGGTGTACGCCCTGACATAAAATTAGCTGTTGATGCAGATCTTAAAATTGGAGAACTTGGCGGGATTTACACAAATGAAAATATGCAAACAAGCGATCCATTTATCTACGCTGTGGGTGACGCCATTGAAGAACAAGACTTTGTTACGGGAAACCCAACAATAGTTCCACTTGCTGGCCCAGCTAACCGTCAAGGACGGATGGCTGCAGATAACATGTTAGGACGCAATGAATCCTACCAGGGCACACAGGGTACTGCGATTTGCAAAATATTTGATTTAGCGGTCGCGGCAACGGGGAAAAATGAAAAACAGCTAAAACGTGCGAATGTTTCCTATGAAAAAGTCTATGTACATACAGCAAGCCATGCTAGCTACTATCCGGGCTCAGAAATCGTTTCATTAAAAATATTATTTGATCCGAATAATGGAAAAATTTTAGGCGCACAGGCAGCAGGTAAAGACGGTGTTGATAAACGCATTGATATATTAGCGGTTGCGCAGCGTGCCGGAATGACGATAGAGCAACTGCAACACATTGAACTCACCTATGCCCCCCCTATGGCAGCGCCAAAGATGTCATCAATCAAGCGGCATTTGTAGCAAACAACGTAATGAAAGGCGACCTTATGCCGATTCATTTTGATCAAATTGATAGCTTAACCGATGATCAAATTCTCCTTGATGTACGTAATCCTGAAGAGTTAAAAAATGTAGGTTACCTAAAAGGTGCGATTAATATTCCTGTCGATAGCTTGCGTCAACGTATGGATGAGTTACCCAAAGATAAAGAGATAATCATTTATTGTCAGGTCGGTTTACGCGGTAATGTAGCTTATCGTCAACTTGTTAATAATGGCTTTAGAGCGCGTAACTTGATTGGCGGTTATCGTACTTATAGCTTTGCAAAAAAATAGCCCGATTAACTATTTTGACACCTGAAAAAGGGGAATAATTTTACTAACGACTGACCTAAAGCAGGCTTATCATAACGAATGTAAAGCCTGCAATTTCAATTTCTCTTATATACTCACTAATTTAATCGTGATGGGCATATACCCACACTACTTCAAGATTCAAAGTTAGCTTCAAAAGCAACCCTAGGTGTTGCATACGAAAAGTAAATAACAATTACCTCATGTTACATATTGCTCAGATATCCGAGCTAGCGCCTGACAAAGCATCTGGAGGTAAAATGGGTATATAACCTCTAAACTATCAGTTAGACTAGCACCTATCGTACTATTTTAATCATGATATTAGCGGACTACGGTACTAATAACGTACTCAATAAGAAAGCTAAGATATATAAAGGCTTAATAATAAATGAGCAGAACAAAAATAAACTGGTTTCCCGGACACATGCACAAGGCACACAAAGAGATAAAAGAGGTCTTGCCGCAGGTAGATATTATCATTGAGGTGGTTGATGCTCGCATCCCCTATAGCAGTGAAAATCCACTAATATCCCATATTCGTGAAAAAACGCCATGCATAAAAGTACTTAATAAATCGGATTTAGCCAATCCAGAAATTACCGCACAGTGGATCACCTATCTCGAGCAAGAACAAGGAATTAGGGCATTGGCCATCACGACGAATAAACCGGAACAAGTTCATCAAATAACAAAATTATGTGAACAAATGTTACCTAATCGATTAGGCCAAGATAAGCAAATTCGGGCAATGATCATGGGCATTCCCAATGTCGGTAAATCAACGATTATCAATATTTTAGCAGACAGAATTATTGCGAAAACAGGCAATGAACCCGCAGTCACTAAAGTTCAGCAGCGTATTCGTTTACCCAGTGGCATTATGCTTTCCGATACACCTGGGTTTTTATGGCCAAATATTGAAAATGTGAATTCTGGTTATCGCCTAGCGGTTACAGGTGCGATAAAAAATACGGCGGTTGAATATGAAGACATCGCTTACTATGCGGCTGAGTATCTACTCGAACACTATCCAGATCGTTTACAAGCGCGTTACGAATTAGACACGTTACCAAAAACGGACCATGAGCTAATGGAAGCAATTGCATTACGCCGCGGCTGTTTACGTGCAGGTGGGCATTTCGACATCTACAAAGTATCTACTATTCTATTAAATGAGCTCCGTGCAGGTGCTTTAGGGGCGATTAGTATTGAAACACCGGATATCGCCATTATAGAAAAAAGAGAAGTAGAAAAAATATTGTTAGAAAAAGCAGAAAATGAACTTGAAAAGAAAAAATCAAGAAAACAAAAATTTAAACGACGATAATTACAGATAACCACAAAATATAGTGAACAGAAAATTTTAAACGCTTGTCATTAACGGTAAGGATACTCAATGAATAAATTACTTTTATATTTTACCCTGATCATTTTACAGTACTGTACTTTATCTAACGCTATAGCAGCAGAAGTAATCACGTCATCTATCAATCCGCGTATTGTGGGTGGTGCCGACAGCGATCCATTTGAATGGCCAACAATGGTAAGCATAAAAGTAAATCGCTTTAGGGGCCAACATTTTTGTGGTGGTTCGTTGATTGCTCCTCAATGGGTGGTCACTGCTGCACATTGTGTATTTGATAATAATGATAATCTCTTTAACGTTAATGATATCGTTGCAACGATTGGTGAATATGACCTTAATTCCTCGCCAGTGACCCCCGCTACTGAGCTCATACAAATCATCGCTCATCCTGATTTCAATAATGAAAGCTTGGTCAATGACATTGCCCTGCTAAAATTGGCTACGGCCGTTGGCAATGATACCCCCATCATGGATATCATCGACACCGAATCAACAACATCCCTCATTTCATTAAACTTTCCGGTGACTGCAATGGGCTGGGGCTCCACTGTCAGCTATGATCCGAATCAGCCAACATCTCCTAGCTATCCCAACATACTACAACAAGTGGAATTAGAACTTTATAGAGATAGCACCTGCTCACAACAATTAGGAAGCAATTATAAACCACAAATGTTATGCGCATCGACACCAGAAGGAGGACAAGATACATGTACTGGAGACAGTGGCGGCCCATTATTAGTTAATAGTAATTTAGGATGGCAACAAATAGGTATTGTCAGTTGGGGATATGGTTGTGCATTAACAAATTATCCTGGTGTATATACGCGCATTTCTTTATATAAAAATTGGATAGCAACAACGACAAAAACATTTTCAGCCACAACAGGATTACAATTTGTACTCTACAATGCCAATAGCAGTGCCAATCAACAAATAACAATTAGCAATAACTCAGACAGTGTAGCGACATTCACTTATGAGTTAACAGGTTCTGAATATTTTAACATTAATGCAAGTTCATGCGATCTCATTGAAGCAAATTCAACTTGCCAAATCACCGTAAACTATACGCCAATGGAGCAAGGTAGCCATAAAGCAACGATTACTATCAATTCAAATATCCCAGACTCAACAACATTAACAACTCAACTTTCTGGTACATTTTTAGCGGTTAGTTCAGAGGGCAGTAGTTCATCGGGATCAACGGGAATAATGATATTGTTGCTCATTCCCATTGCTTTCATGCGCCGTTATATTGCTTATTTTTAGTCACCAACAGAAACCACTTTGTGATACATATCACAACAGCGTATAGTGTCCACTTTTTATACGCTTAACAACAGGAACACCATTTTGAGCTTAAAACCTTTTTCAACTGTAGCACTTAATACAGACCTATTAAAAAACCTAGAATCCCTTGGCTACCATTCTATGACAGAGATTCAAGCACAAAGCTTACCCGATGTACTAGCGGGTAAGGATATTATTGCACAGGGAAAAACAGGCTCAGGAAAAACTGCCGCCTTCGGTTTAGGCGTATTACAAAAACTTAATGTAAAACGTTTCCGTATTCAAAGCTTAATTTTATGCCCGACTCGAGAATTAGCTGACCAAGTGGCCAAAGAGATGCGTATGTTGGCGCGTACTATCCATAATATAAAAGTATTAACACTCTGCGGAGGTGTTCCTTTTGGCCCTCAAATTGGTTCGTTGGAACATGGTGCACATATTATTGTCGGCACACCAGGAAGAATTGAAGATCATTTACGCAAAGGCACCTTACAATTAGATGACTTAGAAATCCTCGTCTTAGATGAAGCGGATCGGATGCTAGATATGGGCTTTCAGGACGCCATTGATAACATCATTGCGCAGATACCCAAAGTTCGCCAAACATTACTATTCAGTGCAACATTTCCTGAGCAAATTAAAAATATTGCTAAAAATATTTTACTTGATCCGATTACGATTAAGGTGGAATCCCATCATGATAACAGTACGATTAAACAATTGTTTTACAAAGTAGAGGACAGTGAGCAGCGTATGGTTGCTCTACGCCTGTTATTACAACAATACCAACCAGATTCTTCGGTTGTTTTTTGTAACACTAAACGAGAAGTCCAAGAAGTAACTAATGAACTTATCAATCGCGGTTTTAGCGCTATCGCATTACATGGCGATTTAGAGCAAAAAGATAGAGATCAAGCCTTGATTCGCTTTGCTAACAAAAGTGCTTGCATACTCGTAGCAACAGATGTGGCTGCACGAGGACTTGACATTGACAATCTCAGTGCTGTATTTAATTATCATATTGCCCATGATCAAGAAGTACACGTACATCGAGTAGGACGTACAGGTCGCGCTGGCAGCAAAGGTCTCGCATTTTCATTTTATGATCACAAGGATAATCATCGTATCGCGCTGTTAGAAGATGAACTAGACCGTAATATCTGTAGCGAAAAGCTACCTGAATATGACATTTTAGATAATGCACCATTACAATCAAGCATGATCACTTTACGCATTGAAGGAGGGAAAAAACAGAAGATTCGTCCTGGTGATATTGTTGGTGCATTAACTGGACAGGATGGAATAATGGGAGAGCAAGTAGGTAAAATACAAATTTCAGACAACTGGGCTTATGTCGCAGTACAAAGAGAGTGCGTTAAAATTGCTTTTAAAAAACTAAGTGAAGGTAAACTTAAGGGCAAAAAATTTAGAGTCAGTGTTATCCGAGGTTAAAATTATCATTGCTAACCATTCGAATGATTAAAATTATGCATGGTTAGCAATTTATTTGTTACAAATTAAATCAACTCCAGCAACAACAATCATAAAATAATAAAAAATAAAGCAACAAGACCCCTCCATATTTGTAACAGAACGTAACACAACTGCAAGTTATGTAAGCAAGTGTAAGCATGGCTAACATACCGAAAAATATGATGATTCCATCACGAAAAATAATTTTTTCTTGTATATACTTGTCTCACTTGAATTGAAGAAACATTCAATTTTAGACAAAAATATTAGATATTTGCTTACTTCAAATGTTACTTAACATTAACAATCTAACTATTATTCATGTTAAGTAGTAATAAGGTAAATAAGTATTTAGTTAACCTGGTTACTAACCTCGCAACGAACAAATAAACCTAATGGAGAGTTGTTCATGAATTTATTCGGAAGTTTACAAAAAGTAGGGAAGTCATTAATGCTTCCTGTATCAGTACTGCCAATCGCCGGTATTTTACTGGGTGTTGGTGCAGCTAAATTTAGCCTTCTACCTGAAGTTGTTTCTCAATTAATGGAACAGGCTGGTGGTGCAGTATTTGGTAATATGGCGCTTTTATTTGCCATTGGTGTTGCCCTAGGTTTCACTAAAAATGATGGTGTAGCTGGCCTTGCTGCGGCTGTTGGTTATTTCATCATGATGAAAACAGTTGAAGTACTTGCACCGGGTGCCGATACTGGTGTCTTAGGCGGTATCATCGCTGGTGGTATTGCGGCGTATATGTTTAATCGCTTCTTCCAAATCAAACTACCTGACTATTTAGGTTTCTTTGCGGGTAAACGTGCTGTTCCAATTTTGACAGGTCTTAGTGCTATCATCATGGGTGCGATTTTATCGATTGTTTGGCCTCCAATTGGGTCTGTCATCGGAACATTCTCTCACTGGGCGGCAGATCAAAATCCTGAACTTGCATTTACTATCTACGGTATTGTTGAGCGTTCTTTAATTCCATTTGGTTTACACCATATCTGGAATGTACCTTTCTTCTTTGAAGCGGGTAGTTGTACAAACGTTGCAGGTAAAGAACTACACGGTATCTTAACTTGTTACTTATCAGCTGACGAAGCAACTCGTGCTGCAGGTAATGGTTTTGGTCAACTTGCTGGTGGCTACATGTTTAAAATGTACGGTCTACCTGCTGCGGCTATCGCAATTGCACATTCGGCTAAACCAGAAAACCGCGTTAAAGTAATGGGTATCATGGCATCAGCCGCGTTAACTTCTTTCCTAACAGGTATTACAGAGCCAATTGAATTCTCTTTCCTATTCGTAGCGCCTTTGTTATATGCAATCCATGCTTTACTAGCTGGTACAGCATTCTTTATGACAAATATGCTTGGAATGGTACACGGTACGTCATTCTCACACGGTTTAATTGACTTTGTTGTTTTATCTAGTAATTCAGTTAAATTCTGGTGGTTCCCTGCACTTGGTCTTTGTTATGCGGCTATTTACTACACTATTTTCCGTGTTGTAATCGCTCAATTTAACCTTAAAACACCTGGTCGTGAAGACGAAGAAGCAGAAGAAGAAGTGCAAGTCGGTAGTACTGAAATGGCTATTCTTCTAACAGCTGCATTCGGTGGTAAAGCGAATATTGAAAATCTAGATGCATGTATCACTCGCCTACGTATTACAGTTAAAGATATTGAACTAGTTGATAAAGCTGAACTTAAAAAACTAGGTGCTGCTGGTGTGGTAGTATCTGGTAACGGTGTTCAAGCTATCTTCGGTACTAAATCTGATAACTTGAAAACAGACATGGAACAATACATGTCTCGTTAATCAATAATTAAGGGCTAGTCATTACTAGCCCTTTCAAAGTAGAAGGATAAACAGCAGTAACATCGCTAATAGACTTCTACTTCCCCCTCTTCTGTTATTAGCGTCTTTTTACCATTGATCAAATCCACTTGAATCACACTATATTCCCCCATCTATTACTCAATCTAACTAGATCTTATAATGAAAGAAATAGCTTTAAAAAGCGTGCCGCAATGCAATAGCAAGCTATTACAATTGAATGCAAACCGCTATCTATTATTTTAGCCATTAATGTAGGTTAAATACTGATGAGCAGGGATTAATGCATCGCATGAATAGCTAATGAAAGTAACCTAACCGTTTCTTCTGCTTGCGCATCGGGATCATTAAAGTAATTACTAATTATCTGTATCATTATGTGCTGTACTTGACTTGTTGTTGCTAAGTTTTGCGTAAATGAAGGCACTAAAGTGCTACTTTTAAAGTCAGCGTAGGATTTTTGTGAACATTGATCAAAATTGCTCATATCAATGTCATTGCGAATAGGAATAGAACCTTTACTGAGGTTGAATTCAAGTTGAAATTTTTTAGATAAGAGTATTTCTGAAAATAAAATTTGCACATTATTTTTCGGTAAAATAGCGTATTTATCAAACATCACAAAACTGTCGATATTATAACTATAGAGCCCCTTACTTTCCGGTACATCTACACAGAGATAATCAACCATCGCAGTTTTCCCCTTAGCTTGCCACATCCCTTTAGCCCAATCCCCCATAAATTGCATGGCCGCTTGATCCGTTGCAATTAATTGACTAGCATAATACCAGTCTTTATCTACGATGGATTTATCTGTATAAGCGGATAGCCCTTTGAATTTTTCAAATACAACAACCATTTCAGGAGAATTCAAGACGGATTCATCAAAGTCAACAAAGGCCTTAATGTATTTTTCTGGCCCTAAAATAGAGAGAGCCATTGATTCAAAGATCAACGCATCTTGCCAAGCAGTTCCACCTAGGGCTAAAGGTAAATAACCAGCGGCTTTAATTTTATCGGCTACGGTAAAAAATTCATCCCATGTTTGTGGTATAGCTAGTTTAAGCTCTTTGAATATTTTTTTATTTAACCATAACCAATTGACCCGGTGTACATTAATGGGAACAGCCATATAATTTCCATCGAATGTCACGGTATTTCTAACCACCTTAGGCATAATATTGGGCCAGTTTGAAGTGTTTATTAACGTGTCAATATTCTCCAACATCCCCACTTTTGCCCACTCTCCGATATCAGGGCCTTTTATCTGTGCTGCATCGGGGGGGGTACCCGATAATGAACGCATTTGTAACACGCGTAAGGCACTATCTCCCCCCTCACCGGTGATGGCAAAACTCTGCCATTTTATATCTTTTTCGGCTAATGCTTTTTTGAGTATTAGCTGTGATTGCACCTCTCCTTCAGCAGTCCACCAATGGAGCACTTCTAAAGAGGCTGCAAAAACAGGTTGTGACATAGCAAGAGTAAGAATAAGCATACTATTTTTTAGCATATCGATTTCCATAGAGTCAGCTTAGCTATGCTGATTTATAAATCCGAGGTAAGGTAATAATCACTTCCAAACCGCCATTATGGCGATTAAGTAAATGCAATTGTCCGCTATGAGCATGAATAATATTTCTTGAAATCCCTAATCCCAACCCATATCCTTCCTGATCATTATGTAGGCGACGGTACGGTGTAAAAATACGCTCTAACTCATCAGCCGGTATACCTGGACCATTATCTTGAATAACAATTTGTAGATTTGCATTACTATCGATCACCAGCACTTCAACTCTATTGCCATACTTAACACCATTATCAATCAAATTTGATAAACAACGTTTTAAAGCCAAAGGTTTACCTCGATATAAAGCACAATTATCCGGTGCCAATATTTTAATTTGTTCTGGTTGTGAACTACTGATTTGCTCTAACAATTTAACAATATTCACGGGCTGAGTGTTTTCATGAATATCAGTATCTTTTACCGTCTGTAACGCACCTTTCACTAGCATCTCTAAGTCATCTAAATCATGATTAAATGCTTCTGTTTGTTGCTCATTATCAAGTAATTCTGCACGTAGTCGTAAACGTGTTATCGGTGTTTTAAGATCATGGGAAATAGAGCGAAATAACACTTCTCTATCACCAATATAACGCTGTAATTTTTGCTGCATACGATTAAAAGCTTGAGTCGCAACAACAATCTCTGATGCACCTTCTTCTTTAAGAGGCGCCTGTTCAAGGTCAATGCTCATTTCAGAAACCGCCTTGGCAAGCTGTTTAAGCGGTTTGGTTTGCCAGTAAAAAAGCAAATAGATAAAAATAAGTACAAATGCAGTAGTAAATATCAGTGTGATAAGCTGCTCAGCAGTAATAATTGATTTATCAATTAACAGATAAGGTGGGGGCAAAATAGCCGCTAAATATAACCATTCACGTTCAGCAATCTCGATCTGCAGTACTAAAATAGGCGGTTTGACCGTGGGTATTATGAGCGAATAAGCTCCCCACGAAGGAGGAAGATCCTTAAGTAAAATATCATTTTTTAATACATGGAGATCATCGGGATGAGAAAATTCGATTTCAAGTTTCTTTTTTGCATCGATTCGACGCCTTAATACATCGTGCACCGTATTAATAACACGCGTTTTTAATATGCTATCAGCAATGGGATTAACTTCTATTTTTTCACTGTTTAAAGAGACAAAAAAGCGACTTCCACCTAAATCTCGTAACTGTTGTAGGACTAAGTGTCGGTATTGCAATGGCAAATTTTGAAAGAAGGAGATAGTGCTTAATGCATTTTCAGCTAAATTATTCGCATTCAGCAAAACAGTTTTTTCTTCACTTTCGGCAAATTGATGAACCAAAAAATAACTGCTACATATTTGTGCAACAATCACAGAAAACATGGTCAGTAATAACATCCGAGAAATTAGTGAGCGAAAAATAAAGCGGGCATAATTCATCATTTAGTCTTGTAATTAATTGTCATGTAATTCAGCAATAAAGACATAACCCGCACCACGTACTGTTTTGATCATCGTAGGCGCTTTGGCATCATCGCCTAAACATTGACGCAAACGACTTAAATGCACATCAATTCCCCGTTCATTAGCAAATGCATCTCGTCCATGCAGAGCTTGGCTAATTTGATCTCGCGAAATAGCAGTATTAGGATGAGTCAAAAACAACATTAATAGTTGAAAATCCGCGCCAGTCAAACTAGTTACATTGTCATTTTTATCGATTAAATTATGTTGCAATGTATCTAATGTCCAATTTGCAAATGCTACATAGCGCTTATTCTCTGGTGTTTTCAGGGACTCTTTAGCAAAATTAGTACGCCTTAATAATGCTTTGATACGAGCAAGTAATTCACGCGGGCTAAATGGTTTAGCAATGTAATCATCGGCACCAATCTCTAAGCCAAGGACACGGTCCATTTCATCAGAGTTAGCCGTTAACATTATAATCGGAACACTAGAAGTTTGCCGAATACGTTGACACAGCGCAAAACCATCATCACCAGGTAGCATAATATCTAAGATAATAATATCAGGCTGACAGGTTAAGAGATGCCCATCCATCTCTATGCCATCATGGGCTGTTATCACTGAAAAATTATTTTTAGATAGATATTCAGCTAATAATTCACGAATAGCTTGATCATCATCAACGACTAAAATTTGCTTATTTTGGATCACACTCAGCCCTTATAATTTAATATGATTATTGCCGCAACTTTAGCAGAATATCGACAAATTCGATAGCAAGAGTCGATATAATTGGGGTTTAGCTCATATCAAAAAGCGAAATTAATCAAACAAAAAACAACGATTACTTTTCACACAAAAGTAAAAATAAACCATTTAAGTTCAACAGCTTAATGAAAAGTCGTTATTTAAATTAAATATTACACTTGCCACTATAGAAATCGATGATAAAATGCGCCGCTTTAATAATCATTCATTTGAATAATTACCCACTTTTATACAATAAGGAGCGCGATATTATGTTTTTATTATTATCCATCAATCTCGCCGTAAACTTGGTGTATTTTAAGTTATTAACTACATATAAAATTTTTGCACACTACGCAACAGAGCCTTGAACTCCACGCACAACCGTAAGCCTTTACTAAAATTGCAGCAGTGAGCTTCAATGTGGTATTGCGCATAATAACATTCAACTTTTATACCATAACCTTTTTATAGGGGTTCGCCATGAACAACGTTCTCAATATAGCTACAAATTCTACTCTTTCAAATGATCAAGAGATCCCAGTCGTAAAAGAATTATACGATTTAACACCTGATAATATTTTATTGAGTCAGGAACATTATGAGTCGGAAGTTCGCTCTTATCCACGACGTTTGCCTATTGCGATAAAAAATACACGTGGAGTAATTATTGAAGATACTAAAGGACAAGTTTATTTAGACTGCCTTGCTGGCGCTGGTGCACTGCCTCTTGGTTATAACCACAGTGAAATTAATCAAGTAATGATTAACCATATTAATCAAGGCGTTCCTTATCAAACGTTAGATATTACGACTCCAGCAAAAGATCATTTCATTAAATCAGTCATGAAATTTTTACCTACAAATTTTGCTAAAAATGCACACATTCAATTTTGTGGACCGTCTGGCGCTGATGCAGTCGAAGCGGCAATAAAATTAGCGAAGCTCTATACCAAACGCAACACCATGATGTCTTTTCATGGCGCATATCATGGTATGACAAACGGATCGTTAGCCTTAACGGGTAACCTTGGTGCTAAAAACCGCCGTACAGGACTCATGTCCGATGTTCATTTCTTACCTTTTCCATATAGCTTACGTTGTACTTTCGGATTAGGGGGTGATGAAGGTGCAAAACAGAGTCTCCGCTACATTGAATCAGTACTTAGTGATGATGAAAGCGGTATTACTAAACCCGCTGCGATAATTGTCGAACCAGTTCAAGGTGAAGGTGGTGTTATTCCCGCTCCTGCTTTTTGGTTAAAAGAACTGCGCCGCATTACCACAGAGCATGGTATCTTATTAATTTTTGATGAGATTCAATGTGGTGTAGGCCGCACTGGTGATAACTTTGCCTTTGAGGAATCAGGCATTGAGCCTGATATTTTAATCCTATCCAAAGCGATTGGTGGCGGCATGCCAATGTCGATCCTTCTTTACAATAAAAAATTCGATTGTTGGAATGCTGGCGAACATACAGGCACCTTCCGTGGTAACCAGTTAGCGATGGCAACTGGCGCAAAGACATTAGAGATTATTGAACGAGATAATTTAACCGATAATGCAATGCAACGTGGTAAACAATTACGTTCATTATTGCGTGAAATACAAGTTAGCAGTGATTGTATTGCTGAGGTGCGTGGCAGAGGTTTAATGTGTGGTATTGAAATAGTCAAAGCAGGTGAATTTGATCCCCTTGGTCGCCCTGTTAGCGATCCAGCACGAGCGATCAAAATTCAACGAGCAGCATTAGAACGCGGATTAATTATTGAAAAAGGTGGACGTAATGGTGCTGTATTACGCTTTTTACCGCCATTAATCATCAGCGAAACACAAATTAACTTTGTCGCAGAGACAATCAAACAAGCCGTAGCAAGTACACAGGGTTAATATAGTGAATTCAATACAATCACCATGGTTTGAACATTTTTTACAAATAGGATCTGGTAATAATACGCATTTTGAAAAAAGTGCCTCTTTAGTATTATCTCAGATCAATTCTTTATTCTCTGATTGCGATAGCCCCTATTCGGGGCTACCTGCAAATGAATTAAAAAAAGCAATCTATAGTAGTAACTTAGATCAAACCGAATCAATGGATTGGGTGATTAATGAGACCACCCAATTAATCGCTAAAAACTCGCTGATGGTGCAACATCCTCACTGCATTGCGCATCTACATACCCCGCCATTAATGGCTTCGGTATTGGCAGAGTTTTATATTGCATCACTGAATCAGTCGATGGACTCATGGGATCAATCCCCTAGTGCGACTTTCCTAGAGCAATTTATTATCGATTGGTTAGTAAAGACCTATACATTGGGTGATATGGCTGATGGTGTTTTTACCAGTGGTGGTACACAAAGCAACCTAATGGGGCTATTACTCGCCCGAGATTGTTTTGCTAAGAACCATTCTGCACATAATATCCAACAGGATGGCTTACCAGAATATGGCCATAAAATGCGTATTATCTGTTCTAATAAAACCCATTTTACCGTGCAAAAATCAGCCTCATTAATGGGCTTGGGTGAACGAGCCGTTGTTTGCGTAAAAACCAATCAACAGGGGCAGATGGATATTAATGATCTACAGGTGACCATAGATACCCTATTAGCTCAAGGTCTATTGCCTTTTGCAGTGGTTGCAACGGCAGGTACGACGGATCATGGCGCAATAGATGATATCGAAAGCATTGTAAATTTATCTCAGCGCTACAAATTATGGAGTCATGTTGATGGAGCCTATGGTGGCGCATTAATGTTAAGTAAAAAACATAAAGCGAAGCTCAGTGGCATCCAATTAGCAGACTCAGTTAGTGTTGATTTTCATAAGCTTTTCTATCAAACAATTAGCTGTGGTGCGTTATTAATCAAAAATAAAGCGAATTTTCAAAGTTTGCTTTACCATGCCGATTACCTCAATCGTGAAGGCGATGAGCTACCCAATTTAGTCGATAAAAGCATCGCTACCACAAAACGTTTTGATGCCTTAAAAATGTTTATGACATTAAAAGCA
This sequence comes from Psychromonas sp. MME2, assembly GCF_040566515.1. Lineage (NCBI taxonomy): Bacteria > Pseudomonadati > Pseudomonadota > Gammaproteobacteria > Alteromonadales > Psychromonadaceae > Psychromonas > Psychromonas sp. MME2. The sequence goes on along the minus strand of NZ_JBEWXI010000015.1, from coordinate 74,476 downwards.
GTTGGCGCTGATACACTCGGTGAGATGTACGATAAACTACTCGAATTAACCGGGCAAGTTGCTGAAAAGGTTAAACAAAATGAGAATTTTGAATTGTGTTGTGACCCTTTATTATCAACCGTGCTATTCCGTTTAAGTGACCGTTATCAAGGCACATTGAACAATCAAGAGTTCAATGTATTACATCAAACGCTTCGCTTACAACTTCTAACCACTGGTGCAGCGGTGGTTGCTGAAACTAAGGTAGATGGTAAACTCTACTTGAAATTTACTTTATTAAACCCGTGTTTAAATTTAAGCGATTTTGATTCTTTATTCTTAAAAATTGAATCTCACGCTGCTTTACTTACAGGAAAGGCTTTATAATTATGTCTGTTTTACAAATTGGCACCTGCGGCGTTGGATGGGTTATTGCCCATAAATGCGCTCAAAATAATGATGTTTTTGGTGATATCACTCTAGCTTCTCGTACGTTTTCTAAATGCGAAAAAATCATTAATTCCATTAAAGGCCGTAACAACTTAAAAGACACCAGTAAAAAAATTGCAGCATTAAGTGTTGATGCTGACAGTGTTGAAGCCTTAATTGCTTTAATAAATCAAGTACAACCAGACTTGGTCATTAACGCAGGCCCCCCTGGCGTAAACGTCAACATCATGGAAGCTTGTGTACAAACCCAAACCTCATATATGGATACTTCAGTTGCCACCGATCTTTGTAGCCCTGGTCAACAAGTCCCTGAAGCTTATGATCCACAATGGGCATTTGCCGATCGTTTTAAAGAAGCCGGTATTACAGGTATTTTAGGCGCAGGTTTTGATCCCGGTGTTGTCAGCGTCTTTGCCGCTTATGGTCACAAACATCTATTCGATGAAATTGATAGCATTGATGTTATGGATGTTAACGCGGGTGATCATGGGCGTAAATTTGCAACTAATTTTGATCCTGAAACCAACATGCTTGAAATTATGGGTGACTCTTTCTACTACGAAAATAAGCAATGGAAAAGTGTTCCTTGCCATAGCCGTATGATGGAGTTTGATTTCCCAGTTGTTGGTAAACAAAAAGTTTATTCAATGGCACACGATGAAGTACGTTCAATGGCTGAATATATTCCCGCTAAACGTATCGAATTTTGGATGGGGTTCTCAGATAACTATCTAAACTACTTCAATGTGATGCGTACAATAGGCTTATTAAGCCAAGAGCCTGTTACCACCAGTGATGGCATTACCGTTGAGCCTCTAAAAGTATTAAAAGCCATCCTCCCTGACCCAACATCGTTGGCTCCAGGGTATACAGGAAAAACTTGTATCGGAACTTGGTTACGCGGCAAAAAAGATGGCAAGGCAAAAAGTATATTTATCTACAACATTTGCGACCATGAAGAAGCCTATAACGAAGTAGAGCATCAAGCTATTTCCTATACGACGGGTGTACCTGCAATCACAGCTGCACTACTTTATTTCCAAAATAAATGGCGTGATGTCGGTTTATTTAATGTTGAGCAACTGAATCCTGATGACTTCCTTGAACTCATGCCAAGCATTGGTTTAACTTGGCAAGTACAAGAATTAGAAGCGTAAGCAAGGTCTATTTAACAAAGCAAAGGTGCTTGCCTTTGCTTTTTTTTGTAAATTTTATCAATCAAGAGATCCGTTATGGGCATCAATGAAAGCCAGTTAGCTACCCCCTACTTTATGATTGATGAGTCAACGCTTATCAATAACCTTGAAACCGCCAAGCTATTAAAAGATATTTCAGGTGCAAAATTAGTATTAGCACTAAAATGCTTCTCCACTTGGGGAACTTTTGAGACAATAAAACCCTATTTAGATGGCACCACCAGCTCAGGTCCCTTCGAAGTAAGATTAGGCCATGAAACCTTTGGCGGTGAAACACATGCCTATAGTGTCGGATATTCGCAGCAAGACATCGATGCGGTTTTACCCCTTTCTGATAAAATAATTTTCAACTCACTTTCCCAACTCGACGCCTATTATCAGCAATGTGCCGAACAAGCCTCGCTTGGTCTACGCATTAACCCAGAAAAAAGTTATGCTGGACAGGATTTAGCGAATCCGGCTCGCCCCTACTCTCGCTTAGGTGTAAAACCGGATTTACTGGATTTATCGATCACCGAGAAAGTGGATGGCTTTATGTTCCACATGAACTGTGAAAATAAAGATGTGGATGCTTTTATTGCCATTTTAGACCATATTTCAGTTACCTTTGCAGCCTATCTAGACAAACTTAACTGGTTGAGCTTAGGTGGCGGTATATTTTTTACTTACCCTAACTATCCGGTAGAAAAATTAGCCTTAGCATTAAAAGCCTTTTCTGAAAAACATAAGGTGCAAATTTATCTTGAACCCGGCGAGGCGATTATTACTCGCAGCGCCGATCTCGTTGTTACGGTTATTGATATTGTAGAAAATGGGAAATTGACCGCGATTGTTGATAGCGCAACCGAAGCACATCGTCTAGATACCTTTGATCTACAAAGAGCCAGCTTCCATTTACGAAGCCTCTGAAGAGGGGCAATACCCCTACATTATCGGTTCATGTTCTTGCTTAGCAGGGGATCAATTCTGTGAAACCCAATTTGACCAGCCTCTACAAATAGGCCAGAAATTACATATTATGGATTCTGCAGGCTATACCATGGTAAAACTCAACTGGTTTAATGGTCTAAAAATGCCCAGCATCTACTATAAACGTATAGATGGCCAAATTGAGTTACTCAATGAATTCGGCTATGACGATTTTAAAAGAACCTTAGGTAAGTAAGCAATTCGCTAGCATTGTCACAACAATGCTAGCGCCCCTTTCAAGCCCCTCAATAACCACTGTTATGATGCGCAAAACTATTATTTTTAATCCGTTTGGCAACCACCACAAAACGTAAATCACTCTGTACAATATTGCTATCAAAAGGATAACAGGTGATCAGTGTTAACTGTTCTTGCCCATTATCTTGAATAACAGACATCTCATTTTCATTGACAATTTTTGTCTCTATCACTTGATAAGTTAACAAGGTATCGGCATAGGTTGTGAGCCATATTTCATCATCAATCTGTACTTTTTTAAGTATATTAAAATGGGTATCGTTATGGCCAAATAGGACACTATTACCATTACCATTAAAAGGAGAAGAGTTGATCATCCATGCTGGCGCAAAGGCAAGATTATTGCCCGTGGCACCTGCCAGTATGATTAACGGATCTTCTCCTGCCATTTGCAGTTGCGCTAAGGGTTCACTATCTGCCCAAGGCCATGGTCGATGTAATTCCCCATCCTCTAAATGGCGCGCCCAAGCGAAATTAAGTAACTGTTGTGCAAGCAAGGCCTTGGCTGGCATATAAATGCCTTTAGCAAAAAATGCTAATGCGACAAAGAGAATGATCAACATCAGTTTGCGCAATAATGAGATAGTTGACCAGGACATTTGTAAACGTGACAGTGTCTCGATGCGACTCATAAACAGACTCCTCGCTCTTTTTTAACGGTGACAAAATAATGTTCCACAAACCAACATAGCGTCACGATAACCAATAACAGCAGCGCCCATTGTAGATAATAGCCACTTGCCAATCCCGTTTGCGGTAAACGCATGGTGTTTCCCTTAGGCATCTCGGTTTTTACCTGCTTATCAATCGCATTCAGCGAGGTTGGACGAGCTATTTTCTGTTCAATCGCTAATAAGCTGGTGTACTTGGTCACAATATGGAACTGCATCCCTAATGCGCTTATCTGTTGGCGTTTCTGTTGCGCAGTTAACTGCCGATTTAATGCAATGCTATCAATCTTCTCCTTTGCCCATAGAATATCCAGCCCAGCGGCGTTTTGATATTTTTGCGCTGACAAATCAATCTCCTGCGTCCAATCCTTAGTTGTACCTTGGTCAATACCTATTGCGCTGATCTGCAATGCACTTTTACCTTCTGGAATTTTAAAAACAAACTGTAAGGGCTCTCCCTGATAAAGATCGCTAAGTGGTGCAGGCCAATAATCAACGGCACTGCCATCTGACCATTGCATATTTAAATTGGTTAATACTGGCGCAGCAAGTTGAGAAAATAATGCCGAAATGTGCTGATTAACCTGATTGACATCGCTAATACTGGTGTAGCTACCTTTGCCTAAATTAGCACTATTTTTCATAAAGGAGTGATTTGCCGCTGAACCGATAGCCACCATAAATAATCGACTATCACCGAGATTTTGATCGATCATCGTTAATATCTGCTCTTCATTACTAATACTGGCATCGGTAATAAAGATAACTTGTCGTAATCCCATTTGTTGATTAGCAAAAACGGTGCGTTGACCTAATAAAGCATGACTTAATGCGGAATACATATTGGTTCCACCGGAGGCTTGTAACTGATCAATAAAGCTATTTGCCATCGCTCTACTGCGCAGATCAACGGGCAAGGCATTAGCTGCAAAAAAGGTACTGTTATCACTGAAACTAATGATGTTAAAGGTATCACCGTCGGCTAGCTGCTCGATACCGTAACGCAGCGCCAGTTTTGCCTGTTCAATTGATGTACCCGACATGGAGCCAGAAACATCAATCACAAAGACAACCTCTTTGCTAATACGAGCCGATTCGGTGAACTGCTCGCGGGGGGCATTAACATTAATAAACCATACTGTTCGTTGCTGACCAATTTGTTTTCTATAAATAAGTGACTTTCGGCTTGCTCAGTTTGTTGTACTTGCCAAGTCAGTACAAAATCCTGATTAGCAATCACCTTGGTATTCGCTAATGAGACTATCGCTTCGTTAGGCGCATTTTTTTGCGTGTTAATCTGATGGGAAAGACTCTTAATCGACGTAATAGCCAGAGGGCTATGCAAATTGACTTTAATTGTCATCAACAGCCTTGGATCCTCGTTACTTCTAATATGATCCGTGGTTTGCTCTGCCAGTTGCAGGCTCTCCATCTGCGCTAATAAATCATCCCAACGTTGCTGCCATTCATTAGCAGCTTCTCCAGCGTTAGACCCATTGGCTAAGTTCTGTAAATATTGTTGGCGCTGCTCTGAGGTTAACGCTGTCATAGCAGGCGCATAGCGAGGCGTAATGGTCATCGGAAAATACAAACTAAATACGCCGGATTGATAGCTAATCCTCTGTTGATACTCAATTTCAATGGTGATTTTTTCATGGGGTGCGATGTTAGCAACGTTAGTGGTAAACATATCATTGCGTTTTTGCGTCACTAAACTTGCTTTTTTCCCTGCGACTTGCGCCTTTTGATATTCCCGTTGGGCGACCTCCTTCTCTTTAATCTCCCCAAGGATAACCCGCTCACCAATAATCATGCGCAGATGATCGACCGCTGCATTTTCAGGTAATGGAAAAAGATAGGTCCCATTAATCCAATCATCACTACTATTCACAAAAACCTGCTTTACGGTAACGCGACTAATTAACCCGGTCACATCCATATCGACGGCACTACTCAACAGTGGCGCACTGATTTTTTCGCCACTGTTATTGATATAGACAAGTCCAACCGGATCCTTCTCGACAGGCAATTGTTCCGCAAACAAAGGCGTATGACTAACTGCGTGCATAAATATCACCATCAACCAAAAATGTTTACGGATCAATTTGATGGCGAAAACTTGTTGTAATAGGCTCATATCACCCCCTATGATCCATTGCAGTGGTGATCGCATTTTTCGTTGGTAAGGCAAAATCATCCGCAAATTCATTTTCCTGTTCATCTAGCACGGCATGACCTTCAATAGCGACAACTTCATTAAGTAATTTTTGCGCAACACGTCTCGCGATTTGCTGCTTTTTAAGTTGATGCTTTTGTTGCTGTAATTGTGTAGCTAACAGGGTTATTTCAGCTTGATAAGGATGTATTTCTACGCGGCGTTGCTGGCGGTGTTCTGTCATTGCCGACTGATTCTTCGCATTCGAATCCCCCAGAGAGAGGATTGACAACTTATCTTCAGCAACCCCTTTCGCAACTAAATACTGGGCAACAGCTTGTGCACGTTGTTTGGCCAACTCGATGTTATATAAAGTATTGCCCTGTTTATCTGCGTAACCGACCACCTGCCAAAGTGTTTGTTGATTGCCCTTGCTTCTTTGCATCTCTAAGGCAGTCTCATTTAATGATTGAAAATAAGCGCTATTAATATCGCTAGAATCAAAAGCAAAAAGCACTTCATTTTTAATCTCAGGATTTAATTGCTGAACATCGCTACTCGTCTCTATTTGAAATTCGCTCACGGGAGCCGTTAGAGCTGTTGTCTCAATAACAACAGCATCATCTTGCATCTCCTCTGGCGATAGGAGTTGAGCTTCAGCTTGCCAAGCTAAATAGTCTATATCGACACGGCTCATTGTTTGGTCAAAGGGTTGCATCGGGTGACCTTCATTTTGTGAGCCAACGAATCTCGAGCCGAGTAGGATTTTTGCATAACCAACACAGCAATTCCCAAACTTGAGATAATTGCTAGATTCAAGAATGATTTTTTAAAAGAGAGATTTATTTTATTGTTATCCATTTTCTACCCTTACTATTTGTATAGAACAGCTGATATAGCCGTTACTTAATTGATACCGTTATTTAAGCAAAGGGTTATGTTTTTTTAAGGGAGAGAAAATGGCAATTCACTGATCAATTATGTTCAAAAAATGGCAATATGAGTTTCCCCCTATTTACCTTTTTATTTTTGCGTATACTAGGGGCTGTTTATCCAGAAACAGAGAAGTATATTTGCATGAAACGTATCGCCATTATTGAAGATGAAAAAAACATCAGAGACAATTACGCTGATTTAATGAATAGACACGGCTATCAAGTTGACTGTTATGAAGGAAGACTCGAAGCCATGCAAGCTTTTCAGATTCGTTTACCCGATCTGGCTATTATAGATGTCGGCTTAGGCGATGAATATGATGGCGGTTTTCTACTCTGCCAAGCTTTACGAACACTATCTACAACATTGCCTATTATTTTCTTAACGGCACGAGATAATGATTTTGATAGTATTTCTGGCTTGCGTTTGGGCGCTGATGATTACCTCAGTAAAGATATTGGCCTTGAACATTTAATGGTACGAATTAGTGCCCTGTTTAGACGCATTGAAGTGATGCAAAAACCCAATCAACAACAGACAATTTTAACACGGGGAAAATTAACCATCGATAGCGATCGCATGCAAATTTACTGGGCAAAACAGCCCTTAGATTTTACCGTAACCGAATTTTGGATTATTTATGCATTAGCTAACCGCTCTGGTACAGTACGCAATCGCCAGCAATTAATGCAGGATGCCAATATGGTCGTAGATGACAACACCATCACCTCACACATTAAACGCATCCGTAAAAAATTTATTCACCTCGATGCGACATTTAATGAAATAACCGCTATTTATGGCATGGGCTACCGTTGGGATATCACTCAGGACAGAGCTTCTTGAAAAAATTTACCTTCGGCCTGCGTAGTAAAGTTATTATCTTATCAAGCTTTTTATTGATATTACCTTGGTTTGCCTATCAATATGTCTTAGAAATGGATAAATTTTTACGGCTAGGTCAAGAACAAACGCTGATCGGCACTAGCCGTGCAATTGCGATGACACTTCACGAAAGACCAAATCTCTTTAACGAAGATGCCACTTTTTTACCACACATAGAAACAGGTAAAGATCTTTATGTCTATGAACTGAAAAAGAAAATAAAACTCGATGGCGAACTCGACAATTGGCAAGAATATATATCTGAAAGTTTGCACTATGGGGAACAATATACCCGTTATCAGTCCGTTGATAATAACAATAACCCAACCTCTTTTCGCCATATGGTCGGTAAACGACAAGGTTATTTATACGGCTATTTGCAAGTGACTAACCTTTATCCCGTTTATCAAAACAACAATGCACGCACCATCAATAGCAGCGACCATCTTATCATTGCCCTTACTTCACCACAGGGGGAGCTACAACACTATGTTATTTCAGCCCTTAAAAAGATTTGGATCAATGCCTATTTAAAACCCAATACAGGGGATGAAATGAATCAATTGCAACGGGAAAAACACATTCAAGGCTATTGGCAAGAGAGTGAGTCGGGTTACAATATTGAATTTCGCTTACCACTTGAAATGCTGGGTAATAAGTTAGGATTTGCACTTTATACGGTTACCAATAGCGCTCCTCAGCAGATTAATACGATTATCTCCACCTCCAACATCCACAACAAAGAGCAGCTCGGCACAGTCTTAATCCCCTCACCTGAAATAGAGCAAATAATCAAGGGGATGAGTCATACACAATCACGCATTTTTGTGCTGGATCGTCACCAACGTGTTATCGCAAAAGCAGGGGATATTTTGCAAGCGGATGGCGCATGGCCAAGTGATGCACTACAGCAACAAAGCAATGATTACTTAGAGGTCATTAAGAAGAAAGTGCTGAGCCCTATTTACTCACTGATTCTCGCACCACCGACAAATGATTTTAACGATGACCTAAAGGAATCAACACAGCTTAACAGTGAATTTATCAGACAAGCATTACTAGGCAAATCACACTCCGATTGGTCCTTAAGCAGTGATGGTAAAGCAATGATTTTATCTGCAGCCAGCCCAATCATGGTCGGCAATAAAATAATGGGGATGGTGATCGCACAAGAGACCACCAATGGCATAAAAACACTGCGTAATAAAGCGTTGGAAAAAATATTTAACGTCATTTTGCTGATTATTTTTAGCGCGACATTAGCACAATTTTTATTTGCCTCTAATATTGCTTCTCGTATTCGAAAATTACGCGATCAAGCGGATAACGCCATTGATTCACAGGGGCGTATTTTAACCCTATTTAGCGCATCAAAATCAAAAGATGAGATTGGTCACCTATCGCGAGGACTATTTGATATGGTTAATCGTTTACGACAATACCATTTCTATCTTGAAAATCTTGCATCGCGTTTATCCCATGAACTCCGAACACCCGTTGCCGTAGTCCGATCATCACTAGAGAATTTAACGTTATTACCGCAAAATAGTGAAAATAAGAAGTACATAGAAAGAGCCGAAAAAGGTATTAATCGTCTTAACAAAATATTAACCAGCATGAGCGAAGCAACACGCATTGAACAGAGCCTTCAAGCGTGTGAAAAAATTTCATTTTCTATTAATGAATTACTTGATAATTGCGGGCAAGGTTATCAAATGACCTACCCTAATTATCATTTTCAATTAGAAATTACCGATAAACCCTTATACGTTTGCGCAGATCCAGACTTGATCGTTCAATTACTCGATAAATTGATCGGTAATGCCTTAGAATTTAGCGAAGCACAAAATCCCATTAAAATATTACTCAAACAACAAACCAGTAATGCACTCATTGAAATAAGCAATGCAGGCCCCCTCTTACCGGAGAATATGAGCGATCAATTACTCAATTCGATGGTTTCAATACGAAAACAGAGTCATCAACAGCAAACACATTTAGGTTTAGGGCTCTTTATTGCCAAGATAATCTGTGAATTTCATCAAGGGCAAATTCAGATTCAAAACCGTAGCGATAAGTCCGGAGTACAAGTCTTAGTTACTTTTCCACTGATCAAACATAATTAACGGGTCAATTATTTAAATGCAAATAGGTATGCAATACCTTACGAAGTTTGTAAAATAGTGATAAATCAATGGAGAATAACAAAAATGAATAGATTAACAATAACCCGCCCAGATGACTGGCATGTACATTTACGTGATGGGGATGTGCTAAATGATACGCTACGTGATACAAGCCGTTACATGGGCCGTGCGATAATTATGCCAAACCTCGTTCCTCCGGTTATCGATACAACATCGGCACTTGCATACCAACAACGTATTTTAGCTTGCCAACCAAAAAATAGCTTTACCCCTTTGATGACGCTCTATTTAACAGACAACACGAGCGCTGATGAAATAAAAAAAGCAAAAGCATCAGGCTACGTATACGCCGCCAAATTATATCCAGCTGGCGCGACAACTAACTCAGATTCAGGTGTTACCTCGACACAAAATATTGGCGCAGCACTAGAAGCGATGCAAGAAGTGGGTATGCCACTGTTAGTACATGGTGAAGTTACATCACACGATATTGATATTTTTGACCGTGAAGAACTCTTTTTAAAGACCGTTCTTGCGCCTCTGGTTGCCGATTATCCTAATTTAAAAATAGTTGTTGAACATATAACGACGGCCAATGCCGTTGAATTTGTCAACAATGCTAGTGACAACGTTGCTGCCACAATCACTGCACATCATTTAATGTTTAACCGTAACAATATGTTAGTGGGAGGCATTCGTCCGCATTTCTACTGTTTACCTATTTTAAAAAGAAACACGCACCAGCAAGCATTAATTAAAGCCGCCACGAGTGGTTCAAAAAAATTCTTTTTAGGTACAGATTCGGCACCACATGCGATTGATAAAAAAGAGTCCAGTTGTGGTTGTGCAGGCTCTTATACTGCACATGCGGCAATAGAATTGTATGCAGAAGTGTTTGAGGAAGCGAATGCGCTTGATAAATTAGAAGCTTTTGCTAGTTTTAATGGCCCAGATTTTTATAATCTACCACGTAATAGCGACACCATTACCTTAGAAAAAAGCAGCTGGGATGTGCCTGCAACCTTAGAATTTGGTCATAATCAAGTGGTACCAATCCGAGCTGGTGAGCAATTACTTTGGAAAGTTCTCTAACCTAAAGAGCTAAAATGGTGATCCTGTCGGGTTACCATTTTACACTTGTTATCAATACAATCACGGTAAAATCATAGTGCATTAGAAACGTAAACTTGATTTTTTCCTCGCTCTTTTGCTTGAAATAAAGCATTTTCAGTCAACTTAATAATTGCCTCTAAATCATCCGTCGCACGGGTAACATACACTCCAACACTGACCGTAATATGTAACATATTTCCCTTCCGTTTCTTAGCAACCACACTATTGATTCGTCGCGCTAACGTTTCAGCGGCTTCAGCACTTATCCACTGGCAAAAAATCAAAAATTCGCCACCTCGCCAACGACAGCAGATTGATGACTTTCGGTTAGTTTTAATAATTTGCTTGGCAATTGAGAGGATAATTTAATCACCGGCAAGATGCCCATATTGGTCGTTAAATCCTTGCAAATCATCAATATCAACCATAATTAAAGCAAATTCTACTGGGCTGCGTAATAACCCCGAATAGATGGGTTTTAATATCGTAAAAAAGCCATGGCGATTGTACAGTTTGGTTAGCGGGTCAATAATCATTAACGCACTGTTTTTTAATTTAACATTAAAGGCAAAAACACTGAAGAAGCTCAGAATTAAAACCACAAATAACATTAACCAGATAACAAGTGACGCACTGATAGCCTGCAGCTGAACATCCTGATCATTGATATAGTGCAACATATAAAGCTGTTCATCGATTAAAGGGGCGCTATAGAGTTCACCGCCATCCAGTGATGACCAGGTTGTTTGATTAGTTAGCTTTGGAATACTATCCATAAAAGCGATAGCTTCATTAGTCGTGATAAGCTGCTTATTTTCATTAACCAAAAATGAGACGCCAACCGTCTCCTCAAGTTCAAGTAAAAAAGCCATATAATCAAGTTTAATATCGGTAGACAAAGCCCCTATAAAATGTCCATTAATGATAATGGGGCTTGATATAGTTAACATTATTTCAGGGCTATAGCTATCTTCGTAAACGGGTGTAAAAACCTGCTCAGCCAATGGATTCGCAGCAGGAATCACTTCTTGCCAAAATTTTTTCTGATAAAATTCAGGAAAAAAATACCAATTTTCCAATAACACTTTAGGTGTCAAATAAATAAGCCCCTGTAGCGAAGTATAATATACGCGCTCAATCAATCCGCTTTCGCCCGTTAATAGAGTAAGCTCATCATCAATCATACTAATGGCTGTTACTTCGTCATGTAAAACTGTATTTTCAATATTTGATTTAGCACTAACCACTAAAGTGCCTGAAAGCTGTTGTGCAAACTGAGAAGGCGAATAATCTGATATACCATACATATTAAAAGATTTAAGGTATGAAAGAACATCGAAAAGATGAATATTATAATGGTCTTCAGCAACAAGCGCATAGGCATTAACCATTGATTGGCTAAGCTTACTGTTCGTTGCTGATATTAAATGAATATATTGATTAAGTAAGTTATGACGAACAATGATATTTTCATATTCAGATTGTTTTATGCGCTCTACTTGATTAACAAAAGTACGATAACCTATCAAGGTCAAAATAATAGTGATTATCATGGGTAAATAAAAAAACTTGTTGAGCATCCGTAATTCCCTATTACATTCCTATATCCGCTGCTATTGTCCCAATTCGCAGTTTTTTAAAAGTATAGAACATTACCTCACCCTTGCTTTTTAGGGGATCACAAATTACGTTCCTCATTTTTCATCTTTAGCGCATAATGTTATTTCCTTGTAATCTAAAATACGACCGATTACCATCTCACCATGAAAACAAAATATTGCACTAGATATTAAGGATCGCACGTTGGCTCAACTTTATTTTTACTATTCATCAATGAATGCTGGCAAATCAACCTCTCTGCTACAGTCCTCTTATAATTATCGCGAACGTGGTATGAATACATTCGTACTAACAGCCTCCATTGATAACCGTGCAGGTGTTGGTAAAGTTGCATCTCGCATAGGCATCGAAACAGATGCTGCTATTTTTTCCTGCAATGATAATTTGGCAACAATAATCGAAGCGGTACATCAACAGCAGCAACAACACTGTATCTTAATTGATGAAGCCCGAGTTCTTAAGCAAAGAACAAGTCAAACAATTAACCCATGTTGTAGATAACCTCGATATTCCCGTTTTATGCTACGGTATAAAAACCGACTTTCAGGGAGAACTCTTTAGCGGTAGTCAGTATCTGCTTGCTTGGGCGGATAAACTTGTTGAGCTTAAAACTATCTGTCATTGTGGCCGCAAAGCAAATATGGTGCTGCGCCATGATCAAGATGGCAACCCAATCAAAGAGGGGCAACAAGTCGAAATTGGTGGCAATGAAAGTTACCAATCGGTCTGTAGAAAACATTTTCGAGCGGTACTGTGGGATTAAACGTATATAACAATAGTACGAGCTTGTGTTTATTTTATGGACAGCTACAATAGCAAACAATAAATATAGTAGGCGAATTTCGTCAGGAAACAAAAATGAATAGAAAGAAAAAATTAAACAAAATTCTCGATAAACGCATCAAAAAAATGAATGCAAAAAAAAATCCAAGTAACAAACCCAAATATATCTCTAAAGCAGAACGCGCAAAGCTCGAAGCATTACAGAATGAAGAACAGGAAAATGGAAACGGCTTGAGTGAATAAGCAATAAAGTTGCATAAAAAAACATTATTTCCCCTTTTTGAATAAAAAAATAGTTCACTTTTATTAACGACATTGATATTCTACCCGCAATTAAATTATTTGAGATTTATGTAACCATGAAATTAGCCATTCTGAAAGTACAACACCACCATCATATCACCTAATCTTTCAGGATTTTTTATTCTTGGAAGAGTTTTTGTGCTTCCAGTGGTTACCAACAAAATAAACCCCCGGAAGGCCAACCTCCCGAGGGTTTTTTAGTTTATAAGGCAAGGAAAATGACTATGTCAGAGCAACGTTTAAGAATCGCAATACAGAAGAAAGGCCGTTTAAGTGATGATACGGTAAAACTACTAAAAGCATGTGGTATTAAAGTTAATTTAAACACCCAACGTTTAATTGCACACAGTGAAAATATGCCGATTGATATTTTACGTGTACGCGATGACGATATCCCGGGTTTAATTATGGATGGTGTTGTTGACCTTGGTTTTATCGGGCAAAATGTACTCGAAGAAGAGTATATGATGCGTACAGTTGCTAATGAACCCACTGGCCATAAAGTCATTAAAGAGCTTTCCTTTGGTGGCTGCCGTTTCTCGCTTGCCGTTGACCATGATTTTGATTATCAAGGTGTACAATCACTTGCCAATCTACGTATTGCAACCAGCTATGTACATATACTAAAACGTTTCATGAATGAAGCCAATGTTCCTTATACCTCTTGTATGTTAACAGGTTCAGTGGAAGTTGCACCACGCGCCGGGCTTGCTGATGCGATCTGTGATCTTGTTTCAACGGGCGCAACGTTAGAAGCGAACGGTTTAAAAGAAGTGGAAGTGATCTACCGCTCCACGGCTGTCTTAATCCAACGCGCAGAGCCTTTAGCAGCCGCTAAACAAGAACTACTAAACCGCCTTTTAGTACGTATTGATGGTGTGCAAACAGCAAAAGAATCTAAATACATCATGCTCAATGCACCCAAAGTTAATCTTGCAGCAATCACCGACCTACTGCCTGGTTCGGACCTACCTACCGTGATGGATTTAGCGGGTAGCAGCGATCATGTTGCACTGCATGTGGTAAGCAAAGAAAATCTTTTTTGGGAAACAATGGAGCAATTAAAAGCACTCGGTGCAAGCTCTATCTTAGTCTTGCCTATTGAAAAAATGATGGAGTAATTGCAATGAAAACTGCAATGCAAACAGTCAATTGGACAAGTTTATCAAATGACGAGCAAAAACAGCTGCTTGCTCGTCCAGCAATGGCAGACTCTTCATCGCTAACCAATACCGTTACTGAGATCATCACATCTGTACGAGCCAATGGCGATCAAGCTCTGCTTGATTATACAAAACGTTTCGACAAATTAACTGGCGATAACTTCACCATCACAAACAGTGATATTGAACAAGCTTGTGGACGTTTAGGTGATGATATAAAAAGTGCCATTGACACCGCTTATCAGCAAGTTGTTAAATTTCATCAGGCACAACTGCAAGACGTTATCCGTGTTGAGACAATGCCCGGTGTTGTTTGTGAAATGCATACTCAGGCGATAGAGTCCGTTGGTCTGTATATTCCAGGTGGTAGTGCTCCACTACCGTCAACGGTTATCATGACGGGTGCGCCTGCGCAAATTGCAGGTTGTTCGCGGATCGTGCTGTGTTCACCACCGCCCATTGCAGATGAAATTTTATATGCTGCATCGCTATGTGGCGTTAATGAAATCTACACCATTGGTGGTGCACAAGCGGTTGCCGCACTGGCCTATGGCACACAAAGCATTGCCGCTGTCGACAAAATTTTTGGCCCAGGTAACTCCTTTGTAACCGAAGCAAAGCGCCAAGTCAGCAATGATTTTGCTGGAGCTGCGATTGATATGCCTGCGGGGCCATCGGAAGTGTTAGTGATTGCAGATGAACACGCTGATCCTGCTTTTATCGCAGCCGATTTACTATCACAAGCTGAACACGGTCACGATTCACAAACCATTTTAGTCACCCCTTGCGCAAAAATTGCGGAGCTGACTGGTATCGAAATCGACAAGCAACTAACACTGCTATCTCGAAGTGAAATTGCCGCCAAAGCCATTGCCCACAGTGTCAGCATTGTCTGCGAAGATATTGAGCAAGCAGCAGAAATATCTAACAGTTATGCACCAGAACACTTGATTGTACAGACGCAAAATCCACGTCTGTTACAACCTAAATTACGTAATGCTGGTTCAATTTTCTTAGGTGCATGGACCCCAGAGTCGGTAGGCGATTATGCCAGCGGCACTAACCATGTGTTACCAACCTATGGCTATACCCGTACCTATTCAAGCTTAGGGCTAGCAGATTTTGTAAAACGCTACACTGTGCAAGAATTAACCATGGATGGACTACGTCGCTTAGCGCCAGCCGTCACTTGCCTTGCTGAATCGGAAGGCTTAACGGCACACGCTCGAGCAGTAACAATTCGTATCGACAAACTTAATAATTAGCAGCAATGGGCAAGCGAGGCGTTCGCGTCTCGCCATTATATATAGCTAGGGAAGATCCAAGAGATGAGCAACACACAACACCTCGCCCGTAAAACGGTACAAGCATTAACCCCTTATCTTTCTGCGCGTCGTATCGGCGGAAAAGGCCATATCTGGTTAAATGCGAATGAAGCACCTGACTGCAGTGAATATCAATTAGATTCAAGCAAATTAAATCGTTACCCTGAATTTCAACCTCCCGCATTAATTAATGCCTACGCGAGTTACGCAGGCGTTAATAACGAGCAATTGCTAACAACTCGTGGTGCCGATGAAAGCATTGAAATTTTGATCCGCACTTTTTGTGAACCGGGTATCGATAGTATTTTAATTTGCCCTCCCACCTATGGCATGTATGCTATCAGCGCAGAAACCTGCGGAGTAGCCATTGAAGAAGTGGCGCTTGATGCACAATTCGATGTCGATTATTTTGCCGTGAACAGGCCGTCAATAAAAGCGATAGCCAAGTTAAAATCGTTTTTTTATGTGCTCCGAATAACCCAACGGGCAATATGCTTGATAGGGAGAAACTAGTTCATCTGTTACAAGCAACCGCAGGTAAAGCGCTGATTGTTGCCGATGAAGCTTATATCGAATTTTGCCCAGAGCGAAGCCAAGTTGACTTAATTGCGCAACATGAAAATTTAGTGTTAACACGGACACTATCGAAGGCTTTTGCGTTAGCAGCCATTCGTTGTGGCTTCACAATTGCCCAAGCCCCTGTTATCGCAATGTTATCCAAGGTTATAGCTCCTTACCCGATGCCTGAGCCTATTGCACAAATTGCCACACAAGCGCTATCAGAAAAGGGACTCGCGGTGATGCTTGAACGCGTTGCGATCCTCAACAACAATCGCCAACTATTACAGCAAGCCCTAAACGAACTTGATTGTGTTACAGAAGTTTTCCCTGCCACGGGTAACTTTGTTTTAGTACGCTTTAAAGATTCGGCAAAAGTCTTCGCAGCCTTTGCCAATAATGGCATTATCATGCGCGACTTTGCGACCAAAAAGCGCCTTGAAAACTGTATACGTATTACTATCGGCAACCAAGCTGAGATGGAAGCCACATTAACGACCTTAAAATCGCTGTAGGGAACACAAACCATGAGCAAACAAAAATTTCTATTCATCGACCGTGACGGTACCTTAATCGATGAGCCCATTACCGATAAGCAAGTGGATAGTTTAGAAAAATTAAAATTTGAAGCCGATGTTATTCCAAGTTTATTAACGCTACAAAATGCAGGCTTCATTTTAGTGATAGTCTCTAACCAAGATGGTTTAGGCACGGCTAGCTACCCACAACAAGATTTTGATATTCCACAAAATAAAATGATGGAAATATTTGCATCTCAGGGCGTTAAATTTGAATCCACCCTACTTTGCCCCCATTTTCCTGAAGACAACTGTAGCTGTCGTAAGCCACATTTAGGCATGGTTAGCGAATACCTAAAATCAGGTCGTATCGATTTTGCTAACTCCTATGTGATTGGCGATCGTCACACAGATATCGGTTTAGCTGAAAATATGGGCTTAACGGGTATTTTGTATAATAAAGAGACCCTTGGTTGGAAACAAATCGTTAAACAACTCACTAGCCGTGGCCGTGTTGCCTCCGTAACCCGCAAAACCAAAGAAACCGATATTACGGTTACTGTCGACTTAGATAACACGGGTGAGAACCAGATCGATACTGGCATGGGATTTTTTGATCATATGTTAGATCAAATTGCCACACATGGTGGTTTCCAAATGAATGTCAGTGTCAAAGGTGATTTGCATATTGATGATCACCACAGTGTCGAAGATACCGCACTGGCACTCGGTGAAGCATTAAACAAGGCGCTTGGTGATAAACGCGGTATTGGCCGTTTTGGCTTTGTTCTACCTATGGATGAAACGAAAGCGAGTTGTACATTAGATTTATCAGGCCGCCCGTACCTGAAGTTTAAAGCGAACTTTCCGCGTGAATTAGTCGGCACCATGTCAACGGAAATGGTTGAGCACTTTTTCTATTCTCTCGCTCAAGCGATGGGTGCAACACTGCACCTTGAAGTAGAAAATGGTAACGCTCATCACATGGTCGAAGGTTTATTTAAAACCTTTGGGCGCACACTACGTCAAAGTATCCAAATCGTCGGCACAGACTTACCCTCGAGCAAAGGTGTTTTATGATCGTAATTATTGATACAGGCTGTGCAAATTTATCTTCGGTTAAATTTGCCATCGAACGTTTAGGTTATGAAGTGACCGTCAGCAAAGAGCCCGCAATTTTGCAGCAAGCTGACAAACTATTTCTACCCGGAGTTGGCACTGCCAAAGAAGCAATGGCGAACCTTATCGACCGTGATTTAGTCGAACAAATTAAAAACCTGACACAACCCGTATTAGGTATCTGTCTAGGTATGCAAATGTTAGCAGAAGCTTCTGAAGAGGGCTTTGGCGAACAGAGCAAAGTGAAAACCTTAGGCATTGTCGCAGGTACTGTCGCAAAAATGGAGGTTGCACCACTACGCTCACCTCACATGGGCTGGAATCAAGTAACCCCTAAAGCGGGTGATCCCTTATTTAAGGATATTCCAGCGGGTACATATTTCTATTTTGTGCACAGCTATGCGCTTCCCGTAACAGAAGATACCATTGCTAGCTGCGAATATGGCGTGCCATTTACCGCAGCGGTAAATAAAGACAATTTTTATGGGGTACAATTCCATCCGGAACGTTCAGGTAAAGCTGGTGCCCAACTGCTGAAAAACTTTTTGGAGCTTTAATAATGATTATCCCCGCATTAGATTTAATTGATGGTAAAGTAGTTCGTTTATATCAAGGCGATTACGCACAAAAAACCGTTTACAGCGACGATCCTCAAAGTCAATTTACCATTTACAATGAGCAAGGCGCCGACTGGTTACACTTAGTGGATTTAGATGGTGCTAAAGATACCAGTAAGCGTCAATTAGAGGTCATTGCCAGTTTAATTAAAAATACACCGGCAAAAATTCAAATTGGCGGTGGTGTGCGTACAGAGCAAGATGTCAAAGACCTACTCGATGCAGGCGCTCAACGTGTGGTAATCGGTTCTACGGCGGTTAAAGAGCCTGAAATGGTCGCAGGTTGGATGAAAAAATATGGTGCCGAGCATATCGTATTAGCGCTTGATATCAACATTGATGGCGATGGTAATAAGATTGTTGCCGTATCTGGTTGGCAAGAAGCGAGTGGTCAAACCATTGAATCTCTGCTTGAAACCTATTTAGCCGTAGGCCTTAAACATGTACTCTGCACCGACATTTCTAAAGATGGTACATTAACGGGATCAAACGTTGACCTATATACTGAGTTAAGTGCAGCCTATCCTCAAGTAGCATGGCAAGCATCGGGTGGTATCGGCTCATTAGATGACATCGCTGCCGTAGCCCGCTCGGGTGCGACAGGGATGATTGTAGGTCGCGCGCTACTGGAAGGAAAGTTCAATGTTGTTGAAGCAATTGCGTGTTGGCAACAAGCTATGCAGAATAAACAATAACATTTACTGTAATACTTTCACCGCTAATTAATACCGATACAAATAATAATCAAGCGATTACTGACGAACGCTTGATTATTATCAATCACCTATTAAACCACCACGATAACCAATACATTGCAGGTAATAATTAATTTTTTGTCTATCTTTGCACTTTAGTGCTTTAATGTAGATAGCAGAATGTTTACGCTTTTGTATGGCATTCGTAGTTAAAAATATAAGGCCAATACCTATGAATCATTTTTTAAAAATATTGTGTTTCTCCCCCCTACTTTTTCTCTGGTCTTGCTCCGCATCTCACTCATCAGTGAATGAAGTCCCGGCAAATGCTTTCCAGTGTAAAGCGCCTAGGCCAGAAGTCTGCACAATGGAATACCTCCCCGTTTGTGCAACTACTAAAAGTGGTGAAACGAAAACGTATTCAACAGATTGCAGCGCATGTGCAGATAGCGACGTCATTTACTACCAAACCGGGGAGTGCAAGTAAAAACAGTCGTCAAGTCAAACAGGGATGATGTTATTGCCTTTACTACAAAGTCATCCCCTCTTTATTTAAGCAGTACAGAAAATAGCATGCAGTACTGCTTATACTATTGTCTAAAAATACTTTCTCAAATCCCCTTTTCTGCTCACTTTGCATATTGAATTAGCATGCATATATGGATTAATAATATTAAAGATATTTTTCAACAATTTGCTCATATTGCGGTGAACTTTTTATCTCCTTGATTGTATTCCAAATTGCTTCTGTTAGGTCTGGATTTTCTAGCACAAACTTGTGAGAAAATACTAAATAATAGGGTATTTGATTGAGTGGTGGATATACTTTGACGATATCTTTGAATTCATTCGGGTGTGTTTTTATCTGAAAATCGGAGACTGTTTCTATATCGGCTAAACCAACAATGCGGCCTGCATTTAGCATACGTAATCCGCTTAGCTGTGAATTAATTTCTTTTACGGCAATCCCCATTTCTTTGAGATAACCAACAACGACATATCCTCTTACCACACCAATACTGCCATTAATTTTCGTGAAACTTTTACCATCCCATTGTATGGAAGCATCTTTATGTTTATAAAGAAAATAGGATTGGTGGACAATTGCTCTACTAGAGTCCAGCTTACTATTTTTCATTGGATAAACGCCACTTAATAAACGTTCTTCGCTAAAAGTAGCGTGAAAAATTCCATCAACAACATTTGCCTTAACCTCTCTCATGCCTCTAGCCCAAGGCCTACGCTTAAATTCAAATTGTATATTTAATTTATTTTCTAACAATTTTAATAGTTCTAATGTGACACCAGGTTTTTGCCAATCAATTGCAGGCCCTTCACCTAAATAGAATGGTGGATTAGGCATTACCTCATAAACCAAGGTTATTTTCTTTTTATCCATTTCAACCGCAGGAACAGGCAAGCTAAAAACCATTAATATCAGAACGAACATCTTCATCATTTATATGCCCACCTATTCTAAAATCGAACTTCAATTACTATCATTATCAATTCAACTATTTCAATAAAAGCAATAAGCTCCCAATTTCATCAGTATGTTTTACAACCACAAATAACCACCTTAATAACAGTCACAATTAAAACAGAACAATAAGATACGATTTTCATTCAATGTTGACACAGCTTACGATGAATAAATATTAGCGACCAAAACTGGCAAACCAATTAAAATGGATTATAGTAAAAATTATACAACAACAGCTAAGTTATCACCTTAAACCATTATGGCAAATAATTCCCCCTGCAGTAATTGTGATAAAAATCAAACTTATAATACCTAACTTACTAGAGATGTCACCCACATCACATAAACACACAGGCAGCAAACCAAAACCACTAATTGGTCTAGCATATATAAGACTATTGACGCAGATTGTTCGGCATTCATAGTACCAATCAGTATTTATGTTGAATTACATTGTGATGATAGCGTTGCGAAAATAAAGGTGGCTATGACTAATTTAATTAGAAACAGCCTTAAAAAGGAGTGATTAATACTTGTTAAAATTAACTCGAAGCTTCAATTATCGATAGCAATTTTGTTATTTTTTAATGAATACTAATCAATTAATAAACGGATAATATTATGAACTTAAAGAATAAAGTGTCGTTGGGTGTCGCACTGGCACTTTCTATGTCGGTATCAGTATCAGCTGCAGCATATAATATAAAAGTGGAAGCTGAAAATTTTATAGCACAAGGAGGAACTTTTGACGACCAACAACCTACGGCAGTAACAAAATATACAATCAATAACCAAACCGCCATCAGTTATGTAAATAGCGGAGATTTTGTTGATTATAATATCGAAGTAGATCAAGCTGGTATGTACAGTGTCAGCTTTAATATTGCTACTGCAATGACAAACAACACTGGGATAGAAGTGCTTGTTTTAGAAAACGGCACATGGGTTTCCTATGCTACCTCAACGGTTCCTGCTAATGGATGGAACACATTTTCTACTGTTAATGCCGCAACGGCGGTTAAATTACCTGGCCCACAAAAAATTCGTATCTATGCACTAGGGAGTAACGATTGGCAATGGAATTTAGAATCATTCAATTTTATCTGGAAAAGTGACATTTCAACGTCTCCTGTAAGCGGAGAATTAAGTGAGATCGCCAAATCAGGTTACGCATCGCAAGGTTTAGATGCAAATGCGGTGGAAACGCTCCCCGTCCCAGCACGTATTCAAAGTGGTAAAAAATGGGTTGAGCAAACGGCACAGTCTGATGACTTTAATTATGAATTTGATGCTACTAATGTTAAATCAAACTTTGGACCAGGTAATAAATGGTATAATTTCTACCATAATGCTTGGAATGGCCCTGGTGCTACATACTGGCAATATGATCACGTTGCAGTTAACGGCAATGAATTAGAAATTCGAGCATCACGTAATCCAAGTACCAGTAAGATGAATGTGCCCGGCATTAATGCCGGTTGCATTACTTCTAATAGCCGTGTTTTGTACCCTGTGTTTGTAGAAACAAGCATTAGCCTTGCAAATATTTCATTAGCTTCCGATGTTTGGTTATTAAGCCCAGATGATACTCAAGAAATTGATATTATTGAGGCTTATGGTGGTGTTAACTATTTTGAACAGTTCATACATTTAAGCCACCATTCATTTGTTCGCTCTCCTTTCCAAGATTATCAACCACGAGATCATAACAGTTGGTGGGGACGCAATGGCGTAACCAGTTGGGGTGACTACACGTGGAATAATGGTAATCGTAACTTTATACAAGTTGGCGTAAACTGGGTTTCACCAAAACACTTTGAATATTACATCGACGGCGAATTAGTTCGTGTTGTCTACCATAACGCCTTTGCGACGAAAGGAAAGGATGGCACATGGAGCTATACACAACCATATTTAGATGCAAGCGGTGGTGTGGCATTTGATAATGGATACCAAGCTGTAAAAATACATGGGAGCATCTCGCATTTTCACAAAATGCATTACAAACGGCAAGTGATACCAATAATATCTCTGCTATTGACCCCCTTAATTTTCAAGGAGGTCTTGGTTTTACTAAGGCAATGGATATTATTATTAACATAGAGTCACAAACTTGGTTAGTTGAAAATAATAGTCCTTCAGACGCTGATTTAGCTGACCCAGACAAAAATACAATGCTGGTTGATTGGATTCGGGTATATAAACCAGAGAATAATTAACCAAATAAGAGATTCAATTAATGATAAAAACATAGCAAAGCTCTGTTTTTATCATTTACTTTCCCCCCTACTATACGCAGTCCCCCTTTTTCACTGCTTAACGTTACATGTATAGGCAAAAAGAAATAAGTCATTAAATGTAACTTAAAAACCTACAAAGCGAAGATGAAAAATTATATACTTAGCAGATACTTAACAAATACTTTAGCAATAATATTGCCAACAACTAATTATTTTGTATGCAAACAGGATTGCTATTTACATTAAACAGAAAAACAAAATATTGGATAACACTTTGATATATATTAGATTAGTGCCAAAGAGGTCAATATGTTAGCAAAACGCATAATTCCGTGTCTTGATGTTAAAGATGGTCAAGTCGTCAAAGGTGTCCAATTTCGTAACCATGAAATTGTAGGTGATATCGTACCATTAGCAAAACGCTACGCCGAAGAAGGTGCCGATGAGTTAGTTTTTTACGATATTACAGCAAGCTCTGACGTTCGAGTGGTCGATAAAAGTTGGGTAAGTCGTGTTGCAGAAGTCATTGATATTCCATTCTGTGTCGCAGGTGGAATCAAAACAGAAGAAGATGCACGACGCATTCTAGAGTTTGGTGCTGATAAAGTATCCATCAACAGCCCAGCTCTCGCAGACCCCAGTTTAATTAATCGTTTATCTGAAAAATTTGGCACGCAATGCATCGTCATTGGTATTGATTCATATTACGATGAAACAACGGGGCAACACCAAGTAAAACAATTTACAGGTAACGAAGATGCCACGGTAACCACAAAATGGAATACCTTTGATTGGATCAAAGAAGTGCAATCACGCGGGGCAGGTGAAATAGTACTCAACGTGATGAATCAAGACGGTGTTCGCTGTGGTTATGATATCAAACAACTTAGCCAAGCTCGCGCTATATGCAATGTACCTTTAATCGCTTCAGGGGGCGCAGGCGAAATGGTTCATTTTGCAGAAGTATTCAAAGAAGCAGATGTCGATGGCGCCTTGGCAGCCAGTGTATTCCATAAACAGATAATTAATATTGGTGAGCTAAAATCTTACCTTAAAACAGAAAATGTAGAGATTAGATGATGAGCAAAGCATTAATGAAAGAAGCAGAATTAAACGCACTTGATTGGTCAAAAGTAGATAACCTTATGCCAGTCATAGTGCAAAATCGCACTTCCGGTAAAGTACTTATGCTTGGTTATGTTAATCAAGAGGCATTAACTGCAACACTTGCTAGTGGCAAAATGACCTTTTTCAGCCGCACTAAACAACGTTTATGGTGCAAAGGTGAAGAATCTGGCCACTTTTTAAATGTTGTGGAAATCAGCACTGATTGCGATAACGATACCCTATTAGCAATGGTTGATCCCATTGGTCCAACCTGCCACCTCGGTACAGAAAGTTGTTTTAAAGGTGAAACTCAACCTGCGCTGACATTTATTGCTGACCTAGAACAGGTGATTGCACAACGTAAAGGGGCGGATGCAGACAGTAGTTACACAGCAAGTTTATATGCGCGAGGCACCAAACGAATTGCCCAGAAAGTCGGCGAAGAAGGTGTTGAAGTTGCATTGGCAGCAATGGCTAAAGATATGGATGAATTAACCTGTGAAAGTGCAGATCTACTCTACCACCTAACGGTTTTATTACAGAACGAAGGGCTAACATTAGCTGATATCGCCGCAAAATTGCAGCAACGCCATAATAAATAATCCCATTATTTATTTGACTAAAAGCATAAGGTGAACTTAATCGTTCACCTTTTTTATTGATTAGCAATAACAGGTTTCCCGAATATGAGCGAACTATCAATTAGTAAAGCACAGTTAATTACCCAATTAAAAGAGACGATGAACGGTAAAATGAGTGCACAACAGCTTCAAGAGTGGATGATCAACCATTTTGATCCACCAGAAGTTGAAATAGGCCCTGGCGAGAGTGAGTGCGTGCAAGAGGCAATGGCTATCATTATGAATGAATATGAATTAGCGAAACTTTCTGTTTTTAAAGAAGAAAGTTACGGTTATGCGCTCGATTTTTTAGACTGTGATGAAACAGATTTCAACCAAAAGAAATACCATTTTTTACATGATGGCTTTTCTGATTAAAAATATATCTCCATGATGCTTCAAGCTGCAAAGTAATGTTTAGGAGAATTACGCTACTAAACATTACAACCAACCTCTATTTTTGTACAGTGCGACGTCTTGATGGGCGCGCCTTTTTCGGTGCGTAACTCACATCGGAAGCGGGTATCTCTAATCTTGGCTCAAAACCAACCACTTCTTTTCTTTCAATAAATTTACCCAAACGATTCTCAATAGCACAGAGGTTTCTAAAATCATCACGAGAAACAAAAGAGATAGCTTCCCCTAATGCACCAGCACGACCAGTTCGACCAATACGGTGTACATAATCATCCGCTTCATCGGGTAAATCATAGTTGATAACAAGGCTAAGATCTTCGATATCAATACCGCGAGCGGCAATCCCTGTCGCTACTAAAAACTTAACCGCCCCGCGTTTAAAATCGGCCAATAACTGCTCACGAACAGCCTGACTACGCCCACTATGAAAAGATTCCGCTGCAATTCCACGCTTTTCAAGTTGGCTGACTAATTTTGCAGCCCCGCGTTTGGTTTCAATAAAAATCAGTGCCTGTTGCCAACTATTGTCAACAATCAAATGACTTAGCAGTGCTGATTTTGCATCTTTATCAACGGCAATTAAACTTTGCTCAACCTGCTCAGTAGCAATATTTTTTGCTGTAATGGATATTTCAACCGCTTTTTCAATCGCTGTTCGAGCAAGAGAGCGCACCTGTTTAGATAACGTCGCTGAAAATAATAAATTTTGTCTTTGTTCAGGTAAACGTTCTACGATTTTATTAATATCAGCAATAAACCCCATATCAAGCATTCTATCGGCTTCATCGATCACGAGCGTTTCCGTTTCATCAAAATGAATAGCACGGCGCGTATACATATCGAGCAAACGCCCAGGTGTTGCCACGAGAATATCCACACCTGCAATTAAACGTTCCTTTTGCGGCTCAACATCAATGCCACCATACATCGCCATAGAAGTGATATTGAGGTATTTAGCGTATTGCACAATATTTGCCTCAACTTGAATAGCCAGTTCTCTCGTGGGCGTCAAAATCAAAGTACGAACACGTTTTGGGCGCACGGCTGGCGCATCTATCATATTTTCTAATATTGGTAATACAAAACTCGCTGTTTTACCCGTTCCCGTTTGCGCAGCAGCAAGCACATTTTTCCCTGACAAAATAACAGGAATTGCCTTATATTGAATCGGTGTAGGCTGCTCATATTGTAATTCTGCTAGCGCTTTTAAAATTGGTTCGCTTAATCCAAGTTGGCTAAATGGCATTAATAATCTCTGTTATTGATAGGATAAGTATTAGTTAGAATCTATTCTAGCAGGAAGAATATGAGAAGTGCTTAAAAGACACTTTACACTCTGCTTACGTTATTCATAATTAAGATAATTACAAATTTTCTGTATATAAAACAGGCCGACATTAACACAAAACAACGACAAAGATCACGTTTTTTGCACATATTTAGGGCTATCAAGCATTTTTTTGGTGCAAATAAGCTAGCAACACAAAACAATTAAATGTAATTGATTGTTTTATAAGGGATTCATAATTGGCATGTTAATTTCATGATGCTATTTGATGCTAACTGACTTGGCATCGTTAAGGAGGTTATTATGAATAGTGACATGATGTTTTTAAGCTATGCTTATCCAACGGTTTGTAAATCATTAATAAACGAGAATAGATATAACTACACCTTACTCAACTACATTGTTCGTCTATAGTCTTACCTGCTAAATGCCTCTTTACAGTGAATATCACCAAGAGGCATTTAGCCTTTCATCTTATAAATGATTATAAAGAAGGGTAATAAGTGAGCTATAACAATGTCATCCCCGCAAAATCTAATTTATTATTATCCGAAATACCAACGGGTCTCAATTCCAACTTAACATCACCTTGAAAATCAACATCAGCACGAATATAAATCCAATCGTCATTACCAGATAATTCAATAATATTATCCTCACCATTAATCACTAAATTAACGGATGCCATTTCATCTCTCAAGGGTTTCACTCTAAAATATAACGAAGCAATTGATACGGAGCGTAAATCAGCAGGACTTTTTATGGTAAGTAACACCGCATTATTATCATTCCAATCAACACGGCTAAAGCCACTTGCGACTAATTCTGCATTATCAAGAAAAAGATAGGCCATATCGTGATACGTTACCTCACCTAAATACTCTAATTGCGTTATATCAATACCCGTTACCGTTTGATTTCCAATAACACCGCGAGAAGAAATATAAGTAACGTCTGTTACATCGATATTTTTGTTGGCAAACCTATCAACATCAAACAACGAATCATCATGGGAATAAGCAGATTGGATAGCTGCCCCTATCTCAACGATATTATTTTCAAGATAAGCACCTTCATTGCTATCGCTATTTGTTGTAAGTAGAAGTGCTGAATTACTATTATCGATTAACTTGGTGTCATCTTCAATTTCTATACCTATCTGCTCAATCTCTTCACTATAACCAGCAGCCGTTGGGAAATCTTCAAAGGCCCTATTCACTAGATTAATTTGATACTCTTGTAATGTATTATTCACTTGTAGAAGTTGGTGTTTTTGCCACATTACAAAGCTAATAAAAATGGCAAAAGTAATGGCAATAAGCCCTATTATGGTGGGAAAATTCGATAAAGTATCGAGAGAGTGGTTATTCATATCTGCTTTTGATTTTGGATACATCACAACGCTCTACAGTTAATATTGTTATAAAATAGAATCCATTCTTTTTTAAACAAAAAGTAGCAACAAAACCGACATCCTATTATCGATTATCTATTTAATCCTAGATTACATTTATATACTGTCAAATAAACTAACCTTGATATATCCATTTAATTGCACAATATAGACTAGAATTATTTATTTTCCAGCACGATCTGATTTACTTCATGCAACAAAGCAAGTACCCTTGCGCGCTTCTTAAATACAGTAACCACTATGATTGATTTATTAAGGTGAAATGTGAAAAACGAAATAAGACCTAATCAGGCGATAAATAAAAAACACACATTACGTACCCTTTTAACTTTTATAATACCGTCAATGATTGGTTTGCTACTGTTCATGACACCAATTAATTACCAAGGGGCAATAACAATCCCGATCGCAATTGGTGCGAAGTCACTACAAAATTTACTCTCCGATTATTTGACCGCACTCATTTTGGCGATTGTCATCATTACAGCGACAATAACTACATTACAGCGCGCCTATACTTTCTCTGTCATTAAAAATAATCGCTTTTTAAATGGATTATTTTCTGTTTCTCCGATGTGGTTAATAATCCGCATTATCGGTGCTATTTTCACTATACTCACTTTTTATGGGGTGGGCCCTGAAATAGTATATTCTAATGATACAGGTTCACTTGTCTTAAATGATCTACTTCCCGTCTTATTTTGTGTGTTTATTTTAGCAGGTATGTTATTACCATTATTACTCAATTTTGGCCTATTAGAGTTATTCGGAACGCTACTAACCAAGGTAATGCGCCCAATTTTTAATCTACCCGGACGAAGTGCCATCGATTGTATCGCCTCTTGGTTAGGAGATGGTAGCGTTGGTATTTTATTAACAGCTAAACAATATGAAGCTCGTTACTATACGCAAAGAGAAGCAGCTGTTATTGGCACCACCTTTTCAGCGGTATCAATAACCTTTTCTTTAGTCGTTATTGCTCAGGTAAAACTAGAACACCTGTTCATTCCCTTCTACCTTTGTGTTTGTGGGGCAGGCGTTGTTGCCGCCTATATAGTCCCTAAATTGCCTCCGCTTTGTTGGAAAAAAGATTCTGTTTATCGACCAAAGTGAACGCAATGGTGAAGAGGAACTAACACCACACGGTCACAATGTTTTCACTTGGGGGTTTGCGCTCGCTTTACATAAAGCAGACAATGCTGCAACTTTTATGGAAACACTTAAAGATGGATTAAAGAATGCCACCGATATGCTTTTTGGTATCTTACCTGTTGTGATGGCTATTGGCACTATTGCACTTATTATTGCCGAACACACCCCTATTTTTGAATATTTAGGCTATCCATTTATTCCGTTACTCGAATTATTACAAATTCCAGAAGCAGCCGCCGCATCACAAACCATTGTTGTCGGATTTGCAGATATGTTTATCCCCTCAATTCTCGCTTCAACAATAGAATCTGATATGACTCGTTTTGTTATAGCGGCAATGTCTGTTACTCAGCTTATCTATATGAGTGAAGTTGGGGCTTTGTTATTAGGCAGTAAAATACCGGTGAATATGGTTGAACTATTTATTATCTTTATTTTAAGAACGCTAGTGACATTACCTGTTATTGCAGGTATTGCACATTTAATATTTTAAACATTTTAACGAGTAATAAAAAACTATGGACTTAACGATCTATTTACATGCATTGACGGCACTGTTCGTTATTATAGATCCCATTGGCGCAGCACTTATTTTTAATTCATTGACCACTAACAGTGATAAAAAACACCGCACTGTCATGGCGGTTAAAGCGGTTATAATTAGTGCGACATCATTGGTTTTGTTTGGTAATTATGGTGAAACGTTATTCTCGCAATTAGGTATTAACATCAATTCATTACGGATATCAGGAGGCCTTTTACTCTTTTATACCGCATTTAAAATGATAACTCAGGAGATGGAGTTTAGTGCCTCTAATAAATCTGTGGATATCTCAGTTTTTCCAATGTCAATTCCACTGCTTGCAGGACCAGGAACCTTAACCCTTTCTATTTTACTGTTTTCACACAGTACTCAAAGTAGCGGCGTGATTGCCGTTACTGCGGCAATTATTTCTATATTATCATTAACTTTAGTACTCATGTTGTTATCAAGAAATTTAAAGAAAATCATAGGTAAAACGGGCGATGAAATTTTAAAACGTTTCCTAGGGGTTATTTTAGCCGCGCTCGCTATTCAGTTTATCTATGATGGTATTATCAACTTTTCGCTAAAATAAAAAATGGCAACACCCCCTTAAATTTCAAATATTGTTAATTATTTTTGTAATTTAAAAGCAACTTTTCGCGCCCATCCACGTGGCAGTATCTGTGCCAATAATGCACCCAATTTATTTAGCCATCCCGGTATGACCACTGCTTTGTGCCGATTTACCAGGGAGTAGCTAACTACGGGCTCTTTACTCATTGATCTTAATCTGAACAGTAACGATTCCGACAAATCAGCGACTGTTGCAAATTCGGTTCTTGTTGCGCCAGGGCATAATGCACTGACCATAATATGACTTTCTTTCAACTCCTCGTGAAGCGCCTCAGTAAAGGACAACACAAAAGCTTTACTTGCATAATAGATTGCCACATTTGGACCTGCCTGAAAGGCAGCCGTAGACGCTACATTAATAATAAAACTTTGTGGCTGCAGTTTTAATAAAGGAATCGCTAAATAGGTTAAACTCACTAATGCATTCATATTCACTTGCATTATCTGTAAATGTAGACTCAGCTCTGTTTGGCAAAAACGCCCACGTTGCCCAAAACCGGCATTATTTATTAAACCAATTAAATTGAGTGATTCTCTATCTAAATAGTCATAAATGGCACTAGGAGCACCACTATCGCTTAAATCACAGGGGAAGATATGGACATCAATCGCGCTGTATTTACGTAATAGCTGTTGCTGTCGTTCTATTAACCTTTGCTCCCGCCTTGCCACTAATAGCAGCGAAAAACCTTGCTGTGCAAGTTGTTCACAAAACGCCTCACCTAAGCCCGCACTCGCACCAGTTATCAAAACATAATCTTTCATTTTTTAAGATTCCCTGAATTAAATTAAAGAATGATCAAAAATTAACAACAATTTAAATAAGTGTAAACTGGAACTGATCTGTGCAATCAATATTATCACCTAAACCAATATGCACTCCTAATAAACGTACCGCCTTCCCTTGCCCACGTAACATAGCTTGATCAAGTAAGGTGTCAAAGAGTGAAGCATTAAAATCGTCATATTTCAATTCTTTGGTGGTTTGCTGAAAATCGTTAAATTTAACTTTCACGCCAAGTTTACTTATCACACGTTTTTCAAGATGTTTAACAGCCCGTTGTTGCAGTTCGGGTAGCAAATGCTCATGCATAAAAGCACGTAATTTCGCTATATCCGTCATGTCATGCGCAAACGTTCTTTCTACACCAACAGATCGACGAATGCGTGATGTTTGCACAGCTCGGTCATCAATCCCTTGGCATTTATCCCATAGAGAATAGCCCAGCTTGCCAAACAGACTGACCAAGGTATATTGATCACTAGCGCGGACGTCTTTTCCAAGCTCAAATCCCTGAGCTTTTAATTTATCAAAGGTCACTTTGCCTACCCCGGGGATTTTACTTAAGGGCATCTCTTCAATAAAAGCAATCACATTGCTCGGAGGAATAACGTATTGGCCATTTGGTTTATATAAATCAGATGCAATTTTAGCAAGGAATTTAAGCGGTGCGACCCCAGCCGAAGCCGTTAGATTTAGTTCATTAGCAATGCATGAACGAATATCCTGTGCAATAAGCGTCGCAGAGCCATTGAAAAGCGTACAATAGCTAACATCTAAATAAGCTTCATCAAGGGATAACGGTTCGATGATATTGGTATAACGTGCAAATATTTCATGCAGCTTAACACTAACCGATTTATAAACCTCCATACGACCCGGTAGGATAATTAAGTTTGGGCATTTTTTTAAGGCCAGATGGCTCGACATAGCCGAATGGATACCAAATTGCCGAGCAATATAATTGCAGGTAGATAAAACGCCACGTCGTTCTGACTTGCCACCAACTGCAACGGGTTTATCAGATAATTGTGGGTTATCACGTATCTCAACTGAAGCATAAAATGCGTCCATATCAATATGTATTATTTTGCGTTGTTTAATTACCAAATGCCATCCACATCAAGCTGTTTATACATACAGCTTATTTTCATCTGTTTTTATTAAAATGCAAGCTTTTCTGCTAACCTATTCGCTAACGATATTATCCGCTTATATGAAAAACGGTTACGTCAATTAACATAGCGATGCTCGCTATTTTCCTCTTTAATGTGAAATAGCTTACCTTAATAGCCCAAGCAAGCTAAACTAGTCGGCTATAACTTACCCATTCACCTTAGGCATAACTCTATGAATGAAACACTCAATATTGCGGTTCAAACGCTAGTATTACATCGCCATCCTCGCCATAAACAAGAAACACTACAAGCTTGGGATTCAGCCGATGAATACCTCATTAATTACTTTAATGAAAATGAGTTAGCAAAACAGATCCGTGAAGAGGATCAATTATTATTAATTAATGACGGTTTTGGCGCATTGAGTTGTTACTTTCAAGAATTTCAACGCACCGTTATTTCTGATTCCTATTTATCTTTGAGTTCAATTAAACTAAATATGTTACGTAATAACTGTCCTGAAAATAATATTTTGATTCAAGATAGTCTGCAAAAAATTCCAAATAATGTAAAAATTGTTTTAATTAAAGTTCCCAAAACCTTAGCTTACCTTGAATATCTTCTACAGCAACTACGCGAAGTGATAACCCCTGATACGCTCGTGATAGCCGCAGGGAAAGTTAATATGATCCATAATTCTACATTAGCCTTATTTGACCAGTATATAGGTACAACCAAAACCTCTTTAGCTAAAAAGAAATCGCGCTTAATTTTTAGCTTGGTCGAGTCGCAACAAATAGCAGAAAAAGAGATAGCGATAACGTGGGAAATCGAAAAACTGCAGTGGAAAATACATAATCATGCCAATGTTTTTTCACGCAATCATCTCGATATAGGTGGCCGCTTCTTAATGGATAACCTCCCTAGCGGTGACTTTAGCAAAGTGGTTGATTTAGGCTGTGGTAATGGCATTATTGGTATGGCTGCATCAATGGCTTATCCAAATGCACAGGTAACCTTTATTGATGAATCTTACATGGCTATCGATTCAGCTCGTATCAATATGCTTAAAAATCTACCTGAAGAACAAACTGAGAAAGCGCGTTTTGTCGTAAATAACGGTTTGGTAGGTTTTAAAGCAAATAGTTACGACCTTATCCTATGCAACCCACCTTTTCATCAACAACAGGCAATTACAGACCATATTGCTTGGAGTATGTTTAACGATGCACGTTTTTGCTTAGTAGAAGGTGGAGAATTGGTTATTGTCGGCAATCGCCATTTAGATTATCAAGATAAGTTAGAACGTATTTTTGGTAACTGTGAGTTAGTTACTGAAAATAAGAAGTTTGTTATTCTACGTGCCGTTAAAATGGCTTAATTCCATGGAAGCACTGCATTTAAAATAATTTAGCAAAAAAAAACGCACATTAATATGTGCGTTTTTATTACCATTATAAAACCCATTAACAAGCTCTCCTCGTTAATGGGTATCTTATCAATTAGCTACAGCGTATTTAATCTCCGCCTGCTCCATTAATTCAGCAATAAATGCTTGATAAATTGAATCAGAAGTCGAACGTTGCAATATTTCATTAATTTGCGCAGCCATTGGGCTATTATCCGTGGGCTGTTCAATGACAGAGAGTAATTCAACAACGATATAATCACCTGAAGTCGTTTTAACCCAATCACGCATTACATTTTCATCTACTGGCTTAGGCATCTTAAATAATTTTTCAATCACTTGATAATCATAATCACGACTATAACGAGTAAAATTAACATCATTGACAAAGTTAAGATTTTTATCACTCAATTGCTCTGCAATAGATTCATTGGCATTTAATTTCACGACAATCGACTTAGTAAACGCCATTGCATCTGCACTTGCTTGCTCAGCTTTAAGTTGTGTCGTAATAACATCAGTCACTTCAGTTAACGGTTTTGTAGAAGCGGGCTTATAATTGTTAATTCGTACAACTATTGATTTATTATCACCTAACTCGATTACTTCAGAGTTCACCCCTTCAGCACGGAAATCAGCATCAAATATTTTTTGCAAAACCGCTTTATTTACGAGAGCTTGAGGAGCTTCTTCAGCACTAAATAGTTCAGTATGAACGACTTCACCATTAATGGCGTTAGCTGAATCAGTTAAATCATCAGGTGATTCAAATGAAACTTCGCTAAGTTGCTGGTGCATTTCAAAATAAAGCTCATTCGCTTTATCTTTTAATAGCGCCTTTTTAACTTGCGCCTGCACTTCATTCAAGGGTAAAGTTTTACCTGGTTGAATATCTAACAATTTAATGATGTGGTAACCATATTGAGATTTAACAAGTCCCGATACAGGCGCATCAACTGTCAATGCAAAAGCCGCTTTGTCAAAAGCGGGATCCATCACCCCACCTTCGAACCAGTCTAATTCACCATTATTTTTAGCTGATAAAGTATCCTCTGACTTTTCACGCGCAAGTAAGGCAAAATCACTGCCATTATTAATATCCATTAATATGGCTTGTGCTTTTTGTTTTGCTTGATCGTTATCGCCTTGCACTAAAATATGTGCCACTTTACGACGTTCGCTACGTTTATAATCGGATTGATGATTATCATAGTAATTTTCTATATCCGCTTGATTAACGCTTACCTGAGAGGTTAATTGGTCACCATCTAACAGCACGTAATCAACACTGACTTGTTCTGGATATTGAAAAAGTTGTCGATTATTTTGGTAATAAGCGTCTATTTTATCTGCATTGATTATATTATCTTTGACAAATTCATCAGACTTAACGGTCAACACATTAGCAATACGTTGCTGAGATTGTAGTTGTTGCACCAACGAAACTTCTGTAGGTAGAACAAATTCACTATCAACCAACATTTGTAATAATTGACGACGAGTTAAATCTTGTTTCATACTTTCACTAAATTGTGCCGGGGTATAATTGACACGACGCAACACAGATAAGTATTGTTCATTATCAAATTTACCATCAACTTGAAATTCAGCCATTTCACGAATGGCATTTTTAATTTGCTCATCACCGACACGTAAGCCCATTTCCTTAATAGCCTGCGCTATTAACGCTTCAGAAATTAACGTTTGAGTTGCTTGAGCTTTAAGTTGCTGAGCAAAATTAGGATTGGCGGCAAGAATATCGAATTGTTCACCATATTGTTGCTGCAAACGCTGACGTTCATTTTGATAAGCTTTTTCCACACTTGCTTGGCTAATTTCTTGATCATTAACAATAACGGCAGTCGTAGCACTGCTGCCGCCTAAATATCCACTTATACCTGCTAAAGCAAAAGACAAGATGATAACGCTTAAAATAACTTTAGCCGCAATCCCCTGTGAACCTTCGCGCAATTTATCTAACATAACAATTCTTCTCTGAGAAATTTCAAACAAAAAAGCGCATCAAATGACGCGCTTCATTCATTATTCAACAAACAACAAATTAAACGTTGATCGCATCTTTTAATGATTTACCCGCTTTGAATGCTGGTACTTTAGCTGCTGCAATTTGAATATCGCCACCAGTTTGTGGATTACGGCCAGTACGAGCAGCTCTTTCTTTAACAGAAAAAGCACCAAAACCGATCAGTGAAACATTATCACCTTCAACTAATGCAGTTGTTACACTTTCAATAAAGGCGTCAAGTGCACGACCAGCAGCTGCTTTAGATATATCTGCACTTTCAGCGATATTATCAATTAGTTGTCCTTTGTTCATTTTTTATATCCCCATTATTATAATTTTGTTGTTTATCCAGAAATGAGTGATAAACACGCTTAAACATCCAAGACGTTAGGCTACGTTGCTATTTAAATCGGTGCAAGTAAATTTATAAAAATTTGTACTGAAGCCCCCATTTTATGTAGCTTATGAGCTATTTTTCAATATTTTCCACGGAAAAACCTTTTAAACTATCCTGCAAGGCAACCTCTAATACTTCATCAATCCAACGAACAGGTATAATTTCCAATTGGTTTTTAATATTATCAGGAATATCTTCAAGGTCACGGGTATTTTCAAAGGGAATTAATACCGTTTTAATGCCCCCTCTACGTGCAGCTAATAACTTCTCTTTTAACCCGCCAATAGGTAAAACTTCACCACGTAATGTTATTTCTCCCGTCATTGCCACATCAGCACGAACAGGAATCCCCGTTAAACTAGATATTAATACCGTGCACATCGCAGCGCCTGCACTTGGACCATCTTTTGGCGTTGCCCCTTCAGGTACATGCACATGAATATCACGTTTTTCATGAAAATCAGAATTGATGCGCCATTGTTCCGCCTTAGCACGAACAACCGTCATTGCAGCCTGAATAGACTCCTTCATGACATCACCTAGGGATCCAGTATAAGTTAATTTACCTTTCCCAGGAACAGACGTTGCCTCGATAGATAATAATTCTCCGCCGACCTCAGTCCAAGCAAGGCCGGTTACTTGCCCAACTTGATTGTCTGATTCAGCTTTGCCGAAATCATGGCGATAAACACCTAAGAAATCTTTTAAATTATCAATGGTCACATCGACCTTTTTAAGTTTTTTATCTAACAATATTTGTTTAACAACTTTACGGCAAATTTTTGAAATTTCACGCTCTAAACCACGAACCCCAGCCTCTCGCGTATAATAACGGACAATGCCAATTATGGCGCTATCATCGATATTTATTTCCTTCTCATTTAAGCCGTTGCGTTTAACCTGTTTGCTAATTAAATGCTGCTTGGCAATATTCAATTTTTCATCTTCGGTATAGCCAGATAAACGAATGACTTCCATACGGTCCAATAATGGACCTGGAATATTCATTGAATTTGAAGTGGCAACGAACATAACATCGGATAAATCGTAATCCACTTCAAGATAATGGTCATTAAAACTATTATTTTGCTCCGGGATCGAGAACTTCTAATAGTGCCGAGGCAGGATCACCACGCATATCGGAAGCCATTTTATCAATTTCATCCAATAAGAATAGTGGGTTTCTAACCCCCACTTTACTCATTTTTTGAATGATTTTACCCGGTAAAGAGCCAATATAAGTACGACGATGACCGCGTATTTCCGCTTCATCTCGAACCCCACCCAAAGCCATCCTGATATACTTACGTCCCGTAGAACGAGCAATAGACTGACCTAATGAAGTTTTACCAACACCAGGAGGACCAACTAAACATAAGATAGGCCCTTTTAATTTATTAATACGTGTTTGTACCGCTAAATACTCTAAAATACGCTCTTTAACTTTATCTAACCCATAATGGTCAGCATCAAGTATTTCCTGCGCTTTAGCAATATCCTTTTTAACGGCGGTACGTTTTTTCCACGGCACATTAACAAGGCTTTCGATGTAGGTACGAATGACACTCGCCTCTGAAGACATCGGTGACATCATCTTCAATTTTTTAAGTTCAGAAACGGCTTTTTCATAGGCTTCGCTAGACATGCCCGCTTTTTCTATTTTTTCCGCGAGTTGATCATAATCATTTTGACCATCTTCAGATTCACCTAACTCCTTTTGGATAGCTTTCATCTGCTCGTTTAGGTAATAATCTCGCTGACTACGCTCCATCTGTTTTTTAACACGGGTACGGATGCGTTGCTCTACTTTAAGGATGTCTTCCTCATTTTCCATCATCGCCATTAAAAATTCAAAACGTTCGGTAATAGAGGTGATCTCTAAAGCGGTCTGTTTATCTTCAAGATTTAATGGCATATGAGCTGCAATGGTATCAGCTAAGCGCTCAGCTTCATCTATTCCATTAACCGATGCTAATACTTCCGGTGGTATTTTTTTATTTAATTTAATATAGGATTCAAACTGACCAAGTACAGTTCGTAATAAAGCTTCTTCCTCTTTTTCATCCACAGGTTCACTTTCTAACAAACTTACTTCGGCAAAAAAGTATTCATTATTTTCAATATTTTTAGTTAATTGAGCACGTTGTACGCCTTCAACTAATACCTTTACAGTACCATCAGGTAATTTTAATAACTGCAGTATATTGGCAACCGTACCAACACTATGTAGATCTCCTATTTGAGGATCGTCTAATGAAGCTTCCGTTTGTGCAACGAGTAAGACCTTTTTTCCCTGCTCCATCGCAGCTTCTAAACAACTAATCGATTTTTTTCTACCAACAAAAAGTGGAATGACCATATGTGGATAAACCACTACGTCTCGTAATGGTAGGACTGGCAGGGTTAATTGCAGTTCTGATTCTGTTTTCATAATATCCCCAATGCCTGCTTTTGTTTTTTATATGGCAGGTCAGTTTAAATAGCGTTATAGCTAATACTGGGGATTGTATGAAAAATTTCAAGATAGTAAATGAAAAAAGGGAGCAATTTGCTCCCTTTAATGATGATTATGCGTTTGACTGCTTATTTATCAGACGAAATACGTTGAATTTGATCATCACTATAGATCATTATCGGCTGAGATTCGCCTTTAATAACATTTTCATCAACAACCACTTTACTGACATTATCAAGGGATGGTAAGTCATACATTGTGTCGAGTAGTACCGATTCAACGATTGAACGCAATCCACGTGCCCCAGTTTTCCGCTTCATCGCTTTTTTAGCCATTGCAATTAAAGCGTCCTCTCTAAATTCAAGCTCAACATTTTCCAGCTCAAATAGTGCGGCGTACTGTTTAGTAATCGCATTTTTAGGCGCGGTTAATATTTCAACAAGCGCACTCTCATCTAACTCAGTTAAGGTAGCAACAACAGGTAAGCGGCCAATAAACTCAGGAATTAAACCATATTTCGTTAAATCCTGTGGTTCAACTTTTCGGAAAGTATCACTCAATGTAGCCTGACTGTTTTTATCTTTTACTGTTGCACCAAAACCAATGCCAGCGCCAGTATCTACACGTTGTTCAATAATTTTGTCTAGGCCTGAAACGCACCACCACAAATAAATAATATTTTTGATGTATCAACCTGAATAAATTCTTGGTTAGGATGTTTACGTCCCCCCTGTGGCGGAATAGAAGCAACGGTACCTTCAATTAATTTTAATAAAGCTTGCTGTACCCCCTCACCTGATACATCACGTGTAATTGAAGGGTTTTCTGATTTGCGCGTTATTTTATCAATTTCATCGATATAAATAATACCGCGTTGTGCTTTAACTGGATCGTAATCACATTTTTGCAAAAGCTTTTGAATAATGTTTTCAACATCTTCCCCAACATAACCTGCTTCCGTTAGGGTGGTTGCATCAGCCATCGTAAATGGCACATCTAACAAACGCGCCATCGTTTCCGCTAGTAATGTTTTGCCACTTCCCGTTGGACCAATTAAAAGAATATTACTTTTACTTAATTCAACACCGTTCGTCACATCACCATGTTTAAGTCGTTTATAGTGATTATAAACCGCCACAGATAATACTTTTTTAGCGGTATCTTGACCAATCACATAATCATCTAAATTGGCGCGAATTTCATGTGGCGTCGGTAATTTTTTATCGCTGATATTAGCTTGAGCTGTATTGCTGATGTCGGCAATTTCTTCTTTGATAATATCATCACACAGATCGACACACTCATTACAAATATAGACCGAAGGACCTGCAATTAATTTTTTTACTTCATGTTGGCTTTTTCCGCAAAAAGAACAATAAAGTAGGCTATTACTATCGCCCTTACTGCCGTACTTATCTGACATTTTTAGTTCTCCTTACTATGCACGCTTAGACAAAACAGAATCAACAATACCATACTCAACGGCTTCATTGGCACGCATAAAGTTATCTCTATCGGTATCTCGCGCTATGATGTCAATATCTTTCCCTGTGTGGAACGCTAACAATTCGTTCATGCGCTGTTTAGTTGCAAGGATCTCTTTCGCATGTATTTCGAAATCAGAAGCTTGCCCCTGAAAGCCACCTAATGGTTGATGAATCATCACTTTTGCATTCGGTAAACAGTGACGTTTACCAGGTGCACCACTTGCTAGTAAAAATGCGCCCATGCTAGCTGCCATGCCCATACAAACAGTACTTACTTCAGGTTTAATAAATTGCATTGTATCATAAATGGCCATCCCAGCACTGATTGAACCGCCCGGTGAATTAATATAGATATAAATATCTTTTTCAGGGCTTTCTGATTCTAAAAAAAGAAGCTGTGCAGTGATAAGGTTAGCCATGTAATCTTCTACTTGGCCAGTTAAAAAAATCACTCGTTCTTTTAATAATCGTGAGTAAATGTCGTCGTAGAATCGCTCGCCTTTTGCCGTTTGTTCCACAACCATTGGAATAAGCGCGTTACTAATTGGATTCGTGTTTACAGCAAATGGATTTGACATTTTCTATCCTAATAAATTTTTAATATTGATACACTAAAGACGAAAATGGCCCGAGTGAGATCACACGAGCCATTGAAATCAAACACTACATAAAATAGACAGCAGGCTATTAAGCAACTGTTTTATTCATAACTTCGTCGAACGATTTGTTCACTTCTGTTACTTTAGCTTTTTCTACTACAAAATCAACAGCTTGCTCTTCCAATGCAACATTTTCAATATTTTGCATCATCTCTTTATTGTTTTTATAGTATTCAACAACTTCAGCTGGGTTTTCGTAAGCTGATGCAGCAGATTCAATTAACACTGTTACTTTATCTTGATCAACTTTTAAATCATTAACCTTGATAAGTTCACCTAGTAATAGGCCTACTTTAACACGTTTTTCTGCTTGCGCAGTAAACAGTTCAGCAGGTAACTCAGGCATGTTTTTAGGATCCATTTGCTGACCGTAACGCTCCATAGCTTGCTTGCGTAGTACGTTCACTTCACCTTCAACTAATGCTTTAGGTACTTCAATCTCATTCGCTTCAACAAGCGCTTCTAATACCGCATTTTTTACTTCATTTTTAAGAGATTGCTCTAATTCACGAACCATGTTCTTTTTAACATCGCTTTTCAGGCTATCAATTTCACCATTTTCAACACCAAATTTTTGCACAAATTCAGCTGTAATTTCAGGTAACACCTGCTCTTCAACTTTATTTAATTTAATAGAAAATTGTGCTGCTTTACCTTTAAGGTTTTCTGCATGGTATTCTTCTGGGAAGTTAACATCGATAATAAACTCTTCACCCGTTTTTTTACCAACGATTCCATCTTCAAAACCAGGGATCATGCGTTTACTACCAAGTACAATTTGGAAACCTTCAGCTTTACCACCTTCGAAAAGTTCGCCATCAATTGAACCTTCGAAATCAATACTTACTTGATCATTATCAGCGGCTTCACGTTCAACAACACTCCAAGTTGCATGTTGTTTACGTAAAGTTTCAATCATTTTATCAAGATCAGCGTCAGTTACTTCTGCAGTCACTTTTTCGATAGATAACTCTTCTAATGCTTTTAACTCAACTTCAGGGTAAACCTCAAAAGTTGCAGTAAATACAAATTCTTCACCTTTTTTACGTGCTTTTGGCGCAACTTTAGGGGCACCAGCTGGATTTAATTTTTCCGCAACTACCGCTTCAAAGAAATTACGTTGCATCACGTCACCAGCAACTTCATGCTCAATTGCCGGGCCAAAACGTTTAGCAATAACAGATGCAGGAACTTTACCTGGACGGAAACCATCAACACGTTGTGTTTTTGATAAATGACGGATTCGGCCATCATATTCTTTTTCAAATACGTCAGCAGCAACAGTAATAGTTAGCGTGCGCTCTAGACCTTGTGTTGACTCAACAGAAACTTGCATTTTATTTCCTTTATCTTTTACGTTAATTTTTAAGTTATCTTAAGACTTTATTAATTGGGATTAATAAAGAAATTTCAAGAGCAATGATGAATTATTTCAGATGGCTCGCTGTTTGACTACTTAAAGTTTATTTGATTGATGAATTTTAAGACGCGCTATTATAAACACTGTTTACGGGTTAGTCGAGTTTTACACCAAGGCAAATGTGTATTCTTGGGCACAGTTTCACTGTTCCCACCTTTCATTTTATATATTTAGTTGACATTTTAGCCCTTATAAACACTATTTATTACCCTTTTGTGGTGACTACTAAGCAAATATAGGAATGGGCTAGAAGGCTAAATTTATGCATTGTTAAACGCATTTTTAATTTAATGATGCCGTTATTCAGTTAAAACAAAAAACCTTTTATACCAGAAAAAACGATTTGCGCGCCAATCGCGGAAACAAATAATCCCGTTATTTTAGGTAAAATTTCTAAACCTTGCTTACCCATTAAATCTTGTAATCTATTGGATACGAGCAAAACCCCCGCAAGAGAAAAGACAGCGGCAAGCAATGCCACGACAACGACAAGAATATCGTAAATGCCTTGTAATTCGGCACCAATAACCATCAATACCCCATCATCCCGGGGCCGATAGTGCTCGGTATCGCCAAGGGGACAATCGCAAAGTCGCTGCCTCTTTTGGTGTTATTAGACGCCACATCATCACCATCATTGCCACGGATCATATCCAAAGCACTTAAAAACAATACGGTACCGGCACCAATCTTAA
This sequence comes from Psychromonas sp. MME2, assembly GCF_040566515.1. NCBI lineage: Bacteria > Pseudomonadati > Pseudomonadota > Gammaproteobacteria > Alteromonadales > Psychromonadaceae > Psychromonas > Psychromonas sp. MME2. The sequence goes on along the minus strand of NZ_JBEWXI010000015.1, from coordinate 31,690 downwards.
AGGCCTCTAGTGTAATACCAAACATACTAAAAATATATTTACCAAATAATAAAAATATTAATCCGGTAATGATAACGGCAACCGACGATTTAAAAACAACATTTTTCTTTTCAATTTTGTTAAGATTTTTACTCATTGTCAAAAACACAGACATCACAAAGAAGGGAGTCATCATAAAAAAGAGTTTTAGATATAAAGTGAAAAATTGATCCATGAAAAATCCTATAATAAGTGCAATCAAGATGGGGGCGATGCTAACATATAAAAATAGGCACCGAAAAAATAAAAACAATTTATTTAGATTTGCTGTTATGGCAAGGTAATACCTTCACACTTTGCGTTTAATAACTGTTGCAGTTTCGATGCGGCCAATTCGATTTCAACGCCTCGTTTACCGGCGCTAACATAAATTGAAGGAAAATTTAAGGCACTATCATCTAACACCGTTACGATCCTTTTTTTTTGCGCAAAAGGGCTAACACCACCTAATACATATCCCGTCGATCGAAGTACATCGTTTTTATCTGCCATCATCGCTTTTTTAACCATAAAATGTTTCGCTATTAATTTCATACTTAATTTTTTTGCCACCGGAATGATAGCAACGACCAATTGATGATTATCTAAGCAGACCACTAAAGTTTTGAAGACTTGCCGCGCATCTAAATGTAGTTTTTGTACGGCTTCTAATCCATAACTTTCACCATTCTTATCGTGTTCATATTGATGTACTTGAAAGTCGATTTGTTGCTTTTTAAGATAATCTATTGCAGGAGTCATATGGGTCTCAAAAATTAAAATAGGGGATATAATTACTCACCGATAATGCGATTTCTACCGCTCTGTTTCGCCTTATATAATAAACCATCAGCACGTTGCACCATAGTTTGAATACTTTCAGCAGCTCTTAATTGAGTGACGCCAAGACTAATAGTAATGCGATGTTGCTCAACGACCATATTTTTTTCTACGTCCTCACGAATACGTTCGCATACAACCAGCGCCCTATCCAAGCTGGTTTCAGGTAATAAAATAATAAATTCTTCCCCCCCCCAACGATAGACCATATCCATATTACGAAGAATATCATTAAAATGGACAACCAATGACTTTAAAAATTTATCACCTAAATCATGCCCATATTTGTCATTTATTTTTTTAAAACGATCGATATCGATAAACGCTAGGCACAATGGATGTTGATGACGAAGATGACGTTCCGCTCCATATCCGCATTTATAATAAACTTACGGCGATTACCCGCTAAGGTTAAGGGATCATGTAATGCGGCTCTTTCCGCTTCTTCTCGCAATTTATCGGTTAACAGATAAGCAGCCTTTAAGGCCTCTTCACGCATTTTTATTTGCTTAGCTAAATGTCGTTGCAATATCCACAAAAAACCTAACGCAAAGGCGACACTATATAGACCATAACTTAATATGGATATTTGCTGTATCACATCGCGATTAATCCATTCATGGCTAATTTTATCAATAACTGCATTCGATATACGCAACAGGGTCACTACTGCAAACGACAGCACAATACAAAGGGTAAATTTATACTCGGTTGCAGGCCACTTACTATGAATGGGTTTTAATAATACGGCCATTGTCAATATGGAATAGACAAGAACAAATCCAGAAAATACTACAATTTGCATGTTCGCATCAAATTTTATGTAGCGATAATAACTAAATAGAATAATGAAAACGGCGAGAGAGAGTACAACTGATTTAAGGGGGAATGCTAACCCTTGAAAGTCACGTACGCCCTGCCATAAAAAAATTATCCAGAGGAGATAAATAGTATTGGCAATAACGGCTGAAATAAATGAAGGGAAATAGTCGTCAAATGAAATAAGTAAATCACTACTAATCAAACAGATAAAACTTAACGAGATCCAACCTAAGCTAGAACAATACTCCTGCGTTCTCCAAATCACTATCATTAAAATAGCGACAATGAATGAGGTAGAAAGGTTAGCAATAAAAAGCGTTTGAACATCTAAATTCATTAGCGCTCCATAGGGGCTGAAAAGGATAACAGTGCTAGCTACTATTTATTATATTGTAGTCCCAAATCATATTTATATTGTTAATAATTATCATTTTCAAACATTTGTAAGCGCGACACGAGTCGACTTGAACGCTGAGTTTTATCTTTAACCGCATTCGCCAGCAATGCTAAATCAGCAAATAGTGTGAGCCTTTTTTTAGCGCGCGTTACCCCTGTATAGATAAGCTCTCGCGTAACAACAGGAAGATGAGTCTCTGGCAACACCAACAGTGTATGTGCAAATTCTGACCCTTGACTTTTATGTACCGTCATCGCAAAAACAGTTTCTAAACTCGGTAAGCGACTGGTTTGAAAATCAGCAACCGTGCCATCACTCATCTGAAAATAGACACGTAACTGCTGTTTATCGTCCATTAAACATAGGCCGATATCACCATTAAATAGACCTAAATGATAATTGTTTTGTGTGATCATAATTGGACGTCCATGATACCAAGCAGTTCGACTACTGCTACCTGCATTAACGGGTAAGGTTATTAGACCTGCTTTCATTAATACCCGTTCACAACGTTTATTAAGACCTTCAACAGCCCATTCTCCTTGTCGCGTGGCACACAAAATTTTAAATTGATTAAAAGCGTGCAACAACGTCTTGGCGGTCTCTCGATTTGCCTCCCCTATCGCGACTAATTGGGATAAATAAGGGCGATAACCCGCCACAATAAATTCATCTAATTGTGCAAAACTTAATTCATTATTGGGGAAATAGCTAAGATCTGCATATTCATGACAGAGCGATGATATCTGTTTGTTAGTTACACGCCCTGAATTTATCGCTTTGGCTAAATATCCTATGCCAGAAAATTGATCAAAGCGATAACTTTTACGTAATAAACAGAGATTATCTGCCATATTAGCAACGCTTTGAGTTTGCGTTTGTAATGTGCTAAACCCCGTTAACTGCGCAAGTTGCTGCGCTTTTTCATTGCTATAGCCTGACTCGATAAAAGAACAAATATCACCTAAAACAGCCCCCGCTTCAACCGAAGCTAATTGATCTTTATCGCCTAATAAAATTAAACGCGCATGGTCGGGAAGTGCCATTAATAGCTTAGCCATCAGAGGTAAATCAACCATCGAAGCTTCATCCACCAGCAATAAATCTAGATGCAATTTTTTACTACTGTTATGGCGAAAATGGTTGCTATTAGCTTGCACACCTAATAGGCGATGGATAGTGGTTGCTTCACGAGGAATCAATGCTTTGATCTTTTCATCAATATCAAGGTCATCGACAGCATGGCAAATCGACTCAGTTAATCGCGCCGAAGCTTTTCCCGTTGGTGCAACCATTTTTATGACCATTTGCGGTTGTACTTGTAATAACAACGCCAATAACTTCGTCACCGTCGTCGTTTTGCCCGTCCCGGGGCCGCCAGAGATAACGCAACGGGCGGAGGTTAATGCTAACGCTGCACTCACCTTTTGCCAATCACAGCGATCAGTATCAGCAATGAGTTTATCCAGTGCCTGTAAATCATCACAGCCCTTCGCTTCTGTAAAAACGGCTTCTATCTTTGTCCAATCTAAAATATTGTCCGGCAATATATCTAAATAAGTTTCACATAACCGAGCGATTGATTGGCTCTTATCTGCACACCATGCTTGCCAAAGATAAGCGTAATTAATGTTAAACAAAGCGTCTAAATACGTTTTTATATCGCCGTGTAAAACAATTTTTGGTTGATACAAAAATTTATCTACAATTAACTGTTCAAATTGAGCATAACGGGCTAAATACAAGGCATTAAATTGTAACTGCAAGGGAGCCGCATCACCAATACAGGGGGATTCCATCAACAATGCGTGCATTTCTTGGTCGTTATGCAGCAGAGATTCAATATTATGATCCTGACAAAATTGTTGTAGGTTGATATCACTACTTAAACACTTTTCATTTACCCGTTGCACAACCATATCTAGTGGCAAACAGATATGACCGAGCCCTAAATGGTCACTACATAAAGTGGCACATAAGGTGGTGAGGTTATCTCCACCTATATCATGAATGAATTTGCCAAAGTGGTAATCAATAGCACGTAACAACCCTAGTTCTTTCCATTGTTTTAGTACGCTTAACATAGTGACTCCGATGACAAGGTTGGCTCTATTAGAGCTGGCAATGTCTGCCCCGAAAATAATTTATCTAGCCCATCAATCAAGGCAAAACTGGGTTTATTGAAATAGACGCCATAGTGATTATCGCCCTGCATACCACGAATAAAGGTATAAAAAACACCACCAATATGTGTTTCGTAATCATAATTTGGTAAGCGCGACCTCAGCAGACGATGTAATGCCAAAGTATATAATTGATACTGGAAATCATAACGGTGCTCTATCATAGCCAGCTCCATAGCCTCTTGGCTATAGCACTGCAAAGTATCACCAAGGTGATTAGATTTATAATCGAGCAGATAATATTTCCCTTGAAACTCAAAGGTTAGATCTATAAAACCTTTAATAAAGCCTTGCACGCTAGCAAATTGTAAATCACCGGCACGAGCTGAAAGTGGATCAAAATGTTGGATAATTTTATTCACATCTCGCGCATGCAATAATTGCATGTTTATGAAAAACTGCATCTCAACTTTGATTTGCGGCGCACTTAACTGACTCAATGTCAGCCCCTGTACAGGGAGTAACTCCTGGTGCAGAATTTGTTCAAACCAAGTGGTTAGAATAGGCGTCCATAATTCAGCGTGATTATACAGATGTAGTTGTAATTGTTCATCAATAACAGCATGCAAATGGCTACTATCGCTTTCCTGAAAATTTATTAACTCAAATAGATAATGTAAAAAACTACCGTGTTTTGCCCCCCTCGGAAAGGTAAACGGGCTTTTGATGGGGTCCATCACCGCAACAGACTCCCCAGTTGCACTCTGCACATCCTGCGCAACCGTGCTGTGTTGGCGTGATAATGCCGAATAACTACTAATGTAAAAATTTCTTTCGATGTTACCTTTAAAAATAGGCGGCTGCTGTAAATGAGTCGATGGCTGTTGTTGTTGATAACTCACCTCTTCTGCACTCGGCGCTGGACGAGTCGCAATATGATCGGAAGTTCGCGTTAAATCATCGAGTAGTGCTTGTAACTTATCGGTATCCCCCGCTAAGATTTCTTCGCCCCCTGCAGACAGATATAACCCAAAGCACTTTTTGTCAGTGGGCTATTTTTAGCGTTGCCCTTTTTATAATTGGCAATGCCGAGATAGCAGCGATAAACACTGCGCGTTAATCCCACGTACAATAACCTCAGCTGCTCTGCTAATTGCTCTTTATCCGTTAATACCATGTGCGCATGACTGCTATTGAGATCATAAAAGAGTTGCCCGTGCTGTTCGGGATCATGGTAAAGACATTCACCACTGCTTGGCTGTAACCCCACATAAGGCATAAACACAATGTTGTATTCCAATCCTTTAGATTTATGCAAGGTGCTTACTTGCAGTAGGTCCTTTTCACTTTCAAGGCGTTGCTTTTGCTCACTTTGCGCCCCATTAGCCCGATTAATCTGTTGGCCATACCAGCGTAGTAAAGCAAAATGACCATCATATTCAACACTGTTTTTTTGTAATAATTCAGCAAGGTGTAGAAGATCCGTCAACTCTCTCTCGCCACCAGCAGTAGAAAGTAAATGGGCAGTGATCCCCTGCTCATGAAAAAGTTTGTGCAACATCGCCAATACCCCGACTTTGTTCCAACTATCTCGATAGGCGATAAACTGTGTGATCTTCTCTTCCCATAATTGACTATTACGTTGCAATTGATGAATTTGCACAAGGTTAAGCGCGAATAATTTACAAGCAATAGCACTGCGTAAAAGACGTTCATTTTCGGGTTGTAAACAGGCCTGTAAAATACGTAATAGATCCGCCGCTAAGGGCGTTGCATAAACACTCTCTTTGAGCGACAAATAGACACTGTTAATATTTTCATCAATCAAGGCTTTGCGGATCTGTGCGGCTTCTTTCCCCGTACGCACTAAAATCGCGATGTCATTGGCACGTAATGGTCTTTTTTGCCCATTGGCATCCTCTAAGTAGGCTTCACCACGTTGTGCTAACAGCAGGATTTTTTTTATTTCATTAACACAGGCAATCGTTATAGAGTCTTTAAAACCTTGCGTATTTTCGCCACCAACAAGATGCAAAAACTGGATCGCTGTTTGCGCAAAATCATCGTCATTATTAATATGTAATGTTGTCCGTGCTTTGTTCGGCGCTTTAACCGCGACAAAGGGAATATCATCATTATAAATAAATGGCGAAGGTGAAAATTCAAAAAACGCATTGACCGCATGAATCATCTCCGCTGTGGAGCGATAGTTATAATCGAGGCTATAGTGCGCAGTCACATTTTTTCTTGCCTGCATGTAGGTGAAAATATCGGCACCACGAAAACTGTAAATCGCCTGCTTAGGATCGCCGATCATAAATAATCCCGCACTTTTATCGGCCGTCTCTTGATCACTCTCTGGTTGATAAATCGTTTGGAAAATACGGTACTGTACGGGGTCGGTATCTTGGAATTCATCAATCAAGGCTACCGGATAGGTCGTCTTAATATGTTTTGCCAGATGTCCATTAGCGGATCGTTGTAACGCCTCATCTAAGCGTGTTAGTAGATCATCAAAGCCAAGTAAACTTTGCGCACGTTTACTTTTTTGCAGATGGTCTCGCACCCAATATGTCGCTTTGATCAGTAAGGTATTTTGTAAGGAGAGGTCAACCTCAAGCAACGCTTCTATTTGCGTAAAGACGGCGTGTTTAGGCACAGCTCCTTTGGGCGTTTTTTCATCAAGGGTTTTCTGGGAAAATCGATGTAAGTTTTTAGGTAAGGTTAACGTTTCACTCGATTGCTCTGCCCAATCGCTCACTTCATTTATCCATGCGGGTAAATTTTTCTTGGTATAGCTACGCTTGGAGACATCGGAATGGTCAATAATATCAAATAGATCCTCTACATTTTCTAGCCAAGCATTTTTTAGCATTGCAATTGCAGTCAGCCCTTCAAGATACTTCCTTCTAAAATCAAAATTGCTAATATGCGGTATAAACTGCACATCTTGACGTGCTAAAAAAGGCATTAATTGTGCTTTTAATTCTGAAGGATTTTTCCAATAGCTGTAAATAAGCATACTTAACGGCGTTGATAGATCATAAAAATGGCTACGCCAAAAGTCATTACAGGCTTGCGTCAATAGCGCGCTATCGTCTTCTAATAGATTTTGCTCAAAAAGAGATCCCGATTCAAAGGCATTTTGCATCAACATGCGTTGGCAGAAACCATGAATAGTGTAAATAGCCGCTTCATCCATCTGTAATTCAGCAAAACGTAAGAGACGGATCGCCACCTGCAACTCTTCACTCTCTGCAATCAATGTTTGAATGAATGGATCGTCACTACTGCCCTGTAAAAACGCTAAACGCACCTCGACAATACGCTCTCTAATACGCGAACGTAACTCAGCCGTTGCAGCATCGGTAAAGGTCACCACTAATATTTTATCAACAGTCAAAGGGCTTTGATGACTGTTCTCTTGGCCATGCCCGAGCAATAAGCGGATAAATAAACTGGCGATGGTATAGGTTTTCCCAGTCCCTGCAGAAGCTTCAATCAAACGTTGTCCATACAGCGGAAAAGTAAGCGCATTTAATGGGGTAATCGTCAATTCACTCATTGTACTTGCTCCTGCCATTGATCATATTCAATGGTGCTGATGTTAACCATAATAGGCTTAAATAGCAGCATCGCTACTCTTTCAAACTCCAACCAATGATCCTCTAAATTATCAAAGCAACGTTGGATATAGGGATCATCACCCTCGGCAAAACCACGAGTATTCGCGAAAATTTCCCGTGCTGCCTGCTGTGCGGCTTCCTTAGTTGCAAAGCTAACATCATCGAGAATAAAACAATCAGGTTGTAATGAATGTACGACACAACTCCAAGCAAAGGCACTTTGTACAAAGAAGGGTAATGGTTGCTGTAAACCTGTTTCATATATCGCGATCAGATCGTTTAATTTTTGATAAGCATAATCAGAAGTAACCTCCTCAAAATAGATACCACTCTCTTGCCCAAATAGACTAGAGTTAAGATTTTGACTATGGGCGATACAGTAACAGAGGTGATCAATCCACAGTGCTAAAATATCTTTACCTTTAACATTGCCAGTTTTAACCCGTACTAAGCCATTCTCACAATGGTCATTTAGTTCACCCAACAAACGTTTCTGTGCAAAACGAATGTCGACGTTGATGGTCTCAATTTCACCGATAAAATAACTAGCGATGAGGTCAGCAAGGTCGACCATACTCTGCAAATCTTTGTTGAAAACCAAGGGAGCAAATTCAGCAATAGGTAACTCCCCCGTTGCTTTAATTTCAACAAATAGCTCCTCTAAAGAGCGCCCCTCTAAGGCACAATTAAACTGTAATTTTTTAAGTTGATATTGCTGCAAGTGATTTAATTCAAATGGCTCATCATTATCCTGTTCGCTCTCGTCAATTTCAAAATAGACATCGAGACGCTGATTATAAAATGCCTTACAAGGGTGTCTAAAAAACTGCTGTAACTGACTTAATTGAATATCGATTAGCGGTTCATCCAGCGGTAATAAGGTCGACGACAAATCACTATCGGTTGTTTCTATTGCAAGTGTTTGTGCCAGTGAAGCTGCTTGCCACCAATTCTGGTTATAGGTGGTTAATCCATCTTGATAATAACGGTCACTATAACTCTGCATGGGATAACGGTGCTCGATGAAAGCACGTAATGCTTGCTCTGCAACGACACAACTATCATTAACATTTTCGGCTAACAGATAACTTTGCTGACAATAATTGCATAATTCAGAAAGCAAGACCGATGGCATCTGTTCACTATTATCATTAATATCACGACCAATATAACTGATATAGAGCTTATCTCGCGCAGACAGTAACGCTTCTAAAAATAGGTAGCGATCTTCTTCACGACGGGAACGATCCCCCCTATAACGATGACCTGCCATCAAATCAAATCCCATTGGGACGATATTACGTGGATATTGACCGTCATTCATGCCCAATAAGCAAACTACTTTAAAGGGAATAGAACGCATCGGCATCAAGGTGCAAAAGTTAACCTGTCCAGTTAAAAAGCGCTTGCTATTAGACTGAGCCGCAAGATTGTTCTGCAGGTAATCAATTAATACAAATAATGATAATGGCTGCGAAAAATCGGCCTGTTGTGTGTGAATTAATAGATTATCCATCTGCTCACGGATAAGTGACAACAGCTCACTGTTCTCTTCATCTTCAAGATAAAAAGTCTCAATTAATTGATATACAAAAGTTTGCCACTGGCCAACATCGTGAGATTGCAACAAGCCCGTTTGTAACGCCATCAATGCATCGATAAAGTCGATAAAACGGCCTAGCAGATCGCCCTGTAACCCCTGAATTTCATCAAAGGGAGATATTTCAGCAAACATATCATCACTCATCGCATAGCCAAGCAACATACGTTTTAAACCAAACATCCAACTATTTTGTGGTAACTCTGGCAATTGCCATTGGCTGGCACTTTTTTCATCCAGTCCCCAGCGGATACCACTGTCATTGACCCACTTTTGTAACAAGATAAATTCATCTTGCGTTATTTTAAAACGTTGTAAAATAGTCGGCACTTCTAATAATGCAAAAATATCCTCACGTGTATAACGACTTTGATTAAGATTTAATAACTGTAAAAAGCTAACTAAAATAGGGTTTTCTTGCTGCGCACTGACATCGGAAATAGTAAAAGGGATATAACGATTGTGTTCTACACTGGCGAAAACAGCTTGGATATAGGGTGCATAGAGGTCAATATTTGGCATCATAACAATAATATCTTTACCCGTTAGCTGCTTGTCAGCGCTAAACATCGCCAATAAATTATCATGTAAAATTTCCACTTCGCGCATCATGCTGTGGGCAATATGAATGGTCAGAGATTGATCATCACTGCGGACAACTTGTCGTTGTGACACATCGCTATCTAAAGCGCGACTACTGTCCTGTAACGCCAAAATATCAGCTTGAATGCAATGCAGTAGAGAATCTCTTTCAATATCGACAAAAGCATCGATCTCCTGCTGCTCTAGGGAGTAGAGTTGATATAAAAAATCACGTCCCATTTTGCCCATCGATGCAAGCAAAGGGTTACCCACTTCATTTTCTGGATCACCACTCATCGCCCACTGCAAGTGGCTGCTATCCTTTTGCCAACTAGAATCAGGCAAGCTTTTTAGATTGCCCTGTGCAACGGTTAATTTCGGACGACTTTGCGCGAAGCGTTTACCTAATAATTTAGGATCTACAATATCAGCCCAATAGTAACGACAGGGATTAGTTAATAAAAAATGCACATCACAATGTTTTGCCAGTCCCAGTAATGCTTGCAAATAGGAATCAGGCAGTGCAGAAATACCAAACACAAAAATCCGTTTAGGCAGATGGGGCAATGATTTTTGCTCTTCTAACTGAGTTAAAAAATCTTTATAAAGCCCGGCGCGATGATAAGCCTTACCTTGATGAATAAAAGCCTGCTCAATACGTTGCGCTAACTTTTTCCACAATTTAGCCTGCCAAAGTTGTTCTCCCACCCACCGTGGCACAGCGTTATCACTTTCCACAGACCAACCACTAAACTGTTGCTCAGATGCGTTTTCCCATGCTTCTATCCACTGTGGACGATAGACTAAATATTGGTCAAAAATGTCGGCTATTTTCTGGCTCAGTTGAAAGCGTTTGCGTAGCTGTGTGTCGTCTTCAAGGTAATGCAGTAAAGGCGAAAAATCGGGATCATCTAAACAATCTGGCAATAGCTGCATAATTTGCCAAGTCATAGACATTTTATTAAAGGGACTGTTCTCTGGAACTTCGGGCAACACGGCTTTAAACTGCTGCCAGATAAAACTTGCTGGCAGTGGAAAATCGAAATTAGCGGCAATCCCCATTTTTTGCGCAATTTGCAGCTGTAACCACTGCGCCATTCCAGGGCTTTGCACCAAAATTGTTTCATTGCCCAAGGGGTCTTGCAATGGTGCCTGCTGCATCAACGCAACGAGCAGATCCTTTAATAAATCCAATCGATTAGAATGATAAACTTGAAACACAAGCAGCTACCTTATGGTTAGTGTGTGGTATTAGTATACTCATAGAGGATAGCAATCTAAATAGTAAAATCAGTAACAAAAACGAGGTGTCATGGGCGTTTTTATAAAAAATAGTACGGTGAATTATGACAATTAATGCAACCTGCTTATAATTTATACAAATTTCCTTAATAACATACTTTATTGAATGAAATTTTTTGTAAGTTAAATAATACAACCACGTTTTAATCTGAAATTGATTACATAAGGATAGTAACTATGTTAGGTGAAAACCACGCGCTACTAAGCGATTTTCCAGAGTATGAAGAGACCATTCGAACATTAACTGAAAATGATCAAAGCTTTTCAGAAAAAGCAAAACAATACCACCTCTTAGATGGCCAAATAAGAAAACTTGAACTCAGAAACTCTCCTGTTAGTGACGATAATATGTTGCAGTTAAAACATGAACGATCTATTTTAAAAGACTTTTTATATCAAAAAATGCTAAATGGCTAAAGCTTGATAGCACTCTGTCATAAATGGAGTAGGAAAAATTCACCTACTTCACTCTTAACGACAAACAAGTACAACCCAAGAAAAAATTGGATATTTACCACTCATTTAAGTAAAAAAAGTAACAGAATTTCGATTTGAATTAACAACCGCTAATCCGTCAGTTAATAGACTATCCAGCAATGCGCTCTATTAATTCGTTCGCCTGTTTATATAGTTCTCCCTGTGCTCCCAAACTAAGACACTTTTCGGACAGAGCACGCGCTTGCTTGTATTTTTTTTGCTGATAACGTAGTAATGCCAAACGATAATAGCTTTCAGGGAATCGGGGGGCAATACGGATAGCGCGCTGAATAGTTGCTTCTGTTGCAGCAAGTTCACCTGCCATCAGCTGTTTATCGGCTCTCTTTAATAAGGCAATGACCGCCGCAGGTGCAGCGACTGCTTTATCAACGACGGGTGGCGGCTCTTTTGGCTCTAGCTTATTTTTATTAGACTCTCTTTGCCCCTCTAAACTAGGCTCAACCACCTCAATGGGAGCCGAAGTTTGCGGTTCAAGAACGGGTTTGCTTGAACAAGCAGCTAAAAGAGCGCTAATAACAAACAGAAAAAACTTAAAAAATTTCAAAATAATCCCCCATCACTCGACTAATTGACGAAACCAATCCAGTATTTTATCAGCACTATCACGACAACGACGCACTTCTTTTGGTAAATAATCTTTGACAAATGGCATTGTCATTGCGTTAGGACAATCATCCTCTACGGCTTCCCCTGTCAGACTGTCCACCCAAGCCATGCTGATATTTTGCGGAGGAATATTTTGAATAGCAAGTTGCGAACGCTGTGCAAAAATATTAGCCCAAACAGATAAGGCCCCCGTTGCCCCCGTTAATCCCGTATTTGCATTGTCATCTCGTCCAATCCAAACAACAGCAACCATATCACCAGAAAAACCAGCAAACCAACTATCTCGCAGGTCATTACTTGTTCCCGTTTTACCCGCTACTGGAAATTGCGGCAATAAATGTTGCAATGCTTTAGCCGTACCCTCCTGCGTAACCGCTTGTAAAGCATAACGCAGTTGATAAATGGCGACATCACTAAAGCGCTTCTGTATCTCTAATGGGTAGCTTTTGATCACCTTACCAGAAGGTTCCATCACTGCTTGAATAGCTATCAAAGAGGTATAAAATCCCTCACTGGCAATGGTTTGATAAATTTGAGCCATATCCATCGGGGTCATTGCAACCGATCCTAAGGTTAGTGATGGTACAGCAGGCAACCGTTGCTCACTACCAAGTCGCGCTATCGTCTCTACTATTTTATCAATACCAACTATATTACCTAAGCGTGCCGTGGCTTGATTATAGGAAAGCGATAATGCCCGATAAAACATGACGTCACCATGACTGTTTTTATCATAATTTTGTGGTGACCATAACTCCCCATTATCTAAGGTCTGCGTATATGCTTGATCACTTATTAATGTTGCTAAATTATAGTTTTGCGGTTGTTCAAGGGCAGTTAAATATACAGCAGGTTTAAGTAAAGATCCCACCTGTCGACGGGCATCTATGGCACGATTAAATCCTGCATAACGGGCATCTTTACCGCCAACAATAGCGACGACTGCACCTGTGTTTGGATGCGTCACAACTACCGCACCTTGTAACTGGTCGCTACTATCATTGCCATTATATTTAGCAATAGCAGCGCTTAAACTGGTTTCCGCACTGTTTTGTATTAAAGGATCAAAATGGGTAAAAATAGTCAAGCCCGTTGAGTTAAGCTCTTCTAACTTATAATCTCGTTGCAATTGACGACGAACTAAATCTAAATAAGCCGGATAACGTTTATGGTCGGCATTAACCTTGACGCCCATACCAAGCGGCTGTTTTTTAGCATATTCAGCTAAACTTGCTGATAACTTATTTTCTCGAACGGCAATATCTAATACCAAATTTCGCCGTTCGAGTGCGCGTTCAGGATGACGCCAAGGATTGTAAAAGCTAGGACCTTTTACTATTGCGACCAATAATGCTTGTTGATCAAGAGAGAGGTTTGCAAGTGATCTCTTAAAATAATATTGACTTGCTAAGCCAAAACCATGAATGGCACGCGGACCATCTTGGCCAAGATATATTTCATTAATATAAGCTTCTAAAATATCCTCTTTAGCAAAATGCATCTCCAAAAGTAAAGCCATCACAGCTTCCTGCAATTTACGAGAGAAGCTACGCTCTGAACTTAAATAATAATTTTTAACTAGTTGCTGAGTTAAAGTGGAAGCTCCCTGTGATATCCCTCTTTCCTTAATATTGACCAGCATTGCCCTTGCTATGCCACGCAATGAAATACCCATGTGATCATAAAAATCACTATCTTCGACAGCCACTAACATAGTTTGTAACGGTAATGGCATTTCATCCAACTTAACTAACAGACGATCTTCATTATGAGAGGGGTAAATTCCGCCAATCAAAAGTGGATTTAAACGTACAATGACGGCATCATCACTACTCTGTAAAGATGAAATAAGTCCATTATTAAATGCTAAGACTATTTTTCGAGCGGGCGACAATTCATCAACAAACTGAAATTCGGGTATATAAATAGTGATTTTGTGGCGCTCTATTTTGGCCTGCCCAACTGTTTTCACCTGTTTAACAAATTCATACCCAAGCATCTCCAACTCAGATTTCAGATCCGCTTTGGAAACCTTTGCCCCCTCATACAACTCCAATGGACGTGCATATACCGTTGCAGGAACTGCCCATTTTTTACCATTAAAAGTGGCGCTAATAGTGCGATCTAGATCGATAACAAAGTGGCAAATAATGGCAGAAGTAAGGGCTAACAAAGCCAATACAAGGATACGGCGCATGGATAACTTTGCTGACAGATTATTTTTATCTTTTTTCATTTTTTATCCAAAGCATTGCAACATATTAGTCAATAGAACGATGCACTATAACAAATAGGCTAGTGTTAAAATATATTGTTTAGTAAAGTAGATCACTGAAACCATCTCGATGGCAGTTAAGGCTACCAGTGGATCCCTTGCAAAGCGAGCACTGAGCAATTTCTTTTCGTTGTTAACAGGTATATGATTAACTAATTGATAACTAAAATTAATAAGTAATACAGGAAATATCATGCGAGAAAATTCTGACTCTTTATATAAAAACAAAAAAAGCACAGCTATAATTGTTTTAACCATTATCCAAGCGATTATCCTCGTCCTCGTCCTTATTGCTGCTGGAATGTATTTTTTTGATAAAAACAGCCCGAGTACCCCGACTACGCCTATAGAAAATATAACGCCCACTCAGCCCATTGTTATTGAAACCGATACAGTCGCTCCTGTCGAGGAGCCGATAAAACCCAGTGATGAACAATCCGATGATCTAACTAATCAAATAGCCCCCGATATAGAAGATGTAGAGCAACCTCCATTACCCACAATTGAGGAATCAGATCCCTTTACTCTCAATATTATTGAACAATTATTAGCAACGACAGAACAAAGTAAGCTCTTTGCTAAACAAGATATTATTAACAATATCGTTGTGTTTATTAGCAACTTATCACAAGGTGAATTGCTGCATAAGTTCAGCCCGGTTAACAAACCTAGTGATAAATTTACAGTTATTGAAGACGACGGAAAGCTATATCTAAACCCGCAAAGTTATCGCCGTTACGATAGTTATATCACCTTGATGAGTCACCTTGATACTGATGCTGTTGTCACACAATACCATTTATTAAGTCCATTGCTTGAACAAGTTTATGGTGAAGTTGGTCACCCGCAGCAAACATTCAAAAACGCCCTATCCGATGCCATTGATATTTTACTCGCAGCCCCCATTATTGAAGAACCGATCGCCTTGATTTATCCTTCTGTGATGTATAAATTTGCAGATGAAAAATTAGAAAACTTGCCCGCGGCACAAAAATTAATGATACGAATGGGGCCTGAAAACAGTCGTAAATTAAAAGAAAAATTACGACAAGTTCAATCGGCATTAGCAAATAAGTAATTTAATAGATTAGTTAACGTAAATAAAATGAAGGTCATTATGAAAAATTTACCCCTTAGTTTAAGCATGATATTTATCGCACTTTCCTTTGGTTGTGCCCCGAATCCCTATGGCGATACTTACGCCGTTGGTGACGCTCAAAAGGTACAAAATGTAAGTTATGGTGTAATTAAAAAAGTAGAGCCCGTTAATATTGAAGGGGAAGGCAGTACGGTGGGCACCTTAGCGGGAGCTGTTGTGGGTGGACTTATTGGTTCAACCATCGGCGGTGGAACGGGATCGAGTATTGCAGCTGTTGGCGGTGCGGTGGCTGGTGGAGTTGCTGGTAACGAAGCCACACAGGCAATCACAAAACGCAATGGCGTAAATATTACAATAACCCTTGATAGTGGTAATACCATTGCGGTGGTGCAAGAAGCCGATCCCAATATGATTTTTCAAGTGGGTCAACGTGTACAAATTAATTCACAGGGTAACAAAACACGCGTAGTGCCTGAATAATGAAATATCAATGGATATTATTTGATGCCGATGAGACATTATTTCATTTTGATGCATTAAAGGGCTTACAGCTTATGTTTTCCCGTCATGGCGTTGATTTCACAGAGCAAGATTATGATCGCTACGAAAAGACCAACAAACCATTATGGGTTGATTATCAAGATGGTAAAATCACAGCAGAACAACTAAAACATACCCGTTTTAAAGATTGGGCGGAAAAGTTAGCAGTTACCACCACCTACTTAAACAAAGAGTTTTTACGCGCGATGGCAGATATTTGCACCCCTTTAGAAGGTGCAAAAGAGCTGCTCGACTCTTTACTTGGAAAAGTAAAAATGGGCATCATTACCAATGGTTTCACCGATCTGCAAGCAATTCGCCTGCAGCGAACCGGTTTTGCAGAGTATTTTTCAACGTTAACAATCTCTGAAGAAGTGGGTGTTGCCAAACCGCATGTAGGGATTTTTTCACACACACTTGCCGCAATAGGAGAACCTGAAAAACATCATGTTTTAATGGTAGGTGATAATCCCCACTCCGATATTTTAGGTGGATTAAATGCAGGTATTGATACCTGTTGGTTGAATATTAAAGGGCATCATGCCCCCATTGATATTGTGCCTCATTATCAAGTTAACTCGTTAAATGAGTTGCAAAGGTTACTACATCAATAGAAAACATGCCTAACACATCATAACGCTTTGATTTCATTACAGTATAAAAGTCTCTTTATACTGTAATGAAAGTTAAATGCGCGATTTACCTAGACGGAAAATGAGGAGCCACAGCCACAGGTTGCCGTCGCATTAGGGTTGTTAACTAAAAAACGAGATCCTTCTAAACCATCGACAAAATCAACGGTGCCACCAACTAAGTATTGCAAACTCATGGAATCAACCACTAATGTAACGCCACTATTTTCTATTAAGGTATCACCTTCATTAACTTTTTCATCAAAGGTAAAGCCATACTGAAATCCTGAACAGCCACCACCAGTGACGTACACCCGTAATTTTAAAGCTGGATTTTGCTCTTCTTCAATAAGCACTTTTACTTTTTTTGCCGCATTATCACTAAAATATATCGGCAACGCTATTTCGACTTCGGATGTCATTAGAACCCCTAAAAATATAAACTATTCACCAGAAACTAACTAAGTATGAATTTCTAGCGCATTATCAAATACCCGACAAATTAAATCAAGTAATACCGCGATATTGGTCCAGCTTAACTCTATAAATTGACTAATAGGTTAAATACTCTCCATTTCCCCTGTTATAGCAAGACGAGTCAAATCTTCAAGACCATACTCCGGCAAGTCTCCATCATCCTGATGAGTCAAACTATTCCACTCATAATTTTGCTCTAGTGTTTGCCTTTTATAGCGACGACTCTTATTGACATCAACTTGTAACGTCACTTCATCAACCGTGATATTTTTAGGTAATTCAAAGCTACCTTTTAAAGTCTGGAAATACTTAAACTTAAATGATAATTGCTCACTATCGGCAAACGTATTGAGCTCACTTAACGCCATATTTGTAATTTCGCCTTCATCAAAGACAGAAAAAAGCAAATCAAACGTTCCCGTTATTAAATGACGATCTTTTTCTGCTTGCATCAAAACTAGTTCATACTCCCATTCATGATCAGCATCTTCATTTTTTGTCACCGTGAAAGAAAATACTTTGATTCCCTTTTCTTCTAATTCAGGCGCGATCACTCGTTCATAAAAGTACAGTTTATTCGCAGCTACATCCATATTCTCATGCAGTTTTTTATTTTCATGCGTCAAGTGCGCAATGATCTTCTCATCAATCATCAATTGTGCCTGATAAGCAGCAGCCTGCTTAGATAACACCATTTTTTCATCTTTGAGCTGGTCTAACTCCATTTCCTGCAATTGCAATGAATCGAGTAAAATATCCTGTTTAAACTTACCCAACAAAAAGCCCAATAATAGACAAATTAAAGAGACGGTGATCCATTTTATGGCATGTTTTCTTAAACGCTGCATTAACTACCCTTGTGCTGTTCGATTTATAGGTTTTCTTTATCTTTATTTAAAGTGCGGAACATCGCTTTACGGATAGTTTCCTGTCGTTTATTACGCATAGAAAGCTTCATTGTACGTTCCAATAATTGTGTATAAATTGGTCGCCCACCTAGCGATTGAGCAACCATAGTCGCCCCCAAGCACGTGACGATTAGGGGTAAAATCATCGAGTAATTACTGGTCATTTCAATGACCAATAAAATACCCGTAATAGGGGCGCGAACGGTTGCGGCAAATAAGCCCCCCATACCGGCAATGGCAAATGTACCTGCGTGCGTTACCGTCTCCGGAAATAACTCATGGCAACCTAGGCCAAATAGCATACCAAATAGCGTTCCGATGGCTAATATTGGCGCAAAAACGCCACCGGGTGCACCGGAACTAAAACAGAGCAAGGTGGTAATGATACGCACAGCAAAGATAACCATTAATGCACCAGCAAAATAATGCCCACCTTCAATTTCAGGGATCAACGCCATGCCGCTTGAGGCAAACTCAGGTTCAATAATCGATAGAGCACCAAAAACAGCGCCAAGAAATAAACCAATGGCAACAAATCGCCAGCGTTGATTATTATGGATAGCTAAATACATGTCCATTGTATTTATTACCATTTTATTAAATAGTACGCCTATCGCTCCGAAACAAAAGCCTAATACTAAATACAGAGGTAGCGACATTAAATCAGGGTGACCATAATGGGTAATATCAACGACAGCATGCTGACTAGACAATGAACGCATTACGATGGTCGCCATTACTGCGCTCATAAAGACACTTTTAGTCGATGTTAAACTGTAGTTAAATTGTGAACGCATCTCTTCAATAACAAACATAATACCCGCAAGAGGGGCATTAAATGCTGCTGCTAACCCCGCTGCAGCACCTGCGGCGAGCAAGGCTTGACCATCAACTTTATTGACCTTAAATAGATCTGAAATCATACGTCCGACATTAGCACCAATTTGTACAGAGGGTCCTTCCCTACCTAGTACCATGCCACTGCCTAGGGTTAACAATCCACCAAAAAACTTAACAGGAAGCACACGTTTCCAGCGAACGGGGCGCATATCTTCCATCGCCCCTTCTATTTCAGGGATACCACTACCACCGGCTTCAGGGGCAAATTTATGGGTCAGGTAAAAAGCAACGCCAGCCATTAGCGATGAGATAGGAATAGCAATCACCCATAGTGGGATATCTGTATCACTGTAATGATGAATCAACGTTAAACGCTGCTCACTTACCCAAACAATGCCATGCTCAAACATAGCGGTGATCACACCTGCTAACGTCCCAATAATCACGGATAGCCAAATCAACAACGCACTACTTTTTCGCGTGAAAAAACGTTCAATAAAAATGCTTAAATAATAGCGCACGGTTGTGAAACTCTTCATATTCATAGGATAAAACAACTAGTTGAGAACGAATTTAAGGTAGCAAACGAATCAATCACAGATAAAAAAAATCGTAATTATATAAAATATATAACTTAATGTAACGTAATCTCTACATATAATAGATAATTATCAATAAGCAATTTATATCATCGCGCAGACTCTGCTATATTAACGTTCATTATTTTCAGTAATTACATAGGATTTTCATGACAGCTTCTGAACAACTTTTTCAACGCGCACAAAATATCATTCCCGGTGGTGTTAACTCTCCTGTTCGTGCATTTAATGGTGTCGGTGGCGGTCCACTATTTATAGAAAAAGCCGACGCCGCATATATTTACGATGTAGATAAAAAAGCCTATATCGATTATGTCGGTTCATGGGGACCGATGATTTTAGGGCATAACCACCCTGCTATAAAAAATGCAGTAGTAACAGCAGCTGAAAATGGTCTTAGCTTTGGTGCACCTACTGAAATAGAAATCATCATGGCAGAAAAAGTGCAAAGCCTCATGCCTTCAATGCAGCAATTACGTATGGTTAGTTCTGGTACTGAAGCTACGATGAGCGCGATACGCCTAGCCCGAGGTTATACTGGACGTGATAAAATTTTAAAGTTTGAAGGTTGTTACCATGGCCATGCAGACTCCTTGTTAGTTAAAGCAGGCTCAGGCGCATTGACCTTAGGTCAACCAAGTTCACCGGGTATACCAGCCGACTTCGCACAACATACACTAACGGCTACCTTCAATGACCTTGACTCGGTACAACGTTTATTTGATGAATATAAAGGGCAAATTGCCTGTATTATTGTTGAGCCTGTGGCTGGTAATATGAACTGTATTCCGCCCATTGAGGGATTCCTACAAGGGTTACGACAAATTTGTGATGACCATGAAAGTTTACTTATTTTCGATGAAGTGATGACCGGATTTCGCGTCGCACTAGGTGGAGCGCAGGCCTATTATGGGATAAAACCAGATTTAACAACGCTTGGTAAAGTAATTGGTGGTGGCATGCCCGTTGGCGCATTTGGCGGATGTAAAAAAGTGATGCAGCACATCGCCCCAACTGGGCCCGTATATCAAGCAGGGACGTTATCTGGTAACCCAATCGCCATGCATGCAGGGCTTGCGGCACTAACCGCGTTAGAAAACTCCGAATATGCACAACTAGCAGAAAAAACAAAAACATTAGCGTTAGGTATTGCGCGTGTTGCTGCTGAAGAAAATGTCCCTCTAGCGGTTAACTATGTCGGCGGTATGTTTGGTATTTTCTTTACTGCCGAAAAAGAGATAACGAACTTTTCACAGGCATGTCATTGCGATGTAGAAAAATTTAAGCAGTTTTTCCATCTTATGTTAGCTGAAGGGATTTATTTAGCCCCATCGGCATTTGAAGCTGGATTTTTATCTTTAGCACATACCGACCAAGATATTGAAAATACACTGATCGCAGCTAAAAAGGTCTTTGCTCAGTTATAATTTCTGCACATTTCAGTTAAAAAATGCACAGCTCAATCGTTGTGCATTTTTTCTTGCATATTTCCTCACAAATCGGCGCTAAATTATCAGCAATTATTTTTAGTAACAGCTAATTACGTTATACTCATCTCTTTTGTAAAATCAGAATAGCAGGGTCAAATAACATGAGCGACGTACTAGATTTAAGCTTGGAAGGTATTGAACAAGCGCCACTAGCTAAATTTACTGAAGAAGCCTATCTAAACTACGCCATGTACGTGATCATGGATCGCGCCCTTCCCCATATTAGCGATGGTTTAAAACCCGTACAACGACGCATTATTTATGCAATGTCCGAGTTGGGTTTATCGGCATTGGCAAAATATAAAAAGTCAGCCCGTACCGTCGGTGATGTATTAGGTAAATACCACCCTCACGGTGATAGCGCCTGTTATGAAGCAATGGTGTTAATGGCACAGCCATTCTCCTACCGCTACCCGTTAATTGACGGGCAAGGTAACTGGGGGGCACCAGACGACCCCAAATCCTTTGCTGCAATGCGTTATACGGAATCGCGTCTATCGCCCTTTTCAGAAGTGCTACTTTCTGAAATAGGTCAAGGTACAACGGATTGGAAACCCAATTTCGATGGCACCATGAAGGAGCCCAAATTACTACCCGCAAGATTACCGCATATTTTACTCAACGGCATAACCGGTATTGCCGTCGGCATGGCGACCGATATTCCTCCACACAATGCGCGAGAAGTGGCCGATGCCTGTATCCATTTGATCGATAATCCCAAAGCGGATCTCAACGAGATTATCGGGTTTATTCAAGGACCTGATTACCCAACTGAAGCGGAAATAATCACACCGCGTAATGAAATAAAAAAAATATATGAAAGCGGGCGTGGCAGCTTTAAGAGTCGCGCAGTATATCTAGTTGAGAACGGCGAAATTATTATCACAGCCTTACCGCACCGCGTTTCTGGTGGCAAAATACTTAAAGATATTGCCAAACAGATGCAAGATAAAAAATTGCCGATGGTAGCCGACCTACGCGATGAATCGGATCACGAAAACCCAACGCGTTTAGTGATCATTCCTCGCTCTAATCGAATTGATATTGAAGCATTAATGCATCATCTTTTTGCCTCTACTGAGCTCGAAGTTAACCATAAAGTTAACCTTAATATGCTTGGTTTAGACATGCGCCCACAAGTAAAAGGGTTGCTAACAATACTAACAGAGTGGTTAGAATACCGCTTTATCACGGTGCGCCGTCGCCTACAGTTTCGACTCGATAAAATTCTAGCGCGTCTACATATTCTCGAAGGTTTATTAATCGCCTACCTCAACATTGATGAAGTGATCGAAATTATCCGTACCTATGATGATGCCAAAGCGGAATTAATGTCGCGCTTTGCGCTATCAGAAATACAGGCGCATGCCATTTTAGAGATAAAACTGCGCCAACTTGCCAAACTTGAAGAGATTCAAATTCGCGGCGAAATGGATGAATTATCAGCAGAGCGTAATAAATTAGAACAGCTACTCAGTTCTGATCGCCGCTTAAAAACTTTAGTTAAAAAAGAGCTTATCGCCGATGCGAAAAAATATGGCGACGATCGACGTTCACCTATCGTGGAACGTATCGAAGCGAAAGCCTTAACAGAAAAAGAGCTCATGCCGAGTGAGCCGATCACCGTGGTATTATCAAGCCAAGGTTGGGTTCGTGCAGCTAAAGGGCATGATATCGACGCACAGGCGCTAAGTTATAAATCGGGAGATGAATATTTAACCAGCGCGCAAGGAAAGAGCAATCAAAGTTGCGTGTTTATAGATGCCAGTGGTCGCGCCTACTCATTAGATGCGCACTCCTTAGCATCGGCACGTTCCCAGGGTGAACCACTAACGGGCCGTTTTAATCAAAATAGTAATGTCCCCTTTGTTGCCACCATCCTTGGTGATGATGACGATCGTTATATCATGAGCAGCGACCACGGTTACGGATTTATCGTCAAATTTAGCGATATTAATAGCCGTAATAAAAATGGTAAAGCGATGATCAATTTGACCGAAAATGCGCTCTTGCTAGCACCAGAAAAGCTCAGTGATAGTGAAACCGATCTTTGCTTAAATATTAGCAATGAAGGACGCATGTTGATATTCCCCGTCACTAGCTTGCCAACCCTTAGCAAAGGTAAAGGCAATAAAATGATTAATATCAGCAATGCAAAAGCGACTAAACGCGAAGAGTTTGTTACTATGATCAAGATTATTCCACAATCAAGCTCAGTGACCCTACACGCAGGAAAACGCAAGTTAACCCTAAAGCCAAGCGACTTAGCACATTACCAGGGGGAACGAGGTAGACGTGGTAATAAACTTCCCCGCGGTTTACAACGGGTAGACAAAATAGACGTTATATTTGAAGAAGAGAACTAAACAACCATGTTATTTATTATTCGTTTTATATTAATTATTAGCGCCGTATTATTGATGAGTGTATACGCTATTTTTTATTGCTTGCTCAGCCCTCGCAATCCGAAAAATACCTATCACTTCGCTCAACTTTTTAGCAAAATGTCACGTTTAGTGGGATTAAAAGTAATTCTACGCATGCCCAAAAATGCTAAAGATAATGGCTCTGTGGTTTATTTGGCTAATCATCAGAATAACTACGACATGGTGACAACAACCGCAGCAGTCCTACCCAACTCAGTGACCATTGGTAAAAAAAGCCTTGTATGGGTCCCCTTTTTCGGCATTATTTACTGGTTAACGGGTAACATTCTTATTGACCGTGATAATAAAGATAAATCACGAAATACCATTAACCAAGTTGCTGCGCGTATGCGTGAAAAAAACTTATCCGTATGGATATTCCCAGAAGGGACTCGCAGTCGTGGACGCGGTTTAATGCCCTTTAAAATGGGGGCATTTCATACGGCATTACAAGCGGGGGTTAATATCGTACCAACCGTGATTTCTGATACCCATAATCAAGTTAACCTAAATCGCTGGGATAATGGCGAAGTGATCGTTGAGATGCTAGAGCCAATTGATATATCACAATATAAAACGCGTGAAATTCGTCGTCTAATGAACGACTGCCACGCCATTATGTTAGAGAAATATGAACAACTAAATAATGAAGTAAAACGCCCAGATAACAACCGTAACTGTTGTGATTAATAGGAATGAATAATGGATAACACGCCAGATTTAAAAGAGTTACTCGAAGAGTTTCGAGTTGAAACAGAAGAGATTGTTGAAGCTATTCTTGAGGATGGCAGCAATCCTGATGCTGTTTATATGATTGAGCACCATCTCTCCTGTAGTGATTTCGACGTGTTAGAAAAAGCTGCTATTGTCTGCTTTAAGAAAGGTTATGAAGTCACTGACCCAGAAGAGTTAGAACTTGAAGATGGCTCTATTATCTTAAGTTTTGATGTGATTGTAGAGATGAATCTCGATGAAGAAGCGATTATGGAGGATGTCGAAAAATTACTTATTTTAGCGCAATCTTTTAATATTGATTATGATGGTTGGGGAACTTACCCAGAAGAGTAATTAGCTTACTGTCATGCCCAATCTATCAAAGATTGGGCATGACAGCGAGATAACCATTAATGTAGCGTCTTTTCTGGTGCGATTTCTGCTTCATTTAATTTTTCAATGATTGAATTTTTAAGCACCATCGCTTCAATTTCCAATCCATAAAGATTTTCATCCCAGTTAACGCCTGCAAATACTTGCTGTTTTTGCATGCCATCCAACCAAGATTCTAAAAACACGGTGAGCGTAATAGGCTGAATTTTGTAATTGGCCCACTCTTCATTTTGCAATTTTTCAGCGAGAGAAGGTTCAGACCAGAAGAGATAAACTGCAGATGCATCACGGTTATCATGCGCATGGCAATTTGCCCACCCTTCATTTTCATCAAACAAACCAAACAACACTTCCTGTTGCGTCACTTGTTCAACAAACATTTCCGCTCTTTTTAAATATTCTTCTTTCATTATGTTTACTTTCTCACTCGTCTTTATTGGCTTCAGAATTTGCAATTTTTGCTTCAAATGCTGCTAATTTATTTTCTAGCTCCGCTAATTTTTCACGGGTACGTAATAATACATGCGTTTGCACTTCAAACTCATCGCGGCTAACCATATCGAGTTTACCCAACTGCGCCTGTAGTACCTGTTTAACTTTACGATCAATCTCTTCACCAAAGCTTTTTACGCCAGCAGGCATTGAGTCACTGACTTGCTTAGCGATCTCTTCTAATTTTTTGGGGTTAAACATGATTACCAAACTCCTTAACTATTTTGCGCTATTGTATACCTGTTACCAAGTAAACACAAAAATCAGCCGATAAAGGTTAAGTAACCTTGAATGACAATTAAGTTCGTTATATCAATAAAAAAAGCGCCAATAATGGGCACAACGACAAAGGCCTGTGGAGAGGGACCATTACGTGAAACAATGCTGCCCATATTCATCACAGCGGTGGGTGTAGCCCCCATCCCAAAACCACAATGCCCGCCAGACATCACAGCAGCATCGTAACTTTTGCCCATAAAGTTAAAGGTCACAAAATAGGCAAAAAGAACAATAACTACCGTTTGCACCACCAATATGAATAACAATGGTAAGGCGAGTTCAAATATTTCCCAAAGACGCAAACTCATCAACGCCATCGATAAAAATAGTGATAGCGAGACCGTACCAAGAATATCCACCGTCTCTGCATTAATCTTATATATTTTAGTCGTATCGGTAATATTGGTAATCACAACCCCAATAAACAGAGCATAAACAAAATCAGGGATTTTCAAATAACTAATATCAAAACTATCAACAAACTCTTTCCCATATTTCGCGCCTGCTACGCAAAATAATAAAATAAACAATGTTTCCTTTATTTTTTTAGAGCTAACTTGATCTTCTTCTAAATCATTATAAGTCACTAACTCAGGATGAGTGTCATGATGGTGGGTTCCTTTACCAAAGGTTGATTGCAGTTTTTTTCCATCAATTAATTTTTGAGCAACAGGGCCGCCGATTAATCCCCCCATCACTAAACCAAAGGTGGCGGCTGCCATCGCAAATTCCAGTGTTTGCACGCCATAGTCTTCACTGAAGGTTTGTGCCCAAGCGGCGCCCGTACCATGGCCACCGGAAAGCGTAATTGATCCCGCAATTAAACCAAGTAAAGGATCTAACCCTAATACATTGGCCATAGCAACTCCAACACCATTTTGAATAATGATATAGAGCGTTGCGACCAGTAAAAAGAAGGCAACTTTAGCGCCCCCCTGCAGCAGCAATTTAAAGTTAGCCGCTAGGCCAACACTACTAAAAAACAGCAGCATCAGCACAGATTGCAGTGGCAACTCAAAATTAACGGTGATGCCTTGCTGATGTAATAGCGTGATCACTGACGCAATCACTAAACCGCCTAAAATAGGCTCGGGAAGATTAAAACGGGCAAGTTGGGGAATAGAAACATTAACAAACCGACCAATAAATAGTACTGAAATGGCTATAATAAATGATTCTAACGCCCCCACCTCGATGACAGATTGCATTTTGACTCCTTTGATTTATAAACGAGAAATCAGTAAGCAAAAGATAAACTGATTTAAAAAGAAGAGTGAATAGCATTATACAATTCAATGTAACTATACCCGTTAGCCAACAAAATGCAAAATTGGCGAAATAATAGATAACAGCGTTGCATTCTATCGTAATAGCCAGATATTTGATAAATCACCCTGATACAGATTTTCACGCCCTCTGAACGTGACATATTCTATTTCGTCAAAAAGGTTTGCTCCAGTAATACGAAACTAGGTGATAATAATTAGACATAATCGAATAAATACAAACAGTAATGGCATTATCATACTGGTGATAATGACGCTTTATATAAAATGAATAGCGCTCTAACGGCGCTATTCATTAGCGAGCAACATTTCTTAAACTAATATAATCCCGTTCTCATTGGCTATCTCTTCAAAAGAATCATTTAAGAATTTTATATTCTTATAACCTTTACTAATCAATGCGGTATAGGCTATGGATGCTCTAGCGCCAGCCCCACAATGGACAATAACTAAGCCAGTTTTTGGAATCATGGCTAAATTTTTATCAAGCGTTTCAAGCGGTATATTAATGGCATTTTTGATGTGCTCACGTGCAAACTCCTCAGTAATCTAACATCTATAATGGTCGCGTCATTAAATTTTACAGCAGCAACAAACTCAGTTTCATCAATTGCACCTTTGACCAGTTTCTTAACATAGTGAAGTTCTGTGCCAATGGGGGTATTGGCAATCGGCCGCTTTTGTTTATACCAGTCACTCATTCCTCCCTTTAATATCGCCACATTCTTGAAATTCCAAAAGGTTAATATTTCATATGCTTCGATTGCCTCTTCATTTTGACCGCTGTCAGCCACTATGGTGATGGGGGCTTTCCTATCGCGTAAGGCAAAAATAGTCCGTTTTTTGGTGGGTAACTTCTGTTCGTTCCATTTTTGATGCATTGCAACTAGCTGCTCGGTCGGAAGGTGCACCGCACCTTTGATATGCGAACTAGGCTTAGCTCTAACATCAATAATGACATGGTTAATATCAATATTTTTTGCTAGCCATGTGGGATTAACGTAAGCCGGGTAAACTTCTTCTTTCCAAGCCGGAAACCCTTCTACATAGGCTTTAACATTCGAATAGCCATTTTTTTGTGCAATTTTTAACGCTTGGGGACTTAACGGACAAGTCACACCACCACAATAAAAAACTAATAGGGTGTTTTTATCCTCGGGTAACCAAGTTATATGGTCAGCCAATTCATTGGCAGGTGTTGCAACAGCATTAGGCAGGTGTCCAATATTATATTGCTCTACTGGCCGGGCATCGCCGATAAATACTTTTTCACCCGCTTCAATCATCTCAGCCAGTTGCTCAGTACCAATAATTTGTTGCTCGGGAAGTTTAACCAATATTCGTTTAATGTAATTAGCGTACATATCGCTATCAACTGTTGCTTTTATTTTTGTATTAACGGTCAACTCCTCAAAAGATTCTGCACTCTCAAGTTTTGTTTGGTCGTTAAATTTAATGACGGTGACCGCTTTGCTTTTAGGGTTGATCAATTGAATAACTTTTGCCTGTACAGATATAGATTGAATTTTTCCTACAACTTCTGTTGCCATCAATGACAATGACATAGGCAGCAAGGCAATGAGTATGATTATTTTTGTAAACATTATGGCACTCCTGATTGTAAATATTTTAAAGTAGCTGTTTATTCGACTGGCAAAGCAATAGCGATTTTTAACAATAATTTCTATTGCTATATTAGCTTAGACTTCATTAGTTATATTTACATTAGATTTAGCTTGTTTTGCTAGGAGGTGTGCACTGGCTCACGACTCAAACGAGCCGACTCAAACGAGGACATCCATATCTTTTGAACGACGACACAAACGAGGACATCCATAACTTTTCATTTATAAAAAATCTAATAGCCATTCTTTTTAAAAATAATCTTAATCCGCACTTTGCTGTAATGAAATAGTTAAATTCCAGCACTTGATACTCAATTCAATCTGTTTAATCAAATTTTATTAAAATCAACGCATAAAACACCCTTAACGAAGCGTTAATAGTTAATAAAAAATAAATGATGGGGGAGTTAATGCAGCATACAACTTAGTTTGTTTTGCCCAGATACCCAACAGCGACCAGTGTGTTCGGCAAACAAGGCAAGCTCTTCGAGTGAGCCCACTGCACCATGGTAATCTTTACCAAAACTCACCGCTAAGGACAACCAGGTATCACTCTCTAAGCCAAGGGTACTTAATAAGCTTGGCAGTTGGCTCGAAATCACGCCGCGCTTATCCTCTCGAATCGCTCGTCCAGTCCAATCAACAAGCTCTAAATAATCGAGCAAGGCATAGGGAATACCTTCGTGGGGCGCATCACATTCTGCCGCTACAAAACCAAATAAGGGTTTACTGTTATCATGGCAATGCAACGCTTCATCGTGACTACATTTACTGTGGATACGCTCAAATATGGACGTAAATTCCGATGTTTCCACACTCTCTGACATTTTTGCCCGCACGGGGTTTAAATCAACATAAGCCATACAAGTTAATAGTGCTTTTTCATCAAGCAATGCTTGCGACTTAAAGCGCCCTTCCCAAAAGCGTCCTTTACAGTTATCTTCGGCGTTCGCTTTGCGGGCAATAAATTCATTTAACGCACGCATGAACCAAGAGATATCAAGCAGGCGATGACGCCATTTGCTGATTATCTCAAGCGCCACCTCTATTTGACCTGCGCAAGTCAGCTCCCCTTTACGCCATCGAGAAACTATTTCTGAGCCAGAATAAAGTTGATACCAACGTCGGCAAACTTCTTCATCGCTGCAGGCGCTAATCTCGGCTTCATTAGCATGTAAAACAAGGTGATAGTGATTAGACATAATCGAATAAGCGCAAACATCAATGGCAAAGATATCACTTAATTGCCGAATGCGATCGACCATCCATTGCCGGCGATGTGAATAGTTTTTACCGCTGTAATTATCTTCGCCACACAAAAATGCACGGCGAGACATCGAGAAATGCAATGATAATAAGGCGTGTCCACAAGAGAAATTAACGAAGCACGTGATTGTGTCATACCAAACTCCACAACTGTAAACAAAAACACTGTTTATATAGTAGGTGCAATATTCAATTTAGTCAAAAAGGTGTGGGTGTCCTACACTATCCAAAGTAGCCCAACTGCAAACAACAAAACTTAAATCATAAAATTAGAAAACAAGGTGAATTAAGCAAACCCGTTTAGCACAAACTCAACCTAAATATTGCCCCACTTCCAACTACGATTCAAAAAGCCAATTAGCAAACTCGCTCAGGATTGGATCGTGTAAAACACCAAACCAACCAATTTACAATTTCTACATTTCACAATGCGGAGCGAAATTTAACGCCGCAATAAACGGCGCGTAGGTTGGCGCTGTTTTTGCTGCTTTTTGTTTTTAGCAAAAATCGCGACAGCCGTTATGCGTCCGATTTAATTGCCTTGTTAAATTTTAGCGACTTGTTTGCTCTTAGCCTACAAGACACTTAATGCTTGATTTTGTTGTAACTTGAAACAAAAAACGTTGGTTTAAAACAATTTTAAATCAACGAAGTAGCCCAACTACCAACAACAAAACGTAAATCATAAAATTGGAAAATAAGGTGAATTAAGCAAACCCGTTTAGCACAAACTCAACCTAAATATTGCCCCACTTCCAACGACTATTCAGAAACCCAATTAGCAAACTCGCTCAGGATTGGATCGTGTAAAACACCAAACCAATCAATTTATAATTTCTACATTTCACAATGCAGAGCGAAATTTAACGCTGCAATAAACGGCGCGTAGGTTGGCGCTATTTTTGCTGCTTTTGTTTTTAGCAAAAATCGCGACAGCCGTTATGCGTCCGATTTAATTGCCTTGTTAATTTTTAGCGACTTGTTTGCTATTCGCCTACAACACTTAATGCTTGATTTTGTTGTAACTTGAAACAAAAAACGTTGATTTAAAATAGTTTTAAATCAACGAAGTAGCCCAACTACCAACAACAAAACTTAAATCATAAAATTGGAAAACAAGGTGAATTAAGCAAACCCGTTTAGCACAAACTCAACCTAAATATTGCCCCACTTCCAACTACGATTCAGAAACCCAATTAGCAAACTCGCTCAGGATTGGATCGTGTAAAACACCAAACCAACCCATTTACAATTTCTACATTTCACAATGCGGAGCGAAATTTAACGCCAAGTTCACCGGCGCAGGTAAGTTGGCGAATTTTTTGGAACAAAAAAGGTGACAGCTTACCGGAGTCCGCGTGCAACTTTTTGTTATGTAATTAATGCACTTAGGTCGATAGGTGTCCTGCAACGGGCCCGACTCCTGTAGCCCATAAACTTTCAACCACTGAGCTTAAAAAAATACGAGAACGAGCTTTTAATGTTTTAACCATAGACACCTCCTTAGTGCTGTCTTGATCCGAAGGAATCAATCTAATACTTACGTAACGCAACAAAAACAACAGAAAGACTACAGAGCCAACAACCGCCATAGGGATTTCAACCCCTCCACCTATTACCCCTATCGGCCTAAATGCACTAATTTAGCTACCAGTTTGATGAAAAGGCTTCCAACCTTTTTATATAATAGCTTATCTTTATCTTGTAAGTGGCGTGCAATTGTTGCAAACAACCACCCAGTTTTGTTATCGATATTCATTGCCCTGAGGGTATGCTGACTTCTTTTAATCCAGTTGATCTTTAATAAAAGTAGCGGAACCCAGCCTTCACTAAAACCTGACTCAGAAGACTTTATAAATTCATGAACCTCATCTGACATTTCATCAAACAATTGGTGTACTTTTTGTTTAAATGGCACACACCCTCCTTTTACAT
>NZ_JBEWXI010000014.1:0-154287 GCF_040566515.1 Psychromonas sp. MME2 | reverse complement strand
TATCTTCGGGTTTTAATTTTTGTTTAGTTAAATTATGACTCTGTAGCAACACGTAGCCACTATCGCTATGGGAAGTAATTAAATAATAAAAGCCTCTTTGATAGGCCAGCTGTAACACACGCCCTTCACTGTGCAAGGAAAAATCATCACCAACAAGCCCCTTATCTTCGAGCATTCTGCTGAAGTTACTGAGAATAATAGCTAATTTATTAAGATAAAAATAAAATAAACGAGCACTTTATGCCAAGCTCCTTAATGACTTCATGGCTACTTTTGGCAGATGAAATTGCAGCTATCATTAATTGATATAACGCTCTGTTTTTATCTTGCGGCAAGGTGAAAACAGCATGGCAGTGGTTGCATTTTTTACGTTGTATTCCCGCAGAAGTGAAGCCATGCCGTATAGATTCTTGCCCTCCTCCAATAAAAAAGTTGTGGTTACAAATAGGGCAACCGCCTATTTTTCTGCTTAAATGAAAGTTAATTTTTTCATCTAAAGAACTTGCGACAAGCCAATTATTCACCCAAGGAGGATTACTGCCACAAACCTTACACTCAATGGATAAATAGCCTAAACGGCGACTTCTGTAGATGTAGTCGGGACTCGCTATAACGCCAAAGTTATTACAAGCTACCGTTTTACAGCTATTAAAATCTGTTCTAAATTTAATCAATAACTTGCTCCTAAAACACGCACCGCCACAACAACAGATTATGTTAATCAAAAGGAAATTACTGTAATAAATGAGCTTCTATCGATGCAGGTCACACTTTAGAGGCAAATTAATACATAAACTTCTTGGCGTTGGTCATCAAACAAAAAAATATAAATATTTAATACGCGCTAGACAATGATAATCATACGTTGTTGGCATAACGAAATAGGCAAAAATAGCGAATCCTGTTAATTAGATACGCTAGTTAACAGGCTCAACATCACTACACACAACGGAGTATAATAATGGAAATTGTAATGGGTTTAGTGGGAATTATGTCACTAATTATAATTGCGGTCATATTTTCAAGTAACAGAAAAGCGATAAATCTACGCACTGTCGGTGGTGCATTTTTAATACAAGCCATCATCCCTGCAATCATTATTTTTACAGATTCGGGTGCTGCTGTATTAGGTGGTATATCCGATGGAGTACAAGCTGTTATTAGTAGTGCTGATGCAGGTATCGGTTTCCTTTTCGGCGGACTTGTATCAGGCAAAATGTTTGAGGTCTTTGGTGGTGGCGGATTTGTATTTGCCTTTAGGGTCTTACCGATAATCATCTTCTTCGCATCACTGATGGCTGTACTTTACTATATCGGTGTCATGCAATTTATTATTAAAATTTTTGGTGGCGCACTACAAAAATTACTCGGTACGAGCCGTACCGAATCAATGTCCGCTGCGGCAAATGTCTTTGTTGGACAAACAGAAGCGCCATTGGTGGTTAAACCCTTTATTAAATCGATGACTCGTTTGAACTATTCGCTGTGATGTCTGGTGGGCTTGCATCTGTTGCTGGTGCGGTATTAGCGGGTTATGCATCATTAGGCGTTAGCCTTGAATACTTAATTGCCGCTTCCTTTATGGCGGCACCCGGTGGTTTGTTAATGGCTAAATTATTAGAGCCAGAAACGGGCACACCAAAAGATCAAATGGATCAATTAAATGTTGAAGAATTAACAGCCGATGCTGAAGCGCAACCTGTCAATATTATTGATGCAGCAGCTTCAGGTGCATCATCAGGATTACATTTAGCAATGAATGTTGGAGGCATGTTGATCGCGTTTATCGCATTAATCGCCTTAATCAATGCGATATTAGGTGCTGTTGGTGGCGCATTTGGTGTTGAAGCACTTACCCTACAACAGATTCTTGGTTACCTGTTTGCGCCGATTGCCTTTTTAATTGGGATCCCATGGTCAGAAGCAATACAAGCAGGCAGCTTATTAGGTCAAAAACTGGTGGTGAACGAGTTTGTTGCTTACATCGACTTTGTCTCAATCAAAGAAAGCTTAAGCGCACATTCACAGGTGATTATTACCGTTGCCCTATGTGGTTTTGCCAACTTATCTTCGATGGCGATTCTTCTTGGCGGTCTCGGCGTATTAGCCCCAAGTCGTCGTCCTGATATTGCACGTTTAGGGTTAAAAGCGGTACTCGCGGGTACATTATCTAACTTCATGAGCGCCTGCCTAGTTGGTATTTTCTATGCGCTAAGCGTCGCCTAATCTATAAACACTCTTCAGTGCTTGCGGCTTATTAATACATTAAGCGGTAAGCACCTTCAAATAAGGATCAAAACAATGAGCGATTTACAAAAAGCATCTATGGAAGGCATTAAATTGATGGATCTAACGACATTAAATGATGACGACACGGACCAAAAGGTAATGCAGTTGTGCGCAGATGCGCAAACTGCTGCAGGGTAGACACTGCTGCCGTATGTATTTATCCGCGTTTTATCCCAATTGCACGCAAAACATTAGCATTACAAAACACACCGCATATAAAAATAGCAACGGTCACTAATTTTCCTCATGGTAATGATGATTTAGAGATTGCTTTGGCCGAAACGCGCGCTGCAGTTGCCTATGGCGCAGATGACGGTAATGTTGTATTCCCGTATCGCGCGCTAATGGCTGGCAATAGTGAAATAGGAAAAGCCATTGTTACAGGTTGCCGCGAAATTTGTGGCGATAACGTCACACTAAAAGTGATTATCGAATCCGGTGAATTAAAAACAGCAGAACTCATTAAAAAAGCAAGTGATATTTGCATCGAGTCTGGTGCAGACTTTATCAAAACATCAACGGGTAAAGTCCCCGTCAACGCCACTATTGAAGCAACAGA
Source organism: Psychromonas sp. MME2 (assembly GCF_040566515.1). NCBI lineage: Bacteria > Pseudomonadati > Pseudomonadota > Gammaproteobacteria > Alteromonadales > Psychromonadaceae > Psychromonas > Psychromonas sp. MME2. The sequence continues at coordinate 151,439 of NZ_JBEWXI010000014.1, read as the reverse complement.
AATAATGCTAAAAGCAATCAAAGAATCCGGTCGTGACGTCGGCTTCAAAGCCGCGGGTGGTGTTAAAGATGCACAAGCTGCACACGCTTATTTACAACTTGCCCGTTCGATTATGGGTGATGATTGGGTTAACCGCGATCACTTCCGCTTCGGTGCATCAAGTCTACTAATCAACCTCCTCTCTGAATTAAATTTAACCAATAAAAAAGCACAACCAGGAGCATACTAATGAAACGTACCATTATTTTATTACTCGACTCCTTTGGTATCGGCGCTAGCGCCGATGCAGACCAATTTATAGGTTCATTAGCCGATGGTACATCCTTTAACGATGCAGGTGCAAACACCCTCGGGCATATTGCTCAAGAGTGTGCAAAAGGCAACGCGAACATTGGTAGAAAAGGGCCTCTTAATCTACCTAATTTAAATAAATTAGGCATCGGTCGCGCCTGTTTTGATAGCTCATCTTATTTCCCTGAAGGACTAGATAATAGCGTTGAACCGATTGCAGCGTACGGTTTTGCGAAAGAGTTATCAACGGCTAAAGATACCTCAAGTGGACATTGGGAAATTACCGGTCACCCGGTCTTATTTGAATGGGGCTATTTTAAAAAGAAAGCGAATAGTTTTCCACAATCGCTACTCGATGAGATAGTAAAAAGAGCAGATTTACCCGGATACTTAGGGAATTGTCACTCCTCTGGTACAACTATTTTAGAAGAGTTGGGTGAAGAGCACCTTAAGACAGGTAAACCTATCTTTTACACCTCCGCAGACAGTGTTTTTCAAATTGCTTGTCATGAAGAGAGTTTTGGCTTAGAGCGACTTTATAAGCTTTGTGAAATCACCCGCGAACTGGTGGATGAATACCATATAGGCCGTGTTATCGCGCGTCCGTTTAGCGGTGATAAAAGTGATAATTTTGCTCGCACAGCCAATCGCCATGACTATTCCGTCACGCCACCAGCCGCAACCCTTTTAGATAAAATGAAGGATGCGGGCGGTTCAGTCGTAAGCATTGGAAAAATCTCAGATATTTTCGCAGCCCAAGGCATTACTAAAGCCGTTAAAGCGAATGGAATAGAAGGCTTATTTGATGCTAGTTTAGAGGCATTAAAAAATGCAAATGATCAAACGATAATCTTCACTAACTTCGTCAACTTTGATGCGGACTTTGGCCATCGTCGCAATACCGCAGGTTATGCCGCTGGCCTTGAATATTTTGACCAACGTTTACCTGAAATGTTGGCGTTAATGGAGGAAGGTGACCTATTAGTACTCACCGCAGATCACGGTTGTGATCCAACTTGGCATGGCACGGATCATACCCGTGAACATATCCCCGTTATTTTTTATGGCAAATCGATTAAAGCGGGCCCCGTTGGGCTACGAGAAACTTTTGCCGATATAGGTCAAACGATCGCCGAATATCATGGTTTACCTAAACTTCAATACGGCACAAACATCCAAGCATCTTTAAATAATTAAATACTGAATAAGTATAACTGGAGAAAAATAATGACTACACCACATATTAATGCCGTAGATGGCGCTTTCGCAGAAACTGTTTTAATGCCAGGCGATCCACTACGCGCAAAATATATCGCAGAAACCTTTCTTGAGAACCCTGTACAGGTCACCGATGTGCGTAACATGCTCGGTTTTACAGGAACCTACAAAGGTAAACGTGTTTCGGTAATGGGAAGTGGTATGGGGATCCCATCCTGCTCAATTTATGCCACAGAGTTAATTCGTGAATATGGCGTAAAAAATATTATCCGAGTTGGTAGCTGTGGGTCAGTGAATAAAGATATCAAAGTATTAGACGTTGTTATCGGCATGGGAGCATGCACCGATTCTAAAGTAAACAGAACCCGTTTTAATAATCATGATTTTGCTGCTATTGCTAGTTACGAACTCCTAGAAAAAGCCGTAAATTCGGCAAAAGCACACGGCATTAAAGCAAAGGTAGGCAACATTTATTCTGCAGATCTTTTCTACACGCCAGAAGACAACATTTTCGATGTGATGGAAAAATATAATATTTTAGGGGTCGAGATGGAAGCCGCTGGTTTATATGGTGTTGCCGCTGAATTTGGCGCGAATGCCCTCTGTATTTGCACTGTTTCTGACCATATTCGTACGGGTGAAAAAACCACCTCTGACGAGCGCCAAACTAGCTTTAATGAGATGATTCTAATTGCACTAGATTCAATTATCGCTGAATAAAAAAGAGACAACACTCGCTAATAGTTGCTATGCAGTGTCACTCATCATTCAACTTATCTAATAAAAATAACAACTTCAGCTAGAAGTTGTGCACATAAGACAACAGGGAATTACTATGAAAAAATCATTATTAGCCTTAACGACCATGGCACTCACCTCAACCGCCTTCGCTGCAGATTATAGCGATGGTGATACCCATAAAAACGATTATAAATGGATGCAAGGCAATTTAATGTATGCCGTTGATGAGCTGCCGGGCAAATCGAGCCATGACTATTTAGAACTTGAGTTTGGTGGTCGAGCAGGGATTTTAGATTATTACGGCTATATCGACGTGTTTAACTTAACGAGCAGCTCTAGCTCAGATAAAAGTGACGACTCGAAAATGTTCATGAAGTTTGCGCCACGTATCTCCTTAGATGGCTTAACGGGTAAAGATCTCTCCTTTGGCCCAGTTCAGGAGCTTTATTTTGCCACTTTATTTAACTGGGGTGGTGGCTGTAGCGGCTCACAAAGTGATGTAGGTTGTGAAGGTGGCCAAGATGTAAACAACTCATTCTGGGGGATTGGCTCAGACATTATGGTGCCATGGTTCGGTAAAGTTGGCTTTAATGTCTATGGACTTTACGATCTCAATGAAAAAAAATGGGATGGCTACCAAGTATCAACAAACTGGTTCAAACCCTTCATGTTCTTTGATAATGGTTCATTTATCGCTTACCAAGGTTACATCGATTATCAGTTCGGTGTGGACGATAAGCCATCTGAACTTAAATCAACAAACGGTGGCGCAATGTTCAATGGTATCTACTGGCATTCAGACCGCTATGCAATTGGCTACGGTCTAAAAGCATATAAAGATGTTTATGCACTGAAAGATGGCGGTTGGGCAGGCGATACAACAGGCTTCGCTCACTATTTTGCATTGACCTACAAGTTCTAAATATAACTAGAACTCACTGCCGTGGTAATGATACTGCGGCATTTCCATGTGCCATTACTTAAATGCTTATAAGCTCTCTGATGCGCTTTTAAGTAATTGCATTAACCCCGTTAATCTTTCATTACGAAGAATAGCCATTGCACAATGGCATCAATAAGGATGGTAAAATGATACTGCTTCCTCAAGAAATTATTCGCAATAAACGCGATGGCAAAGCCTTAAGTAAACAGGAGATAAACTCTTTTATTCAAGGCATCATCAATAATAAGGTTAGTGACAGTCAAATAGCCGCATTTGCGATGGCCATCTATTTTCAAGATATGAACATGGAAGAACGTGTTGCTTTAGTCTCGGCCATGCGTGATTCAGGGCAAGTGCTTAACTGGAAGTCCTTAAACTTAAATGGTCCGATTGTTGACAAACATTCAACGGGTGGGGTCGGTGATGTGACATCATTAATGCTCGGCCCAATGGTTGCGGCATGTGGTGGTTACGTACCGATGATATCTGGTCGAGGATTAGGCCACACGGGTGGTACATTGGATAAACTTGATGCTATTCAAGGCTACCAAACCGAAGTCAGTAGTGATCTTTTTCGTCAAGTCGTTAAAGATGTTGGTGTGGCAATCATTGCCCAGTCTGGCGATTTAGCACCAGCTGATAAAACCTTCTATTCTGTGCGCGATGTAACGGCAACGGTCGAATCTATCCCCTTGATCACCGCCTCTATTTTATCTAAAAAATTAGCAGCAGGACTCGAAGCATTAGTCATGGATGTCAAAGTCGGCAGTGGTGCATTTATGCCCACCTATGAGGCATCCGAAGAGTTAGCTAAAAGTATTGTGGCAGTGGCAAATGGAGCCGGGTGTAAAACCGCCGCCCTACTTACCAACATGAATCAGGTTTTAGCCAGCAGCGCAGGTAATGCCGTTGAAGTGCGCGAAGCAGTGCGATTTTTAACGGGTGAGTATGTCAACCCACGCCTCCATCAAGTAACCATGGCATCTTGTATCGAAATGTTACTCGCCAGTGGCCTAGCAAGTGATGAACAAGAAGCTCGAAATCGTTTACAGACAGTACTCGATAACGGTAGCGCCGCCGAGGTTTTTGGCAAAATGGTTAGTGCATTAGGAGGGGCGACTGACTTTGTTGAAAACTATGATAATTATTTAGCGACACCTGAAATCATTCGTCCAGTCTACGCCACACAAGCGGGATTTGTAAATGCAATGGACACGCGTGCGATTGGTATGACCGTTGTTGCCATGGGTGGAGGAAGACGCATAGCTAGCGATAAACTGGATTATGCGGTGGGTTTCTCAGACTTTGTTTCATTAGGTGATGCTGTCACAAAGGAAACACCATTGGCAATGGTGCATGCTCGCAATGAAACGCAATTTATGGAAGCACAACGAGCCATTCAAAACGCCATTATTTGCACTGATAAGCAACCAGCAAAAGAGCAACAAGTTTATCAATGTATTCGTTTAAACGATATTAAATGATTTTACAAATATAGACGTTATAGGATAAGAAAATGGAATTTAATTGGGTCGAATGGTTTGGTTATTTCGCATCATTAATTGTATTGATCTCGTTGACCATGAGCTCAATTATCAAACTACGTGTACTTAACCTTATTGGTTGTTTGCTGTTTGCTAGCTTCGCATATTTTATTGATTCAGTGCCAACCATGTTTATGAATTTAAGTATCGTTTGTATTAATTTTTATTATTTATACCAAATGTATAGCCACAAAGAAGAGTTTAAAATTATTTCAGCCTCGCTTGATTCTGAATACTTTGACCATTTTATTACTGTAAATAAACAGGAGATTGAAAAAAACACCTCAATTGAAAATCTAAAGAAAGTAGAACAAGCCTTTTACATGCTACGTAATAATAATACAGCGGGCGTATTGGCAGGTAATATTGAACGGGACGGGATTTTTACCATCGTACTTGACTATGTCACACCACAATACCGTGACTTCAAACTTGGTAGCTATTATTTTAAAAAGTACCCAGCTTTTCTTAAAGAGAAAGGGATCAATACATTACAAGCATTTGCTAATAGCAAAGAGCATCATAACTACCTGCAAAAGATGGGATTTTTACCATCAACTCGGAATAACAATATCTATTTAAAACAACTTTAAGGCGAACAATATCATGAACTATTTCAATCAATTACATGAGCTGCTTGATTGTGCATCTGCGCCCTATTCAGGTTTTCACGTAGCTGCAATCGTCGTTACGTATGACAATAAAATATATAAGGGGGTGAATGTCGAATCAGCCGCCTACCCCACCACTAATTGTGCCGAACGTAATGCTTTGCAAACCGCCGTGACTGAAGGCGCTAAAATAGGTGATATTAAAGAGGTACATATCCTCGCACGCAATGCCAAACAGGAGCTGGTTCAAGCTTACCCCTGTGGCTCATGTCGTCAAGTCATTGCAGAGCAGTCAGCGAATAATGGCATAGTTTATTGCTACGCATCTGCAACAGAATTCGCTCAACATAGCATCGCAGAATTATTACCGCACGCCTTCCTCGGTGCGGAAATGTAACTACAATCATAAATAATCTCTTTTGAGGAGTTTGAAAATGTCTGATGTATTTCATTTAGGGTTAACGAAAAGCATGTTAGACGGTGCAACTTTAGCCATTGTACCGGGTGATCCTGAACGCGTTAAAAAAATTGCCGAATTAATGGAAGGGGCCACTTTTTTAGCCTCTCACCGAGAGTATACAAGTTATCTTGCTTATATTGACAAGCGTGCGGTAGTGGTCTGTTCAACGGGTATCGGCGGGCCTTCCACTTCGATCGCCGTCGAAGAGTTAGCTCAATTAGGTGTGACCACCTTTTTACGTATCGGGACAACGGGCTCTATTCAACCCCATGTTAAAGTCGGGGATGTGATCGTCACACAAGCATCGGTTCGCCTTGATGGTGCAAGCTTACACTTTGCACCGATGGAGTTTCCTGCCGTTGCTGATTTTAGCGCAACGACGGCCATGGTCGCTGCCTGCCGTGATGCTGGTGTCGAACCGCATGTTGGTATTACCGCCTCATCGGATACCTTTTACCCAGGTCAAGAACGTTACGACACTGTCTCTGGGCGAGTCACGCGCCGTTTTAAAGGGTCAATGCAAGAGTGGCAAGAGTTAGGTGTGCTTAACTATGAGATGGAATCTGCAACGCTGTTTACCATGTGCGCTTCACAGGGCTGGCGCGCAGCCTGTGTAGCGGGTGTTATCGTCAACAGGACTGAACAAGAGATTCCCAACGAAGCGACGATGAAAAGCACTGAAAGTAATGCAATTTCAATCGTTGTGGCAGCGGCTAAAAAGCTACTTGCCTAATATTGCTAAAAGCAGAGCCATGATCATAAGAAACCTCTGCGGAGGTTTTTTTATTTCTGTCGAAAAAAACAAAACAAGCTACAATAGCCTTTCAATTTATAATCAAGTACGCAACAAAATATTATGAGCGAAGCAATCATTTGCCGTGTTGCACTGGCAATTCCACTACATAAACAGTTCGATTACCTGCTACCGAGTTATCTCATTAGTGCCACAGCACTGGCTGATATAAATAACTTAGTGGGTTGTCGTGTACGTGTTCCTTTTGGTGGAAAACGACAAATGATTGGTGTGATTTACGAAGTCAATCCTGAATGCGACTACGCACTAAATAAGTTAAAAAAAATAACACAATTAATTGACCCAACCCCACTGCTTAATGACTCCCTATGGTCACTATTAAAATGGGCTGCCTACTATTATCAACACCCCTTTGGCGATGTTTTCCAACAGGCCATTCCAACCCCATTGCGAGAGGGTCAAGAAACCTTGTTTAAAGGTTGTGAACATTGGCAACTAAGTGAGACTCCTTTTCAACTTGACCAATTTAATAGCGCTAAAAAACAGCAACAGGTATTGGCATTATTACAAAAAAACAGTTGCCCCATCTCCACAGATCAATTAAAAAGTAAAAATATCAGTCGCACAACACTCAAAGCTTTACAGCAAAAATCCCTTATCGAACCCATTGAATTGCAACCTATTTCTCATTTCAACTGGCAAGAGAATGTTATAGAAAATAGTGAAAAACCACACTTAACAACAGAACAAGCCATTGCAATTACAACGATTAATGAGCAAATAAATTATTTTAACTGTTTTTTGTTAGAGGGGATCACGGGCAGTGGAAAAACAGAAGTTTACCTCAATATAATCAAACCGATCCTACAATCGGGTAAACAAGCATTAGTTATCGTACCTGAAATAGGGCTTACACCCCAAACCATCGAACGCTTTCAGAGTCGTTTTAACGTGCCCGTCTATGTTAAACATTCCGCTTTAAATGCGCGTCAACAATTCGATACATGGCTGCATGCAAGACAGGGGAGTGGTGCAATTATTATTGGTACACGCAGTGCTATTTTCAGTGATTTTAAAGACCTTGGTTTAATCATTATTGATGAAGAGCATGACGCATCCTTCAAACAACAGGATGGTTTCCGCTACCATGCGCGAGATTTTGCCATTAAACGCGCCTTTCAGGAAAATATCCCAATCATACTCGGCTCTGCAACGCCATCGTTAGAGACACTGCATAATGCGCTACAGGGAAAATACCAACACCTTCATTTAACTCATCGCACTGGCAAAGCCAAACCGCCCAGTAGCAGTTTAATTAACCTCGCAGGTTTACCACTGAAGTCAGGATTGTCACCGCAGCTCATTGAGCTGATGAAACTGCACCTAGAAAAAAACAATCAGGTTATTCTATTTTTAAATCGTCGCGGTTTTGCCCCCGTATTAATGTGCCATGAGTGCGGCTGGCTAGTAAAATGTCAACGCTGTGACGCTTTTTATACCTACCATAAATCCGCGAACTATTTACACTGCCACCATTGTAGCGCCACCTTACCAGTCCCGCGGCAGTGTGGACATTGTGGATCAACACAGCTGATCACAACGGGTGTCGGAACAGAGCAGTTAGAGGAAACCTTAAAAACACTTTTCCCCAACTATCCGACGATACGCATTGACCGAGATAATACGCGTAAAAAAGAGAGTTTTAATACCTATATCAAGGATATTAATGAAGGAAAATATAAAATTTTATTAGGTACGCAAATGCTCGCTAAGGGGCACCACTTTGCCGATGTCACCTTAGTTGCGTTAATTGATGTCGATGGTGCACTTTTTAGCAATGATTATCGCGCCAGTGAACGTTTAGCACAATTATTTACACAAGTGGCAGGTCGTGCTGGGCGAGAAAGTAAAAAGGGGCAAGTGTTCTTACAAACCCATCACCCTGAGCATAGTTTATTACAGGATCTTATTAATAATGGTTATCTCGATTTTTCACGCAGTGCGCTGCAGGAACGAAGCTCGCACATCTACCGCCCACAACTTTTCAAGCATTACTTCGATCTGAATCGAGTAATGCGACCTTAGCTGAAAATTTTTTAGGGTTATGTAAACAGATACTTAATAAGATAGCGACGGACAATCAAAATAGTGAACGACTACTGATATTAGGGCCAATACCCGCGACAATGGAAAGGCGTGCAGATAAATTTCGTTTTCAACTACTACTACAGTGTGAACAACGACAACTGATTACGCAAACGCTACAGCAGGCGCTCACTGCCTTGGATGCCATTCCCGAGGGGCGCAAGTTACGTTGGTCTATCGATGTTGATCCCATTGATTTCACTTAATAAAAATGGTGGTCTATGGACCACCATTGATAACAATCATTGCAATGCCATCGGCTGTTATAAACGCCTTACATCGGAAACTTCTTTTAATGTTTTGAGTTTATTGATAATTTTATCAATACCTTCACTATTATGAATTTCTAAATTAAGATCAACCATCGCCGTTTGCGTTTTAATATTGGTCATACTATTTACGCCCAAAACATTAATCTTTTCATTAGAAAGCAAGGTGGTAATGTCTTTTAATAAACCATTTCGGTCCATCGCTTCAATGCGCAATGTCAACGCGTAACCCGATGAATTAATTTCCCCCCAAGAAGCTTCAATGATACGCTCAGGATGCGCTTCTCGTAGATCAGCTAATTGCTCACAGGATTGGCGATGCACAGAAACGCCCCGCCCCTGAGTAATATAACCAGAAATAGGTTCACCAGGGATAGGTTGGCAACAACGTGCAATGGTGTGCATTAAATTACGCTCACCATCAATAATAACATTATTACCCATTGCTTTAGGCACAAAGCTGCTACGGTTTTTAGTTAATTCTGCTAACGCAGCTTGATCTTGTTCTTCTAATGTTTTTTGATGATGGTAACTATCTAAAAAATTTACCAACTGATTAATGCGTAAATCACCATTGCCGACTCCGGCAAAAATATCATCATCACTACTGACATTAAAACGTTTAATAGCAGGCGAGATATCGGTTAGTTTTAATTTAACTTTACCCAGCTCATTTTCTAGAATTTCGCGTCCGGCGATAATATTCTTATCACGATCCTGTTTTCTAAACCAAGTGGCAACCTTATGCCGCGCACGAGGTGCATTGATGTAGCCTAAATTAGGGTTCAGCCAATCACGACTAGGATTAGCCTCTTTTTGGGTGAGAATTTCAACCTGATCACCGGTTTTTAATTGGTAAGTAAAGGGAACTATATGATTAGAAATTTTTGCACCGATACAGCGGTGACCTATCTGGCTATGAATGTAATAAGCAAAATCGAGCGGTGTTGATCCCGCAGGAAAATCGATCACTTCCCCTTTAGGAGTAAAGACATAAACACGATCATCAAACACTTGGCTACGAATTTCATCAACCAAATCATCGCTATCATTAATATCATCTTGCCATGCTAATATTTTGCGTAACCAAGCGATTTTCTCTTCGTAACCGTTAGCAGCCTTTCCGCCTGCACTGCCCTCTTTATATTTCCAATGCGCAGCGACGCCAAGTTCTGAATTTTCATGCATTTGTTGAGTACGAATTTGTACTTCAACCGCCTTCCCTTCTGGCCCTAAAACAACGGTGTGAATAGACTGATAACCGTTAGGTTTGGGGTTCGCGATATAGTCATCAAATTCACTGGGTATATGGTGCCATTGCGTGTGAATCGCACCTAATGCCGCGTAGCAGTCCTGTAGTTTTTCCACGACGACCCGTACCGCTCGTACATCATAAAGATCTTCAAAGCGCAGATCTTTTTTCTGCATTTTCCGATAAATACTATAGATATGTTTTGGTCTTCCGTAGGCGCTACCGTTGACTTGCATCTCTTGCAGTGATTTTTGAATATTAGCAACAAATTCTTCAATATAGTTCTCGCGCACAATACGTTTTTCATCGAGCTGCTTGGCTATTTTCTTATAGGTATGAGGCTGTAAAAAACTAAAGGCAAGATCCTCTAATTCCCACTTTAATTGACCAATACCCAGCCGATTGGCCAGGGGGGCATAAATAGAGGAAATTTCTTGTGCAACGGAAACTTGGGTCTCTTGATCGGCTTCTTTTAACTGCCGTAAATAACAGATACGTTCGGCAAGCTTAATGACCACGGCACGTACATCATCAACCATCGCCAGCAGCATGTGGCGCAAATTATCAACCTGTGTATCGCTGCTTTTTATGCCGCCTTTATTTTGTAGTGCACGAATACCTTCCATATCCGTAGCGCCTTTAACCAATTTAGCTATGCGCTTAGCCCACAGTTCATCGACCTGTTCTTGGGTTAAAACGTTTTGGTCGAGCAAAGGGAAAATTAATGCAGCATTGAGCGTATCCATGTCCATATTTAATGTTACAAGGATTTCGACCAACTCACTCCCCAATTCAAGAAGAGGCAACTGATTTGCCTCGGCACATAACGCGATGATTTTGTTATAATTATCGAGTAAATTTTTCTGATCCGTTGCGCTTAAACCTAGTGTACTACACCATTTTTGCGGATCTTTCTGCGCAGTTTGATGAAAATGTGCATCTCTAACTGAAACCATTGAATGAAACTCCAAAATATTTTGTGACAAACAAAATCATAATCAATGCGCATAAATGAAAATAATTACTTAAGAAACAATGCCATTGATTCCACATGTTTTGTTTGTGGGAACATATCAATTAAACCTAATTTAGCTAACTTATAACCTTTTTCAAGTAATATTTGACTATCTCTGGCCAATGTTAACGGATCACAGGAAACATAAACAATATGAGTAGGCTTTTTCGCTGCAATAAAGGCCATACAATCCTGCGCACCTGCACGGGCTGGATCAAGTAATATTTTATTAAAATCAAGTGGCGACCAGGGCTGTTTTTTCAAGTTATCTGCGCTTAAATCCGCTTGATAAAATTCACTATTATCAATGTCATTTAATTGGGCATTAAACCTAGCCCGATCAACCATTTTTTGCACACCTTCGACACCCACCACACGCGCCACTTTTTGAGCCATTGGCAAGGTAAAATTACCCAATCCACAGAACAGATCTAAAACCACATCTTGCGCTTCAAGTTGTAACCACTGCAATGCCTGTGTAACCATTTTTTGGTTAATTTTAGCATTGACTTGTAAAAAATCCGTTACCGCAAAACTAAGGGATAATTGACCTTCATCAAGCTGATAAGTGAGTTTTTCTTGCCCAACTAAACAAACAACTTGGCGTGTCGAACCTTGACTAAAAAAGTTAATCTGATGGTCTGTTGCAAAGGCCTTTATCGCTGCAACATCTGCATCGGATAAGTTTTTCATATGGCGTAAAAGTACCACGACGCCTTGATCAGAATAGATCAATTCAACATGCCCTAAATCGGCCTTCCCCTGCAAATTGGCTAATAGGTTTTTAAGCGGTTGAATGAATAACGCTAACTCGGAACCAATACTGGACATACACGTTGCTCAATTAAATCATTGCTTGCACTACGGCGAAAACCCATTTTTAATTTTTTGCTTTTATTATCAAATTGCACGCCAAAACGAGCGGTTCTTCGATATCCCCAAGCATCATCAATAATAGGTTGCGCCAGTTGTAACGGCTGATGTTTAGCAAAACGTTTGAACAACGATTGCAAACCTTCCAGTTTAATCGCAATTTGATTATCTTGTGCGAGATGCTGCAATTGGCAACCGCCGCACTCTTCGTAGTGTGGGCAGGTTGGCGCAACGCGCATGACACTAGCTCGGTTAACTTTTTTTATCACCCCAGTGCTATAATTTTTTTTATTTTCAACAATCTGGATATCAAGGGATTCACCAACTAGCCCACCTTCAATAAAGAGAGGACTATTTTTAAAATAGGCGATACCACGACCTTGATGATCAACTTTTTCGACATGCACATCTTTAATAATGTGGTTTTTTGCACTATTTGTGCGCTTTGCTTTAAAGAACTGGGCCATAAATGATTCACAGGTTAGAGAAGCTATGCCATCATAGCGAATAATACCATTGTCACACAATACGAAAAAAATGCATTCATAAACTCTCTTAATTTTAGAAATATGACCTATGACAAAATATGGATTACGTGCCCAAGTTATTGCTTATACCATTTTACCAACCATTATCATTGGCGGATTATTAGCAAGTTATTTTTCTCTACATCGTTATCAACAAGCCAATGATTACTTAATTAATCGTGCTATTAATATCAGCGAGCCATTAGCTATTGCCAGTGAATACGGCATTTTGGATGAAACACGCACGATTTTAAGGCGATTGCTCAGTGCCACACATCGAAAAAACAGTTCCATGGTAAAAAGCATTGCCATTTTCGATAGTAATAATAAGCTTTTTGTCACCAGTAATTACCACCGTAATTTTCAAATATTAAAAATTCCCGATGGGCAGCCAATCCCAGAGATAACCGAAATCATCTATCATGAAGATACAATTATCATTCATACGCCAATCATCGATGAAACGAATTTTTTGGAGTATCAATTAACCTTTGATCAACCTAGAAAAATTGTCGGTTACGTAGCACTTGAGGTAAATAGTGACGAGATAGAACTATTAATGTTCCGCGATACAACCTTATCTTTCTTTGTTGTGCTACTTGGCATTCTCGGCAGTTTATACCTTGCATTTAAGCAAGCTAAGCGGATCACTGCCCCAATCTCTAACATGGCATCTGTCGTTGAAAAAATAAGTCTAGGGCGCTTAAACTCGCGTGTAGAAGGGAATTATTCAGGTGAAATAGCTCTACTACAGCAAGGTATTAATGAAATGGCTGTCGCGATGTCTAAGCACCATGAGGAGATGCAGGATAGTATTGACCTTGCCACCAGTGAATTACGCGAAACTTTAGAACAAGTTGAAGTACAAAATATTGAGTTAGATATTACTCGAAAAGAAGCGCAACAGGCCGCTTCGGTAAAATCGGAATTCTTGGCGAATATGAGTCATGAATTACGTACACCGCTCAATGGCGTTATCGGCTTTGCCAGACAATTACTCAAAACCCAATTATCCAGCAATCAAATTGACTATCTACAAACAATCGAGCGTTCCGCGGGGAATTTGCTTAATATCATCAATGATATACTCGACTTTTCTAAGCTAGAAGCAGGTAAATTAACTCTTGAGCATATCCCCTTCGATTTACGTGATTGTATTAATGAAACAATGCATTTATTAGCGCCTAGCGCTCACGAGAAAAAACTAGAACTGAGCATGATGATTGACTGCGAAGTCCCTCACGAGGTACTCGGTGATGCAATGCGTCTTCAGCAGATCCTGATGAATTTAATCGGTAATGCGATTAAATTTACCCGTCAGGGAAACATTGAGGTGCAGATTCATCGCATTGATGAACATCACAACGATCCTCAGGAACAGGATAAGGTCACCTTAAAAATAATGATATCAGATACGGGTATCGGTATTTCAGAAAAGCATCAAGCGCAACTATTCAAAGCCTTTGGGCAGGCAGATAGCAGTATTACGCGTCAGTATGGTGGTACCGGATTAGGATTGGTTATAACACAGAAATTAGTCAATCAAATGAATGGTAGTATTGACTTAGTCTCGGTTCCCAATAAAGGATCGACCTTCTGGTTTACCATTGAAATAGAGAAAAATAGTCATAACTCTTTCAACTGTTTTCCTGATGCTAATTTACAAGACCAGTCTATCTTGGTTTATGAGAGTAATGAATATGCCGCACGCGCATGCTCACAACTACTCAACCAATGGGAGACTAATTTAGTCGTCGCTGAAACTCATCAGCAGTGGCAATCTTTATTAACTCATCGATATGATAATATCGTTATTGGCTATAGCCATTGTGACAACTTAGAGCCGCTTTTCAGCTATATCGAGCAAGCGAAAGAGTTTACCGGTAATATCGTCGTATTAATTAACTCGAGTGATCCCAATATATATGAAACATTAATGGCAACGGGTATCAACCACTGCCTTAGCAAGCCAATTGATAATAAAAATTTAGCAAAAGCACTCATCTCTGATAAACCAGTATTTAGCGGACTTGGGCAGCAAGTTAAATTACTGCCTTTAGTGCGTAAAGATATCAGTGTAATGGCTGTCGATGATAATCCTGCTAATCTCAAACTTATTTCTGCGATGTTAGCGGATCGCGTCAACCATGTAACAACCTGCATTGATGGACAACAAGCAGTAGACCAAGCGCAACTACAACAGTTTGATTTAATTTTCATGGATATACAGATGCCTGTTTTAGACGGTATTAATGCGTGTTTACAAATCAAAAGTAACTCAGCAAACACAAACACCCCTGTCATTGCCGTCACTGCACATGTATTACCGAGTGAAAAAGAGCAGTTCTTAAAACAAGGAATGGATGACTGTTTAGCGAAACCGATAGATGAGCTTGCATTACAACAGATGATAAATAAATGGACCCAAGATAAGCCCATTTTAGAGACTGGCCCAGCCAAAATGATAACCATTGAACAGCCTCCTAGTCTAGAGAGCAATAATAATTCATTTGATTGGCAACTTGCTCTGCAGCAAGCAGCGGGTAAAGAAGATCTCGCTAAGGATATGCTAACAATGCTAATTACAGACTTTAGCGCTATTCGCAATGAAGCGAATAAAGCAATGCAGGGAGAAATAGATAATGTACGTTTTGCGCAAATCATCCATAAATTTCATGGCGGTTGTAGCTATAGTGGTGTACCCAAGCTCAAAAATATCGCTGGACTGATTGAAAAAGAGCTAAAGCAGGGCATCACCCCTGAGCTGCTAGAGCCAGAATCACTCGAATTATTAGATGAATTAGACAATGTCGAGAAGGAAGCAAAAAACTATTTAAGTTAATAAATTAGGTTTGCTGCTCAACAAATACCAGCAAACCTTATTATGTTTACTGTTGTGGCATCTCCCCAGTAAAATGCAACTGTCGTGTTGGGAAAGCAAATTGTGCTTGATGAGCAATAACGATATCAGCCACTTTCAACAACACATCCTGCTTAATTTCATGAAATAAGACCCAATTAGTGGTTTTGGTAAATGTATAGATAAAGAAATCCAGGGAAGAATTATTGAAGTAATCAAAATTCACAATTAATGTTTGTTGTGTATCGATATCAGGATGATTTTCTAACATCTCTCGTACCGCTTTAATAATCGAATGAATATGAATAATGTCGCTATAGCGTAGACCAAAGGTCTCCTTAATACGACGATTACTCATACGCGAAGGATTTTCGACAACAATTTGTGTAAATAAACTATTAGGAACATACAGAGGACGTTTATCAAAGGTGCGAATTCGCGTCACGCGCCAACCAATCGACTCTACTGTCCCTTCAATTGATTTATCGGGACTGCGGATCCAGTCACCAACCTTAAATGGTTTATCCATATAAACCATTAATGCGCCGAATAAATTCGAGAGCAAATCTTTCGCGGCCATACCAACAACCAGACCGCCCATACCACCAAAAGCAAGTACACCAGAGATGCTCACACCTAAGGTCTGAATGACCGATAACGCCATGATCACCATCACCGATAACTTAGCTAATTTGGCAACTGCTGTCACCGTGGTGGTATCTTTATCTTCATGGTCAATAAAGGTTAATTCTGATTTATGAATTAAACGCCAGAATGACCAACAAACCAGCAATATAATCGATATTTTTTGTACAATGGGTAGGTAATCAGATATTAATAGCTGTTCACTTTCAGCAACCACTCTTAATGCCATTGAACTACCCATCAATATAATTAGCCAGTTCATTGGCCGCCATAAAGCAAACCAAATAATATCATCCCAATGATTATCAGTACGCTCAATAACCCGCTGTGTTTTCGTTGTAAAAGCGCGCCAGAGTAACTGCAGTATCAACGTGAACACAATAACCAGTGTAAAATTAGCAATCCAATTGCCTATGTCCAAAGACATTAATAACTCTTTTAAATATAACTCTACTTTATCAATCATTTTCATCTCTCATAAAAAAGCCACGCTTTGATATTACCAAAGCGTGGCTAGATAACGGAATAAAAAAATGGTCCTAAAAGTTAATCCCTAACGTAGATCACTTCCATCATCTCTTCATCATCATCATCCCAGTCATCATCACTATCATCAAAGTCAGCATTAGCATTCTCTATTGCCGATTCATGGTAATCATCCCACTGGAATTCAACCTGTTCACGCTGCTCTTCAGGCGTGTAGTCCGTCGGTAATTCTTCTAAATACTCAACTACATCCTGACAAACTTGTTGCGTGCCTGATTTTGAAATAGCCGCGATTTTATAAACGGGGCCATCCCATTGTAATGCATCCTGCACACGCTGCATGACTTCTTGCGCTTCATCTTCTAATAGTAAATCGGTTTTGTTAAACACCAACCAACGTGGTTTAGCTGCCAATTTGGGGCTATGTTTAGCTAGTTCATCAATAATAACCAATGCATTTTGCGCCGGATCACTACCATCTGCTGGTAATAAATCAATCATATGTAACAACACGCGGCAACGTTCTAAATGACGTAAAAAACGGGTACCTAAACCAGCGCCATCGGATGCTCCTTCAATTAACCCAGGAATATCTGCAATAACAAAACTACGTCCATGCCCCATACTCACAACACCTAAATTAGGAATTAATGTGGTAAAAGGATAATCAGCAACCTTTGGTTTCGCCGCAGAAACACTGCGAATAAAAGTTGATTTACCCGCATTAGGCAAACCGAGCATGCCGACATCAGCAAGCAACAATAATTCGAGCAATAAATTACGCACTTCCCCTGGCGTTCCATCTGTCTTTTGACGCGGCGCTCGGTTAGTACTGCTTTTAAATCGAGCATTACCTAAACCGTGGTAACCTCCTTTAGCAACCATCAATTTTTGCCCATCTTTAGTCAAATCACCGATGATTTCACCAGTATCATCATCACGGCAGCGGGTCCCCACTGGCACCTTAACGATACAATCTTGACCACGAGCACCTGTACAATCACGCGTCTGGCCATTTTCGCCACGCTCTGCGTTATAAAAGCGCACAAAACGGAAATCGACCAATGTATTTAGGTTTTCATCGGCTTGCAGATAAACGTCGCCACCATCGCCACCATCGCCGCCATTTGGACCACCACGAGGAATATATTTTTCTGTACGGAAGCCGATAACACCGTTGCCACCATCTCCAGCGTCAACCTTTATTTTTGCTTCATCAACAAACTTCATTACAAACTCCAAAAAGATCAACCGATCTTAACAATCAGTTTGAATAACTATCACCATTATACCCATTTCTATGGATCATAGATCATAATTGATGACCAATAGAAATGAATAGCTAAAAAAAAGCCTCGCATCAGCGAGGCTTTTTAAAATTCGAAATAGGAAACCTAATTATTCAGCAACGATACTAACGAAGCTGCGCATTTTAGGGCCTTTCTTTTCAAACTTAACTACACCAGTAGCTTTAGCGAATAAAGTATGATCTTTACCAAGACCTACATTGTCACCAGCATGGAACTTAGTACCACGTTGACGAACTAAAATATTACCAGCTAGTACTGATTCACCACCAAAACGTTTAACACCTAGGCGTTTACTTTCGGAATCGCGACCGTTATTAGTACTACCACCAGCTTTTTTATGTGCCATTTTTAATAACTCCTAATTAAGCGTTAATTGCAGTAATTTTAACTTCAGTAAACCACTGACGATGACCCGCTTGTTTACGCGAATGCTTACGACGGCGGAACTTAACGATTGTTACTTTCTTACCACGACCGTGAGCTACTACTTCAGCAGTAACTTTACTTCCTTCAACGTATGGAACACCAACTTTTACATCATCAGCATTTGCTACTAAAAGAACTTTATCAAATTCAACAACAGCACCAGCTTCAACATCTAGTTTTTCCAAGCGAAGAGTTTGTTCGACAGCTACACGGTGTTGCTTGCCACCACTCTGGATAACAGCGTACATGTTTCTTACTCCGTTCAGGCATCTCGTGCAAATTTTATATATTCAGCATCGAGAGCACACTTATTAATCACAATGGAGGCGGAGTTTACGGCAAATCGCTGCTATTGGCAATGATATTCTCTAAAAACATTTAAATTATATTAATGTTCAAATAGCATGGCTTAACTAGGGCAAAATAGCAGCAAAAAAACAAATAACGGCACAAAACAGCCACAAACAAGTTAAATACACGTAAAATAAAGATAAGTTTTATCATTTGCACTTAACAGTGTTGAGATAAAAGCAATAAACGGCAATAATGCACCATCAACTTTTAAAGCACCATTATTTGGAAATTTAGATTCATGGACATCAAAGAGATTCAACTTATCTCCAACGCTGAAATGAGCGAAGTCAATGCATTAATTAGCACACAATTAAAATCAGATGTTGCTTTAATTAATCAACTTGGCTTTTACATTATTAACAGTGGCGGTAAACGCATTCGCCCATTGATCGCCATATTAGCAGCAAAAGCTTTAAACATTCATACACCTGAAGTGAGTAAATTAGCTGCAATAATCGAATTCATCCATACCGCGACGCTATTGCATGATGATGTTGTTGATGAATCTGATTTACGCCGTGGCAATAAAACAGCCAATGCGCTATTTGGCAATGCCGCGAGCGTATTAGTTGGAGATTTTTTATATACACGTTCATTTCAAATGATGGCTGAGCTGCAAAACCCAAAAGTAATGGATGTGTTATCTTCAGCCACCAACGTGATTGCCGAAGGTGAAGTATTACAATTGATGAATTGTAATGATCCCAACACCTCGGAAGAAAGTTATATGGATGTCATCTACTTCAAAACAGCGAAACTATTTGAAGCTGCGACACAATTAATTGCCGTATTAGGTAAACAATCAATTGAAGTAGAAAATGCACTACGCGATTATGGTAAATATCTTGGCACCGCATTTCAATTGACCGACGATGTGATGGATTATAATTCTGATGCAGCACAAATGGGAAAAAATGTAGGTGATGACCTAGCCGAAGGAAAACCAACACTCCCCCTACTTTATGCAATTAAACACGGCAGTCCAGCACAAGTTACCCTGATCAAAGAGGCGATAGAAAAAGCCAATGGAATGGACCATTTTGCAGAGATAATGCAAGCTTTACATGAAACCAAGGCATTGCAATACACTAAAGAACGCGCCTTTGAAGAGGCAAACAAAGCAATACAAGCAATTGCCATTCTACCTGACAATCAATACAAACAAGCATTAATCAGCTTAGCCTACCTAGCAGCAGATAGAAAATCCTAAGTTTATAACTGTTAACGATTAAAAAAGCCCTTATCATTTTGCAGTGATAAGGGCTTTTTTATTAAATACAGTTAAAGCTTATCGACACCCTGATACTTCAAGGTGCAAAGCTCTCAGCTAAATGGATTCACTTGAATCATTGTTTCATTACGATTGGACCCGTAGAAATAATATCCATTGGCACACCCGTAATTTCTTCTAGACGTTTAATATAAGCTTGAGCATTTTCAGGAAGAGCATCAAATGAGGTCACACCAAATGAACTCTCACTCCATCCCGGCATGGTTTCATAAACAGGCATAGCCAGTTCATAACCTTCAGCAGCCATTGGTGGAACATCAACTAATTTACCGCATGGCATTTTATATGCGGTACAAATTTTAATTTCTTCTAAACCATCTAAAACATCAAGTTTAGTTAAGCAGAAACCGGTAATACTATTTAATTGCACAGCACGTTTAATCGCCACGGCATCAAACCAACCAGTACGGCGTAAACGGCCCGTTGTTGCACCAAATTCATGTCCAACAGTACCCAAATGTTTACCAGCAGGATCTAATTTATCAACGCCATCATACAGCTCAGTTGGGAAAGGTCCTGACCCCACACGAGTAGTATAAGCTTTAACAATACCTAACACATAGTCTAAATGTGTTGGGCCAAAACCACTTCCTGTCGCAACACCACCGGCGGTGGTATTTGAAGAAGTTACGTAAGGATAAGTGCCGTGATCAATATCCAGTAAAGTTCCCTGCGCACCTTCAAATAGTATGTTTTCACCACGTAGGCGCGCTTTATCAAGCTGATCGGTTACATCAATAACCATGCTAATTAATAAAGGAGCCATTTCAGTCATTTGCGCTAAAACATCATCGTAACTAACTGCTTCAACTTTGTAGTAGTTTACTAACTGGAAGTTATGGTACTCCATGACTTCTTTTAGTTTTACAGCAAATGTCTCCATGTCGAATAAATCATCAACACGTAAACCACGACGTGCAACTTTATCTTCATAGGCAGGACCGATACCACGACCAGTTGTACCAATAGCTTTATTGCCACGCGCTTTTTCTCGTGCGACATCTAATGCAACATGGTATGGAAGAATCAAAGGACAACCTTCACTGATTGAAAGGCGTTCTTTAGCAGGAATGCCTCGCTCGATAAGCATGTTCATCTCTTTGAACAACGCATCGGGTGCTAACACAACACCATTACCGATCACGCATTTGACATTCTCGCGTAAAATCCCTGATGGGATAAGATGAAGAACGGTTTTCTCTCCATCAATAACAAGTGTATGTCCAGCATTATGCCCACCTTGATAACGAACAACCCATTGTGCTTTGTCTGTTAGTAAGTCGACAACCTTACCTTTACCTTCGTCACCCCATTGAGTGCCAAGAATTACTACATTTTTTCCCATCAGAATCACATATCTCTAGCGAATTGAAAAAAGATTTTAGCAAACATTAATCGTGCATATCAATCTCTTTATTTTTAATTAACAGGAAAAAAAGTAATGCTATTTCATTTCTCGGCGATCATCACCATAGAAGAGAACTAAGCACCTGTTTTAACTTAAATTATTCATAACCGACAAAATAGCGATGAAAAATAAGATAATAAAAAGGGTGTAAATATTACTATTTACACCCTTTCAATGATTTTAAAGCGGTTACAATTTATTCATTAACGGCTTTATTTTTTTGGATTGCAGATAATACATCCGTAGGAACAAGCTCATAGGCAGCCTGTGGTTTTAATACAACATTAGATTTATCAGCAACCATTAACATTTGCTTTAAGCGGCTTTTTTCAAATGGTTTTAATAATAAGCCTTGCACATCTAATAGGCTATTTAGGCCTAATAATTCACGCTGCACATCAAAATGTGAACTTAATATCGCAATATCCGCAGCTGCTGAAGTTTGCCCTGTACGAATTCGCTTAATTAACTCAATGCCTGCATTATCATCAATTAATGAATCAACAATAACCAGATTAAAATCTTGCAATGCAACGGAACGCTCTGCTTCAATGGTCGTCGCAACACCTTCTACATATGAAACATCAAGTTCTTCTAGTTGTTCAATTAATTGAATACAATCATTCGCTTGCGCTTCAACAACGAGAACTTTCATTGTTTGGATTGAATTAACTGAGGTATCACTTTGCATAATAGGCGACACTTTATGGTCAACCACTGCACCTACACCTTCCATTCGTGCAATATAACCACGTTTTGGGATCGTGGAAATATTTAATCCATGTATGCTTAATGTACCAATACTTTTACGTAATTGAGAAATATGCTGGTTAATTGTATGGTCAGTCACCAAACGTCCCCAAACATGTTGCGCAAGATCTTCACGAGTTACCACAGTATTCACGTTTTTACATAAAAAATGTAACAATGAAGTACGTAAAGGGCCTAGGTAAACTTTACGATTACCATGAACTAGGCTATTTTGACTGGTATCTACGTGGTATTCACCCACAACTAAACTTGTTTCTAACATTACATCACCTATTGATAAATTTATTAATATACATCTATTTTGTTGGCTATTTATACAGCTCTTTTATACTTATTTGTGCTACATTATCAAATTTTGATGAAAAAACAAGCAAATTTACACTTCCACCCACTTACTTTGTTTGATAAATGTGTGAGAATAAATGTTCCTCCTTAATCGAATACCGATCAAGGAGGAAAAAACCATTATAAAACAATGATTTTCAATTACACTTCTTTCGTCTCGATTATTAAGTTGGCTTTATCCGTATAATTTTTAATTTGGTCAAAATTTAAATAACGGTATGTCTCTGCAGCCACCGTATCTAAAGTATGTGCGTATTGCATATACTCAGCAACGGTTGGTAATTTTCCTTCAATAGCAGCAACGGCTGCGAGTTCCGCAGAACTTAAATAAACATTCGCGTTATTACCTAAACGATTCGGGAAATTACGTGTTGAAGTCGAAACAACTGTCGTGTTATCACCAACGCGTGCTTGATTCCCCATACATAAAGAGCATCCCGGCATTTCTGTGCGAGCACCTACGCGACCAAAAATGCTGTAATAACCTTCATCAGAAAGTTGGCTTGCATCCATTTTTGTTGGCGGTGAAACCCATAAGCGCGTTGGTAACTGTCCCTTAAACTTATCCAATAAGTTACCTGCTGCACGGAAATGACCGATATTTGTCATACATGAACCGATAAATACTTCATCAATTTTTTGTCCGGCGACCTCTGATAACAACTTAACATCATCGGGATCATTCGGACAAGCAAGAATAGGCTCTTTAATATCATTTAAATCAATATCAATGATTGCAGCATATTCTGCGTCTTTATCCGCTTCCATTAACTCAGGGTTAGCTATCCATTGCTGCATTTCTTTAATTCGACGAGTGATAGTACTAACATCACCATAACCTTCTGAAATCATCCACTTAAGCATAACAATATTAGAGTTTAAGTATTCGATAATAGGTTCTTTATCTAACTTAATTGAACAGCCAGCGGCACTTCTTTCTGCTGATGCATCAGACAATTCAAAGGCTTGTTCAACTTTAAGTGTCGGTAAACCTTCGATTTCTAGAATACGACCTGAAAAAACGTTAATTTTTCCTTTTTTATCAACGGTTAAGTGACCATCTTTAATCGCTTGATAGGGAATAGCATTAACCAAATCTCGTAATGTTACGCCTGGCTGTAATTCGCCCTTAAAGCGTACCAAGACTGATTCAGGCATATCCAGTGGCATTACACCAGTTGCAGCTGCAAAGGCAACCAAACCAGATCCCGCAGGAAAGGAGATACCAATAGGAAAACGCGTATGCGAATCCCCACCTGTACCAACGGTATCAGGTAATAACATACGGTTTAACCATGAGTGGATAATGCCATCACCAGGACGAAGCGAAACACCACCACGATTCATAATAAAATCTGGTAGTGTATGATGAGTGATCACATCAATTGGTTTTGGATAAGCACCCGTATGACAAAATGATTGCATCACTAAGTCAGCAGAGAATCCTAAACATGCTAAATCTTTTAACTCATCACGGGTCATTGGACCTGTTGTATCCTGAGATCCCACCGTTGTCATTTTCGGTTCGCAATATTGCCCGGCGCGGATACCTTCTGTACCACAAGCTTTACCGACCATTTTCTGAGCCAATGTATAACCCTTTGTGGATGCTTCCGTATCAACAGGTAATTGGAATACCGTTGAAGTAGCAAGACCCAATGATTTACGCGCGCGATCTGTTAAGCCTCGACCGATAATAAGCGGAATACGGCCACCAGCACGTACTTCGTCTAGAATAATATTTGTTTTCAGAGTGAATTCAGCGATAACTTCGCCTGTTAGATGATTTTTTACCACACCTTGGTATGGGTAAATATCAATAACATCGCCACTATTTAGGGCACTAACATCCATTTCTATAGGTAATGCACCTGAATCTTCCATTGTATTAAAGAAAATAGGCGCAATTTTATTACCAATACAAACACCACCAGCACGTTTATTCGGCACAAAGGGAATATCATCCCCCATAAACCATAACACAGAGTTAGTCGCAGACTTACGAGAAGATCCAGTACCAACAACATCACCAACATAAACTAATGGATGTCCCTTAGTTTTAAGCGCTTCAATCTGTTTAATTGGCCCGGTAACGCCCTCTTCATCCGCAGTAATACCATCGCGAGATATTTTAAGCATCGCTAACGCATGCAATGGGATGTCTGGACGTGACCATGCATCTGGAGCAGGGGAAAGATTGTCAGTATTAGTTTCACCCGTTACTTTAAATACCGTCATAGTGATTTTTTCAGCAACCGCTGGTTTATCTAAAAACCACTGTGCATCCGCCCAAGATTGCATGATTTGTTGGGCAAATTGATTACCTTCTTTGGCTTTTTTTTCTACATCATAAAAAGCATCGAACATAAGTAATGTTTTTGATAAGGCAGAAACTGCTATTGGAGCCAACGCGTCATTATCAAGTTGCTCAATTAAAGGCTCAATATTATAGCCGCCTTGCATGGTACCAAGCAGTTTAACTGCATGTTCCGCAGTGATGATAGGTGAATTGACCTCTCCCCTTGCCAATGCAGCCAAAAAACCTGGCTTTAACATAAGCGGCTTCATCAACACCAGGTGGGATACGATTTTCTAAGAGGTCAATAAGGAAAGCTTCTTCACCTTGGAGTGGTTTTTTTATTAATTCAACTAATGCAGCGGTTTGTTGTGCATTTAATGGCTGCGGAACAACACCTTGAGCGGCACGTTCAGCGACATGTTTACGGTAAGCTTCTAACACAATAGTATCCCTCTTGTTTAAGCGAAAATCGTTCTCTGAGAATAATTTAATAGCAATATAAAGAAATGCAGTATATCGCATCATATTAGCAATGAAAATGACAGAGCGCATTATGCTTCCATCAAGTTAAAAAAATGTTAACGTTATTTTGAATTAAGTTAACATAAGGTAACAGAGTCATTCACCTTATGCATATCAGTAAACTTCAGGCGAACGACACTATGCTACTTATAACAATCGGTATATTATACCGAAAATGGATATTGGATTGGCTCATGGCATTGATAGTCGTTAACCGAAAAATCGTCCATCGTGACCCACGTTTCCAAATCTTCAAGCGATTGTATTTTCGGGTTGATGATTAGCTTTGGAGAGGCAAAAGGTTGGCGTTTTAATTGTACATCACGCATCAACGCTAATTGATCCTCATAGATATGTGCATTCACTATTTTATGGTATGCAGTACCTGCTTTTTTACCGATTTGCGCCATTAATGCCAAAAAAGTAAATACTTGCACTTGGTTGAAGTTAAGCCCTAGTGGAACATCACATGAACGTTGGTAGCTAGTAAGATGCAGGGTATCACCTAATAATGAGAAAGTATGAGTATGCATACATGGTCGTAAACAGCCCATATCAAATTCACCGGGATTATAAAAAGTGATGATTTCAGCGCGATCATCAATGCCTTTTTTCAGGTTCTCAACCACTTTACGTAGCTGATCCACAAAACCGCCATCGGGTTTTGCCCATGAACGCCCTTGAATACCATATACTCTCCCCATGTCATCATCCCCCTTACGATAAGGGTTATTTAACCATGCAGCATTAAGGTTAGCATTAGCATCCCATGTTTTCGTCCCTAGCGCCCTAAAATCTGCAGCATTATCATAACCGCGAATATAGCCTAAAAACTCCGCGATAGCTGATTTCCAAAAACTTTTACGTGTTGTTATCAAGGGGAACTGATTATTTTTCACATCATATTCGAGATCCGCATTAATAACCGTCAAGCAACGTTTATTTGTACGTTCATTTTCAACCCAAACCCCTTCGTCAATAATGCGTTGGCATAATGCTAAATACTGCTTCATTTTTATCTCCTTACTGATTCACAGCCTTATTCACTTCACATTTATTGCAGTATGCAAAGGCAATTAGCCCACCTCCAACAATAACCATTGGTAATGACAAAATCTGCCCCATACTCAGGCCAAAAGTTAATAAGCCAAGCTGAGCATCGGGCTCACGGGCAAACTCAACGACAATACGAAAAATGCCATAACAAAGTAAAAACAGCCCTGCAACGGAGCCACTTGGACGTGGTTTGCGAATAAAGAGAAACAATATAATAAATAATACAACCCCTTCTAAGGCAAACTCATAAAGTTGCGAGGGATGACGAGGCAACGCCCCAGCATTAGGGAAAATGACACCGAAAGGTGAGTCTGTAACGCGTCCCCACAATTCAGAATTAATGAAGTTACCAATACGACCAGCACCAAGGCCAACAGGCAACAGCGGTACAATAAAGTCACCTACCGCTAATATTGAGCGTTGATTTTTCTTAGCATAATAGATAATAGCAAGCACAACACCAATCACCCCTCCATGGAAGGACATCCCCCCTTGCCAAATTTTAAAGAGATAAATAGGATCATCGATAAAGGTTGGAAACTGATAAAAAAGAACATACCCTACTCGCCCCCCCAGTATCACCCCCATGAACCCATAAAATAACAAATCGCTGGCTTGTTCGCGTGTCCATAAACCATTGGAACGATCACATTGACGATTAGCGAACCAGAAGGCAAACACAAATCCAACTAAATACATTAAACCGTACCAGCGAATATCTAGAGGCCCGATACTAATAGCAATCGGATCAATATGGGGTAATACATAATTTGACGATGACATTTATCTACTCATTAAACCGTTAAAAGAAAAATCTAATATAGCAAGCATCATGTTGCTTCACTATTAGAAAATAATTAGTATGGGGTTATCTTCGCTTATTTGGCCCTTAAAATCATGTTCTTTGGAATATTTCTTGCTCTTCTGGGCACTTTATTGTTTTCCTTAAAATCTATTTTTATTAAATTTGCCTATCTCGAAGGGTTAGATGCAGATAGCGTATTAATCCTGCGCATGGCTTTATCCGCACCGGCTTACTTTGCGATTTTAATTTACCTACTCATGCAGCAAGATAAAGATAAAACGCAAAACAAACTATCTAAACGAGTACTCCTAAAAGTATGTGGATTAGGATTTTTAGGTTACTACCTATCTTCGTTATTAGATTTAAAAGGCTTACAATATATCAGCGCACAACTGGAACGATTAACTCTATTTACTTACCCATTTTGGGTAGCCATTATTGGTTATTTTTTATTTAAACAGCCATTAACCAAGCGTATTATGATTTCACTACTCATCAGCTATTTGGGATTGTGGGTGGTGATGGGACAGGAACTACAAATTACTGGCAATGATGTCTTTTATGGCACTATCTTAGTGATGGCGGCTGCATTAAGTTTTGCTTTTTACGTTTTACTTAGCAAGGCAATGATTAATCAACTTGGGTCGTTACTTTTTACCAGTTTGGTGATGATAGCGTCCTCCCTTTTGGTCTTCATTCATGCACTCATACAAGCTGATTTAAACTTGTTGCAAGTAACGCCACAGGCTTGGTTGTGGGTTGGCCTATTAGCGCTATTAAGTACCGTTATCCCTAGCTTTATGGTCTCGGAAGCGATTCAGCGTATTGGCCCAACACAAACGGGTATCGTCGGCACATTAGGTCCAATTTTCACTATTGTATTGGCAATTTACCTTCTAGGAGAGCCGATTACAGCTTATATGATAGTCGGAATGACGATGGTTTTTATCGGAGTCATGGTTTTGATACTCAAAAAACAATAACGTAATCATTTTTTTATGATCCAGTTTAAAACACTGGCCATATAATTCGATTAATATTCACATGATAATAACCGCCTAACACCACCGAAACATGCAGGGAAGTAAGTTTTAGTGTATTACAGAGACGCATGCAATAGATAACAGTTTTATCTGCTTGTAATTCATAAAATAAATACAGGTTAACCATATGACCCAGCACCCCTCTTTTATACAACGTATTGTAAGCGCCAGTTTAATACTACAAATTTCGATTGCTATTATTATTGGTATCATAGTAGCAACAATGGCACCCGATATTGCGCTATCACTCTCTTTTTTAGGTGCGCTATTTGTTTCTGCTTTAAAAGCCGTTGCCCCAATACTGGTGTTTGTTTTAGTGGCATCATCAATAGCCAATCAGCAAAAGGGGACTCATAGCAATATAAAACCGATTATTAAGCTTTATATCATTAGTACGTTACTCGCTTCATTCACCGCGGTTATGATCAGCACCTTATTTCCAACAACATTGGTACTGATAACCGCAGATATCCAAGCGACACCACCACAGGGCGTTCTTGAGGTGTTAAATAGCTTATTATTTAAAGTAGTAGACAGTCCCGTAAACGCCCTAATAACAGGAAATTTTATCGGGATTTTAGCTTGGGCTATCGGATTAGGTTTAACATTACAACATGCGCAACAGACAACTAAAACAATATTACATGATGTCGCCAACAGCATAACTAAAATTGTTCACTTAGTTATTCGCTGCGCACCTATTGGTATCTTTGGTTTAGTCGCAGGTACCATCGCCGAAACCGGATTTGCTGCACTACTAAGTTACTCACATCTATTACTGGTTCTATTAGGTTGTATGGCTTTTATCGCTTTAGTAGTAAACCCTGTGATTGTTTATGCAAAATTAAAGCGCAACCCATACCCACTGGTATTTCAATGCCTACGAGAATCAGGAATAACCGCATTTTTCACTCGTAGCTCTGCAGCCAATATTCCCGTCAATCTAGAATTATGTGATAAATTAGATTTACATGAAGATACTTACTCAGTTTCCATTCCCTTAGGCGCCACTATTAATATGGCGGGCGCAGCGATTACTATTACGGTATTAACACTAGCAGCAGTACAGACAATGGGAATTGAATTTGATATTGCGACGGCAGTGTTATTAAGCGTCGTGGCAGCCATATCGGCGGGAGGCACATCAGGGGTTGCAGGTGGTTCATTACTGCTGATCCCACTTGCATGTAATTTATTTGGGATCCCCAATGAAGTCGCCATGCAAGTTGTAGCAATCGGCTTTATTATCGGTGTGGTACAGGATTCAGCAGAGACTGCATTAAATAGCTCTACGGATGTATTGTTTACCGCAACGGCCTGTATCGCGGCAGAAAGAGAACAAGTTAAACAGTAAGCAACAGAGAGTATAGATAGGGGTAGAGTCGTTAAGAGTAAACTCCCCTATCATCGCCAATCATTTACCAGCGCGTACAAATCCACCTAAGTTTTTACTGTCCAAATAATCACGGTAAATAGAGCGAGTATCTGCACCCGCATTTGCCTGCAAAGCCAGATCAATGCAGGTTTTTAATTCAGCATGCGATGTAGCATTAATCAAATACTTCACCTTTGCCATATTATTCGCATTCATACTTAACTTGTTATAGCCCATTCCCACAAGGATTAACGCGCCGATCGGATCGCCCGCCAATTCGCCACACACCCCCACTTCGAGATCATAACGACGGCAATTATCCACAATCATTTTTAAAGCTTGTAAAACCGCTG
Source organism: Psychromonas sp. MME2 (assembly GCF_040566515.1). Classification (NCBI taxonomy): domain Bacteria; kingdom Pseudomonadati; phylum Pseudomonadota; class Gammaproteobacteria; order Alteromonadales; family Psychromonadaceae; genus Psychromonas; species Psychromonas sp. MME2. The sequence goes on along the minus strand of NZ_JBEWXI010000014.1, from coordinate 121,447 downwards.
GATGATAACTATCAAACAGACCAGCTACACGGCTATTGTTACGATCAACCGCCAGTAGATATTGGGTTAAATCATTACTGCCTATTGACACAAAGTCGACCTCTTGCGCAAGCCTAGGAATAATAAAAATAGAGGAAGGTACTTCTAACATGACACCGATCTCTGGTAATGGAAATGCTTCGCTAGTTAAATTCAACTCAGTCTTAACTTCTTGCCAAGCTTGATTAATTAACTTCTTCGCTTCGATCACCTCTTCGATGGCACTAATCATCGGTAACATAATACGTAAATTTTGATGCTGTAAATTTGCCATCAGCATCGCCCGTATTTGCACCAAAAATATTTCTGGATGATCTAATGTTAAACGTATACCTCGCCATCCTAAGAATGGATTTTCCTCAATAATCGGAAAATAACTTAATTGCTTATCACCACCTACATCTAATGTACGCATTGTGACGGGAAATTGTGCATATTCATTTAATAATCGCTGATAAGCATCAGTCTGCTCTTGTTCCGTTGGAAATGAGTCGGTAAGCATAAAAGGTAATTCACTACGATATAACCCCACCCCATCAAAATGCCCTGCAACGCGCGCATGCTGATTTTCGTTTAATCCCGTATTGAGTAAAATAGAAACTCGGTACCCATCTGCAGTCACAGCCTCTTTTGCGTCACCTGAATCAACCAATTTCTTAAGATCATTATCTTCAGCTAATAACAGTTGATAATGTTGTAATAGTGGTTTTTCAGGAAATAAAATAACACTACCAGCATAACCATCCATGATCACATTTTTTTTGTGAATTTCACTCAAAGATAGCGATAGTCCCATCACAGCGGGTATTCCCAAGGCACGAGCTAAAATAGCCACATGTGAGCTACCACCACCATAAATAGAAATAATACCCTGAAGTTTATCCGTAGGGATACTTGCCATCATCGATAACGTAACCTCTGACGCCACTAGAATAAGCTTCTCAGGTAAGGAATGATTTTCTTCCACTTGCTGGGTAATATGATATAGAAGTCGTTGTGCAACATCTCTAATATCAGAGGCTCTCTCTTTTAGATAGCTATCACTCATTGCTTCAAATTGAGCAATATAAGATTCAGCAACCACTTTAATCGCACTCGCAGCGGTTAGCCCCTCTACGTTTATCTGCTCTCGAACCTTGCCTAAAAATAATTTATCTTTAAGCACATGTGAATAAATATCAAATAAAGCAAATGTATCCTTAGATAATTGCTCCTTTAATGTTAGGGAGATATTAGAAAATTCATCGCTACATTTTTTAAGAATAAGCTCAAATAGCAAAATATCTTTACTGGTAGAAACACTTTTCTCTATATTCACTTCATCAAGCGTTAAAACAGGCCGTAATACAAATGCCTCAGCAATAGCAATACCCGAACTCGCAGGCGTGCCTTGCAGATGCATTGATCCCGTCAATTGATTACGTAGCTCTAGACCTAAACGTAAATCTGGATTAGCCAAAACCGTCGCCAAATGCATAGCCAAAGTAACCAGAAACGACTCTTCCAATTCACTAAATAAGCGCGGCGTTTTCTGCTGCACAACAAGCACACCTAGCACTCGTCGTTTATGAATAACAGGCGTGCCTAATAGAGAATTAAAACGCTCCTCATGTGCATCAGGTAGTAACTTAAAATGCGGGTGAGCATGAATATTAACAAGGTTTAATGGCTCGCCCTTTTGATGAATAAGGCCAACAATCCCTTCACCAAATTCAAGTCGAGAGCCGATTGCACGCTTCGATAGACCTTTACTTGCAATTAAATTGAGTTGGTGCGTTTTCTCATCAACAATATAAATTGAGCAACAATCAACTTCCATCGTTAGCTTGGTTTGTAAAACAAGGGTATCCATTGCGGCTGTTAAGTCTTTTGCATAGGCTACCTGCTCAACAATTTGACGCAACTGACTCAACATAGAAACTCCTTATTATACAATTATTGTCGATATATACCCATGCAACTTCAAGATGCAAAGTCAGCAAGGAAAAAGAGTGCCGAGATGCGAGGTATAAAGTTGAAGTATAGTTATTCTACATAGAGATTTTATAACAACACAGATGGGCGCTATTTTTCTTGCCCTACGGGGCGTTAGCTCAAAAACCACACCGGCTTTGTAACATTCGAAAAGTGAATAACAATTACCTCATGTTACTCCTTGCTCGGGTATCCGAGCTAGCGCCTGGCAAAGCATTTTTAGGTAACAACATAGGTATAGATACCTAAAGTATCACCTCTTTTTATATGATGAGGCACGCCTTGGACGCTTTTTTCGTTTATTATCCAAACCACTTTGTACTAATGCAAATGTCTGTGCAGAAAACTCTTTCAACGCCTTACGATAAACATCTCGTTTAAAGGAAACAACTTGCCGCACCGGATACCAATAAGTTACCCATCGCCAGTCATCAAATTCAGGATGCCCACAACGATCAAACTCAATTTGCATATCATCACCCGTTAATTGCAACAAAAACCAACGTTGTTTTTGACCGATACAAACAGGATCTGGTGAATCCCAACGCACTAAACGCTTCGGTAATTTGTATCGTAACCAACTACGGCTACTCGCAAGTAGTTTTACATGTTCAGCTTTGAGGCCAACTTCTTCGAACAATTCCCTATACATAGCCTGTTCAGGAGTTTCCCTCCTTTATGCCACCTTGGGGAAATTGCCATGAATGTTGTCCGTAGCGTTTTGCCCATAAAACCTGCCCATTTTTATTACAGATGATTATAGCAACATTGGGACGGTAGCCGTCTGGATCAATCACTAAGGCGCCTTATTATATATGAAGATTCATTACCTAATTTCTTATATATTTTTGGTATTAAATAATAATGAATACAAGTTGAAACAATAACCTATTCTTTCATAGATTATCTCCGCCATCAAATTGATAAATATAAAATTGTCGGATATATACTAACTGACAAGAAAATAGTAAAAATAGATAAAGTCAACGCTGCGCAAAATACCAACAATACACCAACAGTCACATGAATAAATAAATACATATTAACTATCCACGAAAACTGTGCATAACTTTGTGCATAATAAACAGATTTAATTATGATAAATCTTTGCAAGATCACAAAGGATCTTTGTGATAATAATAAAAAAGAGAATTAATAGTTAAATAACAAAGAGATAAAATATTTTTAGCCACAATGAAAAATAACATCTGTAATTAAAAACAGCTATACTTATTCATAAACCGATGTGCATATCTGTGTAGTCTAAAAAATAAACATTTCAAATTTATAGCCTTTTTTTTGTTTAATTATTAGACTAACCGCAAAGTTTCAACCGTGCTATATTTAAAATATTAATACTCCGTTTGATAAAAACGAGTTATCCACTATAAAAGTGGATAACTCTGTGTAATCTTCACGGTAAAAGTCTGAATAACCTTGAATAATAAAAATAGCCTCAAAACCTAATACATTGGTAAATAGATGATACAAACACCCCCCTCGAGGGAGTCATTACTACAACTCGCTGAAAATATCGCAGGCTACTCTCTTGGCGAGTTAGCCAATTTAGCAGGTATCCCGATCGCAAAAGATCTACGCAGGAATAAAGGCTGGGTAGGACAATTAATCGAATTTCACCTTGGTGCGACAGCGGGTAGTAAGCCCGAGCAAGATTTCAAACATTTAGGGATTGAATTAAAAACGATTCCTATCGACCAATATGGAAAAGTATTAGAAACTACCTTTGTTTGTTCTGCTCCTATTTTAAATACCCGTGGTTTAACTTGGCAAAACTCTAATGTGCGCAATAAACTCAGTCGCGTTTTATGGGTACCTGTTCAGGGGGAACGTAATATCCCCCTTAGTGAACGTATCGTTGGCAATGGTTTTCTATGGACAGCCAATAGCACCCAAGAAAAACTACTTTGCTCAGATTGGAACGAAATAATGGAAAAAATATCACTAGGTCAAATAGAAAGTATCAGCGCACGTGATGGGCAAGTGTTACAGCTGAGGCCTAAAGCCGCTAATGGGCAATGCTTAACAGAGGCATTTGGTCAAAAGGGAGAGCTAATTAAAGTAAGACCACGTGGTTTTTACCTGAAAAAAGCCTTTACACAAGCAATAATTAATTACGAATTTAGCATTTTATGAACAAACAACACACAATTGCATAGAAATTAAGCCAAATATACAGTAAATTTACAGTAACATTATTAAAAGGAGGTGATTATGACCATAAAAAAACAATATTTAAAGTCGAAACCTGAAGTCAAAGTTACATTTGAAATCGAAAAAGAAGACGCGCAAAATGCGCAAAGTATTGTCTTACTATCAGAGCATAATAACTGGGCTCCCATTGAATTTAAGCAGCTAAAAAGTGGTAAATTTAAAGTTACCGAAAATGTATCAACAGAAGATCGTAACGGTTTTCAGTTTATCTATAAAGCCACGTTGGCCGATGGAGGTGAATTTACTTTACTGCCAGCCGCTGCTGATAATTATGTGGATAATGGCATGACAGATGGTGGCAAAAACGCCGTTGTCGTTTTAGCACAGTAGACTATTTTCAATTGAAAAAGCGCTCGCATTATTGATAATGCGAGCGCTTTTTTCTATTTATTCTTCTGTTAATTAGCCTCACTTTAAAATAATCAAAGCTTCAATATCATATTGTTAACCATTTATAGCAAACCCCATGATTGGTAATAGCTGGCTATTATGATTGGGGGCAACACAGCTCTCTATTCTTTATAACCAACAAAATAGCTCAGATACTTATACGGATTGCTATTATTCCCTTAATTTGTATCAATTTGCATATCCAGAACTGCGCTTAATTATGCTATCCTCGGTGTAATAGTTAAATGAAAAGAGGTTGTATGAGTAATATTGAAATTCGTGGAGCAAAAACACATAACCTAAAAAATATTGACCTCTCAATTCCTCGCGATAAATTAATTGTTATTACAGGGCTTTCGGGATCGGGGAAATCTTCATTAGCATTTGATACCTTATATGCTGAAGGTCAACGCCGTTATGTTGAATCCTTATCCGCTTATGCACGTCAGTTTCTCTCCTTAATGGAAAAACCCGATGTTGAGCATATTGAGGGTTTATCACCTGCAATTTCAATTGAACAAAAATCAACCTCACACAATCCTCGTTCAACGGTCGGCACTATCACCGAAATTTACGATTATCTACGCCTTTTATTTGCCCGTATTGGCGATCCTCGCTGCCCTACGCATAATATCTCGTTACATGCCCAAACGGTCAGTCAGATGGTAGATTCGATTTTAAGTCATCCCGAAGGAAGTAAAATGATGCTCCTTGCGCCAATCGTCAAAGAGCGTAAAGGAGAGCATGTAAAAACCTTTGCTACTCTTGCGGCACAGGGTTTTTTACGTGCTCGTGTTGATGGCGAAATTTGCGATTTAAGCGATCCACCGACATTGGCATTACACAAAAAACATACGATTGAGGTTGTTGTTGACCGCTTCAAGGTGCGCAAGGATCTACAGCAACGCCTCGCTGAATCCGTTGAAACGACGCTTAATTTAAGCAGTGGTAGCGCCATTTTAGCCTTTATGGATAGTGAACAAGACGAGTTATTATTCTCAGCAAATTTTGCTTGCCCACAATGTGGCTACAGTATTAGTGAATTAGAACCCCGCATCTTCTCTTTTAATAATCCCGCTGGAGCCTGTGAAACCTGCGATGGCCTTGGTATTGAGCAGTACTTCGATCCAAAATTAGTGGTTACCAATAAAACTCTCAGTCTAAGTGCGGGTGCCATCGATGGGTGGAGTAATAAATCCAATTACTATTTTCAAATGCTCTTCGCCCTTGCTGAGCACTATGGTTTCTCTGTCGACACACCATTTCAAGAATTGACTAAAAAGCAACAAGAGTTTGTTTTATATGGCTCAGGAAATGAAAAAATTAACTTTACTTACAGTAATGATCGCGGTGATCTTGTCGCACGTTTACATCCCTTTGAAGGGGTTATTCCAAATCGCGCTCGACGTTACCATGAAACAGACTCCAGTGCGATGCGTGAACATTTAAGCAAATACATGAATCGCAAATCATGCTCAAGTTGTGGAGGATCACGTTTAAAACAAGCTTCGCGCAATGTGTTTATTAATGATGTCAACTTACCCTACATTTCACAGCTCTCGATCGCTGAAGCGGAAACTTTTTTTAAAAAATTACAACTACACGGCCAAAAAGCACAAATAGCAGAAAAGATCCTAAAAGAGATCCTCGAGCGGCTCAGTTTTTTAGTCAATGTCGGCTTGAATTACCTTAGTTTAGAGCGCAGCGCAGAAACCCTTTCCGGTGGCGAAGCACAGCGCATTAGACTAGCTAGCCAAATTGGAGCAGGGTTAATGGGGGTCATGTACGTATTAGATGAACCCTCTATTGGTCTCCATCAACGCGATAATGAACGCTTACTTAAAACGCTCACTCACCTACGCGATTTAGGTAATACCGTGATCGTAGTTGAGCATGATGAAGATGCTATTCGCCAAGCGGATCATATCATTGATATTGGTCCGGGAGCAGGTATACATGGTGGTGAAATTATCGCACAGGGTAATTACAAAACCATTCTTAAAGCTAAAAATTCACTAACAGCCGATTACTTAAGTGGGCGTAAAGAGATCGCGATTCCTAAGCAACGCACAGCGTTAAACGATAAATGGATCAAATTAAACGGCGCCACGGGAAATAATTTAAAATCGGTTAATTTAGCCATCCCCATTGGCCTGTTAACCTGCATTACTGGCGTTTCAGGCTCAGGAAAATCAACATTAATTAATGATACATTGTATCCTCTCGCCCAAACCAAGCTCAACAAGGCAACGACCACCACCCCTGCGCCCTTTAAATCAATCACAGGGCTGTCACAATTAGACAAAGTGGTAGATATTAATCAAAGCCCTATCGGTCGAACACCACGCTCAAATCCCGCTACCTATACGGGCATTTTTACTCCGATTAGAGAGCTCTTTGCTGCCACGCCTGAATCTCGCTCAAGAGGTTATAAACCAGGACGCTTTAGCTTTAATGTCAAAGGTGGACGCTGTGAAGCTTGCCAAGGTGACGGTATGATTAAAGTTGAGATGCATTTCTTACCGGATGTTTATGTACCCTGCGATGCTTGTAAGGGGCAGCGCTATAATCGTGAAACCTTATCAGTCAAATACAAAGGCAAAAATATTCATGAAACCTTGGATATGACGGTGGAAGATGCTTTCACCTTCTTTGAGCCGATTCCGGTTATTGCACGTAAATTACAAACATTAATTGATGTTGGCCTTGCCTACATTCGCCTGGGTCAAGCTGCAACCACACTTTCTGGTGGGGAAGCACAACGCGTTAAACTTGCGAAAGAGTTATCAAAACGTGATACCGGTAAAACACTTTATATTCTTGATGAACCAACTACAGGTTTACATTTCCACGATATTGCACAGTTATTAAAAGTTATTCATACTCTGCGCGACCATGGTAATACCATCGTTATTATTGAACATAATTTAGATGTTATTAAAACGGCAGACTGGATTGTTGATTTAGGACCGGAAGGCGGGAACGGTGGTGGCGAAATTATGGCAACGGGAACACCAGAACAAGTCGCCGAAATAACGGCTAGTTTTACCGGTCAATTTTTAAACAAAATGTTAGCTAAATAAACTGCGATAGGAATAAAAAATAAATGGATGTTCAACAAAAACTGACTCGTGCTTTTTTTATCTGTTTTGCACTTTTAATGCTGTTAGGCGCGCATTACTTTCAGCATAATCAAGGAGGAAGTGGCCTTGAGCTGGCACAAAACAATGTGGTTTGGATTTTTTTCTCGTGTTTAATCGGGCTTGGTTTATGGAAAGTAAGTGAACAACAAAAATTTATTTATTCACGTTTCACCATACTATTTTTAATTGCGGTAGCGCTCTTTTGCGTCCCAATTTTATATCCTAACAATGAACTTGCCGAGCAAAGTTATACCCGCTTAATTGGCCTTTTCGCGGGCTTTTTGTTATTTCTAAGTCTGCAACAGTTTCACTTTAAACGCCTTGAAACTGAACGCCTTCTGTTGCTTATTGTCGGCGCAGGATTACTGCAAGCTTGCTATAGCTTAATGCAAGATTACCTGCTACCTGCACAAAATATCTTTGGCTATGATGTCGGCTATGGTCGCCCCTATGGTATTTTCCAGCAGCCTAATGTACTTGCCTCATTTATGGCGACAACGCTCATTTTATCGGGCTATTTATTGCAACAAATTAGTAATAAAAAAGTGCAAGCTTTTTTATTACTAACCACCCTACTTAATGCGTGGGTGATTACCTTGACTATGTCACGCACGGGCTATCTCGGTAGTGTCATCGCGTTACTTTTATTTTTACCTTGGGCATGGCAATGTAATAAAAAGAAGCTGACGATTTTTATGCTCGCCATCGCTTTAGGAACAGGGATTGCGATGCTAAAGGGGGATGCCTTGAAGGCGCGCAATGTTGATAATCTAAGTGAGGGGGGAGCGCGCTTAAACCACTATAGTAATAGCTGGCAAATGATTAAAGAGAAGCCACTACTCGGTTATGGTTACGGCGGTTTTGAAAAGCATTATTTACTGTTTAACGCTGAACAAGTGAAAAACAATAAATCTAAACCCGAATATGCCAACCTCACTCACCCACATAATGATATGCTATTTTGGGCCGTTGAAGGGGGTATTCTTCCTCTCTTTGCGATGTTATTGCTGATTGCTAGTTTCCTAAATTTACTACGTGCTTTTAAGTTTACCCACGCATTGGCACTCACCTCATTAGTGATTCCCATCATATTGCACACACAGACAGAATATCCTCTCTACCATAGTGCGCTGCATTGGTTAGTACTAATAGTTCTCGTGTTTTATATCGATAATCAAACTAAGCTCACTCAACAAAAGTCATTTAGGTTAACCTTTGGACTGCGTGTTTCAGCAATATTAGTCCCACTATTTACCACTATTTTTATGCTATCCAATCTTTATACTATCGCCAAGATAACTGAATATGAGCGCAGCAAAGAACCTAATATTATGGTGTTAATGGATATTGTTAATCCATTAGTGTTTGCTGATCGTTTTAATTTTCATCTCACCTACTTTAGGTTAGTCATGGCAATACAAAGGAAAGATGCCGAAGAGATCCAAAAAATTATTGCATGGACGAATGATACCGTGAAGGAGACCCCTCGCTCTTATTTTTATATTATTTTATACCATGCTTATATGAGTAGCGGTCAATCACAAAAAGCACAAGAAATTTTAGGCTATGCACGTTATTTATACCCTTTAGATAATGCACTTGCTAATATAGATAAACAAATAAAGGCGAACAATGCGCCTATATCAGACGCAAGTTCAACGGGTAGTACTACAAGTGCAGGACAATCAACAACTAATAAAGCCAATTAATATGAGCAGATATTTTTTCATTTTATTTATAAAATGTGTCAAAGTACTCTTACTTAGCTTGCTGCTTAGCCAGCAAGTTTTGGCTGATATTTATCTCTATATTGACAGCAATGGCAACCAACACTTTGCTGAGCGTAAAGTAAATAATGAATACAAATTATTACTACGCAGTGATACCAATAAGAGCCAAGGAAGTTTTAAAAATTGGAAAGAGAAGCGTTATAACAATATTAGCTTACCTAATAATGCTATTTTACAAAAAAAATACCATCCATTGATCCTAGAGGCTGCGCATAAATATCAATTAGAACCCGCTTTTATCCATGCCGTTATCACTGCCGAATCAAACTATCAACGTCATGCCATCTCTCGCGCAGGCGCGAAAGGGTTAATGCAATTAATGCCAGTAACGGCCGAACGTTTTGGTGTCAATGATCCCTTTGATCCAAAACAGAGCATTCACGCAGGAACGGAGTATCTAGCCAAATTATTGTCGGAATTTAAAAATAAAAAACTGGCACTAGCAGCCTATAATGCAGGAGAAGGGACAGTAAGAAAATATAATAAAATCCCCCCCTATCCTGAAACGCAACAGTACGTAAAAAAAGTGATGGACTTTTATCGTCATTACAAAATGAATTTATAATGAATTTTTTAAAAAACACAATACATTCATCAAAGGCAAAGCAACACCATCAACATACTGTTCAAAAAGCAACCGCCCAATTAAAACGGTTTCTAACATTGAGTTAATAAAATTGAAAATTAATAATTGGCACCGTGAAACGACTCACAAAGTAAAATAAAATATATTAATTTGAGAGAAAAAAATTTACAAAATAGCGCATAATAACCCTTCACCTATAAAACATAGATGTGGAAACAGTAACTTAGATAATGCACCCTAGAGATTTATTTATGAATGATGATGATCTTCTCTTTATAGAAGATGATATACACAACATAACAGAGCAATTATCTTTCCATCTATCTCCTTGGAAAGTGCTGATCGTTGATGATGACAAAGAGGTCCATGCAGTCACTAAGTTAGTGCTTTCAAAATTTGAATGGGATGAGATCCCACTACAATTTTATAGTGCTTATTCAGCCTATGAAGCAGAACAAATTATTTTAGAAAATAAAGATATTGCAGTGGCTTTGATCGATGTGGTCATGGAAACCGATGATGCAGGACTTCATTTAATCAAAAAAATTCGCGATGATTTTAATAACAAATCAACGCGAATAGTGCTTCGCACTGGCCAACCTGGGCAAGCTCCCGAACGAGAAATTATTCGTAAGTACGAGATCTCAGATTATAAAAACAAAACCGAACTCAGTGGGATGAAACTCGATACACTGATGTGTAGCGCACTACGTTCATACCAAAATATAATTAATCTAACAAAAAATAAACAAGCACTTGAGTTAGTCATTGAATCTTCAACGGTGTTATCTGAGACGATCACCTACGAAGCTCTTATTTATGAAACAATGAACTACCTGAGCAAATTACTGGATAAATGTTCTCATAGCGCGACTTCATCTCTATCTTCCCTTGGTATCTATTGTAATCCAACCGTTTTTCACCTCATTGAAGCTCGCGGTGAATTTGCTCATTTGAACAAATTAGATGATTTCGATAAGGTACATGATAAAGCCTCCATGTTAATCTCACAAAGTATTGCTGAAAAGCGTGATATTTACAGTGAAAATGCCTTTGTCATGAATATGCGAAGTAGTTCGAACAGCTCTATCCTATTCTACTTTGAAGGATTTTTTCCACTTAACGCACAAGATATTTCATTACTAGATCTATTTGCCAGTAATACAAAAACCGCTTTTGAAAATGAAGAGTTACGCCATGAATTAGAAGAGGGACAACGAGAAATTGTTTATCTACTTGGCGAAGCAATTGAAAGTAAATCCAAAGAAACGGGCAACCATATCCGCCGAGTAGCAGAGATAACCCGCATCTTAGCGCTTGAATTAGGCTTTAGCATTGTCGAGTCCGAAAAAATTAAATCAGCCTCTCCACTGCATGACCTTGGCAAAATAGGTATTCCCGATAGAGTTCTACACAAAGCAGGCCCGCTTAATGCTGAAGAGTGGGAGATAATGAAAACCCATGTTGAAATCGGCTATGAATTAGTGCGCTATTCCACTCAAGATATATTAAAATATGCCGCTTTAATTAGTTATCAGCACCATGAAAAGTGGGATGGCACGGGTTATCCCAATGGCTTAAAGGGAGAAGAGATCCACCTTGTTGGCCGTATCGCTGCCCTTGCCGATGTTTTTGATGCCCTTTGCCATGATCGCTGCTATAAAAAAGCTTGGCCGATGGAAGATGTTTTAAAGTTCATTGATGAGCAAGAAGGCTTGCATTTCGATCCGAAAGTCGTTGCCGCATTCCGCAAACATCGAAGTCAAATAATTGCAGTGAATGATCGCCATAGAGATTACTTCTAGCCTTTTCAAAAATCACAAAAGTTAGCAAGCATTTACGGTGCTTGCTTATATCCATAAAATAACTTTTTAAATTTTTATAAAAATCCCCCTGTTTGCTTTATAATAACCCCTACTTATACCAATTCGCATAATATTATGGTTATAGCTTGTTGAGGAAAAATGATAGAGAGCAAGGCGCATGATTGAGTAATAGCAGGCTATTACGAATAAATGCAACGCTATCATCTATTATTTTAACCAACAATATAGATCAGATCCTTATGCCGATTGGTATTATTATTGTTTTTTTATTTTGGAATATCGCATGTCTTTTGCAGAACTTGAGCTCGACCAACACCTATTAAATGCCCTTGCTCAAATGGGTCATAAACGCCCAACCAGTATTCAAAGCTTAGCGATACCTCCGGCAATGGATGAACAAGATATTATGGCGAGTGCGCCAACCGGAACAGGAAAAACGCTCGCATTTTTACTCCCCGCGGTGCAACGATTAATCGATTTCCCTCGTCGCAAAGGCGGCTCTGCGCGTATTTTAATTTTAACCCCGACGCGAGAATTAGCGGTACAGATCAGTGAAGTAGCACAACAGCTCATCGCGGGTACAGGACTCGTTGTAGGTAATATTATCGGCGGAGTTTCTTACCAAGATCAGGAAGAAGTGATCATGGGTAATGTGGATATCGTGATTGCCACGCCTGGACGCTTAATGGAATACATTGACTCTGAAGCATTTGACTGTCGTGAAGTTGAAGCCCTTATTTTAGATGAAGCTGACCGCATGCTGGATATGGGCTTTATCAAAGAGATGGACAGGATTGCTGGAGAAACTCGCTGGCGCAAACATACCTCGTTATTTTCAGCCACACTTGAAGGTAAAGGGCTACGAGAATTTTCACGCGAAGTACTACAAAACCCAATACAGTTAACGGCGGAAGTGTCACGCAGAGAGAGTGGAAAAATATTACAGTGGGTCCATCTTGCCGATGATCCTGAGCATAAATTAAATCTACTTTGCGCACTACTCGCACCACAAAAAACAGATTCAGAAAGTGATGCCGAAGAAAAACAACAGAAGATCATTGTCTTTGTTAAAACACGTGAACGTTTAGCAGAACTTGTCGCACAATTAGCCGAGCGCCATATTAGTTGTAATTATTTGCGTGGTGAAATGGACCAAGAAAAACGCAACCAAGCACTACGTCAATTTAAAGAGGGAAGCGTTAATATCCTGATCGCCACCGATGTTGCTGCACGTGGTATTGATGTGCCCGATATTAGCCATGTTATTAACTATGACATGCCGCGTAGTGCCGATGTTTATGTACACCGTATTGGCCGAACGGCACGTGGCGGTAAAAAAGGCATCGCTATTTCCTTAATCGAAGCGCATGACATTGATATCCTAGCCAAAATAGAACGTTATACCGACCAGAAACTCAAACGTCGCGTCATTAAAGAACTACGACCAACACATAAAGAAGCCAAAGTTAGCCAACGTAAACTTAAAAAACAGGTTAATAAAAAAGGTAAAGAGCGCGCAGAAGAGCTGAAAAAACAGCAAAAGGCAAAACGCTTACAGAAGAAAGAGAATATGGGTAAACAGCGTCATCGCGATATAAAAGCGAAGGGTAAACCCGATTGGGCGGCTAAGAAGAAAAAAGAAGATAAAGAGTCGTAACAAAATGATAGATGCCCCTATTCTTTATTAGATTGGGGCATCTCAAAAATAGAGCGCTTATTCTTTGATTTGCGCAATAAATTCATTGGATTGAGTTATCGCCAAATTCATATCCGTAATTAACCGCTCCACATCGCGTTTAATGACATTGTACTCCCCTTGTAATGCCCCAATCGCCTTCGCATTTAAATTATGCTTAAGAAACAAGACATTATCTTGCAATGCGGCTAGTACTGGCTGCATCCGCAGTTCCGCGGAATGCATCGTTTTAATCAGTTTATTATAGCGTTTCTCGGTGCTAGTTAGTTTTGCTTGGCTCTGCTTTTTTAACTGGGCACTGCTATATAGATTAATTTCATCTTGCCACTCAGCAAACAACGCATGTGCAACATCTTCAATCGATTCTATCTTACTCGATACATCATCAGCTGCCGCTTTACTAGTATCATAATGATTTTTACTTATTTCATATTGCTCGGCTAAATCACCGCCATCGAAGTTAATAAGCGTAGATAGATGAGTTAACGCATCCTTAAACTCAGTCTGTGCTTCCTGTTGAGACTCACTAGCGGATTCAACTCGGTCAATCAAGATATCGCGTTTGTGCTGCCCGACTTGCTCCATGGCTGCATAATAGGTCGATTCACATCCATAAAAAGTAAAAGTGAGCAGGGTTATTAATATAATTTGAATAAATTTCATCGGCTTACCTAATCATTATGAGCTCGAATGGCTGTATTTAGCGGCATCAATGATGCTCCAAATATATACAATAGGAACAAATAAATAACCAATTAAGACAACGGCTAGCCCCCATGAAATCAACATTCCAACAAAAAATATAAGCGCAGCTAAGAGCCTTCCCTGAACCAATTGCCCTAAACCTGGGATAAAAAAACTACAAATAGCGGCTAACACATTACCACCAGAACCTTGACCCGACATTATCATTCCCTCAATAGATTAATATAAATAATTACTTTAATACTAAAAGCGGGCAACGACAATTGAAAAATGGTGATATTGCTAAGCTAACTAACAATCGCATCGCAATGAGATCACTATCTTATCGTTTATTGCTTGTTGATCACCAATATAACCTCGCCAACATTTATTCCCCATTTTTAATATAACTGCGATTAATCACGGTTTTATTATTGATTTGATATAACCAATCATCAAAGGTAACCCGGTAATGGCTATTATCGACTTTAATATCAAGTTGATAATCCCAATGCAAAGCAAATCCAGCCGCTTCACCTACCGCTTTGCCATGAATGTCCCCAGCCGTACCGCTGTATCGACCATTATCCAGTTGTGTAATAATCCATGTTCTAGTGGTTTTTTCGCCATCATCAAAAACAAACCACTCCTCTAATTTGCCAACATTATCCTGCCATGTACCGACCATTTTCACGCTAAAGCGACGCGCTACAACACCGGCGTGATTTAACACCACGCCATCAGCTTGTAAGGGGCCATTAAAAAAACGTTGCACATCAAACTCAGGGGAAGTTCCCCTATAATCATCGAGGCGCTGGCCACTACAGCCGCTTATTAAAATAACAATAAGAAAAGCCATTAGTTTCATCATTGCTCTCCAATTAACTGTTTACGCAGGGATGGCAAAGCCGTATTACGGGCCAGCCAGATACCTAAAAATGCCGCAGCAAAATCAGGGTGTTGAATGCCACCGACGGGCACCTGATTATAATAAAAAAAACCTTCCCCCTGCTCAGATACATAAAATGTTAATCTATCTCCCTCTTTAACATCGGGGAAAATCAAGGTCAGTTGTGATAGCCAAGGTTTATATAATGCGGCATTCAACTGTTGTTGTTGCCATTGCTCGCGTGTGGCATCAATTAACCGTTGTCGATCAATATTCTTATGGTAGTGAATAGTTAGTGCCTGTGGATAATGTAGCTCTTGATAGTTACCTGTACGACTATATAAACTAGCATTATAAATATCCATAAACATCCATTTTAAGGTCGCTTCCCCTACGGGCTTGAGATCAGCTGTTATAGTCGCGTGACTAACATTAGTTGAAGCTAATAAACTGATCATAAGGAGCAATTTAAGCTTAGTGATTGCCTCTCCTAATCGCATCATGTTCATCTCCCATTAATTTACTCGATAATAGGTATACGGGCATCAACGCCATCCAGATCACTGCGAGTAAAAATAAACTTGAGAATTCTCCAAAAGGTAAGCTCAGTGCTGAAAGTTTCACTCCAGCAAAATAACTTAAAGGGGCAAAAAATCCTCCTGCCAAGGATTTCACCCATAATGGCTTCCCCTTTAACCACGACATAGAATAATTTAGGCTTAATGCAAAATGAGCCCAAAGCAATAACAACCAGAACGGCATAATAGAACTATCAGGAAAGAGAAATACGTCATTAACCGACAACAGCGCATCAACCCCGCCACCTAACAGCGTCACCCAGAACAGACGATAGAGATCAAATGTGCGCTGTCGGGATAGGTAAAAGTGCAATGCTAATGACAATAACAGGGGCATGATTGCCTGCTGCTGAAAGTAAACAGCAGCAAACCAAGCAACTTGGAACCAAAAAAGATTTATCCAATTTGCATAGCGACGCCAGAGATTATCCACAACGGTAACCGGGTTTCGCTGCAATTAAATGTACGGTACTGATAGTACGCTCTAAAAATGCGCCTTCGCAGTAACATAAATAGAATTGCCATAAACGAATAAAATCATCACCATAGCCAAGTTGACGAATCTCATGCAAAGCGCCTTGAAAGCGCTCAAACCAATGCTTTAATGTTTGTGCATAATCCTGACCGATATCATGTAAACCGGTAATCACCATATCCGTCTTATTTGAAACATTATCCGCCATTACCGAAATAGAAGGCAGGCAACCGCCGGGAAAGATATAACGCTGAATAAAATCAACACCACTGCGGTATTGGTCATAACGTTGATCGGAAATCGTTATCGCTTGAATCAACATTTTACCATCATCCTTAAGATGCTTATTGCAGGTTGCAAAAAAGCTAGCTAAATATTCATGGCCAACGGCTTCAATCATCTCAATGGAGACTAACTTATCATATTGCCCGGTCAGCTCACGGTAATCTTTTTTCAATAGGGTAATTTGATCGCTAAGACCTAGGGATTCAACCCGCGCCTTAGTAAAATCATATTGAGCATCAGAAATGGTAGTTGTGGTCACATGCACCTTATAATTCTGTGCAGCATAGATAGCAAGCGCTCCCCAACCTGTGCCAATTTCTAATAATGTTTGCCCTTCTTTAAGATCTAAACGTTGGCAGATGGTTTCTAATTTATGTAATTGTGCCTCCTCTAAATCGGCATTTTGATGAGGATATATGGCACTTGAATAAAGCATTTCTCGGTCTAAAAATGTTTGATACATCTCGTTACCCAAGTCATAGTGTGCAAGAATATTTTTTTTAGAGCCCGCTTGGGTATTTTTACGCGCCTTATGGTAAATCCAACTGGGCAGTTTCATTATCGTAGCAACACCTTTATCAAGCTTGGCTAATGCTTGCTGCTCTCTTCCAAGGACTTGGATAACTTTGGTTAAGTCTGGACTAGACCATAAGCCTTGAATATAGGCTTCACCGGCACCGATACTGCCTCCTAAAAGCATCTTTTTATAACAACGAGGATCGTGAATAATCACCTTTCCCTGCAAGTCGGCATCTTTATTACCTAATAGTTTTTGCTCATTACCCTCTTGTAATATAATCGCGGCTTGTTTCATGGAAGCGAGAATAGAGAAAATCATTTTTTTAGCAAACTTGTCCAACACACCAATGGAAGCTTCTGATTTATTTAACTCTGCTTGTTCAATTGACATGATTTTTCTCCTTAGTAGAGTGAGGAATATAGGGGATGCCTTTGCAAAACAGGCGTAATGCTTGCCAATAAATCCCCAGCAGGGTTTTTACCGTCATCCACGGAATAGCTAAGAGATTATTACGTAAATTTTGATTAGTGAAAGCCAGCCTTTTCATGGCAATACTGGCGCTAAATAACTTATCTTGCTGATGATTTTCAATTATTAGATGTAACTGTTCACTTGGCTCACTAATACGCCAATGGTACTGCATTTGTAAATCCATGAAGGGAGAAACGTGGAAGGTTTTATCACAGACAGTCTCACCATCAATTGCAATTAAATAGTAATGACGTTCGTTCCAAGGTGTATTACTCACTTCAGCAAGTAGGTAAGCTAAACGGCCACTTTGGTCATAGCAATAGTAGTTATTAATGGGACTAAAATACAAACCGAAACAACGCATCTGCCCAATAAACAGCACTCGCCCTTGGCGATTTTCACCACCAAGCTCCACTACCTTAGACCAGACATCATTTTTACTAATAGATGCTTGATGGCTAAGGTAATCGCTGCTGCGAAAACTCAAAGGGGCAAATTGATTCACTTTAAAATAGCGCCCTAACTTTGCTAAAACGGGGAGTTCATCTAAATCTATCGCCAGAAAAAAAATATTGTAACTAAAACGATGTAGCTTAGGCGCAAAACGTTTGTGAAATACCTTACCTTGATAGATACAAGAATTGAGAGGTTTATTTTGATTCATAAACTAACTCCAAATCGTTTACAAACATCTAATGCACTATTCACACCATCTTCATGAAAACCGTTGTACCAATAAGCACCAGCAAAGTGAGTATGGTTTTTGCCACAAATGCGCGACCTTAATTGTTGCGAGTGGATGCTTTTGCCATTAAAAACAGGGTGGTCATAGTGATAAGTTGCTAATATTTTACTTGCGTCGATCTGCTTGGTTTGATTCAAGGTGACACAAAAGGTCGGGGCATCGGCAGGCAAGCGTTGCAAAATATTCATGTTATAGGTCAGCGCAGCTGGGCTATCAGCATCATTACTAAGGTGATAATTCCATGCCGACCAGGCTCGCTTTTTAGTTGGTAATAGAGAGGCATCGGTATGTAAAACCACCTCATTTTTTTGATAGCATAATCCCCCTAACACCCTCTCTTCATCGGCAGTGAGATCCACTAGCATTGCTTTCGCTTGATCACTATGACAGGCTAAAATCACCTCATCAAATTGCTGCCAATCTTCGCCTGCAACTTGAATTTCAACCCCCTCTGCGACGCGCCTTACTTTACTAATCGGCGTGTTGAGATGTATTTTATCTGCAAAAGATTCGCAAAGCGGCGCGATATACTGCTTTGAGCCACCGGGAATAACATACCACTGCGGCCGATTCGTGACACTTAATAAACCGTGATGATAGAAAAAACGGACGAAAAAATAGAGCGGAAAGGCCTTCATATCATTGAGACTAGACGACCAAATCGCTGCCCCCATTGGTAAAATATAGTGATTGGCAAAGTAATCATCAAACCCCTGCGCGCTAAGGTAATCACCTAAATTTATTTGTGGATCGATACTTTGCTGTTGCCACGCTTGGGTGCAGAGTTTGTTAAAACGTAAAATATCCTTTATTAAGCGCAAAAACTTTACATTCAATAAATTGCCGCGCTGGGCAAATAGGCTATCGAGATTAGTACCACTATACTCCAAACCCGTGTGTTGATTTTTAACACTAAAACTCATGGTGGTTGCCAAACGCCCCACACCAATTCTTGCCAAGAGTTTTTCAAAATTAGGGTAAGTTCTATCATTAAAAACGATAAATCCCGTATCTATTTGCCATGCTTTGCCATCAACTTGAACACTTTTCGTGGCTGTATGGCCACCAATATAATCACCCGCCTCAAAAACGTGAACATCCTCCTTTTGATTGAGCAAATAGGCACAAGTTAAACCAGAAATTCCACTACCAATAATCGCTATTTTTTTCATTATCGCTTCATCCTTTTTGCCATACTTCTCCATACCCAATCGGGTAAAAATGCGAATAACTTCAGCAAACCAGTAAAAACTCTCGGAAAATGTATTTCTCTTTTACCTTGAGTAATTCCTTTGAAAATAAACTGAGCGGCTTGTTCCGCACTAATTAACATCGGCATTGGAAAATCATTTTTTGCCGTCAAGGGGGTCTTTATAAATCCAGGGTTAATTAAACTCACGGCGATGCCATCTGTTTGTAAATCAAGACTTAATACCTTAGCCAGATAACTAATCGCCGCTTTGCTTGCTCCATAGGCTTCGGCACGGGGAAAGGGCAAATAACTTGCGCTTGAACCCATTAACGCGAGCCCTCCTCCACTTTTTAATTTGGGCAACAAAAGTGCTAAAGCGTGTCCCACGGCAATCACATTAGTGCTAATAACACGTTCAAATAACTCCCCATCAAAATTGACAGGATCATCAATATATTCACAATTTCCAGCGTTTAATATAACCACATCTAATTCAGGAATACCCAGCAGCGCCGCGTTAATCTGTGCTTTATTTGTCAAATCAAAAGCAATACAACTAACATTGTTTAAGTTTGCTAACTCAGCTAAAACTTTTTCATTACGTCCACAGGCAATAACTTGCCAATGCTTTGCTTGATACAGTAAACAGAGCGCTTTACCAATCCCAGAGGTCGCCCCAGTAATTAAAATACGCTTCATTGTCTGGCCCTCTTTTTAATCACCTTAACTAGTGTAGATAACAGCGGTAGGTGTTCATAGAGCATCTCACCAAGGTCTAAATAATCGCGGTGATAATCAATCTTATCGCTAAAACTAAGGTGGCTAGCACCATGCACAACAATGGTTTTACCACTGGCAATTTTCGGATGCGCATAGTGCATCGTCCAGATGATGCTTGCTTGCTCCCCCTGTTCAATCACCTCTGTGATATCAAAGTGACACAACTGCAAGTTGCTATAAAGATGCTGAAAATAGCCACGTAATTGAATTAAGCCATTAATCTCATGCAAAGGATCTCTAAACTGTACCTGCTCACTATAAACCTCACTGAGCAGATCCAGATTATCACTATTCAATCCTTGGTATATTTGACAAAATCTTGCTAGTAATGGCGAACTCATGCTTTACCCCTGTGACTTTAGTACCGAGAATGTTTGCAATGCCTTAATACGCGCCTGTGTATGGTCAACTATGGCATTAATCGGCAAATGGATCTCTCGATTAGTTAGTTTTTTTAGCTCTGGTAAATAGTTACGTATGAACTCGCCATTTGGATCAAATTTTTGACTCTGTAAGATAGGATTAAAAATACGAAAGTAAGGTTGAGCGTCACAGCCCGTACTAGCCGCCCACTGCCAGCCTCCATTATTGGAGGCAAAATCACCATCAATAAGCTGTGATTTAAAATAAGACTCCCCCCAACGCCAATCAATTAAAAGATGTTTAGTGAGAAAGCTTGCCGTAACCATACGTAGCCGATTATGCATCCAACCACGCTGCTTTAGTTGACGCATTGCCGCATCGACTAATGGATACCCCGTTTCACCATCACACCACTTAGTAAATAGAACGCTATCATTCTGCCAAACAATATTATTTGCCAAGGGATTATAATTTGCCCCCTTACCAAGCTCAGGATTTAGCACCATGATATGGCGATAAAATTCACGCCAAATAATTTCGTTAAGCCAAACAAAAGCGCCACTCTCTGCCCTATCTAAGGCATAGGGAAAATGCATTAATAACTGATAAAGACACTGCTTCGCACTTAACACCCCCAATGCAAAATAGGGCGATAAACTTGAGGTAGCGGGTTGAGCGGGAAAATCACGCAGCGCGCCATATTGATCGACGCTTTGCTCAAAAAAGGTCGTTAATAACTGTTGTGCATATTGCTCACTCGCTGGCCACAAACGACTATCAAGCTGGTTGGGGGCAATATTAATAATAATCTTATCGGCTCCATCAGCCATGTTCACAACATGACCTTGCTTAATTGGCATCGGGCAGGGACGTAAATCAATTTGCTTCACTTGCTTGAGCCACTGCTTACGAAAGGCACTAAACACTTTAAACATACTGCCCTGCTGCGTTAATACCGAACCAGCAGGTAAAATGGTGTCGCCTTGATGCAGCAGCAAAGGGAAACCGATCGCTTGCAGATGCCTATCTCGATTTATCTCATCGATTTCAGGCTCCGCATTGGCGTGAATTTGGCTAATTTCCCATTGCTTACAAAGCGCCCCTAACCTCTCAGCAATACCGCTAAAATAGTCAACATATTCAATGTGTAAAGGGATACCTAATGATGCTAATTGAGTGCGTAAACTTTGTAGTGTTTTTCCAATAAAATCGACTTGAATGGGGGCAACTTGATGCTTTTGCCACTGCTTAGGGGTGACAAAATAGATAGCACGAGTCTGACCATGTAAACACGCCTCATATAAAGCGGGATTATCACTAACACGAAGATCCTTTCTAAACCAAATTAGCTGCATCACTATCTTTCCTTTGCTTTAACATTAATGGTTATACCGTAATTTCAATGCTTCCGGATGGGGGTGCAAATAGACTTGCTGGATAAGATAGGGATCGGGGTAAATAGTTAAATAATGAGTAATTAAGGTTAAAGGAGCCATTAACGGTAACAATCCCGTGCGGTATTTATCAATCGTATCGGCTAATGCAGTACGCTCTGTACTGGTGAGTTGTTTTTTAAAATAGCCCTGTAGATGCGAAAGTGTATTGGTATGGCTTTTTCGATTAGCGATACATTTTAAGGTCGCCATAAAGCCTGCAATATACTCAGGAGCAATCTCCTCGGCACTCTTTCCTGTACCACCGAGCATCGGCCCCAAGGTGTAATAAATAGTCGGATTATGCGCCATCAACAGGTATTTATGTTGGGCATGAAAGTTGGTCAGCTTAGCCATGGTGATCCCAGAGGCAACCAAGCCCTGCCATTTGTGATAGGCAATAACACGGGTGATAAAGTTCTCACGCAATAAAAAATCGTTTAAACGCCCATCTTCTTCGACGGGTAATAGAGGGTGATCTTGCATCACCTTAGCTGCAAACACACCAACCCCATTACGCTGCCCTTGATTATTATCAGGGTTATATAGTGTCACTCGCTCCATCCCACAACTGGGCGACTTTGCACAAAAAACATAACCACTTAACGGTGTTAAGGTCGGGCTAGTTTGCGCGGAAAATTCCTCTAATTTCTCGGTGACTTCAAAACTACCATCGCTGGCGACGACTCTGATACGTTGCTCACCCTTAATTAAGCGAATGGCTCGGCGAGGCGTCCCCATACCAATCGCCATCTCTGGGCATATGGGATGAAAATCGAAATATTGCGATAATATTTTCTGGCAATAAACACTACGTTTATGCCCGCCATCAAAACGCACTTTATTACCGATTAAGCAACTACTAATACCGACTTTAATTTTATTGGCATCAAATTCCATGTTCATCTCCAGCGCCTAGGCAACACAATTAATAAATCAATTTTCCTAATGGGTTCAAAACCTTACTAATACCAGAGGTAAAGTGTAAAGGGGCATTTTGTACCGCATAGCATAAACATCCTGACTCGCTAAATGGGCTGTGTTGCTGCCCACCCTCTAGCCAAATAAAATCACCTTTGTGATAACTACCATGTTCATCGGCAAAGGAGCCATCTAATAATAGCGTTACTTCATAACCTTTATGGCTATGACTCGGGATCACCCCATTTTTATCAATGTGTAACAAGTTAGAGCGAATATTATCTTCGTCTTTAACGATACGGGCACGACTTACAGGCCCTAGTCCAGACCACTTAATATCCTTAAAGGACCTAAAGGCACGCGGCAAATTAAAGGTTTTATTACTCACATAGGTGGTGACATTTTTCACTTGAGCTGCGACTGGCACTTCGGGCAACTCACTCTGTAGTATATTTTGCAACATGTCTGAAAAATCGACAGTGGGGCTATTTTCTTGCCAAGTCTGTGACGCTAACGATTGCGTTAGTTGTTGCGATTTTTTCTGACAATGTTCGCACATCTCGATATGCGCACTCACTGCAACGGCTAAAGAGAAGGGTAAATGACCTTCACTGTGTAAAATGAGTAGTTGCTGGGTTGGATGATGCTTAATCATTAGCGCTCTCCAGTTTTAATTTTAATTTACTGATTGCTAAACGTAGCCGCGATTTCACCGTACCTAAGGGTAAGTCTAAATGGTTGGCTAACTCCTGTTGCGACATGTCCTGTAAATAGATAGCCTCTACTACCTCTTTCTGCTGCATAGGTAAGCTATTGATATGTTCAAGTAAGTGACGCGAAAATAGATGGTCTTTGTTTAAAGATGTATCTTCTTCTGAAAATAACGGCCACAGATCTTCGCTGACATCATCTTCTTTGTTTCTTTGCTTTTTACGCAACATATCAAAACAAACATTACGCATAACGGTAAAGATCCAACCGCTCGCTTTGCCCTTATCACTATCAAAAAGTGACGCTTTACGCCAAACAAGCAACATGGTTTCCTGGACTAACTCCATCGCTTGCGCCTCAATTTGTAAACGCTGTAGACCGAAGCGATGAATACGAGGAGCAAAATAGTTAAATAATAAGGTATAGGCAGCCTTATCTTGCTGACGGGCAACAGCAAGCAATTGCTGCTGTAGTTGCATCTCTTGCTCATCAACATCAGGATGATCATTATATTTCAAATTAATGCCTAACTCAGGGGAAGATACCTTAAGCATATTACAATTCCATAAAAGCGATAAGTGGTTATCTGATAATTACGTAGCAACAAGCAATTTAGATCACAAAACCTCATGACGAATAACTTCTCCAATAAATTCCGCACAGGGTGAACAATCAGACTGCTTAGCCAACCAATATTTTTTACTGTCATCAATGGGCAATAATTCAAGCCAACGCTGACAAACCCAAGTTAGATTTTTAAAATCCTGATCCTTCAAGTTGTCACTATAAAGAGGATGACTAGTTAAGTAACCTCTTAACCTCGAAGCCATATATTGTTGTTTTTCGGGCAGTTTATATGTTTGCCAATGAGGTAAAATAACTATTTCTGCCTCTTTTAAGCCGTCTGATTGCACCGTAAAAGCCCCAATTTCCACTCTATCAACAGCTTCGACATCTATTGTCAAAACGCCCTGCTCATCCTTTTCAAAATCATAAATTTGCACACGACTGCCAATCGGATAAAATTCATCATTAATGGTGCATAGACAAATAACGAAACCATTACCATGCAGCAGAGATTGACTCACTAAGCGCAAATATCGAGGCTCAAAAATACGTAAACGAGTTTTACCGCCTGGCAATAAGAAAACAGGTAAGGGAAACAAGGCTAATTTCATGGTCAACTCCTCTTCTATCGCCGTTATTAAGCAAAATATTTAATAATACTAATCGGAATAAATAGCTGATCTATTTTACTGGTTAAAATAACTTACTTTTTTGTTGTAAGTTTCGTAAAGGGAACAACCATTTACGTCAACTTACGCGTCAAATTAAGCCATTTTTCCTGCGCAAAATTTAGATCACATACTTAATCCGATTGGTATAAATAGAGACGGCTTAGAAAAGAGTACGAGTGAAGGTGAGGTTTAGTTCACTACAATAAAAAATAAAGGCAATCGTGTGGATGAATTTAAAAGCAGTTTATACGCAAACTTAGCAGCAATCCCAGCAGGTAAATTAATTAGTTACGGTCAACTCGCGACACTTTGCGGATACCCGAATCATGCTCGCTATGTCGGAAGAGTATTATCCGCGTTACCTAAAGATAGTCAGCTACCTTGGTTTAGAGTGGTCAATAGCCAAGGAAAAATATCCCTTATGGGGGAAGCCTTTATACGACAAAGGGAGCTTCTTGAAAAGGAAGGGGTTATAGTCAGTGACAGCGGGAAAATAAGTCACTTTAAAAAAAGACAATACTAGCAGCCATTACACAAAATATTGATGTACTATTTTGCTAAATATCTTTAAATAAATAGAGGCGTAATACTGAGCGATTGACACCGCACAAACTAGAGCCGAGGGTACCTTGTTTAGCATAATAAAAAGCAGGTTGCGCTAGCTAGCCTTTGCAAATTATCTTTTATTTGGAACAAGTTTCATAAGAATCCTGTGTGCAATAGGTTAACGGAGTATAAATAACTTCCTCGTACTTTTGTTTTTCAATAATTTTAAGAAGTGTAAATATTATCTGCCTGCCCATTTCATAAGGCTTTTGACCAATGTTCACGTGAGCAAGATGGTCTCCTAGCATCTTTAACTGAATTTCAGATGCATCCGAAATAACAAGCACTATCTCTTTGCGCTCAAGTTTATCTTTAAACGGTTCAATCATGGTGCGGTATAGGGGGGCATCATTTTGTACCCAGCCACCAACGGCAATAAATGCATCAACCTTATTAGACGGTACTTTAAGCATTGACTCTAGCTGTTTAACAGAGCGGTTGATATTGTCATAATTTGGGATCGGAAGGCGCACTTCAGTCCATCCTAAATCATTTTTAAGTATTTCACCGGGAGGATTCTGATACTCTTTTCCAGATAGAGCGGAGCGCACCCCCATAATTCTTAGGTTTAAATTGGGCGAATCGGGTCTTCCTGTTTGAATAAGAAGCGTTCCACCAGCGGGGCGTATTTTTTTTAATTGCTCCCCCAAAGCCTTACCTAGTTCAAAATTGTTTGTCCCTATATAAGCCAAACGTAAGTTGTCATATTTTTCTAGGGTAACTGTATCAAAATCAGAATCATAAGTGATAACAGGAATTCCCAATTTTTTAGCTTTTTGCATGCTACTTTTAGCTAAGAAACGAGACTCAGTAACAGCGACGGCAATTCCATCAACACCTTCATTGAGTAACTCTTCTATAATTTTGTCCTGTATTCTGACATCTCCTTGAACAGGCCCACGGTATATACATTCAACCCCTTCGATTTGCGCAGCGGCATCTTGACACCCCTTTCCACTTTCATCAAAAAAAACACTATAATATTTTGGAACAACAGCAAATTTCAGGTTTTTTGCACTTACAGCAAATACGGTAAACATTAAAAAAACGATAGTTAGCCTTAGCATATTTCCCCTCATATCTATATTACCTCAAGCCTTGAACTGTTGTGCTTAGTTTACATGGCACACTTTATACTGCGTTTATTAATATCTTATAAGAGAATTTGTGCTCCACAGGAAGTGGCTGGAATCAGAGCTGATAATCATATTAGTAAGCCCCTACAAGTGAGGCTCAACCTAGAGTGTAGTATACATACAATTAAAACGCGGGCTTAAAAATGAAACTAGTATAGCGGCATCGGCAACCAGTCCTATCAATGTTTATTAGGGATAAACAGCTATAACCTGACATCGGTTTCCTGTCGACTTTGATAATTTATCAAATGATATCTTTAGTTTCCGTAACGAAGGAGTAGTCGCAAGTGATAAGTTGACATTTTCTATAACAAAGCATCCTTTTGATTCACACCTTTTATCAAAGCCAATGTGCTCATCTCCGTGGGCTCCAATGCCATAGCTATCGATAACAATGAAAAGCGGAGGGGTTAAAAGTATGAAGTCAAGAACATCACTATACAGGGTAGTATCCATAGAGCCATATTCAGGGGTTCCATAATTATTATTTTCAACATTCCCAGTAAAAAGAATGAGCGCTTTGCCTGACATATCCAGAGAAACTAAATCATCCACTGAAGGCATCTTTTCTGTACAATTAACCGTTACTACCTCTACCTCATAATCATTTTTTTCTGGTTCGGAGTCATAACAATCAATATGAGTTCCAATATGCCCAAAAGCACTAACCGCATCAGATTGACGTTTTGCCCACTCATAGGCGGCGTGCCCCTTTTCGACAATAAGGGTTAAATTTTCTTCATACATAAACTAAATCTCTTTAATACATATTAAGTAATATTAAACTATATACCCATGTTACCTCAATATGCTTTGTCAGGCGCGAGCTCGGATACCTGAGCAAGACGTAACGAGAGATAATTGTCATTCACTATTTGAGTGTTACAACGCAACACTGGTTTTCGAGCTAGCGCCCCGTAGGACAAGGAAAATAGCACCAATCTGCTTTGTTATAAAATATCTATGTAGAACTACTATACTTTTATTTTATGCCTCGCATCGCGGTACGCTTTTTCTTGCTGACTTTGCATCTTGAAGTATCATGGGTATATAACTAACGAGGTTGTAGAATTTTTCATTCGTAGTGCGATAACCTTCAATCAAAAAATGATTCATAATTTATTGATATTAAATTAAATAGTTTTTTTAAATCAAGGTGAAACGGTCAAAAAACACTATATCCGACCTACCAATAAATGGCGAGTATTTGTATCTAAAGTGATTGATATTTTGCAGGGAAATAACAAATAAAAACATTATTATTTGCTTTGATTTTTTTTATTGAATTTGACTAATATCACGGTACAATCGGCCAACAATTAACGGCACGAAAGAGCATTATATTATTATTTTTTGCAAGCTATATTGTTGATGGAAATGTTAACTCAATGAAGGCTATTGAGCTAATTACACACTTAAGTAACAACAATACTTAAGCTGATTTTAACAGCCACTATGGCTAGACTTTTGGAATATTGACAGTGACAGAGTGCCAACCTCTTTTACAACTATCAGGGGTCAGTAAAACGTTCGCCGATAATACGGTGTTAGACGATTTAGATCTGACTATTTACGATGGTGAATTTCTCACCTTATTAGGCCCATCTGGTTGTGGTAAAACGACCGTTTTACGCATCATTGCTGGCTTTGAGCAAGAAGATCAAGGGCAAATACTGCTCGATGAAAAAGATCTATCTATTCTTAAAGCAGAACATCGCCCAGTCAATACGGTATTTCAAAGCTATGCCTTATTCCCTCATATGAGCGTCTATGAGAACGTGGCATTTGGCTTGATAATGCATAAAGTGCCGAAAGCGGAAATTCAAGAGCGCGTGCTTGAAGCGCTACGTATGGTGCGCTTAGAAAGTTTTGCACAACGTAAACCGCATCAATTATCCGGTGGTCAACAACAGCGTGTTGCTATTGCACGAGCTGTGGTTAATCGCCCACGATTATTATTGCTCGATGAGTCATTAAGTGCGCTCGATTATAAACTACGTCAAGAGATGCAAATTGAGTTAAAACGGTTACAACGCCAACTCAAAATAACCTTCGTGTATGTCACCCATGACCAAGAAGAAGCGCTCTCCATGTCTGATAGGATTGTCGTTTTGAACAAAGGCAAAGTACAGCAGATTGGTACACCTCGTGAAATATACGAAACGCCTGTGAACCTTTTCGTGGCACGTTTTATCGGTGAAATTAATCAGTTTGATGGCCACGTTGTACGTCGAATTGATGAAAAGCATGTGGAAGTGATCGCAGAAGGGGCCGATTGGGTCGTACAAACCGACTACCCTTTTGCAGCCAACGATAAAGTGCATGTATTACTGCGCCCTGAAGATGTACGTCTAACGAAACCTGAATTGGCAAAAGAAACGGTACATATTGATGGCCATATCTACGAATGTAACTATAAAGGTAAAACCTTAGACTCTTATATTCGCTTATCAACGGGCACGACGGTCATCGCAAGTGAGTTTTTTGATGAAGATGATCCCGACTTTGATTATCGTCTAGGGCAAAAAGTCGCGCTGCAATGGATTACTGGTTGGGAAGTGGTGTTGCCTTATGAACAAACAATTTAATCAGTTTCGTTTCTGGGCAATAGGCCTTGCAACAAGCTGGCTAGCGCTGTTCGTTTTAGTGCCTAGTCTAATGGTATTAGTGACCAGTTTTCTAACCCGTGACGCTGATTTTTTAATTAAATATCAGTTTAGTTTAGATGGTTGGAAAGGTGTATTTGACCCAAGCTTTGTTACCTTGTTATGGGATTCGCTTTCCATGTCACTGATCACCTCGGTGATCTGTTTGGTCATCGCCTACCCCTTTGTAATGTGCCTAATGGGATTGCCGCAGCGTTGGCGGGGTATTATTCTATTTTTATTAATCATTCCCTTTTGGACCAATTCTTTGGTGCGCATTTATGCCATTCAATTTTTATTAGGTAAAAAGGGGCTTATTAATGAAGCGCTGCAATTTGTTGGCGTTATTGATAAACCATTAGATATGCTATATAGCCAGTTTGCCGTTATTTTTGGGCTCAGTTATATCCTCCTCCCCTTTATGATTTTACCCATCTATTCATCAATGGAGAAGTTGGATTTTAAATTACTCGATGCCGCCAAAGACTTAGGGGCGACTGCGACGCAACGTTTATTACGCATCACCTTACCATTAACATCACCGGGCATTATCGCGGGTTGTTTAATGGTCATACTCCCAGCGATGGGAATGTTCTTTGTGGCGGATCTATTAGGTGGATCTAAACATTCATTATTAGGTAATGTCATCAAAAATCAGTTTATCCAAACACGTGATTGGCCCTTTGGTGCCGCATTGAGCATGTTAATGATTTTCTTATTATCATTTATGCTCTGGCTTTATTACCGTGCGACGAAGATGTCGAACCGCGAAGGAGGCATCAATGACTCGGATTTTTAAATTAGGTTTCATCGGTTTGGTGCTCTGCTATGTATACACCCCGATTTTAATTTTAATTGTTAACTCCTTTAACATGTCACGTTATGGTAATAAATGGAGTGGTTTTACCTTTAAATGGTACGATAAATTATTCACTAATGACTCGCTAATGGAAGCCGCTTGGCATACCTTGCAAGTCGGTATTACTAGCGCAACGGCGGCAACGGTGATTGGCACCTTGGCGGCGGTTGCACTGCAACGTTACCGTTTTTATGGCAAAGGAGCGGTATCTTCATTGGTGTTTGTGAGTATGTTGACACCTGATATCGTAATGGCTATCGCGCTACTTATTCTATTTGTTAGCTTAGGAATAGAATTAGGCTATATTTCTCTATTAATTGCCCATATTACCTTCTGTTTACCCTTTGTGATTATTAGTGTTTTTTCTCGCTTAAAGGGGATGGATATGGCGGTGACTGAGGCGGCACGAGATTTAGGCGCTAATGAATGGCAAGTATTTAATAAAATTATCCTACCTATGATATTACCAGCGGTAGCATCGGGTTGGTTGTTAAGTTTCACTTTATCGATAGATGATGTGATTGTAAGTTCCTTTGTCACGGGACCAGGCTATGAAATATTACCACTTAAAGTGTATTCCATGGTGCGTGTTGGTGTCTCGCCAGAGGTAAATGCTATCTCTACCCTACTCTTTGTTGGTTCGGTAGTCTTAATTGTAATATCGCAACTATTGCTGCGTAAAAAAGGAAATTAATAATGAAAAAATGGTTAACACTTACAGCGGCAATGCTGATCAGTTTTTCAGCGCTCGCGGAAGAAAAAGTTGTACTGTATAACTGGGCTGATTACATTCCAGATTCAATCCTAAAACAATTTACTAAAGAAACGGGTATTAAAGTTGAAGTTGCTACCTTTGATAGTAATGAAACGATGTTTGCTAAGCTACAGCTAGTTAACGGTAAAGGTTATGACTTAGCGATTCCAACAACCTATTTTATCGAGCGAATGAAGCGTGCTGATCTGATACAACCACTTGATAAATCTAAGTTAAAAAATCTAGCTAACCTAGAGCCAAGCTTATTAAACCAAGCTTATGACCCGGAGAACAAATATAGTATCCCATATCTATGGGGTAGTACGGCGGTTGCGGTCAATAACGAAGAGATAGATCCTAAATCCATTACTTCGTGGAAGGATCTTTGGAAACCAGAGTTTAAAGATCAAATACTATTACTCGATGATGCTCGTGACATTTTCTTAATGGGGTTAAAAGTTAAAGGCTTTGAAAACAACACAAAAAATGAAGATGAAATCCGTCAAGCCTATGAAGCTTTGGTGGAATTATTACCGAATGTTAAGCTGTTTTTATCTGATTCACCAAAAGGCCCTCTGATTCAAGGCAACGTACCGATGGGCGTAATGTGGAATGGTGAAGCCTATATGGCACAAGCTGAATTAGGCACAGTGACATACATTTATCCAAGTGAAGGGGTGACATTTTGGGTAGACAGTTTCGTGATTCCGAAAGGCGCTGAAAACGTTGAAAATGCACATAAATTTATCGACTTTGTACTACGCCCTGAAATTGGTAAAATCATCGTTGAAGAAATCGGTAATTCAACCCCAAATAGAGCGACGATCCCTTTATTAAGTGAAGATATGCGTAACAATCCAATGGTTGTGCCACCTGCGGATGTTATCAAAAAAGGGACTTACCATAGCGATCTCGGTGAAGCTAATGCGATTTATGAAAAGTATTGGCAGATGCTAAAACAAGCAAAACCATAATTTACATTGCTCTTTTTAGTCCAAAAAAAACCGCTCAAGTGAGCGGTTTTTTATTAATTATGACATTCTTTCTCGACTAGCCTCAGCCAATTCAGCAAGCATTGCATCTGTATCATCCCAACTAATACAGGCATCGGTAATACTTTTACCAAAGACGAGCGCGTTGCCATCTTCGACCGACTGATTACCCTCTTCAATAAAGCTTTCAATCATCACGCCAGCAATAAAGGGGCTGCCGGAACGCATCTGTTGCATAATATCATGACCAACCTGCCACTGTTTTTTAAACTGTTTTAGACTATTACCATGACTAAAATCGACAACCAAACGTTTACTTAAACCAACTTTATCTAAAGCGATAGCCGCATCGGAAATATCTTCACTACTATAATTAGGCACCTTTCCACCACGTAAAATAAGATGCCCATAGGGATTACCTGCCGTTTTATAAATAGTCATACGACCAATTTTATCCGGTGAATAAAAAATATGACGCGCCTTCGCTGAGCGTATCGCATCAATGGCAATTTGCAAGTTACCATCGGTACCATTTTTAAAACCAACTGGACAAGAGAGCGCCGATGCCATTTCACGATGAATTTGACTTTCTGTGGTTCGAGCTCCGATAGCTCCCCAAGTCACTAAATCAGCAATATATTGACCTGTTACCATATCTAAAAATTCAGTGGCTGTCGCTAACCCCAATTCGTTTATATCCACTAACAATTTACGAGCCAGCTTAATTCCCTTATTAACATTATTACTACCATCTAAATCAGGATCGTTGATCAAACCTTTCCAGCCAACAATAGTGCGGGGCTTTTCAAAATAGGTACGCATAACTATACAGAGCTGATCGGTGTATTTATCTTTTAATTTTACGAGTCGTTTCGCGTATTCTAGCGCAGCTTCTGGATCGTGAATCGAGCAAGGCCCAACAATCACTAATAAACGAGGGTCTTCTCCCGATAATATCGCCTCCACCTCGCGCCTAGCTCGAGTAACCACGCCAGCCGCGACATCGGATATTGGTGAAACTTCAGCGAGTTCAGCTGGGGTAATCAAGTAATCTAGTTTTTCACTACGTAATTCATCTGTTTTTAATGGCATATCCATACTCTATTATCTGTTTATATTATTTCATACAATATAAAAATTATGCTTCGGTTAAAAGTAAAATCCCCCCTAAATTAATATTGTAGCCACATCATGGCTGCCTCATAATCATCGAAGGCTTTAATCTCTCCGGAGACAAACCATTCACTCACTTTAATACCTAACGCTCGCCACTCATTATTACCGTAAACAGCAATCTTAGAAAAACTCTCGCCATGCTTTAATCCTAACTTAAAATCATCCCAAGCAGCACGCAGCTCCCACCCTTCAAATTCACTAATATCAACCAAAACCTTGGCGCTCGATGACATCACTTTTTGCAATGCCGAATCGATCATCGGTGACAACACTTGGTAATCCGCGTGGTTCAGCTTTCCTATTGCTTTAACAACAATAATAAACTCTTCATCCACCCTTACCATACCCAGTGATAAACCATGATGTTGACGACTCATAATATCTCCTTAGTGTCTCTAAATAGTGGCAAATATAGAATGATACCAATCGGATTAAGTATGTGATCTAAATTTTGCACAGGAAAAATGACTTAATTTGTGGCGTAAGTTGACGCAACTGGTTGTTCCCTTTGCGAAACTTACAACAAAAAAGTAAGTTATTTTAACCAGTAGAATAGAATCAGCGATTTATTCCGATTGGTATGAGTATAGATTGATAAATCAATAGTGGAGGCGCAGAATAAATCAGAGCAAAAAGATAATAACAGACTGAGGCGTCAGTCTGTTATTGATAAAAAGCGATAAAATTAATCGGCAAAAGAGATGCCTGTTTGACGAGCAGATTGCACAGATAAATGGTCTAGCGGTACCCGTTTCGTTTTCCCAGCGACCTTTTCAAGGGGCACTGTGACAACTTCAAGGCCATCGGTAGCAACAAGCACATTATACTCTCCTTTAAAAAGAAGCTCGGCGGCCTTAGTGCCGAATTGCGTTGCCAGCACCCTATCATAACCAGAAGGAGCCCCCCCTCTTTGCAGGTATCCAAGTACCGACACTCGCGATTCATAATTAGAAATGGCATTTAGTTCATTGGAAACTTTATAGGCAGCACTACTGATATTTTCAGCGGCTCTTTTCTTACGCAACTGTTTTTTCGTTAACTCCGCTTCATCAAGGGATTTTGCTCCCTCTGCCACGACAATTACAGAAAAGGGTGAATTGGCATTGACGATGCGTTTATCAATATGCTCTTTTAGTTTCTCAATATCATAGGGAATTTCAGGAATAAGTATGGCATCCGCACCACCTGCAATGCCGGCATAGAGGGCCAACCAACCAGCCGTGTTGCCCATAATTTCAGCAATCAATACGCGCTTGTGAGAATGTGCCGTAGTGTGTAACCGATCCACCGCGTCGGTACAAAATTCAAGGGCGGTATGAAAACCAAAGGTAATATCGGTGCCATAAAGGTCGTTATCAATGGTTTTGGGTAAGGCAATGACATTTAAGCCCCTTTGAGTTAGCCAATACCCTCGCTTAGCCGTTCCACCGCCACCGAGTACAACCAGGCAATCAAGCTCCCAGTCATTATAATGCTTAATCATCTTTTCGACTTTTTCTTCATCTTTAAAGGGGCGTTCACGTGAATTACCTAGTATAGACCCCCCCGTATGTAGAATGCCTGAAAAATCAGCTTGTTCCATTAACTTGGCATTATTTTCAACTAATCCTTTATAACCATCAAAAAAAGCAACGATTTCAATACCGTAGTTATTTTGTGCACTTTTTGCCAAACCTCTTAACGCGGCATTCAACCCCGGCGCATCGCCGCCCGCGGTTAATACACCAATTCTTTTAGTAACTGACTGCATACAAATAACCCCTTTCATTGTAAATAGTTATTATAGATCACCTTGCGATAGCGCTCTTTATTGCTGCTATATTCTCGGCTTTAGTGACACTAATCGTTTGAAATTCAGGTAAAGTCGCACAGGCGACTATCGTTTCCATGTCGCTTTGACGTGGCGTTTTACCTGATAAGTGCACCTCGTTAACGCCTGTTTTATTAATTATTGTTGCGACATTATCACCATTAACCCCCGCCCCGGCCATCACAGATAATCGACCTTTACATTGTAGAACCATTTTACGAATAGTCTCTGCACCGTTCACAGCATTATTTGCAAGACCAGAGGTTAATACGCGTTCACAACCTGCACCAAGAATAATTTCCAATGCTTCATGTACATCAGCGCAGCAATCAATGCCGCGATGAAAGGTTACACCAACCCCCTTCGCCTCTTTCATTAAACTACGTAAAATATCTCTATCAACTTGCGCATTTTTATTTAAACACCCCAGAACAACACCTTGAACTCCCTGAGTTTTGGCATGATGAATATCATGCAACATCATCTCGACTTCAAGGCTGGAATAGAGGAAATCACCATCGCGCGGACGGATCATGGTGTAAATTGGGATATGGGCATGTTTCAGTGCTAAGGCGATCAAACCATGATTTGGCGTCAATCCCCCCACCGCAAGAGAGCTGCATAGTTCGATGCGATCCGCTCCCCCTTTTGTGCTGAAAATAAAGATTCGATATTATCAATGCATACTTCAATATTAACCATTTTTCACCCATAAAATAAAAAGCGTAACAGTGAATATACCATTGCGCATAAGTATCTGATCTATCTTGTTGGTTAAAATAATAGATAGCTACGTTGCATTCAATCGCAATAGCCAGTAATTACTCAATCATGCGCCTTGCTCTCCATTATTTTTCCTCAACAAGCCCTGATCACAATATTATGCGCAATGGTATTAGACCAATCCTAAGGTAGCTAATGTTTTTGCTTTAACTTTATTCAATAATTTTTCATTTTCGATAAGTGACTGACCGTATGAAGGGATCATCTCCACCATCGTCTTATTCCAGTCAGCTTCTTCAAATCTATCTGTAAAACATTTTTCAACCACATTGACCATCGCCTGGACAGCTGTTGAAGCTCCCGGTGAAGCGCCCAACAATACCGCTAACGTACCATCTTGAGAGGTCACCAATTCGGTGCCAAATTCAAGTTTGCCTATGCCATTCTTATCTTTTTTAATAACCATTACACGCTGGCCAGCTTGCGCTAATGTCCAATCGTCTTTATTAACTTCCGGGTAAAAATGACGTA
Organism: Psychromonas sp. MME2; assembly: GCF_040566515.1. Taxonomy (NCBI): domain Bacteria; kingdom Pseudomonadati; phylum Pseudomonadota; class Gammaproteobacteria; order Alteromonadales; family Psychromonadaceae; genus Psychromonas; species Psychromonas sp. MME2. Next base: position 85,254 of record NZ_JBEWXI010000014.1, on the reverse strand, counting down.
ACGCTTTTACTCTATCTTTATGAGATTGTAAGGACTCTTTTATTAAGTAATGGCTTAAATCTATATTCTTTGAACCAACTGATAGCATAGGCTTTAAATTAGTACCTGTAATGGATCCAACAGATCCATTTTCGATCCTTTTTTCAAAAACTTCGTGGTAAAGCCAGCAAAAGGGCCAAATAATAGTGCAGGATTGCCATCAATAATACGCGTATCAAGATGAGGCACAGACATGGGAGGTGCGCCAATCGGCGCTTTTCCATACACTTTTGAGCGATGTTGTTCAACAATCTCAGGTTTGCGACAAACCAACCACTGTCCACTCACGGGAAAACCTCCGTACCCCTTACGCTCAGGAATACCCGATTTTTGTAACAGGGGTAATGCCCCGCCACCGGCACCAAGAAAAACAAACTTGGTATCGATCAATGCAGAATGCTTGCCTGTCCGTTCTTTAACACGTACCGCCCAATGACCATTATCATGCTGTTTGATGCGCGTTACATTGAAATTCAATAGTAATTCAAAGTTCGGGGCTTGTTGCAGATTTTTAACCATATTGCGGGTCAATGCACCAAAGTCGACATCGGAGCCATAATTAACACGCGTGGCAGCGACAGGTTGGTTAGTGTCGCGTTTACTCATTGCCAATGGCATCCACCCACGGATCACCTCAGGATCTTCACTATACTGCATATCTTTAAATAGATGATGAGCACTGAGGCGTTCATAGCGTTGGCGAAGAAATGCCACATCTTTTTCCCCCCAAACTAAACTTTGGTGTGGAATAGAGTTAATAAATTCACTCGGGTTTGGTAAAATATTTTTTTCTACCAAATAACTCCAAAGCTGCAAAGTCACTTCAAAGGAAGCGTTAATAGCTAGCGCGCGATCAATATCTACACGTCCATCATCACCTTGAGGGGTATAGTTCAATTCACAATATCCCGCATGACCAGTACCGGCATTATTCCATCCATGTGTACTTTCATGGGCGACATGATCCAATCGCTCAACCATTAAAATTTTTAATGATGGATCAAGTTGTGTCAATATCATACCTAGCGTTGTGCTCATGACTCCACCACCAACAAGCAGGACATCTACCGTTTTTATATCCATTAAAACCTAGCCTTTACAAATTAATCTGAAATCTACTATTTGAACCTAACAAGTAAAAGCCCTTTACAGTTAATTAAATAGTGATAGGTTAAAATCCATTTGATTTTTGAGAGGAATCGATTCTAACCAAAATTTAGACTGGAAACTAGGGAATAATGTTGCCTAAGTTTGAAATATGTTAACGTTTTGTAAACACCCATCTACAACTAGCCATGCTATAGCCATGATACTTAAAGATGCGAAACGGATAATCATTTACTTCCTGCATTGTTGCAATACCTTATATGGCCCCTCTCCGGTTGCAAGACAATGTAGATAGTTGAAAAGAAAAATATAGAGCAAAAATAAATCAAAATAATTTTTAAAAATGAACTTACATTTCAAATATTTATGCAATTCAACGAAAACAAAAATGCCCATTACAACTGAAATTTATCCTATTAATTAGATAGATGCCAATAATTTTAATTATTACTACCTGAATAAATACCCGCTTAAAACGCGCAGTTAACCACTTCACTTTCATGGTTAATTGGTCATTTAAATTTCATTATCTCTTTTGCTCTTTTGTCCCCCTAGTAAATAATTACAATTATGGTAAAAATGTCCTCTTTCGCTCTACTAATAATTGACGAGCTACACAACGAGTAGGTTGATTCGCACATAATTTCTTACCTCATGGATGACGCATAAAATATTTCAGTGCATTGATGGTTTACCTCTTTTTTAATAAACAGTATCAACTCCCGTAATTAGATAATTATAGGATTTGCTATGAATGCAACAGGAATATTGAATGAAAAATCGTTTATCGGGTTTTGATATACTCGCTTTAGGCTTCATGAATTTTGCCTTTTTTTTAGGGGCAGGTAACATCATTTTCCCTCCACTGGCAGGCGCAATGGCTGGAGAAAACTTAACGCCAGCAACACTTGGTTTTTTAGTCACTGCCGTAGGCCTTCCGCTGATCTCCTTAATTGCAGTCGCAAAAGCAGGAGGCGGTATTATTGAGATGGCAAAATATCTGCCGAGTAAAGCGGCAACACTATTAGCGCTTGCTGTATTTATTGTTATTGGCCCAAGTTTCGCAACGCCAAGAGCGGCATTAGTCGCCTATGAAATAGGCATCTCTCCTTTTTTAGCAACCCCGGATGCAACGAGTTTAGCGATCTTCTCCATTGTGTTCTTTTTAATCACAGGTTACCTATCACTATCAACGGGTAAATTATTAGATATGATTGGTAAAGTGATCACGCCGTTACTAATTATCTTATTGATTATCCTATCCGTCGCCGTTTTTACTACCCCACTTGCAGAGTTAGGCAGTGCCACCCAAGAATATATTCATAATCCATTTATGAAAGGCTTTTTAGAAGGCTATAACACAATGGATACGCTAGGCGCTTTGGTTTTTGGCATATTAATTATTAACGTTATCAAATCAAAGGGCGTTGATGATAAGAAAGCACAATATAAATATCTCATTATGGCAGGCAGTATTGCAGCTTTTGGGTTAGCTTTTGTTTATTTATCACTCTTCTATTTAGGTGAACAGTAAGCCAAGGAATTGCCGGTAATGTCAGCAATGGCGGCGAAATAATCGCTCTTTATGTACAAGCACTATTTAATACCAAAGGGCTAATTTTACTCGCCTTAGTCGTTGGATTAGCCTGCTTAACGACCGCAGTTGGCTTAATCAGCGCGATGGCTGAGTTTTTAGTGACCCTAAAACCCAATTGGAATAGAAGCCGCTTAGTCATCATCAACTGTGCATTATGTGCGTTGGTAACCAATGTCGGTTTAAGTCAACTTATCAGTTTATCTGTACCTGTTTTATTTATTATCTATCCCGTGGCGATTGCACTGGTTGCCTTAACCTTATTAAGTGGCTTTATTAGCAAGAAGCAACTGAGCTATCGTTTTGTAATATCGATCGCCCTCTTCTTTGGGCTATTGGATGGTTTAAAAGTTGCGGGTGTGAATATGCATAACTTTGATTTTTTACCCTTGTTTGAGAAGGGAATGGCATGGTTTCTACCAACTTTTGCTGCATTAATTATCGCTGTTTTTGTCTTTAAAGAATCAACTGAAAAAGTAAGCCAACCCGTTGAGTCTTAATACTAAGTAATTTAAAACTAACTGTTAATTTAATAGTCCATTTTTATTTTACCTGCTTAGCAATTTTTATGGAGATAGTATGAATTTAAAACTTTTAGGCGGCATGTTACTCATTGCTGGTACAGCCCTTGGTGCAGGTATGCTCGCCATTCCAATGGTGCTAGCGCAATTTGGTATGCTTTGGGGATCACTATTAATGCTAGGCATCTGGATTGGTACAACCTATGCCGCATTGTTATTATTGGAAGCAACGCTCCACAGTGGTGGCGGCATCGGCATGAACAGTATTGCACAAAAAACACTTGGCAAGCCGGGGCAACTTATCACTAACGGTTTACTATATTGTTTAGTCATCTGTTTGATGATCGCCTACATTGTTAGCGCAGGTGATTTAATAAGAGAATTGTTAAATCACCTCGGTTGGCAACTTAACCTATGGCAAAGCCAGCTGCTCTTTACACTGGTCACTGCTGCTTTTATTAGCAAAGGTACCGCGAGTGTTGATAAGCTTAATCGCGTACTCTTTTTAGCGATGATCATCACTCTAGTGATAACACTGCTTTACCTGTTGCCAAATATTGAAATCGGTCATTTTGTTCAGCAAAATAATAGCAATAAAGTTGAGCTCATCAAAAATAGTGCAGTGCTATTTACCAGCTTCGGTTTTATGGTGGTGGTGCCGTCAGTCGTAAAATACAATAGTGAAGCAACTCATCAACAATTACGCAATATGGTCGTTATCGGTTCCATGCTGCCGTTTATCTGTTATTTGTTATGGTTAGTTGCCGTTATTGGCAATTTACCCACAGAACAACTCGTCAGCTTTGCAAACGTCTCTCAATTAATCACCATATTAAGCGCCCAATATAATAGCTTAGGCATTGTTTTGACGCTATTTACGGCACTTGCGATAGTCACTTCATTTATGGGCGTTGCGATGTCGCTATTTGATCAAAATCGTGATTTATTTAAGGGTAATAAAAGCGCTACGTTTTTAGTTACTTTTATATTGCCACTGCTCGGTGCCATTTGGGCAAAAGAGCAGTTTATCGGTGTCTTAGCATACGCGGGCATTATTCTGGTATTCTTAGCGGTTTTTGTGCCAATGGCAATGGTAGTTAAAGTTCGCTCTGCTAAATTCAAAAAAACCGACGCGGCGCCTTATCAAGTAGCAGGCGGTAAATCGGCATTAGTAGCATGTTTCTCTTTTGGTGGTTTCTTACTGTTTTCACAACTTATTTAATCATCATTCTCGTTGATGGTCAGTACTTACGCAATGACCATCAACTCACTATTTAAGCTTTAATAAGCTGCTGCACTTTCCCACAAATAGCCTCCGCTAATTGATGACTACTTAGATTACGATCGATCACTGACTGTTTTAATTTTCCTGATTGCACCACACTTAACCAATCATCAATCATATCCGCGAAGCCCTTTGCGGTTAACATCGGCGTCCAATCTTCAAGCTGAATGAGCGAGGTTTGCTTATCTTGCAAACACTTTCCACTAATAAAGGAATCAAACTGATAAGCGCGATTTTCAAAACTGGCTGATACATGCTCACAGGTGATACCGTATAGACGATTCATGGAGGCATGTAACAGTGTATTGTTCGATTGCCACTGCACATCTAACCGAGCTAACTGAGCTAACTGAGTTCCCTTAAATTGACTCGTCAGGTGAACACCTTGCAAGTCGCTTTTAGCATCGAGATTAACACTATCTAAGGGATGAATAAAATCATCAAAAATAAAATCACGAATATTTCCCGGTAGATTATGGCGATTTTTTTGCCAGTGTAATGATAATAAAGGCGATGCCAAATTAACGCTTTGCAGATCCCCCAAATGACGGTTATAAAGCGGAATAAAACGGCGATTAAACCCCATATACAGCGGCACTTGTTTCGCTTGTGCTAACTCATAGAGTTTTTCACAGTCAAAGGCGTTATCTGCAAGCGGTTTATCAACAAAGGTTGGTATACCCTGCTGTAAAAAATAGGCCGCTATTTCAGGGTGAGAAACGGTACTGCTGTGGATCATCACTGCATCAATATTGGCCTTACTCAGTTGGCGATAATCTTGATAAAGGGTTGTAACTCGGTATTGCAAAGCGAGCTTTTGCAAGGTCGCATTATTACGCGTGCAAAAAATCAACTCCACATCATTTAACTGAGTTAAGATAGGCAAATAAGCCTTCTGTGCAATATCACCAATCCCCACAATCGCAATTCTCATATCCCTCACCCTCTCAACGTTTAAAATATTTTTAAGAATCTACCCTCAGCTTTAACTGTCGATAATTAACACTATTTTTATCTTCTTCCGCGCAAACACTAAGCAGATCATCAATAAAATAGCAGTAGGCTCGATACTCAATCTGCTTTATTTTCTGTTGCTCTGTAGAGCTTAACATGTGGTACATCGTCGCCGCGCCAAAATCACCAAAAATGATATTAGCTTGCTCATCAAAAAGCGTGTTGTGCGCATACAAATCCCCATGACAAACTTGATTGGCATGTAAATGATTAAAGACCTCTTCCATTTGTGCCACTATTTTTTCAATTTGCCCAATGGACAAAGTAAAATCAGGGGCAAAGGTATCACGTGTACAGGTTTTAAAGCAGGGTGGTAACCCAAGGTTACGATAATGGTCAGGTATTAAGTTCATAATTAATGCTAAATACCCTTTTTCATCGACCTGCGCTAATGACCGCACAAGATTCACGTGATTTCCCAGCTTTAAACACGCTTGCAATTCATCCTGCGGATAACCATCACTGGTGACCTCACCTTTAAACACTTTAACGGCAATAGCATCAGGTAAGTCTGGTTGCGGCTGATTCCAAAGCGCCTTTGATATAACACCAGAAGCCCCCTGCCCTAATACCTCGCATAGTGTAAAGCTTGTTGATGGCACAACAGGTACAGAGTCAATACGGAGATCAGATTGGCTAAAGGGATTACCTGAAAAGGCAAACCATGCCAATTTTGGTAAATCGAGCAACTGCTGCGGACATTCCGTTAATCGATTCGCTGAAATTCGCACTAACTCTAGGTTGTGAGAGTGAGCCAAAGTGTGCGGTAAATGAGTTAATAAATTACCCGCCAATGCCAATTTTTGCAGTCTAGGTCGCTCGCCTAAAGAGTTTGGCAAGATTTCAATACGGTTGTCCGTTAAAATAAGCCAACGCAGTTTAGGTGGGAGAGCATTTTCTGGTACATCGCTGATTTTATTAGATTTGAAACCGACCATCTCTAAATTTTCGCATTGCCCAAGCACCTCAGGGAGGGTTTCAAAGTGATTATGAGAGGCAAAAATAATTTTCAGCTTAGTTAACTGCTTTAACTCATCGGGCAATGAACTTAATTGATTGTTCGATAAATCAAGGATCTCTAAGCTATCCGCCAAGGATAAAATCTCTAATGGGAAGGAAGTTAATTGTTCTGATAATGTTAAACGCTGAATACCAGTGAGTTTGCCTGATCGTAACTGAGCGAGAGTATGCAAAATAAGTAATCCATAATAGGTGATATTTAAAACGCCCAGTAGTTTACTAGAAAAGAGCAAGCACTGTCGGCTTAGCTTGAAAAATTTATTGTTTAAGGCATCTATATTTAAAGAATGATGACAAACTGCAGACGAAAAAACCGCAACAAGTGCGGTCTTTCTGAAAGTGGTCGGTGATAGATGGAGCGAACAAGCGACAGCTTGATGTCTGAGCAATCTTCTATGTGATACTAACACTACTATCTAGCTAAACTTTTATACTTCCAAAGCGACTTTAAGTATTGTGACTATTACGAAATTCAGGCGAAAAAAACCGCAACAAGTGCGGTCTTTCTGAAAGTGGTCGGTGATAGATGGAGCGAACAAGCGACAGCTTGATGTCTGAGCAATCTTTTATGTGATACTAACACTACTATCTAGCTAAACTTTTATACTTCCAAAGCGACTTTAAGTATTGTGACTATTACGAAATTCAGGCGAAAAAAAAACCGCAGCAAGTGCGGTCTTTCTGAAAGTGGTCGGTGATAGAGGATTCGAACCTCTGACCCTCTGGTCCCAAACCAGATGCGCTACCAAGCTGCGCTAATCACCGAAAATCTATATTTAAGACTTTACATATTACGGGTCAGACCCTGGTCCAACTCTTTGTAAACCCAAGGAGATGCGCTACCAAGCTGCGCTAATCACCGAGAATCTTGTTTTACATCGAGAAAAGATGGGGCGAATGACGGGGATTGAACCCGCGACAACCGGAATCACAATCCGGGGCTCTACCAACTGAGCTACATCCGCCACTAAAACTTATTTACGCTACCAAGCTGCCTACCGAAATATGGTGCACCCGACAGGAGTCGAACCTGTGGCCTTTGCCTCCGGAGGGCAACGCTCTATCCAACTGAGCTACGGGTGCTCACATCTTTAGCGTGGCGCGGATAATACTGGGAGTTATCTTTTCTGTCTACTACTTTTTACTACTTTTTTTAATTTTATTTAACTTAAGTTGCTGATTGAGCCATATTAATAAGATGCAATCGCTATTTTCGGATATACTTTCAGTAATATATTATAAGAGAGCAACAATATGACCATAGATCCCCATTTAGAGCGCGAATCAGAAAGTTACGAGCATCCCGTTCCAAGCCGTGAATTCATTTTAGAATACATGGAAAAGCAAGCGAAGCCGATAACTCGTGACGCCCTCTTTAAGGCTTTTTCATTAAGCAGTGAGGAAGAAGCTGAAGGGTTACGCCGTCGTTTAAAAGCGATGGAGCGAGATGGTCAATTAGTTTGGTGCCGTAATGCCACCTATGCGTTACCTGAAAAACTTGATTTAGTGAAAGGCAAAGTGATTGGCCATAAGGATGGCTTTGGTTTTCTAAAAAGCGAAGCGGGTGGCGATGACCTTTTCTTACCTAATCACCAAATGCGCTTTCTATTTCATGGTGATACCATTTTAGCACAACCTGTCAAAGTCGATGCCAAAGGGCGTACCGAAGCACGCTTTGTACGCTTACTCGATGCCCGCAAAGAACCCATTGTTGGGCGCTATTTTGTCGAAGAGGGTATTGCCGTTGTGGTGCCGGATGATTCGCGTATTAATCAAGAAATTTTAATCAGCAAAGAAAATAATGGTGGCGCACGTCATGGGCAAATTGTTGTTGTAGAAATAACTCAACGTCCAAAGGCGCGTTTCACGGCTCAGGGAAAAATATCCGAAGTACTCGGACAAGCGATGGAACCGGGGATGGAAGTGGAAATCGCAATACGTACCCACGATATTCCCCATGAATGGCCTAAGGGGTTAGATAAAGAACTCAAACAGTTTGCTGAATTTGTCCCTGAGCATGCCATTGTTGGTCGTGTTGATTTACGTGAACTACCTTTGGTTACCATCGATGGTGAAGATGCGCGTGACTTTGATGACGCTGTCTACTGTCAACGTGAAACCGATGGCGGTTGGCGCTTATGGGTGGCGATTGCCGATGTCAGCTATTACGTGCGTCACGGAACCCTATTAGATAAAGAAGCGATTAATCGTGGTAACTCGGTCTATTTTCCTGACCAAGTTATCCCAATGCTGCCAGAAGTCTTATCCAATGGTTTATGTTCATTAAATCCCCAAGTTGACCGCTTATGTATGGTCAGTGAGATGGTGATCTCGAAGGATGGCACGCTAAAAGATTATAAATTTTATGAAGCAGTGATGAACTCGCATGCGCGCTTTACTTATACCAAAGTTGCTAAAATTTTAGCAGGTGATGAAGCGTTAAGAGACCACTACAAACCTTTAGTCCCCCATCTCGAAGAGTTAGAAAATCTCTACAAAGCCTTTAAAAAGGCGCGTCATATTCGTGGCGGCATGGAGTTTGAAACGCTAGAAGTGCGCTTTATATTCAATGAAGCACGTAAAATCGAATCGATAGAGCCTTTAATTCGCAATGATGCGCATAAGATCATCGAAGAGTGCATGATCCAAGCAAATGTTGCCTCTGCTCTATTAATTGAAAAGGCAGAAGCCGCAGCACTATATCGCGTCCATGAAACGCCAAGTGAAGAGAAACTAGCAAACTTTCGCTCTTTCCTTGCGGAATTAGGGTTAAGTTTAGAAGGTGGCGATAGCCCTGCTCCTCGCGACTACGCTAATCTAGCCGAACAATTTGCGGATCGAGAAGATAGTGAGCTTTTACAAACCATGTTATTACGGTCGATGAAACAGGCTGTTTATCAAGATGAAAATCTCGGTCATTTTGGTCTGGCATTAGCTGAATATTCTCACTTTACTTCGCCAATTCGTCGTTACCCAGATCTTATTTTACATCGCGCCATTAAATACTTAATTGCACAGCAAGAGAATGGGCAACAAAAATCGAAATGGACAAATACCGGTGGTTACCATTATCAACATGATGAGATGGGAGTACTCGGTGAGCATTGCTCAATGACCGAACGCCGTGCTGATGATGCAACGCGTGACGTTGCTGATGCCTTAAAATGTGAATATATGCAAGATCACGTTGGTGATACCATGACGGGCACCATCGCTGCGGTGACCAATTTTGGCTTCTTTGTCCGTTTGAACGATATTCATATCGATGGATTAGTGCATGTAACCAGCCTACTGTCCGATTACTACATCTTTGATGCGGGCAAACAAACCTTGAAAGGTGAGCGTACAGGTCGCACTTACCGTATTGGCGATGTGTTAGATGTGAAAGTATTATCGGTTAACTTAGATGATAAGAAAATCGATTTTGAACTGGCCGACCAAGAAGCGGCAGGACAACGAAAACGAGCTCGGACAACGGCAGCAAGAGAGAATGAGCGCCCAATCGATCGCCGTGCCAAAAACAGCCGAAATCGTAAAGAAAAAAATAAAATGAGCGATCAACCCGTGATCCGTGAAATCGATCAAAACAGCGCGGAGCAACAGAAAAAAGCAAAGGCAAAAAAGAAGAAAAAAATAAAACAGGGTGAAAAAAACACCCCTACATCGAGAAAGAAAAAAACAACAGCGAAGAAAAAACGCCCCGGCCGTGCCGAGCGAAATAAAGCCAAAGCAAAAGGCGAATAGCTGATAATCCATTTAAATATTAGAGAAAACGATGAGTAAAAGTGAATTAATTTATGGCATGCATGCCGTTGATGCGTTACTAGAAAGACAACCAGAGCGCGTAATCGAAATATACGCACTCAAAGGGCGTGATGACGAACGCCTTAACGCAATTCTAAATAAAGCGCGTGAATGGGGAGTATCAATACAGGAGATGCAACGCAAGGCATTGGATGATAAATCCGATGGCGAGCAGCATCAAGGTATCATGGCGCGCGTTAAAGCAGCTAAAATACTCACGGATAATGATTTAGAACCCATTTTAAACGAGTTAGATGTACCTCCCTTTCTACTAATTTTAGATGGGGTAACCGATCCTCATAATCTTGGTGCATGTTTACGTAGTGCTGAAGCGGCAGGCGTTCACGCGGTCATTATTCCAAAAGATAATTCAGCGAGCCTAACGCCCGTTGTGCGCAAAGTTGCCTGTGGGGCTGCCGAATCAATCCCGCTTATCCATGTTACTAACCTCGCGCGTATGATGCGCAGTTTACAAGAGAAAGGAATTTGGATTTACGGGACTGCTGGAGAAGCTGAACAAAGCATCTACGATTGTAAACTTTCTGGTGGTATTGCATTGGCGATGGGTGCTGAAGGCAAAGGTTTACGCCGTTTAACACGCGAACATTGTGATGAACTGATAAAATTACCGATGGCGGGCGCGGTTTCTAGTTTGAATGTATCAGTGGCAACGGGCATCTGTCTATTTGAAGTAGTTCGTCAGCGCCGTTAAGATCCTTTTGAACGCGTGCAATGAAAATGTTGCATGCGTTCTAAAATGCATAAAGGAGCTTTAATCCACTCGTCACTTCACGATTTTTGGTATCTTCAGGCACTGTCGTTGTGTAGGTATAATCCAAGTCAAAAACCAAATACAGCTCTTGATAAATTCTATTCTGCGCTTTTACTACTGAATTATAGGTTGAACTTTTTCGCCCCGTTTGCACCGCCCCTTCTGCAGAAAATTGCAATGCATCTGAGAAAACAAAACTATAGAAATAGTAGGCACGAATAATCGCTTCGTTAATCGTGATCTCATCTTCCCCCTCATTAGGTTGTGCTATTTTATAACCAGGCCCAAACTCGGCATTAAGCGTATGTTTATCGCTATGCAATATTTTTCGACCATACCCCACTGCATATACATCTTCACGTTTATAACTAGAAAAACGCCCGTGTTGCATATCACTTCGAGAATAGATGAAGTCTTCCGGAGCTAAATGATAATCACCCTGCAATTGCCAACGTTGTTTAGATGTTTTGGTTTTGCCATCTTCATCTTCAAATTCAAAATAAAGGTCATTATGAATTTTATACTTGTCCCGTATTTCATAATCGACAATAAGACGCCCATCAAGGGAACGATTGACATTATTGTCCTGCTCATAGCTATAACCAAACTGAACCGAACCAGATAATGGGTTATAGGTCTCTTTTTTTGCTGAATTTTATCAGGGCTACTATCTTCGTTATGTTTAGGGCGCTTAATAATATCCGGCTGACTATCAATTTTAAATTTCATCTCTTTATTTTGTGCCATCAATAGATCTTCATCTTTTTGCATTTTTTGAGCTTCGGAGAGCTCCACTTGCAATGCTTGATATTGCTGACGAGTAGCCTCTAGATGAGCATTCTGCTCTTGTATCATTTGTTCACGTTTACGTAACTGCTCCTGTAGGGCGTTATTTTCTGCGATAAATTGTTTTAACTGCTCAGCTTGATTTTGAGATTTTTTTAATAAACGCTGATGCAACGCTTTTTGCTGTTTTAGTTCAGCATTATTATAAGCGATGTGACTTTCCATCGACCAAAATGAAGGAGGCGTAGAGCTTTCCTGTAGTTGATACTGCGAAAGTTGATGCTGCGAAAGTTGTTCAGCATGGGGCTGCCTAGCTTGCTCAAGTCGCACATTCTCTTGTGCCGGCAAATAGCTAAAGGTAAGCTTACTATCTTCATTATCCAATGAGATGATAACGACAGAAAGTAACGCAAGAGAAATTGTAAAAACCAATAAAAATCGAGAATTAAACAAGGTGAACTCAATAAAACAGTTAAAAAACCAAAAAGAGATATACTTATATTAGAGATTAATCAATTAGATGCAATACGTTAAGATAATATCAATAATTAGCATAATCAAAGCTTGCACCAGATTACGCTAAGCTGTACACTTTGTCGCCTTAAATCAACCACCCTTTTTGTTCCTTGCTTCTATTGGTACGGTTGAGCCAAATTAAGAAGCTACTAACCCGTAAGGAGCGATTTTTATATGCGTCATTATGAAATCGTATTTATGGTTCACCCTGATCAGAGTGAACAAGTTAATGGTATGATCGAGCGTTACACTGCATCTATTACAGAAGCAGGTGGTACTGTTCATCGCCTAGAAGATTGGGGCCGTCGTCAACTGGCTTACCCAATCAACAAGCTACACAAAGCACACTATGTTCTTATGAATATTGAAGCTGAGCAAAGCGTAATCGATGATTTGGAAACTGCTTTCCGTTTCAACGACGCAGTGATCCGCAACATGATCATGCGTACTAAAGCACCTATTACTGAAGCATCTGTAGTGGCAAAAGCAAAAGAAGAGCGTTCTGAACGTGCTCCTCGTGCTCCACGCCCTGAGTTCGATACGGACACAGCAGACACTGAAGAAGCAGACGCTTAAGCATAAGTAACTTAGTGACTGATAACTTTTTGCGACTTTCAGGTGTAGTAACAGAAAAACCTACATTCAAAAAAAGTCCGGCAGGTATTGAACACTGCAATTTTGTGATTGAACATAATTCAATGCAAGAAGAAGCAGAGTTACCACGCAACGTTTTTTGCTATATGCCCGTTGCAGCAAGTGGAACACTCGCTAATCAGTTGAAACATAAATTATCGAAAGGGATGCAAATTAGAGTAAGTGGCTTTATCACTTATCACCAAAGCGCCAATAAGCTTGGTAAACTCGTATTGCATGCTAAGTACATAGAACAAATTTGAGGAAATACCATGGCTCGTTACTTCCGCCGTCGTAAGTTCTGTCGTTTCACCGCTGAAGGTGTTAGCGAAATTGATTACAAAGACGTAGTTACGTTAAAAAATTACATCACAGAAAGTGGTAAAATCGTACCAAGCCGTATTACTGGCACAAGTGCAAAATACCAACGCCAATTAGCGCGCGCTATTAAACGTGCTCGTTACTTGTCACTTTTACCTTACACAGATTTACACAAGTAAATAGGAGCTATATATTATGGAAATTATCCTACAAGATACAGTTGCTAACCTTGGTAAACTAGGCGATAAAGTTAACGTTAAAGCAGGTTACGCACGTAACTTCCTTTTCCCGCAACAAAAAGCTGTACCAGCAAACAAAGCAAACTTAGAAGCTTTTGAAGCACGTCGTGCTGAATTAGAAGCTAAGCAAGCTGCAAACCTTGCTGCTGCGCAACAACGTGGTGCAGCACTAGAAGCACTAGAAGTTGTTACTATCGCATCTAAAGCTGGTGATGAAGGTAAATTATTCGGTTCAATCGGTACGCGTGATATTGCTGATGCAATCACAGCGGCTGGTGTAGCTGTTGTTAAAAGTGAAGTACGTCTTCCTGAAGGCGCTTTACGCCACACTGGTACATACGAAATTGCTGTTTCAGTACACTCTGACGTATCAACAATTGTTAATCTTGAAGTGGTAGCAGCAGAGTAATCTCTCCTAACACGTTCAAGCATAAAAATACCTGCCCTGTGCAGGTATTTTTTTATCCAATTATTTTTTAATAGCGTGCCACTCATCACATCCGCATAGCATAATAGCTACATGACAAGATCCCAATCACATTCATCGCTATTAGCAATAAGATAAAATAAACACATTATCTCTGTAGCAAGGAAGTGCGCCATGTCCAAATTAACATTACTTAATAAATTACTCATACTTACCCTTTTACCGCTTATTATTATTCTAATTTCGGTTGTTTCTGTCTCCTATACCGTTAATGTTGAGGCTCTTAACCATGATATTGATACATTCCGCACTACCTTAATTAAAGAGAGAAAAAAACAACTTAAGGAGATAACAGAAGTTGCAGTAGGGATAGTGGGCTATCAAAAATCACTTGGAGATAAAGGGGACATTAAGGCAGCGCTTCGTGATCTTCGTTTTGGTAATGCCGGCTATTTTTATATCTACGATACTCAGGGTAATAACATATTTCATGCTTTCAAACCTGACTTAGAAGGAAAAAACCTACTCAGCTTAAGTGACTCTAAAGGGACTAAAATAGTTGTAGGTTTACTTAATGCCGCACAAAAAGGCGATGGTAATTTCTCCTACTTTTATCAAAAGCCAGGCTCACAGACTCAAATTGAAAAACTCGGCTATGCAACCATGATCCCTAACACTAACTGGATGCTAGGAACTGGCGCTTATATTGATGATATTGAAACAGTCATCGATGGATATGCGATAATGGCAAAGCAAACCCTGCAAGAAACAATGGTGATGCTTGCCTTGATATCACTCGCCTTAATCATCGTGACAATCATCATTATCTATCTGGCAGCAATCCGAATTGTTAATCCGATCAAAAATATGGCGAACAACCTTAATGATATTGCACAGGGTGAAGGAGACCTAACGCGACGTCTTAGTGTCAAAGGTAAAGATGAAATAGCACAACTCGGTCGGGCATTTAATCTATTCGTTGATAAACTACAACACACAATAAGCGATATCAATGCCGTCACCATAAAAATCAACCAAGCTGGCGATGATATGTACAAACAGAGCAGTGATATCGCCACCCAATTACTCAGTCATAATAATGAAACAGAGCAAGTTGCATCGGCCATTACCGAAATGTCATCAACGGCCCATGAAGTAGCCAGTAATACTAATCATGTGGCTGATGCAACACAAAATGTCACCAAAGATGTGATGCGCGCTCAAGAGTGTGTAGATACCTCATTATTTGAAATTTCAGGTTTAGTCGATGAAATCAATGGTGCGGCAAAGAGTATGAGCTCGCTGAGTGAACAATCGAAAAAAATTAATAACGTACTCACCGTTATTGGCAGCATCGCTGAACAAACGAACCTATTAGCACTTAATGCAGCCATCGAAGCTGCACGTGCAGGAGAGCAAGGACGCGGCTTTGCCGTTGTTGCAGATGAGGTACGCAGCCTTGCTAGCCGTACGCAGGAGAGTACGTTAGAGATCAATGATATGCTTTCTGAATTGCATCGTTTAGTGACACTTTCAGTTAACGCAATGGAACTTAGCCAAGAGCGAAGCATCCGCTCAGTAGACTCATCACAGGCGATTTCAGAAAGCCTCGGGGCAGTTACCACTGCGATTAATTCAATTAATGATATGACCACACAAATAGCCACGGCATCGACCGAACAAAGTTCTGTGACAGAGGAAATTAATCGTAATATCAATGCGATTCAGGACATTGTCAACATACTCACACAGAGCAGTAAAGAAGCAGAAGCCGTCAGCCGCAACGTATCCAGTGAGGGAGATAAACTTGAACAGTTAGTCAGTCAATTTAAAATATAATTGATTTAAATAACCCCATAGGGAAGTTTTTGTTTGCACGGTCTGCCGCATCGTAATTTTATAACAACGCAGATTGGTGCTATTTTCTTCCCTATGGACGCTTGCAACTGGTAAAGTGTCCTGAGGCGATATCGATATATGGGCATTTTTCTCGGCTTAGTCCCAAGAGCCAAACTAGATCAATAAAAGTATGAGTAACATCTTCTCCTCGTAGCGACTACATTGTTACCAAAACAACATAATGATAATATGCAAAATTAATTAACAGGTGAGGATTAATGATAGCAATGCCCAACCGTTACCTTTTTGTGATAATTACCTTCATCCTGATTATTGTCATCACAATATTTAGCGGGCATAAATCTCAGCTAAGCCACACAAAGATCCACGCTAAAAATGGTATAATCGATATCTCTTCAGCCATTAAGCAAAGTCGAACACTTCATTTAAATGGCCAGTGGTTATTTTTTTATAACCAATTTTTAACTAATCAAGAGATACAAGAGAATATAGCGCAAGCCAAGCCGATCAATGTTCCTGCAAACTGGAAGCTTACTCAGTTTGAGCCACAAGTAAGTAAAACAGATGGCTTTGGTACCTACTATTTACAGATAACACGGGGCAAACATAAACAGCCACTGGCAATTAGTTTACCCATTATTTATTCAGCCTATCGTCTATATATCGATGATCAACTACTTGTTATATCTGGAAATGCTGCACAAAATAAAAATGATCAAGTGCCGCGTTATAAAACGCGTATTTTACAACTAGATACAGAGAAAGAAGTTATTCACCTTACGCTGCAGGTAGCAAATTTCGAAACAGATTGGGGAGGTATTCGCTACCCGATAACGATAGGCGATGCAGAGCTCATTTATCAAAATGATAAAATGAGCGCGATGAAGAGCATATTTCTAGCTGCCTTTTTATTGGCCATTGCCCTGTATAACCTGATACTTTTTTCATTAAGAAAAACGGACTCATTACCCCTGATATTTGCCCTAATATGTTTTGTTTTAGGGGGACGTGAATTTTTTATCGGTAACTATATCATCTTAAATTATCTGCCCGAATTAACCTTTTTACAAATGGATAGGGTAGAGCACCTTACCTTTTTCATTGCTGGCCCACTCATCATGCATTTTAATTACTTGAGCTTTCCGGCCTATTTTAATAAACGTTTCCTTATTAGCACCTATCTCATTGCCATATTATTAAGCCTGGTGCTTTTAATTTACCAGAATCATTTCACCGTATTTATTATGCAGCTGCTATCGTTATTTTATGTAGTCTATGCACTTTATGTGGTGGTACTAGCGTGTAAAGCAAAGCAAACTGGAGCGGGCATTATCTTACTGGCGAGTATGATTTTAGGGGGCTGCGTTGTCAATGATATTTTATATGCCCGTGAACTTATTATTAGTAGTTATTTAAGTAGTTTAGGTTTAGCAATTTATGTACTATCACAGGCTTATATGACTGGCGTAAAATTTAACCTCGCTTTTATAAACAATGAAAATTTAAGTAAACGCCTGACACGTCGTAATACAATTTTAGAAAATCTAACATTGAGATTTGAAGCCAAAGTTAAGGAGCGTACAGCGGAATTAGCCGATGCCAACCAACGTTTAAAAAAGATAGCGCAAACAGATCCCCTTACTCAAGTAGCAAATCGCAATGGTATTCAAGAGATAATACAACATGAAGAAGCTCGCTTTAAACGTAGTGCAAAAACATACTCTATAGGAATCTTAGATTTAGATCATTTCAAAAACATTAACGACAAATATGGCCATGATGGCGGCGATGAAGTATTAAAAAACGCAGCTAACATAATTAAGCAAAATATCCGTGGGCAAGATAAGGTGGCACGATGGGGCGGCGAAGAGTTTATTATTTTATTGCCGGAAACAAATTTGCTTGGCGCGGCAGAGGTCGCTAATAAATTACGCAATATGATTCAGCAAACAACCATAAAAATGTCTGGTCATGATATTCACATAACCGCAACAATTGGTTTAGCTGAAGCGCAATATGGTGAATCTTTTGATACAACATTCAAACGTGCAGATCTTGCCTTATATAAAGGCAAGGAAACAGGTAGAAATAAAGTGGCAATCTAGTCAGCCCTATACCACTCAAAGCATCACTAGAGATCTATTTAACAACTTAAAAGATAAATAATGAAAACCTTAGAACAGTACCAATTACTCACTACACAAGCGCTATCTATTATTGAAAATGAAGCGGATTTAATCGCCAATCTTGCCAATATTAGCGCCCTACTCAATATGAATTTAGATAACATCAATTGGGTTGGTTTTTATCTGCTAAAAGAGAGTCAACTTGTATTAGGTCCATTTCAAGGCAAGGTTGCCTGTATACGCATTCCTTTAAATAAAGGGGTATGTGGGAAAGCATTTTCAGATAACCAAATTCAGCGCATTGCCGATGTGCATCAATTTGAAGGCCATATCGCCTGTGATAGCGCGAGCCAATCTGAAATTGTGCTGCCGATTTGTGTCGATGGCATCGCGGTTGCCGTGCTAGATATCGATAGCCCAATTATAAACCGATTCAGCGAATTAGATCAGCAAGGGTTAAGCTATTTTATTGAACAGATTCAAGAGAAGCTTGGCTTTTAACCATACAATGTTTATCGAAGATGCCTTCATAGAATCCAAGCCATAGATTGCTAAGTAAAAAAAGCCCCGCTAATTAGCGAGGCTTTTCATATCCAACCTCTCGGTTAGGTTTATTTAGCTTGTGGGCGCATGTGTGGGAACAGTAATACATCACGAATAGTATGGCTGTCAGTGAACAACATAACTAGACGGTCAATACCGATACCTTCACCCGCTGTTGGTGGTAAACCATGCTCAAGTGCAGTTATATAATCGGCATCATAGAACATTGCTTCATCATCACCCGACTCTTTCTGTGCCACTTGATCCATAAAGCGTTCCGCTTGATCCTGTGCATCATTTAACTCAGAGAAACCATTCGCTAGCTCACGACCACCAACAAAGAACTCAAAACGGTCAGTTACAGTTGGGTCATCATCGTTACGACGCGCTAAAGGAGACGTCTCTGCTGGATAGGCAGTAATGAAAGTCGGTTGTAACAATTGATGTTCAGCAGACTCTTCAAAAATCTCAGTTAACACACGACCTTCACCCCACCCCTCTTTCAGGTTAACATGTAAACGCTCAGCCACCGCTTTAAGCCCAGCCATTGAGTCAAGTTCGCTTGCTTCTATACCCTCGTTATATTTTAGTACCGCCTCTTTCATGGTCATGCGCACAAAAGGAGCACCAAAATCAAACTCTTGCTCACCGTATTTAACGATACTCGAACCTAATACATTTTCAGTAATAGTGCGCAGCATATCTTCCGTCAAATTCATTAAGTCAATGTAATCGGCATAGGCTTGATAAAACTCAATCATGGTAAATTCAGGGTTATGACGAGTAGAAACCCCTTCGTTACGGAAGCTACGGTTTATTTCGAAAACACGCTCAAATCCACCAACAACTAAACGTTTAAGATTTAGCTCAGGCGCGATACGTAAATACATAGGTAAATCTAAAGCATTGTGGAATGTTTCAAATGGACGAGCGGTTGCCCCACCAGGTATCGCTTGTAACATCGGTGTTTCCACTTCCATGAAATCACGATCGGTTAAATAATGGCGAATAGCGGTAATGATTTTATTACGTAAAATAAACGTCTTACGTGACGCTTCGTTAGCAATTAAATCAAGGTAACGTTGGCGGTAACACGCTTCGGTATCAGAAAGCCCATGAAATTTATCAGGTAATGGACGCAATGCTTTGGTTAAAATGCGAATTTCACTGACTTTAATACTTAACTCGTTGGTTTGCGTTTTAAATAAAACACCTTTAGCGCCGACGATATCGCCTAAGTCCCATTTTTTAAACTCTTCGTTATAGAAACCTTCTGCTAGGTTATCACGAGCAACATAAACCTGTACGCGTCCCCCCATATCTTGGATTGTCGCAAAACTTGCTTTACCCATGATACGACGAGTCATCATGCGACCAGCAACACTCACCTCAACGGCAAGCTCCTCTAACTCTTCTTTGCTTTTCGCTTCATATAACTGATGTAATTGATCGGAGATATTGGCACGACGGAAGTCATTTGGAAATGCTTGGCCTTTTTCGCGCATCGCATTCAATTTAGCTAAACGCTGTGCCAGTATTTCATTTAACTCTTCTTGTGGTGCTTCTTCTTTTATTTGCTCTGACATGATAATTCCTGTTATTAATCTTTTAAAAATTTTATTACAAACCTGATTTCAGGCTCGCTTCAATAAATTTATCCAAACCGCCATCGAGTACCGCTTGAGTATTGCGGCTTTCAACACCGGTTCGCAAATCTTTAATGCGCGCATCATCTAAAACGTATGAACGAATTTGACTTCCCCAACCGATGTCCGATTTATTATCTTCACTCGCCTGTTTTTGTGCATTCTGCTTTTGCAGTTCATATTCATACAACTTAGCTTTTAACTGCTTCATTGCTTGATCTTTATTTTTATGTTGCGAACGGTCATTTTGACACTGCACCACTATATTGGTTGGCACATGAGTAATACGTACCGCTGATTCAGTGGTGTTAACATGCTGTCCACCTGCACCTGATGCACGATATACATCAATACGTAATTCCGCGGGATTAATCTGAATATCAATATCGTCATCAATTTCAGGATAAATAAAGGCTGATGCGAATGATGTATGACGACGTCCCGTTGAGTCAAAGGGCGATTTACGAACAAGACGGTGAACCCCAGTTTCAGTTCGCAACCAACCAAAAGCATATTCGCCAGCAAAACGGATCGTTGCCCCTTTTATACCCGCGACATCCCCAGGAGAAACTTCCATTAATTCGGTTTTATAACCGTGAGCTTCACCCCAACGCAAATACATGCGCAATAATATATTTGCCCAATCTTGCGCTTCAGTGCCACCAGAGCCTGATTGAATATCCAAATAGCATGAACTTGCATCGTGTTTTCCTGAAAACATACGACGAAACTCAAGCATCTCTAATTTTTTTTCTAATTCATCCGTTTGGCTTTGCGCTTCATCAAAACTATCTTGATCAGACTCCTCAACGGCCATTTCAACTAGCATTTCAATTTCTTCCGTGCCAGTGGCCAATTCATCAATCGTTTCCACCACTAATTCCAGTGAACTACGCTCTTTGCCTAATGCCTGGGCTCGATTGGGTCATTCCATACATCGGGTGATTCTAACTCACGGGTAACCTCTTCTAAACGCTCTAATTTAGCATCGTAGTCAAAGATACCCCCGGAGCAAATTAGCTCGCTCATTTAGGTCTTTTACTTTATTTAAAATGGGATTGACTTCAAACATTAAAAATCTCTATTGATTGCTGACGAAAAGAGCCGAATTTTAACCAATATCCGCTGAAATATATAGAGCATAAAGAAAATAAGTAAATTTGTTCACTATCTTTTTCTGCCATTAACCGCCATTTTTTGGCTCAACGAGCGTAAAGTGGATAAAAACCAATAAATTTCCTGTTTTTTTATCAACGCGGGGATGCAATTTTTTTTCATTGCCGTAAAGTACAACGTTCGTATAACAAGGTTCGCCCTAACCCGATACAGGTTAGAAGCGACGCAATTTACCAATTGTATATTAGGAGAAAGTTATGGAGATGTTATCTGGCGCTGAAATGGTTGTCCGATCACTACAGGATGAAGGTATAGAGCATATTTTCGGTTATCCTGGCGGTTCCGTATTAGATATCTACGACGCTATTTTTCAATGTAGCGATATTGAACACTATTTAGTTCGTCATGAACAAGCAGCCGTACACATGGCAGATGCTTATTCAAGAGCGACGGGCAAAGTAGGCACCGTTCTGGTAACAGCAGGACCAGGTGCGACAAACTGTATTACAGGCATTGCAACAGCTTATATGGACTCTATTCCATTAGTGGTACTTTCAGGACAAGTACCCACCAATTGGATTGGTGATGATGCATTCCAAGAAACGGATATGATTGGGGTTTCTCGCCCAGTCGTAAAACACAGTTTCTTATGCCGCACAGCAGAAGAAATACCCATTGCCATCAAAAAAGCATTCTATCTTGCATCAACTGGACGACCAGGTCCCGTTGTTGTCGATTTACCAAAAGATGTGCAAAACCCACTGAATAAATTTCCCTATGAATACCCAAAAAGTGTCAGTTTACGCTCGTATAACCCAACCTTTAGTGGTCATAAAGGGCAAATAAAACGCGCCTTAAACGCATTACTCAAAGCTAAAAGGCCTGTACTTTATGTTGGTGGTGGTGCCATTGCATGTAATGCATCTAAACAAATCATTGAACTGGCTGAAAAATTAAACTTACCCGTAACCAATACGTTAATGGGGTTAGGGGCATTTCCAGGGCAACATAAACAAAATATCGGTATGCTGGGTATGCATGGCACCTATGAAGCCAATCTAACCATGCACAATGCAGATCTTATTTTTGCATTAGGCGCGCGTTTTGATGATCGTGTTACCAATAATGTCGAAAAATTTTGTCCAAACGCTAAAATTATGCAAATTGATATTGATCCAACTTCAATTTCAAAAAATATTCATGTTGACCTGCCTATCGTTGGTTCTATAGAGATTGTTTTACAGCAAATGCTTGATTTGCTACTAGTCACGCAGGAAACAAATGACGCAGAAAAAATAGCACAGTGGTGGGATAAAATTAATATTTGGCGCGCTAAAAACTGCCTTGCTTACAAAACATCGAATAGCCACATTAAGCCACAACAGGTAATTGAAAGTTTATACAAAGTTACCAATGGGGATGCCATTGTCACCTCTGATGTAGGCCAACACCAAATGTTCGCAGCGCTTTACTACCCCTTCAAAGAGCCGCGTCAATGGATTAACTCGGGTGGCTTAGGCACAATGGGCTTCGGTCTACCTGCTGCTATCGGCTGTAAAATTGCTTATCCAGATCGTCCCGTTGTTTGTGTGACTGGTGACGGTTCAATTCAAATGAATATCCAAGAGCTTTCAACCTGTATGCAATACAACATCCCCGTTGTTATTGTCCTACTAAATAATCGCTCTTTGGGGATGGTAAAACAGTGGCAGAAAATGTTCTACGGTGGCCGTCAGTCTCACTCCTATATGGATAGTGTTCCTGATTTTGTTAAATTATCTGAAGCTTATAACCATGTTGGTATCAAAGTTGATACTCTTGATGAACTTGAGCCTGCGCTTGAACGTGCATTTGAACTCAAGGATCGCGTCGTGTTTATTGATGTCATGATTGATCCAGAGGAGCACGTTTACCCAATGCAAATTAAGTTCGGTAGCATGGAAGATATGTATTTAAGCAAAACGGAGCAAACTAATGCGTAGTATTATTTCTGTATTACTTGAAAATGAATCAGGTGCACTTTCTCGCGTTGTTGGGCTTTTTTCACAGCGCGGTTATAACATTGAATCATTAACGGTGTCACCAACCAATGATAAAACGTTATCACGCATGACTATCACCACGGAAGTGTCCGATGTAGCACGTCTTGAACAGATGATGAAACAATTACATAAATTGGTCGATGTCTTGCGCGTATCGGAATTAACTGAAGGCCCACATGTTGAACGTGAACTTTTATTAGTAAAAGTTCGCACATTAAATGATACTCGTGAAGAGATAAAACGTTGTGCCGATATCTATCGTGGCCAAATTGTTGATATCACACAAAACCTTTACACCATCCAACTAAGTGGTACTTGTTCTAAGCTTGATGCATTTATTGCAACACTTGAAGATACCTGTGAAATTGTTGAGGTTGTTCGCTCTGGTGTCTGTGGTATCGCACGCGGTGAAAAAGCACTACGCGGTTAAATGGTAAAACTGATTACCCTATAAAATGCAAAGCTCAGAATTCTGGCTTTGCATTTTTTATTTCTACTAGGAGCGGTTATGTTCGAGTTAGGTGCATTATTACTCTCTGCATTTATTCTATTTATGTTTGGTTTATCAACTATTAGCTTAATCTGTATCGGGGCTATTATCATTTTGAGCTTTATCTTGTTGAATACGATTGCATTTATCTTTAAATTTGCATTTTGGATTATTTTAGCAATGATTATCTATTACCTCTTTTTCAACAAGGAACGGGATCAACCATGAAAATTTTTAATTACGCACTGATACTAGCGAGCTTACTGCTCAGTAACACTCTGCTTGCAAATACACTGACTGTCGACAACGCCTACGTCAGAGCAACACCACCACACGCACAAAATAGTGCAGCTTTTATGGTGATAAGCAATAGTAGCGAACAAAACATCAATCTTGTTTCAGCTAGCTCTGATATTGCTGAACGCGTCGAATTACACACCCATATAATGCAAGATGGGTTAATGAAAATGCGTCAGGTTGCAAAAATTGAAGTCCCAGCGAAGCAGCAAGCAATACTACAACCTGGTGGTTTGCATATAATGTTTATTGGCTTAAAAGAGGACCTGAAAGAGAATAAGTCTGTTATAGTGAAATTGTTATTTGATAATGGTGAAGAGATGACGATTAACGCACCGATCAAAAAAACTGTAATGCATAAAAATAAAACCAATTAATAATTACAATCAATAGGATTAACAATGAAAAAACAGATTTGCGCAGCCGTTGTGGCTGGCCTTATAAGCATGCCAACTATGGCTGATTTCTTAGGCGTATATGCAGGTGTTGATTACCGCAAAACAAAAACCAATCATACAGCCAATGGCTATACGGATGGATTTGATGACACGAATAACTTTTCGGGGTATCTCGCATTTGAGCACTTTATTCCACTCGTCCCCAATGCAAAAATCAAATACTCAGACTTAAGTGGTGAACACAGTGCAGACTCGAAGAACATTGACAGTTCATCAAAGAATGCCATTTTGTATTACCAACTACTTGATAACAGCTTGTTTGAGTTGGACTTTGGTCTGGCATACACCCGTGTTGAAACAGACTACGACAATTTAAGCACAAATTTAGGGCAAGCTTACGGTGCTGCAAAAGTGCATATCCCAGGTATTGCTATGCATGCATTCACTGAAGTTATTAGCGGCTCTATCAACGATGATGATGCAACAGACGCAGAAATTGGCCTTGCTTATACATTCAATCCGAATTCTGCGTTATTAAATTTTTCCCTACGAGCAGGTTACCGCTACCAAGAGGCAAAAATAGACCGCTTTAAACAAGAAAATAAGGGGCCATTTATCGGTCTGGAAGCACATTTCTAATAGTTCGTCACATTAAATGATCGAGTGCTTAACGGACTACGCTCATTGATAACAATCCCCGCCATAAATGTGCACAAGCGTAGCTTAAACACATCACGCGGGGACTGTAATTGATACCGGTTAGAATAAAGAACAGAACCAACATCCCCATTCTCACCCCCAGCATAAAAAACAACAAAAGGCATATAAGAGACACCGCCATTACAGCTAATGCCATTCATCTATATGACCAATTGCTCTTTGTGCATAATGTTGCAAGCCGGACTGGTCATCACCTTGACAACTAACTCACTCTGCCGCTTCGTTGCTGTTTTTTTCATTATTGTTTTTAAATAGCTCCTAACGGTTTCATAACTTAAGTTAGCTATTTTCGCAACCTCCAATAGTGAGTGACCATTTACCAACTCACTACAAATTAGACTTTCTTTGGTTGATAAATTATATAATTGAGATAACAGCTCCCTATTCACACAGGGAAGATGTCGATGGTAAATGAAAAGTGCAACACCAGCATGGCGGCCTTGTTTATGAAACAAAGGTGCAAATGTTAATGTGGTAGGGATTGCATCATCACCAGATAGTTGAATATTACAGATTGAGTTTTGTTGTAAACATCTTTGTATTGCACGCTGAATACGCTGATTAATTTTAACATTTATCCAATGCAAGGTCTGATTAACTTTCTTTAAATAGTTATGCGAAGATAAAAACTGTTCTGCTTGTTGATTACAATCAGCCACATAACCTTGCTCATCCAATAAAATAACAGGTAACTGAATTTGATTGAATAATAATTTTCTTATCAAATGTGGTTGATCATATTTCAATTTAAGTTGGTAAAGCTGCATTGAATGTTGAATGTGTGGAATGATTCTTTCTATAAAGCGATTCTCCTGCAATGAAAATTCACCTTGATTTTTACTTCGATGAAAAAAGAACTGGCAGCTCGATTCAGACTCATAACTCAACACGCTTCCACCAGCATAATAAATATCAAGATCCCTATTTAAACGCTGAAAAAAATCTGGATTTACTTGTAGCATTAACTCTGCGTCACAATCCCCCATGGTAATCAACTCACCAGGCAACGCTTCACTCAAACGCATAATCAAAGGATCTTTCTTGCTATTCTGCTGCAAAAAAAGTGATGCATCGCTAATATCCAACCCCTCCATCCAGATAATATTTTCCCTTTCTAGCGACTCATTAAACACCACAATGGCAGCGGAAAGTAGATTACAACGCTGAACGAATTGCTTTAAAAATGGTTTAAAACCAGCAGGCTGAACTAAAGCAGTATATAACGATTGTATTAACCGCTCACAGTCAGATTCAACCATATGCAACTCCCTATTAATCATTAAGCTTCAGAAAATGGCTATACATCAATGATATATCAAACAATTACCAGTTTATACCCAAATGGGGGTATTTGCAGCGGTACTTTTATATTATTGTGAAACCTAACATCTCAGTAAAAAGCATAATATAAAAGGAGTTAATTATGAAATTACATCCGCTTGTCCTGGCATTAGGTCTAACACCATTGGTAGGTTGTGGAGGAGGAAGTTCATCATCTGATAACGCCACCGCGACTAGCTACTCAGTATATGCAATTGATGGATATCTACGCAACGCGCAAGTATGGCTTGATCTAAATGGTAATTATCAATTAGATTTAGGAGAGCCAGAGGCACTTTCTGGAGAAGGTGGTTTAACCATATTAGATACAACCAATATCAGCAATCCAGAGCAATACTCGGTTGTTGTCAAGGCAATTGCAGCACAAACAATTGATGAAGATACTGTGACTGTAAGCAATCCCAATGGCATCGCAATTACCACTCCATTTTTATTATCCGCACCAGCGGGTCAAACAGTCATATCTCCGCTTTCCACCTTAGTTAAAATAAAAATGGATAACGGCCAGGATCAGCAGCAAGCAATGACAGCTGTCGCAACAGAGTTAGGTATTGTCGAAGACGCCTTACTTGGGGATTATATTGCAGCCAACCAAGGTGATATCGCAGCAAAAGCTAATGCAGTCGTAGAGTTAGGCGTACTGCCTGAGTCTGAACAAAAATTACAGGAAATTAGCCAAGATAATAGTAATCTTGATGAGCAGTTAACGACGCACTTAGAGACGGTGAAAGTACTAACCGAAGAGCAACGTTTAGTTAAAGAAGAAGACGGTAGTATCACTGTAGCGACAAAAATCGATACGGATGATGATGGTGTCATTGATGATAAAGATGCTTTTCCAACAGATGCCAGCGAATGGTTAGACAGTGATAAAGATGGCATGGGCAACAATAGCGATGCTTTCCCAAATGATGCGACCGAAACTGTAGATACCGATAAAGACGGTGTAGGTGACAATAGCGATGCCTTCCCTAATGATGCGACAGAAACTGTAGATACCGATAAAGACGGCATGGGTGACAATAGCGATGCCTTCCCTAATGATGCGACAGAAACTGTAGATAGCGATCAAGACGGTGTGGGTGACAATAGCGATGCCTTCCCTAATGATGCGACTGAAACAGTAGATACCGATAAAGACGGCATGGGTGACAATAGCGATGCCTTCCCTAATGATGCGACAGAAACTGTAGATAGCGATCAAGACGGTGTGGGTGACAATAGCGATGCCTTCCCAAATAATGCGACTGAAAGCGCAGATACCGATAAAGATGGTATGGGTGACAATAGCGATGCCTTCCCTAATGATGCGTCAGAAACTGTAGATAGCGATCAAGACGGTGTGGGTGACAATAGCGATGCCTTCCCAAATAATGCGACTGAAAGCGCAGATACCGATAAAGATGGCATCGGTGACAATAGCGATGCCTTCCCTAATGATGCGTCAGAAACTGTAGATAGCGATCAAGACGGTGTGGGTGACAATAGCGATGCCTTCCCAAATGATGCGACTGAAAACGCAGATACCGATCAAGATGGCATCGGTGACAATAGCGATGCTTATGCCAATGATCCTGATAAATCTGTGCTTGATACGTTTAGCAACAAAACATATACAACACCATTTATCCACCCTGTATTTAGAAAAGTAACCATTGTTGCAGTAAATACAGAAACATATATTCAAACGTTCAATAATGGTGATATACAAACGGCAACCATGATCTCTTATACCGCACTCAATGGTGTTCACTATGGTCATAACGAAATATTGGACCTATTAAAAACAGATGGCAGTTTTAACAGAATTAGTGCATGGAAATATGACTTCAACCTTGATGGTAACGCTCAATTTATCGGTGCCGCAATTGATATCGGTAATAGAACAGCTAGTGGTGAAAACTTCTTAATGTATGTCGATGAGTCTGATGCCGCACTTGAAGGGGGCAATAATGGAGGAGGAAGGAACTATGATGGTATCTTTAATCCTGAATCAACCACTCATCCGGATGACCTATCTCAGGTTGATTTTGTTGCCAACGTCACCGTAACATGGCAAGAGAGCGATAAAGGAATAACCACCACAACAGATTTTATGCAATATCCAGCAGCAGGATTTGATCACACTAATATATCAGCTTTACAGGCTGAATATGCGGAGCATAAAACGGTGATGGTTGACGAAAATGGCGCACTATCTACCATAGACAAACATGATGACTGGAACGCTGACACGACCGTTAACTCACACATACAGTTTACTGTCATCGCGGAAAATCAATACCAGCTCAACTATAAACGTCCTGTCTGGGCAAATCCAACAGATGGCATTGATGAAGAGTATGCAGACTATAGCTACATAAACGGTAAAGCTGATACCTTAACCTCTTACTGGTACGAAACCAGCGAAAGTTTAAATGATCAAGGTGTACATATCTACGCCGGTAAACGTTATGTACTGGATCAGCAGGATGAAGCCAATATTAAACTGGTTGATGCGGAAAATCCGAATGGTTTGCTTTTCCAAGAATATTCTTCAACTCGTAAATCGGTCAGTGCAACAGAAAATAATGAAATTGTTACCTGGACGCACTATCCACTTGCCGGTTATGACTTTACCGTTGACACCGAAGATACTGGCCAAAACTACAAAATATTCCAAAAACAAAGCAACGGTATCTGGGTTGGCTACACTTTTCCACAATGGGGCTCACAGTCAATTGTTGATCTGCCAGGAAAAATTGAAGCTGCGCGCGCAGGCGGCACAGCGCTTTCAGAAATTGATGAACAGGTTATTGCAGGCTTAAGCCGTTACAATCAACCGATTACCACAACGTCTTTTGCCTACGATGAGCATGGAAATCCGATAACGTGGTACTTTGTCAGTAATCATCCTATTGTCACAGATGGCCAATATACAATGAGTCCCGTTACCCTAACCAATAACGGTTTTAAAGATGGCTGGCTGGTATTAAACGCCGCTGATAACTTCTTCCTTGCCGAGCCGACGACAGATACACCATGGAACTGGTTTAATGCTTATCAACGCTATTGGTTAGGCATTGACTCAATCGACACGGATCCCAACCACTTCATGTGGAGTAACTGGCTAGGTGAGTTTTACTTAGATGAAAGTCAAGCAGAAGCAAAACTTGCTGTATTACAAATTGAACACTTAATTGGTACATGGGCTAATGATTATGTCGCATTTCAATTTAACAGTGATATGACCTATGTAATGGAGCAAAAAATAGGTGATGGTGAATCACCGACAGGAACAGAGTCGGGAACCTTTAGCTATAATAGTGCGACAGGAGCAATAACAGTAACCTCTATCATCGATGATCAAAATGGCAGCTCAGGTCTTTCCGACTACCTGAATAACCCAAGCAATTCTTTTGTGCTTGCTCTGCCAGTCGTTAATGGCAGCTTAACCTTTAGTTATGTCGATGGTGATGAGAGTGGTGAATTTACACTCAATGCAAACTGATGCAGCATCATTAACCTGATTTTTACGGCAAAATAATTAAAGGTAAAACATTTATACCCATGTTATGTCAGGCACTAGCTCGGATACCAGAGCAAGACGTAACATGAGGTATAACTATACTTCAATTTTTTGCCTCGCATCTCGGCACTCTTTTTCTGCTGACTTTGCATCTTGAAGTATCATGGGTATAAATAGGGTATTAGCAGACCATGTTTAACGCCCTAACTCCCCCCTTAAATTCGTCCCTAATAATTCGCGAATCACTTTATTAGAAAGCCCTTGGCTAAGTAAGTAATATAATTTAGCGATCACGGTTTCCGTGGTCATATCCAAGCCACTAATAACCCCCGCTTCTAATAAGGCATGCCCTGTTGCATAGCCATCCATATTAACTTTACCTTTCAAACATTGACTGCAGTTGACAATTAACACACCACGATCACTCGCCTCTTTTAAGGTCTCTAAAAGAGAGTCATCTTGTTGTGCATTGCCCACACCATAGGTCAATAATACCAAGGCTTTAATTGGACTTTTTAAAAGGTTTTCGAGCACTTGCGAGTCTAATCCTGGAAATAGATGTAAAATAGCGATCGATTGGCTTTCAATCTCGGTAACGCGCAAACGTGTATTCACCGAACTTTGCGTCACCCCTGCAATATTTTTTATCTCAATTCCCGCCTCCAACAAAACCGGATAATTGGGAGAGACAAAGGCATCAAAGCCATCGGCATACTGCTTAGTGGTACGATTACCACGAAATAGCTGATTATTAAAAAACAGGCACACCTCATTAATGGGATGGTAAGCCGCGAGATAGAGCGAATTTAATAGATTAATACGCGCGTCGGAACGCAATTGAGAGAGTGGAATTTGCGATCCAGTAATAATTACCGGCTTAGATAAGTTTTCAAATAAAAAGGAGAGCGCGGATGCACTATAGGACATGGTATCGGTGCCATGCAAAATAATGAAACCATCGAAATCGTGATAACGTTTTTGAATATCTAGAGCCAGCGTATTCCAAACTTGAGGGGAAACATTCGCTGAATCAATCAGGGGGTTATATTCATAAAGCTCAAACTCAGGCATCTCATCATGATAAAACTCAGGCATATTCGCGATGGTTTGTGACAGATACCCTACCGCTGGAATAAAACCATCTTTAGAAGGTTTCATACCAATAGTTCCGCCAGTATAAGCAATATAAATTCGTTTTTTCTGGTTCATCGCACTTCTCTTTTATTCTTTATATAACGTTGCTAACTTGTATCGACACACGTAAAACGTGCTTTTGCGCCCTATTATGAAATTAATGAATAGACATAGCCACTATTATGTTTACTGTAATCGTGTTTTTCTTATCGCTAAATCACCCTGTTTTAAAGAGTAACGGCGCTAAGCAATTTGCTAACTGATCGGTTAATTGCAGTATTGAAATAGGCAAGGTTGACCGGGTGATGCTGTAGCCTTCGATAAAGGGCAAAACAATTGATACCGCAATTTGTAATTGCTCCACTGCGCATCCCACTGGGGCAATCGTTTGCAGATGCGTATATAGTTGCGCATATAGCTCGCGATAATATTGGTCGTAAGCTAAACGTCCTAGGCGATGATGATTTGCTGATGCCCAAAACTCTTTAAACAGATCACTATTGCCACTATTTTCACGATATTTAAGAATATAAAAAAGCAACGAACTTAATGCCGCTTTTCCCGATTGACGGCTTGGTTTTTGATAAGCTTGCAAGTAAGTAAAATAACGGTTAATAAAATCCTCAAACAGCTTATCTAACAAAACATGTTTATTTTTAAAATATAACAATACCGTACTTTCAAATAAAGCAGCTTGTTCCGACACTTTCTGTATCGAAAATCCTTCACAACCGACCTCTTTTAAAAGTTGCAATCCTGCCGATAAAATAGACTCAACTTGTTCATCAACCATATATATCCCCCGTATTAATACATTCATTGTAGGGGGCTTATTAATAGTGAGCAATCTTCCATAACGCAAACTTTTTCAATATGTTAACAACGAGACTCATGACAATGGCTATAATCATTACCTAGCCAACAAAGACATGGCTACAATGTGCCATTAATCTCCACATGCTTTATCAGGCGCTAGGGTAAGGAAAATAGCCGTGTGGAATTATCTATACTTCTATTTATAGCTAGAATCACGGTTGGCTTTTTTTAATGACTTTACATCTTGAAAAGTAGCATGAATATAAATATAACGAATGATGATTGAAAATGATGCAGCAGTATCGGGAGAAGCGATGAAACAACATTCCTTATATACTCTTATGCGAGGTGTGCTTTTAGCCTACTTTTTCTGCAGTATAATGAATTTATCCTTTGCGAATACGCTTCCAGAAAACACCCTCATTACCCCCTTAAAATCGCAAGCATCCTTTAGCAATAAACAGCACAAAAAAACACCACATAAAATAGCCTATATGCCACCAGCAACCGAATTTAACTATTACCTTGAGTTATGGAAGGGGATTTCAGCAGCTGCATCTGCCACTAAGAATGAAGTGTTTTTACTTGCTCCACAAAAAGACAACCCGACAGAACAGATAAAAATGCTTAGCAACGTAATACAAACGGATGTCTCTGCGATTATCTTTGCAACTCACGATGAAGTTGCCACGGCCCCTCTAATCAAACAAGCCATTGCCAAAGGAATTATTGTTATTATCGTCAATACAGACGACATCAACTACCCAACACCCGTGCATGCAATTGTTGGCTATAAACAACGTAAAAGCACTTATCTATTAGGCCAATATGCTTTATCTTTGACACAGAGAAAAACAATCAATGTCGGCATAATTGAAGGAGAAAAGGGGTATCACTCCGAGCAACGAGTGACAGGCTTTACAGATGCAATTAAGAACTCGCAATTACAAGTTATTGCCCGCGCTAATGGCCACTGGAGTACAGAAGGAGGTTATGCTGCCACATTAGAAATGTTCCGCAACCACCCCGATATCAATCTTGTTTTTGCTGCCAATGATTTCGAAATTATTGGAGTAGAAGCAGCTTTAAAAGCATTGAACATTCAAAATGTTCTCTTATTTGGCAATGATGGAGTCCCCTCTGTCATTGATGCGATTGCCAATAAAAGAATAGCGGCAACCATGTATGCAAATCCACAAGAAATGGGAAAAGTGGCATTTTCGGCCACCCTTGATAGCCTTACTAACGATTTCAAAGGAGGTTATATCGAGACAGCAATGACACTGATCACTCCCGACAACGCAGATTTACATTATTCTGAAAAAAAATGGCAACCTAATGATTTAAAAGAAATTATAATCACAGGGGAAACAACAGCAGGATTAGCTAATAAAGATGGTAGTGGTTTATATTGGGATATTATGCGCGCAATATATGAACCACTAGGCATCAAGGTTACGATAAAATCACTACCTCTTAAACGCTCACAACTAATGGTAGAAAGCCAAAAAGCAGATATGATGCTAGGAAATTATCGCGGATACTCCAACAATTTAATTTTTTCACAATGGCATTATGACACTAAGGATATAGTTGCCATATTCAAAAAAAGCACCTTGCCATGGCATGGCCAACAAAGTATTTCCGGTAAGCGTGTTGCTTGGGTTAGAGGCTCAAATTATGATAACTACCTTTCCGTAGACGTTATCACTAAAGAACAAAATAATCACGTAAGCCCATTGATAATGTTAGAAAGAGCCAGAGTCGATTACTTTCTCTGTGATCGCGCAGCTCTTGTCGAAGCATTAGAGGATTCAGCTAAACATTTGCAAGAAGCAGGTTTTAACCAAGACGACTACCAAATTAAAAGCCTCTTTAAATTGAAGTTATATCCCGCCTTTACCAATACACCTCGCGGTCAAAAGCTAGCCGAAATATTTGATAGTCAGCTCCCCCAATTACTCCACTCAGGTAAACTCAAGGCAATATTCGACAATTGGAATACCCCAATATTCCCATTTGACTACTGATACCAATCCGCATAAGCATCTGATCTATCTTGTTAATTAAAAATAATTGATAGCAACACTGCATTCAATCGCAGGTCATAGCTATAATTATGGAATCGGTAGACTTTGTATGAACTAATGGGATAATATCAAATCGTTTTATGGAGATGGATCCCCCTAATATAGTGACGCCCTAATAGGCCAAACGTTTAAACAACATTAACGTGTATGTTTAATACCAACCTGAATAAATAGCAGACCTATTTGGCTAGTTAAAATCAGATAACATACTGAATCAGTTTGGTATAAATTTATGCACGTGATAAGGGGGGAGATGTGTCAAGCCAATACGCACTTAGTCGAGCATCTATTGCAGTTCCATTTTTCAATACCATCAAAGAATATGGAAAAGATCCAAGAATCATCACCAAACAACTCGGTATTGACGATCACGTTTTTACTAATAGCAATCTTTATCTCCCCTCCTACTCATTAGGGCACCTCCTTGATTGCAGCGCAAAATTAACCAACTGTGATGATATTGGCTTTATATCTGGCCACATAGGTACAACGCAAGATCTACACCCTAAACTGGTATCATTGCTTGCTAACCAAGAAACATTAATGGATGCATTACTGGCTTTAAGCCAATGGCTGCATTTACAAGGCTCTCATTTCAATCTTGAGTTTGAATATATAGAGGGTGAGTTACGCATTTACCACACTAGCTCCTTGCACTCTTCACACAGAGGATTTAAACATGCGCACCTTTTTACAACATCACGCCTAATTAAACTATTAAGTAAATACCAAGGCACAGATTGGAAGCCTAATTATATTGTGTTGCAACCAGATATTGCCGACACCACGCAGATAGCACAAAAGACCGAAAACGGACGAGTATTAGTCGGACAACCTAAAAGTTATATAGCGATTAATTGTCAAATAGAGTCAATGGGGGCAACCAATAGCACTTACCGAGACAAGTCGACCAATGCATTACAACAACTAAAAATTATCATAAATACACTATGGTGCACTAACAACTTTAGTTTAGAGCTCATCGCTCACTTATTTGGTATTTCAGAACGCACCGTACAGCGTATATTTACCGAAAGCGGAGACACCTTTAGAAACTATATCAATAACTTAAAAGTAGACCAAGCAAAGCAACTACTTTTACAGGGATTTAGCGTAACTCAAACGGCAGAGAAGTTACAATACACAGAGCCCGCCAACCTTTCTCGCGCAATAAAAAAACAGACTGGCTTATCACCAATGCAATATATCAATCAACATGCTCGTGATTACACTCCGGAACTGCAATAGCCAATAATATTATAAAATATTACATGGCATACAATGTCGCAAAATGATAGGGACAGTATTGCCCTTCCCACGTAAAATTCTGAAATATACAAACATTATAATTTTGTTCAGGAGTCTATATGTTTAAAAAAACTTTACTTGCTAGCGTGCTCGCTGTCAGCGCATCAGCCAATGCTATCACGACTGAAACACGTCAAGCGTACAGCAAAGATTTTGGCATGGTTAGCTTCATGTATCCAAGCGAACAAGCTTCATGGTACTGGAAAAACCTTGATCAAGTGATGCCAACCGCCTCGGTTAAAAAAGCGGGTATTGCAAAACCACTTGAAAGAGATTACATCTCAGCAAGTAAAGTAAATAACGCGACTTTTAATGATACAAAATTAACTGAGATAATGAATGGTGAAAACCCAGCTGTAAACTCAATGATGATTGTGAAAGATGGCAAGGTTATTTTTGAAAAAAACAACATTCCTGCAAATACAAAACATGTATGGATGAGTAACGCCAAAGCTATCGCGGGTCTACTTG
This sequence comes from Psychromonas sp. MME2, assembly GCF_040566515.1. NCBI lineage: Bacteria > Pseudomonadati > Pseudomonadota > Gammaproteobacteria > Alteromonadales > Psychromonadaceae > Psychromonas > Psychromonas sp. MME2. The sequence goes on along the minus strand of NZ_JBEWXI010000014.1, from coordinate 49,270 downwards.
TCGCGATGTTAGAAGCTGAAGGTAAGCTTGATGTACAAAAACCACTTAAACAGTACATCCCTACACTAAACGGTAAAGATTGGGGTGACATTGCAATTATCGACGTATTAAATATGCAATCAGGTATGGATCATGAAGAGAATGATGCGGCACGTGCCAACCCTAACTCTTGGATCACTAAAATGATGTTCGCAGAAACGGGGGAAGCACCAAACTATTACGATACGTTAATTAACATTCCAAAAGCAAAAGCGCCAGGCCAAGCATTTGAATACAGCTCTGCTAATACGCAAATGCTAGGTTTACTGATTGCAACAATTGAAAACAAAACCTTATCGGAAGTGTTTGAAGAGCGCGTTTGGTCAAAAGCGGGCATGACTGGCGATGGTTACTTCTCAATGACACCTGATGGTCATGAAGTGATTCACGGCCTATTCAATTCTAACATCGAAGACATGGCTCGTTTTGGCATGTTATTTACCGATTCATGGTCAGCAACCGCTGAAAAGCAAATCATTCCTAGCGACATGGTGAAACATATTCAGAAATCGGTAAAACCAGGCGTTTACAAAGTAAGCCCTGCACACGTTGGTTTTATTGGCATGTTCCCTGATGAACCAATTGGTGGCAGCTACCAATTTGATGCGGTGTTTGCAGATGGAGATATCTACAAAGGCGGTATGCGTGGACAGGGTCTATACATCTCACCTAATAAAAATATCGTTGCCGTATGGTTTAGTAACCGTATCGAAGGTAACAACGTAGCAGGCTACATTCGTAACTTTGTAAAAGAAGAAATTAAATAACCTGTTTATCCGCCTGTATTGCATTCAAAAATAAAATACAGGCACTACCTTATCAAGTTCGCGGCATCTATATCTTTTATTTGATTGCACTGCGATAGAAGTTAAAAGTGCAAAAAGCAAGATCTACTCCCATGCCCCCTCGATTTATCTCTGAGCACGGGGTGTCCTGTACAGTTCCCAGATTAACTTATTTTGAATCGGCGAGTCGATAATCCAATTAAAGCAAGAGCAAAAATCGCCAGCGTTGCAGGCTCTGATACGATAATTTTCGTATTCGTGTAGCTAATATTATCTATTGCGCCTGAACCATGTAGCTTGATTTGCATTGAGTAAATTCCTGATATACCGAAATCGAGTCTTGCCCATTGGTTGTCACCACCAGTAAAGGGAGTGTAAAAAGTATTTGCTGATATTTCTTCGCCGTTAATATCAAATAAAGAAACTAAAGTATTGCTATTCGTTTCTTGACTTTCAATATCGAAAAAATCAATGCTGTTCAGGGTAACCGCTTCAGAAAAATCAATATTAAAGTAACCGGCCGCTCTTCTACCTTCATCATCAGGATTTGTACAGGTTAATGCATTACAAGTACTGGGATTTTCATGAAGAATTAACACATTACCAGGGCTAAGATCTCCTAGACTTGAGTTATTAAAGAAAGGAGCAGCAAGATCACTATCACCACCAGTATAATTATTTGTATCAAATATCACCGCTAGGTTATCTGCATTACGAGCAACATTTACCCCGTTAAAGGTAACACCATGAGACAAGCTATATTCATTGTCGATAATTGTCCCCGCAGCATATTTATCAAAGTTGATAATGCCACTTGTTGCGAAAGGAGAAGTAACAGCGAATAAAGCGGTTAAGAAGATAGTTTTAATGCAATTCATAATTTTCCAATAATAGTAATATTTATTTATGTGCCTGACTTATTAAGTCAAACCATCAAAGCAAAAAACAAGCCAACTTAAATAATCTATTTTTAAACATGCACTTATATTGATTTATTGATACATCGCCTTCTATGTATGTAAAGTAATTCGACTAATGTAAAACAAGGTTTAGCCCTGATGACTTCTCATAACTATGCATTTACAAATAAGTAAGCAACAAACGACAACAAACGGGGCATCCATGTATTTTACTTCATAAAGATAAACCCACGTTCAACGAGGAAATGCCTAAGTTACAAAACACCGTTTTGAAATACATGGTGAACTTCCTACACCTAATTGAACGTGGCATATTATTTTTAGTCAAAAAAGTATGGGTATTCTCTAGTACTATTATGTTTATTTTTCGAGTGCCACCACCTCACCACTCAGCGCAACTCCTGCCATAATGGCTCCTGCACCACATTGAAAGGTCTCGTTGCTTGAGGTGAGATTGTTTTTATAATTTGATTTGATATTTACTACCGCATTTCCACCTTCTTTTATCGCTCGGTCTTTTAGAGAAATCATGGCAGAAAGGAAAACCCAATTGCACGCTTCTTCATCTGTTTTATTGAAAGCGTTTGTTTTTTTCCTAGTTTTAAATTCACCTAATTCTTTGAGAGCTTTGCCGTAACTCTGTTCGCCAAAGTAGAATGAAACTTCAGAGCCTAATTTAGATTTAGCCACTTCAGAACTCATTGCCTTTGTAATAGAATAATTACCCACATCATCTCTAGCAAAAGTGCTTGATGAGAAAAAAACTAGTGATGAAAGCGCTAGAGTTGTTAATTTTTTCATTGCTATAAATTCCAAAATAGGTTGATTATGACTAGAGCATAACGAGGCTATACAATTTCTCATTGTCAGCCTGATTGTATTAAATAAAAAAACACAGTAATTCATAATCTATTGATATTCAAATAAATATTCTGTTTAAAAAATAATAGGTTCAAGCCTAGAGTGCATGTATACGCACAATTCAAACAAGGGCTTTAAAACAGCTAACAGCTAACAGCTAACAGCTAACAGCTAACAGCTAACAGCTAACAGCTAACAGCTAACAGCTAACAGCTAACACGTTGATTTTCTTTATTTCAATTTATGGGTGTCCAGCCTTTTGTTTCAGCAGGTCATGGGCGTATTGAAACGAGGATATGTGAGCAATTATTAATTGATAAAAAATGGTTGGCCAAGGAATATCGTTGGTCAGGCTTAAACAGTCTTATTAAAATAACCGCACAAGTACATGAAAAAAGTACAGGCAAAGAAACAGAGGAAACACGTTGGTACATTAGTTCATTGCAGTTAGGTGCAGAGCAAGCGTTAGGCGCAGTGCGTGATCATTGGCAAGTTGAAAGTATGCATTGGGTACTTGATATGACATTTAGAGAAGATGAGTCACGTATACGTAAAGGACGAGGACCATTAGCCTTTAACGTTATGAGAAAAATGGCAATGGCCTTATTCAAACAAGATAAAAGTAAATCGGCCAGTATGGCTGCGAAACAGAAGATGGCAGGGCTAGATGATAAATACCGCTCAACCTTGTTGGAGAGCGGGATTAAAATGCGCTAGCCGTGTCCCCACCCCAAGAAAACGTCAAAAACAAAACAAAACAAAACAAAACAAAAAAGTTCAACCAAAAAACCAAAAACATCAACCAATATCACGAATTCATTATTAAACACTCTGTTTTTGTGATATTTCCTTTGCATTTTACAACTGTTTAATAATTAAGCGTTTTTTAATGCTAGATTTGCATCCGAATAAAATATAACAAGGAGACTATTTTATGTTGAAAAAATCACCACTTACAATGATAACGAAGCAGTTATTTCCCCCCTTTCAGCAGCAGTATTCATGACTCTTCTGACAAGCCATAGCGTCTTTGCGGAAAACTTCTCTGCATATAATGCAGCACAGTTGTCAGAACACCTTCAGGCAGCTGTTGATAATGGCGATAGTAAAGATACGATTACAATTTTTGGTACCATTACGACATCACAACAATTCGACATCCAATCACCTGTAACAATTCAAGGTGCACCAGGTTTTCGTGTCAGCCGTATAGTGCGTACTTCAACTGATGCTTTTCAACCACTATTTAACATTCAAAGCAGTAATGTAACTATTCAAAATTTATTAATGTTTGATAGAAATGGTCAAAACGAAAATACTCAAGTTGCTGCAGATGCCGGCAATGACCACTCTAACGCACGTTTAATTAATATTCCCTATGAAGATGCTTATCAACAAATTAGCAATATTACCATTACCAACAATACCTTTGAAAACACTCCGGTTGGCGTTGCTTCTTCAGGGCTCATTCCTCGAAATTTAACGATTACCAATAATGATTTTAACAAGGTAAACCGTAGTGTTGAATTATTGCGTGATGTTGGTCGTGTGCACCACGTACTCGATGTGAGTGCCGATAATGTCGTATTAAATGGCGGAACCATCAACATCTCAAATAATCGTGTGACTGGTAATCGTATTCGCCTAGGATTCTCTGTTGATGCAGGCAATGATGGTATATATGTACCGCCTAGTTTTGAAAACATTCCATTTTTTGATGCTAGTGCACGTGCATTATTTAGTGATCGCCCAGTGGTGTTTACCAATAGCTCAACAATTAATGCGAATAGTATCGCGGGTGCGAATGAATTTGGTATTGCACTTGCGACGGTTGCTAACATTACTGTTGCAGGAAACTGGGTTGCAACAGCGGAAGACGATATTTGGTCTGATGATGCGAGTATTGAAAATAACTTTACAGCAGGCATCAATGTTGAGCATAACAGTGAAAATATTGTTGTCGATGCTAATACGATTGTGGTTGGTACAACGGGTGGATTTGCAACAGGTATTAATGTGCTAGGTTTCCAAGACCATGAAGCACCACTTAATCATGCACAGGCAAGTAGAAATATTTCTCTTGTGCGTAATACCTTTGAAGGGACAGGGCAAAATACTATTTTAGCATTTGGTTATGAAAACTTATTAGTGCAAGATAACGATGCTTCAGACTTTATAACGCGCAACCCTTATTCGGTGAACGCTTCTTTCTATACTATCCCTTGTGGTATAGGTACAAGTACAGCTTCAGGTAATACTAATATTTTCTTTAATCAAAGCAGTTTTGATGGTAACGGCAATGCTCCTCAGTTTTATGACGCTCATGGTAATGTTATTGACTCACCAGTTTGTAACTGAGTTTACTATAGCTTAATCACTTTAATGAAGAGCAACATTTGCGTAGCTCTTCATTGAACCCGCTTTTCAAATGACGTAAAACACTAAGATCAGGCTAATTACAGACACTAACAATCCACGCAGTGAATACACCTCGAATACCAATTTATCTCGACACACAGAGTACCCCTAGCAGTTTCATTGAATTAAGGCATTCTGAAAAAAGCATGTAAAACAGAAGATAGTTTGATGATGATTAGCTTTTTATTAGTTGTGGTGGCTAATAAACTCGCTAACTTTCATCAGGCAAGAACGGGGACAGCCACATCTTATACTTTATAAAAATATGGGAGTTGAGATCGAGGACATCCATATCTTTTGCTTTAATAAAAAGCAAACGCAGCAAACTGCCCCGATACATTGATTAAAAACAGATCAATATTACGTTGATAAAAGGTTATTAACAGTCGTTTATAGCGCTGCTTTTTCATCCGTTGTGAGGGATACCATCGCAGCGTATTTTTCCTACTATCGATACCCCAAATTCGCTTCAACCCACCCTTGCACTTGTGCAAAACGGTACTTTTCTAAACGTGCGAATCCTTGCACGTTACGTACTTTTAAGCGGGTGAAAATGGGTGTCGGTAGCCCACAGAAAAAACGCGCCAATAGCACTGGTGTTGTTTTCTCTGCTAATTTATCTCTAATTGCGGCGCTTAATTGGGTAAAGTCAAGGTCAGTTAATGGCATTAACGCGGGAGGTTCAGGCAAGCTAGCACTCTTTCCTGCACAGACGGAACAGTGCCCACATGGCGCTTGCAGATTCGCATCGGAAAAATAACGCGCGAGTTGTAAAGTTAAACATTGCTGACTGGAGAAAAAGTCGAGTAGATAATGAATCCGTGCTATTTCACTGGCCTCTTTATTTTTAAACTGCACCACGAGACCGTCGCGTAAGTCTGTATTAAGTGGTTGATGACTAACTTGATAGACCTGTGTCATCTGTTTTGTTTGTAGCTCCAACAATCCCTGTTGATCGAGATAATCAATCGCCGTGATCACGCGACTACGCTCACTTGGATATATCCTTTGTAATTGGTCAAAGTTGATGGTTGCCCAAGTACGCGCTTTATCTGCGCTGTTGAAAATGGCCTGCACAAACTGCTGCCGCTCTCCATTAAAGCGATTTAAAATCGTCGCTTCTGCTACGAGCAATTTGTATTTATATTCAGCGTAATAACTGTAAGCCGGTTGTAAAACGCCCTGCAATTCTAAATAGACTAATAGGGTTTTCAATGCCAGTAGACGGATATTAGATTGGCTCGATAGGCTATCCATCAACACCTCCCACTGCCCATTCGCTTGGGCTATCTCATGCAGTATATAATCGATGCCACTGGGTTCGGGAGTGTCGCTGTAGACAAAGTTTTCCAGCACATTAAGGTTGTTTTTATTCGCTAACAGCAAGCAGTCTGACGATAAACCGTCTCGCCCTGCTCGCCCTATCTCCTGCGCATAATTCTCAATGGACTTGGGTAAGTCATAATGGACAACAAAGCGAATGTCACTTTTATCAATGCCCATACCAAAGGCGATGGTGGCAACAATCACTGGCAGTTTCCCAGCCATAAAATCATGCTGAATCGCAACGCGGCGATCATTGGCTAAGCCAGCGTGATAAGCGGTGGCATCCACCCCTTGATTTTTTAATAAACTTGCCAACACTTCAGCGCTTTTTTGTAGAGTCACATAGATGATCCCAGATAATCCGTGGCGCTGTTTTATCCAAGGTAGGAGCAGCGCAAACTTATCCTCATCGGTGACTCCAATAACCGCGAGATTAAGGTTGTGACGATAGGAGCCCGTTAAGGTAATATGATCCGCGCTAATCGCAAATTTAGCCGCCATATCCTCAATCACTTTGGCGGTTGCCGTTGCGGTTAGTAGTAATACTTGCGGAATAGCAAAGTCGCGACGATATTGCGCTAATTTAAGATAATCGGGACGAAAATTATGCCCCCATTCCGAGATACAATGTGCCTCATCAACCACCAACAGCGAGATAGGTAGCTGCTTTAAGAAAAGACGAAAACGTTCGCTGTTTAAACGTTCAACGGAGATAAATAAAATCTTAATCTGCCTATTCGTTAAAGCGTTATAGACTGCCGAGGACTCCTGTGGCGTCTGCATCGAATGTAGGCTCGCGGCACTAATGCCCTTTTGCTGTAAAAATTGTAATTGATCGGCAATCAGCGCGAGCAAGGGAGAAACCACTAACGTCAAATTCGGTAAACACAATGCTGGCAATTGATAACAGAGGGATTTACCCGATCCCGTTGGAAAAATGGCCGCTCCACTATGACCATTAAGCAAGGCACCAATAACCTGTTGTTGCCCTTCTCTAAATTGAGTAAAGCCAAAATGCTGCTGCAGTAACTGTTCCATCTTATTCACTCTTTTCAATGACGACGAGGATCACTTATAATCAGCGACCACTTTGAGGTAAACAATATCATGCGAATTCATGCTCTGCATAAACTTTATCAACAACGCCATAGCCGCTGTACGCGCCCATTTTTAGCGAGAGGGGGACGTATTGAACGTTGCGTGCATTGCATGTTACTGCCCTATTTATGTATCTGTTCCATTAAGAAAACCGTGCCCACCAATAGTGCGTTTTTACTGTTAATGTACGATGATGAGATTTTAAAACCGAGTAATACAGGCCGCCTGATTGCCGACCTCATTCCCGATACATTTGCCTTTATCTGGTCACGCACCGAGCCAGATCCAAAGCTTTTAGCACTACTCAAGGATCCTTGCTGGCAGCCCATTATTATCTTTCCTGCTGAATATAGCGAGGACAGCGGCTACTAAAGCAAATGCCATTACTTACAAAGGGGCAACGTCCGTTATTTATTTTGCTCGATGCCAGCTGGGCACAAGCCAAAAAGATGTTCCGGAAAAGCCCCTATCTCGATCCCTTTCCCGTTTTATCATTTTCGCCAGAATCGATCTCACGCTATTTGGTGCGCAAAGCGGTGAAAGATAATCAACTGGCAACGGCAGAAGTCGCAGGAAGAGTATTAGAGTATATCGGTGAAACGGAAAATGCGCAGACGATGGATTTACTTTTTGAGACGTTTAAGGAGAATTATCTACTCGGTAAAGCGCGTAAACCGTTACCTGAAAATGCAACGCAGTTTGCGCTGCAGAAACAATTACTAATAAAATCAAAGGATTGAAATAAAAAATCAATGTCAGTACAGATTTATTGTTACGATTGTCCTACTATCAATTATACTGTTCAAAACTTATGAGGATAATGTATGAATATAAAACGACACATGTTAACAACTGCCTTAATCGCTTTATTTGCACTCGCTCAGGTCAATGCGGCAACAGTCACCTTAAAAGATGGACGTGCCATAGAAGGGAAGATAAAAAGCCAAAACAGTGAAACCATCGTTGTCGATATGAATGGTATTGAGATGCGCATTCCGGCTTCAGAGGTTGCCTTGATTGACTTGCAAAGTAGCACATCATTGGACAATACAGACACTGCAGCAGTTTCACAAACAAATACAACAACACAAGATAGCAGCAACATACCTGTAACCGTTCCTGCGGGCACAGCCATTACCATCCGCATGTCTGAATCGGTCAATTCCCGTAACCATAAAACAGGGCAGCGTTTTACTGGCGTACTCGAAGCGAATCTGATGGCAGGTAACGTCGTAGTCGCACCGAAAGGCGCGCAAGTTTACGGGGTGCTGAGCAATGTAAAAAAAGCGGGCCGTATTGCGGGCTCTGCGTCGATGCAGCTGGAACTCAGAGATATATCCATTAATAACGTAATGGTTGCCATCAGAACACAAGCGATCAGCGGTACAGGAGAAAATACCGCCAAAACGTCTGTGGGGCGCACTGCTCGTGCAGCTGCCATTGGTGGTTTAATTGGCGGTGGAGATGGCGCAAAAACAGGCGCAAAAGTGGGTGTGGGGGCAGCCATTTTAACTCAAGGTAGTGATATTGAAGTTCCCAAAGGTACACTGCTTGATTTTATTTTAACGGCCCCCATTCAAGGATGACAGTGTAAATATTGAACAGCGAACTCTCGGGTTCGTTGCTTCTCACTCGGCGCTATGAATGAACAAACTGACAAACAAACTGCGCAAGCATCTCTACATTGTTAAGATCTAACAAGGGCAACCTACAATTAGGGACTTGCCCATCACAGGCCACTGCAATAATGGATGCATCACTTGTAAATAAAAATGGCTTCGCTAAATCACTACGATGCAGCTCGATTTTAGAAAATGGCTGATCACGAAAACCTTCCACCAGCACTAAATCTAATGTATCAGTTTGTAATAAAGCCAGTTGCTCGCTCAATTTGCTATCGTGCTTTTGCGCATATTCAGAAAATAGAATTGAGCGCTGCGTTCCCGCCAACACCACTTGCGTCGCACCTGCTTTGCGAAGGCGGTAGCTGTCTTTACCCGGCTTGTCGAGATCGATATCATGATGACTATGCTTGATAAGGGCGACGCGCAGCCCCTGCTCAACTAATATCGGAATTAATTTCTCGAGTAGTGTTGTCTTGCCAACGCCACTATAGGCAGCAAAGCCCAGTAGCGGCTTAGGAAAATCTTCAATGGTGTGCATTTTTTCTCCCCGGTGATGAACATATTCATTAGCATTGCCAAAAAGCAGCAATGCATTTTTAATGATCATGCGTATAATAGCAAATTCAATCTATACACCACCTACACAATGATACTCTGGAAGCACAATGATCCCCTATCTCAATGAATTTTTAATGGTCACTTTGATCCACTTTTTAGCGGTGATAAGCCCCGGCCCCGACTTTGCTATCGTGGTTCGTCAAAGTATCAGCTTTGGACGAAAAACGGCAATCATGACTAGCCTCGGAATCGGTGTGGGTATTTCGATGCATGTGCTTTATACACTCCTCGGGATAGGCCTTATCATCACACAGTCAGAAACAGCCTTCATGGTTGCGAAAATTGCTGGAACTTTATATCTGAGCTATCTTGGCATAAAGCTATTATTCAGCAAGGCGCAAACAACAAAAACCATGGAAGTTAATGTTGATCATGATAAAAAACATCATCAGAAAGCCTTCATGCTTGGCTTTATGACTAATTTATTAAATCCTAAAGCGACAATGTTCTTTTTAGCGGTTTTTACTAGCATTGTTAGCATCAACACGCCCTTGTATGTACAAAGCATTTATGGCTTGTGGATCACAGTGACTACGGCATTGTGGTTTTCACTGGTTGCCTTTTTCTTTTCACAGCAAAGAGTGCGCGATAAATTCGTTAGTCATGGTTATATTTTTGAGCGGATAATGGGGGTAGTATTATTACTATTTGCAGGAAAGTTAGCTATCGCCTTAATGTAATCAACTTAACAAAGACTTGTTAGTAGGATCACTAGCAAGTCTTTGTTTAGCTTTTTATGGAACCGCAAAACCTTTCGATGCAACCCAAACTCGATACCACTGCTCAGTATTCATCTGTAGTGCTAATGCACCAACCGCTTCTTTAACACGGTCGATTTTTCCCATCCAATAATCCCCACCGGATTGCACGGATGCTTTAAGACCCATGCAAAAATTACCTGTTCGATTGACGTAGCCCCTAATTCATCAATAAGCTCAGTTAAGGTGCCGCGTAATCTTCTCGCCTGTTCTGTCTGCTCACTAAAAATACCTCCACCCGCTAAACATGACCAAGCCATTGGACGAACACGATATTGTTGTAACTGATCGCAAACCCCATTTTCAAGCACCGCAAAGTGCATAGGATTAATTTCAACCTGATTAGTAACCAAAGGTGCATCTAAACGCGATTGTAATAAATCAAACTGCGCTGCGGTGAAGTTTGACACGCCAAAATGTTTCACCTTACCGCTTTGTTTTAGTTCGCTAAAAGCCTCCGCAACTTGATCTGCATCCATCAAAAAATCAGGGCGGTGAACTAATAAGGTATCTAACTGTTGCACACCTAAACGACGTAATGAATTGTCGGTCGACTCTAAAATAGCCTGTTTACTACTATCATAGTGAGAAACACGCTGTTTCCGGGCGTTTGAGCAATTCCATTAATGCCAAATTTTGACACTATTTCAATTTGATCGCGCATCGCAGGGTCGAGTTTTAATGCTTCACCAAATAGTGATTCACAACCACCCGCATCATAAATCGCAGCGTGGTCAACGGTTGTAATCCCCATTTCCACATGCGCCTTAAGAAAAGATAAACGCGCCTGTGCGTTCATATCCCAAGCGCCTAAACGCCAATACCCCTGCACTAATTGAGAAAACGCAGGCCCCTGTGGTGCCATCAATACTTTTTCTACACAATTCATAACAAACTCCAACTAAACATAAATATTACCATTAAGGTTAGCATTAAAATAAGATAGCAATACAAGGGTTACACTTAGATACAAAGTAACTCAATTAATAAATTGTCGCCTTTCCGACACAAATAACATTCGTTGTCGCTTTTATGCTTACTTAAGGCAATTATTAAACGTTATCGCAGATCAAAATAATTATACAATTTGTGTAAAATATATGTTTATTTTGTAGGAAAATCCTGCAAAAGGAACTATATTACGCGCATGGGCAAGGGTGTGAAAAAGAAGCTGGTTATTGCAAATAAAAGCAGTAAAAGGAAACGCATCAATAATTACTTTTATCCAATAATTTGGCATTAATAATGCTTTAACCAGTAAACAATAGCTAGTAATAATAACTAGCAATTTTTAGATCCGTTACATATATTTATATGTAGCTGAGGAGTGCACTCTATGAACAAAGATACAATCAATACAACTTTTAACACCCCATTACTAAATGATTGTACCAATCATTTAGCCTTTCAGCTTAAACAAGCTCCAGCTGGAAATAAAAGAGAGCCAAAGAAATTGACGCCAACCTTTGAAACGTTATGCGCTGATATAGTCACTCATGAATTTATTCGTGGTTACAACTAAGTTATAACTCACTAGCGTTAATAATGACTAAGTAAACAGAGTCGCTAATATAACGACTCTGTTTACTCGCTATTGTATTATTACGAGCTACTTTTCGTCTCGATAAAAAACTAACTCGCTCTCGGTTGATTCCGCAGCAACAAAATAATAACCATCGACATCAAAAGAGGTTAACTGTTTAACTTCCGTTAATTGCTGTTCAATAATATAACGCGCCATTAATCCCCGTGCTTTTTTAGCATAAAAGCTAATCACTTTATATTGACCATTTTTTTGGTCTTTAAAAACAGGGGTAATAATCTTCCCTTGCAGCGCTTTTTTATTGACGGATTTAAAATACTCATTTGATGCTAGATTAATAAGTAAGTCATCACCTTGCTCAGCAAGCGATTGGTTGATAGTCTCTGTGATTAAATTCCCCCAAAATTGATAGAGGTTATTACCTCGCTCATTATCTAATCGCGTCCCCATTTCCAAGCGATAAGCAAGCATTAAATCCAATGGTCTTAAAACACCATATAAACCAGAGAGTATACATAGATGTTGCTGTGCATATTGCAAGGTAGTTGTAGATAACGTGTCGGCTTGCAAACCAGTGTAAACATCTCCTTGAAAAGCAAAAATAGCCTGTTTCGCCTTATCGGGTGAAAATGGCAATTGCCACTGCGCAAAACGAGCAAGGTTCAAACCTGCAATTTTGTCACTCACCTTCATTAATGAGGCAATTTCCTGCATAGATAGTTGTTGGCAGCGTGCTATCAATAACTCACTCTCTGCTAATAATTGCGCTTGAGAAAAAGTCGATATTGGCGCTGACGTGACAAAATCTAATGTTTTAGCAGGGGAAAGTACGACTAACATTGTTACTCCTAAACAGTAATATAATGACCGTGCGTAACAGCCATCATGCAGCGTTACGCACTCTTACGATGATATTAAAACCCTAATGTCACATCATCTAACGCGCCTGCGCTAAAACTTTTTTTATCGGTCGTTGAGTGTAGTTTGATCATTAAGCGAACATCATTAGCCGAATCGGCATGCGCCAAGGTTTCCGTATAACCAATAATGCCTCTCTCATATAACTCAAATAGAGATTGATCAAAGGTTTTCATACCTTGTTCCGTCGATTTTTTCATAATATTTTTAAGCTCATGGAACTCTCCCTTACGAATAGCATCAGCCATGGTCGGGGTATTATATAAAATTTCAAATGCGACACGCCGTCCTTTGCCATCGGCAGTAGGCACTAACTGCTGTGCAACTATCGCACGTAAATTTACCGATAAATCAAATAAAAATTGACGATGACGATCCTTATCAACCAAATGCATAATGCGATCAAGTGCTTGGTTAGCATTATTGGCATGTAATGTTGCTAAACAGAGATGTCCTGTTTCCGCAAAATTAAGGGTAAACTCCATGGTTTCCTGATTACGAATCTCCCCCACCAAAATAACATCAGGTGCTTGTCGTAATGAGTTTTTCAATGCGTTTTCAAAGCTATCGGTATCAATACCCACTTCTCGTTGAGTGATCACCGAACGCCCATGTTGATGCACAAATTCAATGGGATCTTCAATGGTTAAAATATGCCCTGCGGCATTTTCATTACGGTATCCTATCATCGCAGCTTGCGTTGTTGACTTACCAGAGCCCGTTGCACCCACACAGAGAATTAAGCCATGATTCGCCATACAAGTTTCTTTTAATTGCTGCGGCAGGTGTAACTCTTCAAAACTTGGGATATTACCTTCAATGCGACGAATAACCATTGAAGGTTGCTCTTTTTGCATATAGGCACTAACACGAAAACGCCCAGATTCAACCGTATTTAAAGCAAAATTAGACTCTTTTTCAATCTTGAATTTAGCGAATCGTTGTGCCCCCATCGCCTCTTCACAGAGTTGATAAACCTCCGCAGAGGTTAAGCTTTGATCATTGATTTGCTCTAAATAACCATTCACTTTCATCGTTGCAGGTAACCCTACGGAGATAAAAAGATCAGACGCTTTTGTTATCGATGCTTTATGCAGTAATGCCGTTAACATGACTTAATCCTTGTTAGAAAGTTTTAGGGTCAGATGCTTTTTGTGCCGCATCTGCATGAGAAACTTGCCCCTGGCTCACTAGGTTACGTAAACATTGATCTAATGTTTGCATACCATGCACCATCCCAGTTTGAATAACCGAATACATTTGTGCAACTTTATCTTCACGAATAAGGTTACGAATGGCTGGGATACCAAGCATGATCTCGTGTGCAGCAACACGACCACCGCCATTTTTCTTTAATAGCGTTTGTGAAATAACCGCACGTAATGACTCAGATAACATAGATCGCACCATGCCTTTTTCTGCCGCAGGAAATACATCGATAACACGGTCTATGGTTTTGGCTGCGGATGTGGTGTGCAATGTTCCAAATACGAGGTGGCCCGTTTCAGCGGCTGTTAATGCTAAACGAATGGTTTCTAAATCACGCATCTCACCGACCAGAATAACATCGGGATCTTCACGCAAGGCGCTTTTAAGGGCGCGATCAAAACCAAGGGTATCTTTATAGACTTCACGTTGGTTAATCAGCGCTTTTTTACTTTCATGCACGAACTCGATCGGATCTTCGATGGTCAAAATATGTTCATGACGACTTTCATTGATATAATCAATCATCGCTGCGAGTGTCGTTGATTTACCCGATCCCGTAGGCCCTGTTACTAAAACCAAACCACGGGGAAATTCAGATATTTTCTTAAAAATCGCGGGTGCATGTAAATCATCCAATGTTAATACTTTGCTTGGGATGGTACGAAATACCGCACCAGCGCCTCGTTTTTGGTTAAATGCATTAACACGGAAACGGGCTAAGTCTGGAATTTCAAATGAAAAATCGGTTTCTAGCTGCTCTTCAAAATCTTTACGCTGCTTATCATTCATAATGTCATAAATTAGACTATGCACCTCTTTATGCTCTAAAGCTGGTATATTTATCTTGCGAACTTCGCCATCTACCCTGATCATTGGAGGAACGCCAGCAGAAAGGTGTAGATCTGATGCATTATGCTTTACACTAAAAGCTAATAACTCTGTAATATCCATAATTTAAAAATCCTATTTATGATGAACAATATTTTTCAACAAATAACAAACGTTAAACAAAAAATAGCGCATGCAGCTCAACAAGTACACAGAAATCCTGAGCAGGTTCAGCTATTAGCGGTGAGTAAAACCAAGCCTGTTGCACTAATCAAACAGGCTTATGACTTTGGTTTACGCCATTTTGGTGAAAATTACGTGCAAGAAAGCGTAGAAAAAATCCAACAAATCAAAACTGATAAGGCATTTTCAGATCCGATTTATTGGTATTTTATTGGCCCATTACAATCCAATAAAACACGCCTTGTTGCTGAAAATTTTGACTGGGTACAAAGTGTTGAGCGAATGAAAATAGCACAACGCTTAAATGATCAACGTCCCAGTGAGTTAGCACCACTTAATATTTGCCTACAGGTTAATATTAGCGGAGAACAAAGTAAGTCGGGTACTACTTTATCGCAAGTTATTGAGCTAGCTTCACAAGTAAGTACATTACCACGCTTAAAACTACGTGGAATCATGGCGATCGCCGAAAATACCAGCGATCAACTACGCCTTGAAAAACAGTTCCAAGAGCTCCATAACATCTATTTACAGCTACAACAGCGATTTCCTAATATAGACACGTTGTCGATGGGAATGAGTGGCGACTTAGAAAGCGCAATTCGTTGCGGTAGTACCATGGTACGAATTGGTAGTGATATTTTCGGTCGTAGAGACTGATTTTTATTTTTAAAAAAGGAATTAACATGTTACACAAAAAAATTACATTTATTGGTGCGGGCAACATGGCGACAAGCATAATCAGCGGTCTAGTTAAAGATGGTTACCCGAGTGATTTAATTTGTGCGAGTGAACCAAACATTGCAAATACACAGAAATTAGCAGATAAATACGCAGTAAAAACAAGCCAAGATAACAACCAAGCAACACAATGGGCTGATGTCATCGTTTTATCGGTAAAACCACAAATAATGCCAGCGGTCTGCCAAGACCTAGCAGAACAAGGAATCGATTTTAGTCAAAAACTCATTATCTCGATTGCTGCAGGTATTTCAGTACAACGTCTACACTCGTTATTGGGTGAAAACAGTGCGATCGTTCGTACTATGCCAAATACCCCATCACTTTTGAAAAAAGGGATGACGGGCTTATTTGCTTCACAGCAAGTCACCGATGCAGACAAAGCTTTTGCTGGTGAATTAATGGCAGCAGTCGGCGAAACACTGTGGGTTGAAGATGAAGCGATGATCAATGCGGTTATTGCCGCATCAGGATCATCTCCTGCTTATTTCTTTCTGTTTATGGAAGCAATGCAAGAAAAAGCAATGGAGATGGGCTTTACTGAACAGCAAGCACGTTTACTCGTACAGCAAGCTGCATTAGGTAGTGCAGAAATGGTCAAAGAAAATAGTGAAATTAGTCTCGCCACATTACGTGAAAATGTCACGTCAAAGGGAGGCACAACTGCCGAAGCGGTGCGCACATTGAACGAATTAACATTAAAAGAGACCGTCGCTAAGGCCATGCAAGCAGCTGCTGACCGTGGTGTAGAGATGGAAAAGTTATTTTAAGTTTACAAAAAGAGAGAATATCCAATGAATGCTGTTAATTTTTTAGTCAATACTCTGTTTGATCTCTATCTGATGGTGGTATTGCTACGAGTCTGGTTACAGGTTGCTCGTGCTGATTTTTATAACCCCTTTAGCCAATTTATCGTTAAAGCGACGCAACCGGTTGTCGCGCCGTTACGTCGGGTTATACCAAGCTTGGGTGGTTGGGATACGGCGACGATCGTCTTTGCTCTGTGTGTAGCAGCATTAAAAGTTATTAGTTTAAGTTTAATTATCGGCGCTTCGATTACTCCCTTCATTGTCGCTGTATCAGCATTGGTTATTTTCATAACCGCTGTATTTAAACTACTCTTTTGGGTATTGATCTTACGTGCCATTCTCAGTTGGATTAGTCGCGGCCATAACCCAATTGAAGCAGTGATGATTCAATTAACCGAACCGCTACTTGCACCAGTACGACGCTTTATTCCTCCTATGGGTGGGCTGGATCTATCGATGCTAGTGGTGTTACTCGGCTTGCAATTTTTAGAAATGCTAATCAATGACCTACTGCAACAGCTATTCTAATGAGTGTGAATTACTTAAAACAAGACGGAGAAGATCTTCTACTGCGTCTTGTTTTACAACCGAAGGCGAGTTGCGATAAGTTTGTCGGTTTATTAGGAGATGAGCTTAAAGTGATGATTACTGCACCTCCGATAGATGGTAAAGCGAATCAACACTTAATTAAATTTCTTAGTAAGCAGTTTAAAGTCCCTAAGGGTGCGGTCATCGTAGAAAAAGGATCATTAAATCGCCATAAATTAGTGCGCATTCAAAATCCCAAACAGATTCCCCCTTTTTTAATAACAAGGATGAACCATGTTGACATTAAATAGACTGTTAATTGCCTCTCTATTAACCGCTTTTTCGCTATTTTCTTCGATAACTTTTGCAGAGCAATCCCTTCGCTTTGCTAATTTACAGGTGCACTATATCGCCCTACCAACGACTTTTTTACAGCCAGAAATTGCTCAGCAATATGGTATAAAACGCAGCAAATTTACTGGCTTGATTAATATTTCCGTACTGGATGAAAATGACAACTTAAAAGCCGTTGCAGCACAGTTATCTGGCACAGGTAAAAATCTTATCGGGCAAGTAGAAACATTAAATTTCAAAGAGATACGAGAAGGAGAGGCTATTTACTACATTGCTACTTATCCCTTTAGCAATGAAGAAATTGTAAACTTTTCCATTGCAATTAAAAGCGCCAACACAACCAATACACTTAAGTTCCAACACAAGTTTTATACAGAGTAAAAACAGGCAAATTATGAAAAAAAAATGGGTTTTAGCCACAGGTAACAAAGGTAAAGTCAAGGAGATGAGCGAACTGCTTAATAGCTTCTCAATTGAAGTCTTACCACAAAGTCATTTTAACGTTGCAGAGGTTCCAGAAACAGGTACAACCTTTGTTGAAAATGCCATTATCAAAGCGCGCCACGCAGCTAAAATAACAGGTCTGCCAGCCATTGCCGATGATTCTGGTTTAGAGGTCGATTTTTTAAATGGTCAACCCGGTATCTACTCCTCTCGTTTTGCCAGGTGAAAATGCCACCGATCAAGATAATATAGATCTACTATTGAGTAAATTAGAGGGTATTAGTGCAGATCAACGCAGCGCTCGTTTTCAATGCGTACTCGTTTATATGCGTCACGCTTTAAATCCGACCCCCATTATCTGCCAAGGTACATGGGAGGGGGTAATTAGTAATGAAATGCAAGGTAAAAATGGCTTTGGTTATGATCCAATCTTTTGGGTCGAAAGTGAACAGTGTTCATCGGCACAGCTAAGCAAGCAACGCAAGGGGGAGTTAAGCCACCGCGGTAAAGCCTTGGCAATGCTTGTAGAGTTACTCAAAGAGCAGTTGGGTTAATCGCTGACTATTTATTGCCCCTACCATGAGGTAAGGGCTATTGTGCACATTATTAGGTTATTAAATGCTACAGTTACCCCCTTTAAGCCTCTATATTCATTTTCCTTGGTGTATTGAAAAGTGCCCCTATTGCGATTTTAATTCCCATAAATTACAGGGTACGATCCCAGAACAAGCCTACTTGCAGGCACTTCTCGATGATCTAAATAACGAGTTAGTTTATGTGCAAGGTCGTCAATTAGAGAGCATTTTTATCGGCGGCGGTACACCGAGTTTAATTTCAGCGTCAGGGATAGCATGGTTGCTTACTGAAATTAAACAGAAAATTCCCTTTAAAAAAGAGATAGAGATCACCCTTGAAGCCAATCCAGGGGCGATTGAAAATCAGAAAATAAGCGATTTTAAGAAAGCGGGAATTAGCCGTTTCTCCTTTGGTGTACAAAGCTTCCAGCAACAAAAACTAACGCTATTAGGTAGAATCCATGGCCCACAGGAAGCCGTTAATGCCGCGAAACAAGCGACCGCAGTAGGTATGAAAACCTTTAATTTAGATTTGATGCATGGCTTGCCTGAACAGACACTTACTGATGCACTTGAAGATTTACAAACTGCCATCGCATTACAACCAACACACCTCTCTTGGTATCAATTAACCATCGAACCCAATACCCAATATTTTTCACATCCCCCTAAATTACCTGAAGATGAGCTTCTCTGGGAGATTCAAGAGGCAGGTGTTAAGTTACTCGCAGAGAATGGTTATCAGCAGTATGAGATATCAGGTTATTGCAAAACGGGTTTCGCCTGCCAGCACAACCTTAACTATTGGCGCTTTGGCGACTATATCGGTATTGGCTGTGGCGCCCATGGTAAGTTAACCTTGCCACTTGAAAATAAAATCATTCGCAGCAGTAAAATCAAACACCCTAAGGGTTATTTAGATAAGTCTCGTCCATTTATCGATCACACTCATGTCGTCGCCAAAGATGAAATCGCCTTTGAATATATGATGAATCGCTTACGACTATTTGAGGTAATCCCATTTAAAGAGTTTGAAGCTTACACGGGATTAAGCGTTGCAACCATAGAGCCAGCGATAACTGCCGCGATCAATAAAAATTTATTGGTAAAAAATAGCGACAACTGGCAAGTAACTGAGCTTGGTCACCGCTACTTAAATGAACTATTGACGCTATTTATGGAATAATTTTTAATGTTGAGGGGAATATTTTTCCATCATCCCTTCAACATCATCCATCATCTCAGAGCTACCGCAGAAAAAGGGGACACGTTGATGGATTCCGTAGGCTCTATGGTCATAATTCGATTAAAGCCATCACTGGCACGACCGCCAGCCTGTTCAATCAAAAATGCCATTGGATTACATTCGTACAATAAACGTAATTTTCCTTTTGGTGCAGAGGCCGTTGAAGGGTAGATATAAATCCCCCCCTTTAATAAATTACGATGAAAATCAGAGACTAATGAGCCAATATAACGAGAGGTGTAGGGACGATTTGATGCGGGTTCGATCTTTGGCAATGTTTTAAATATTTCTTAACACCATCGGGGAATTTAAGATAATTACCTTCGTTAATCGAGTATATTTTGCCAGTCACAGGGATCTGGATATTTTCATGGGAAAGGTAAAAAACGCCTAATGATGGATCGCAAGTAAAGCCATGCACTCCATTTCCCGTTGTGTAAACCAACATGGTTGATGAACCATAAATAATATACCCCGCAGCGACTTGGCGTATACCTGGCTGTAAAAAATCGTCTAATACAACGGGTTCACCTAACGGGCTAAGCCTTTGATAAACAGAAAATATAGTACCGATAGAGACATTAACATCAATATTCGATGAGCCATCAAGCGGATCCATTAATACGACATACTTGCTGTTTACGCTGCGCTCACTATCAAAGATAATAATATCTTCCTCTTCTTCCGATGCAACACCACAGACTTCTCCTCTCGCTTCTAATGCAGACTTAAACACATTGTTAGCAAATAGATCCATTTTTTGCTGTACTTCACCCTGTACATTTTAAGGCCGGTTACGCCAATAATATCGACTAGCCCTGCTGTATTTATTTCCCGATTAACGACTTTCGCAGCTAATCGAATAGAACTTAGCAGTAAAGATAATTCACCCGTCGCTTTAGGGTATTCGTTTTGTTGTGCAATGATATATTCGCCTAAGGTGATCATTTTCTACTCCCTATAATATAATGTGTCGCTGATATCCAACGCTATATATTCGACCATCGAAAAAGTTAACAAAATAAAAGGCGAATACAATCACCCTCAAAATGATGCGCTAATGAGTGCAAACAAATAGGCAAAGATTAACTTTTTGTAATGATTCATCCACCTTTTCAATCTGATCAATGCGCTACAATTTTCTCATCAAATAACTATAGGAAACAAAACATGAAATTAAAAAGTTTAATTTGCGGCGTAACCATTGCATTAGCCTCCTTTACGGCATTAGCTGATGATGATGCACTTTCTGTACTGGCATTAAAAAATGCTAAATTCACCGTAGAGCAGGCAATTGAGAAGGTATCGCAGGAGTATAAAGGTAGCATTGTTGAATTTGAAGTAGACGATCATCGAGGGCAAGCTAGCTATGAATTTGAGATAGTTAATTTGCAAAGTGAACAAAAGTACAAACTGCAGGTAAGCAATGAAGATGGTAGTATATTAAAAGAGAAAACCACTAACCTAAAAAGTGATGAAAAAGAAGCGGTGAACACACTAACCGCTGCTAAGTTCGATCTAAAATCTACACTGACACTGGTGCGACAAAAATATAATGCTGAAGTAGTTGAATTTGAATTGAAAAATAAAAAAGGGATCACTTTTTATAAATTCAAACTGTACGATGAAAATGGGCGAAAACGCATTATTGTTGATGTTGAAACGGGCGAGATGGTTCCCGTTATGAAAAAATAGTTGATTATGATTAATTCGCCCGATTTTCATCATTGGGCGATAACGACAGACCACGTATATTGATAGAACATGACTATAAACGATAGAAGGATAACTTGTGCGAATTTTAGTTGTCGAAGATAACCTCACTACTCGTCAGTACCTACAAAAGGCACTGCAAGAACAAGGGTATCAAGTAGACCTTGCTGATAATGGTAAAGATGGCTTATTTTTAGCACTTGAACATGATTACCAATTAATCCTGTTGGATCGCATGTTGCCGCAATTAGATGGTTTATCGGTATTATCAACCCTCAGAAATGCCAACAACAAAACACCCGTTTTAATATTAAGCGCATTAGATAGTGTATCAGAGCGTGTCAGAGGACTACGAGAAGGAGGCGATGATTACCTCGTTAAACCCTTTGCGTTATCTGAGTTATTAATCAGAATTGAGATATTAATTAAGCGTCGTGTACTCGGTACACAGCCATCAAGCACTATCCAAGTCTCTGATCTAAAAATGGATCTACTTTCCCATAAAGTATATCGTGGATTAATAGAGGTTCCTCTACAACCCAAAGAGTTTAAATTATTACGCTATTTAATGGAGCATGCGGGGCAAGTGGTATCTCGCTCCTTGCTATTTGAAGCGGTATGGGATTATCATTTTGATCCACAAACCAATGTTATTGACGTGCACGTTGCACGTTTACGTAAAAAGGTAGAGCTAGATGGTTATCCCCCCTTACTTGAGACAGTGCGTGGCGTCGGTTACAGAATGGTGGAGAAATAACCTAAAAGCGAGTTCCATCTGGCGTTTAACCTCTTTATACACCGCCCTGCTACTTTGTGTTGTTAGCCTTTTGCTGATTATTTTATACCAATTGAGTGTCGGGCAAATAAAACGCAATCAAATAGTACAAATGGAAAACCTTGTTGAACAGCAAAAGCTCTTAGCTAAGCAACTTGAGCTCAATGATTTCATTCAACAATTTGAGATGCATGCAGCTAACTCTAGACAATACATACTGACTTTTAGGCATAAGGGAAATACCTACGGTCAATTAAGCTCCATTCCGACTTATATTAATAGTTGTCCAACGCTCTCTCGCTTCCCTATTTGGTTAGAAAAATACGATGAATTACGTTTGATTAGTGGCTGTATTTTACATATATCAACGGGCACACTATTTATCGCCAACGATGACGAATCACTTTACAATTTACAAACACAATTTCTTAACGCGTCTCTCGTGGCACTATTATCTGCATTGATATTGGGTATTTTTACAGGATTTATTTTCTCTCGACGTGTATTAAAAAGGATCCGTACATTTAATAATATTGCACAACGCGTTGAAGCAGGAGAAATGACCGCTCGAGTTCCAATCTCCTCTAATGCCGATGAATATGATGACATGGCGAGACATATTAATACCATGTTATCTCGCCTAGAGGACTCTTTTAATGCCATCAGCACAGTGACCGATGCGATTGCACACGACTTACGTACCCCACTGAGCCACCTTAAACAACAAATAGAAGAAAATATAAATGATGCACATAAAGCAGGTCTAAATAGCGACCATTTACAAAAAATGATAACGAAATTAGATGCTATTCTATTTACCTTCACTGCAATGTTAGAGATCACACGCCTTGAACATAGTCAGCAAAAAGAGCACTTTACTTTAGTATGTCTCGATGACGTGATTAATGATGCCATTGATTTAATCCACCCCCTCATAGAAGAAAAACAACAAAACTTACACATTACTGGTGCAAATTGTTTACTACAGGGTGATGCGACGTTATTGTTCAGAGTCGTTTATAATTTACTCGAAAATGCCTGTAAATATGCAGGAGAGTTTGCACAAATATCCATTGATATCAGCAACAAAGGCTTTACGCTTAGCGATAATGGTCAGGGAATTGCCGATAGTGAAAAAGAAAAAGTATTTCAACGCCTATACCGCATTGAAAAGAGTAGAAATATAGCGGGCTTTGGTATTGGCCTGTCACTAGTCAAAGCGATCGTGCGTCTGCATGATGGTAAAATAAAACTCCTAGACAACAATCCCGGCTTAAAGGTGGTTATTGAATTTACTGATACGCATTAAATAACTTCAACTAGGAATAAGCAAATCGATACTGCATAGCTACTTCAATTTTCTGCCTAGCATCTTGAAGTAGCATGGAATTTATCCCATGCTACTTCATAAAAGGCGTTAAGAAAGATTCACTAAAAATGGGTCTCGAGATAACTTATGATTACCCTCTGGCTCAAACCAAGCCAATTTTTCGGCCAAACTGACGACTTCACCAATGATCATCAATGTCGCACCTTGTAAGCCACCACCTAATAAAGTTAATTCTGATAGTTTTCCAATAACCACCTGCTGGTCTGAGGTTGTGCCCCGATTAACCAAGGCTACAGGCGTATCGGGTGAACGCCCAAAACTGAGTAACTGATTTTGTATTTCCTGAGACTGAATTAATCCCATGTAAACGACTAATGTCTGATGGGGAGCTGCGAGGGCTTGCCAATTAAGTTGTCTGCCATCTGATTTACGATGCCCTGTTACAAAGGTAACAGATTGAGAATAATCACGATGTGTTAAAGGGATCCCCGCATAGGCACTACACCCTGAAGCGGCGGTAATGCCCGGTACGACTTGAAAAGCGACCCCCGCGGCGACGAGCTCTTCTAATTCTTCTCCACCACGGCCAAAAATAAAGGAGTCCCCCCTTTCAAACGCACCACTTTTTTACCTTGTTTAGCAAATTCCACCAACATTTGATTGGTTCTTGATTGCTCAACTTCGTGATTTCCAGCTTCCTTACCAACGGAAATCAAATCAGCATCACGACGCACTAAATCTAAAATATCGGCAGAAACCAACCTATCATATAATACGACATCAGCTTGCTGCATAAGCTGTAATGCCTTTAATGTTAATAACGATGGGTCACCTGGCCCTGCTCCAACCAAAGCAACATCTCCCTGTGTAACATCTTCCGTTAATGTTTTTTCCATTAACTCAAGCGCATTTGCTGTTTGCCCTTTTTGTAATAAATGACCTAATTGCCCGTTAGCAAATAATTTTTCCCAATAACGTCGACGTAAAGAAGGATTACCAATCACTTCCTTTACACGGTTACGAAAATCACCAGAAATACGAGCTAACCGCCCTAAATGCATAGGTAGTAACGCTTCTAATCGCTCCCTAATTAAACGCGCTAAAACGGGAGCTGTACCTGCACTTGAAATCGCCACAATAATAGGGGAGCGATCCACGATAGAGGGCATAATAAAACTGGACAGTTCTGGGTCATCGACCACATTGACGAGCAATTGTAAGGCATTAGCTGCATTTGCAATTTGTTCATTAACATCGCGCTTATCGGTTGCAGCAATAACTAACCATTTGCCCTGTAACAGATCAGTACTGAAATTTTGACGGATTATTTTTAATTGCTGATCTTTCTCTTTTTGCAATAGACGGCTATCAATTTCAGGCGCACAAACAGTGACATCAGCATTGGCTTTAAGCAACAGGTGCACCTTTCTAAAGGCAATATCCCCACCACCGACGACAAGACAGGGACGGTTTTCGAGTTTGGTAAAAATGGGTAGGTAATCCATAGCAAGTCACTCATTAATAGTATTATGAAGCCGACACTATAAAGAAATATCTCACAAAGATAAAATAGCGAAAAGTAATTACTTATTGTAAAACGTTAAACTAGCGATTCTCTAATAATGCACGCACACCATCACGCCAAGTAAATATCCCCTTGATTTCGCCCCCCTCCAATACAGGTAAGCAACCAATATTGTTATTCAACATAATCATTAATGCATCACTAACAGTGCATTGCGGCGCAATAACCAATGGAACGAGTCATTATCTGATGTGCACGTTGATTGATCGTAGCAGTATCACGCGTAGACTCAGCATCGGTTCCCAAAAAAGGGCTCAGACAACGCAATAAGTCATGCTCACTAATAATGCCCTGAAGTTGATTATCTTCGACAACGAGTAAATGATGAAATACACCGTGATCTAAAATTTCTTTGACAACGGTTAACCTATCGTCCATATCAACGGTCACCACACGAGTTGTCATCATGTCACACACTTTCATATCATGCTCTTCAATTGAACTAATTAAAAAAGCCAGTATCAACTGGCTCTACACATAAACTTAAGTACTTACGTTAAATTAAGGTTTATTTTTTATGAAATCAACGCCCTTTTGAATATCAGCATGCAAGACGGCTAACATTTCTTGTTTTTTCTGATCTTCAAATGGACTTAAATCACCAAAGGGCAAAACGCAATCTATACCATTTTTACCCAACAACAATGGTTGCGTAAAAAATGGCGAACAGCTATTACCACCATCAACATAAGCATTCTGAATAATCCCCTGTTTACCTAACAAAGCTTTTACAAGGTTGATACCAAATATTGATGCTGCACGCGCCATGGAAAGGGTTGCAGACCCTCCTCCCGCTTTTGCTTCAACCACTTCCGTACCTGCGTTTTGAATTCGCTCGGTAAGCTCAACGACCTCTTGTTCAGTAAACGTAACTCCCTGCACTTGCGATAAAACAGGTAAAATGGTGGTACCACTGTGACCACCAATAACATTAACTCGAACATGCTCTGCTGGTAAGCCTTTTTTCTCAGCAACAAAATCTTCGGCACGAATCACATCTAAGGTAGTGATGCCAAATAACTTGTTTTTATCATAAACCCCTGCTTTTTTCAGTACTTCGGCTGCGATGGCAACGGTGGTATTAACAGGATTAGTAATAATTCCAATGCATGCCATTGGGCAGACTTGAGCAATTTTTGTCACTAAAGTTTCAATAATACCAGCATTAATATTAAACAGATCGGAACGGTCCATACCCGGCTTACGGGCAACACCCGCAGAAATAAGAACAACATCGGCACCTTGTAAAGCTGGCGTAGGATCATCTCCGGCATAGCCATCGACATAAACACTGGTAGGAATATGACTTAAATCTTTAGCAACCCCCGGTGTAACTGGCGCAACATCATAAAGTGATAATAATGAATTTTCAGGTAAATCAAGTTTAAGCAGTAAAGCCAATGCTTGGCCAATACCACCAGCAGCACCTAGAACAGCAACCTTCATAAAACAACCTCCGATTTATAATATCATTGCCATTAATATTACTTCAACTTAGTCGATTGTGCTGGAAATGTTAAGTGATTGTGAGCGATGTAAAGTTAATTGGGGTAATCAGCAAAATTTAAGTGATTTAACACATATTTTTGTATTCACCTTCCCCCTTGAATTAACGCATAACAACCATTTAGCTCCCCATTATGCTTTATATAAAATGGATCCGTTGAGTCCTTGATAATTCTATTGTAATAATTGAAAAACGAATATTTATGCATTTTTTTAGATTATTTAGTTATTGATAATTAGCCAATATCGATTATCATTGGCAGTGCAATTTGCACAAGTTCTAAATTAGAGTATTTTTAATATGACACAACCAACAGAACTAATGGACTTCTTCAAGGCATTATTAAAAAAAGAACGCCTCAGCTCGCAAGGAGAGATAGTAGAGGCATTACAGGAAGCTGGTTTTCACAATATTAATCAGTCCAAAGTTTCTAGAATGTTAAGTAAATCAGGGGCGATTCGTACACGAAATGCCAAAAAAGAGATGGTTTATTGCTTACCTTCCGAGCTTGGTATCCCAACAACGACTAGTCCATTAAAAAATCTGGTGGTAGATATTGATCGCAACGATAGCCTAATAGTTATCCGCACAAGCCCAGGCGCTGCGCAACTGATTGCCCGCCTACTTGACTCGATAGGCAAAGCCGAAGGTATTCTTGGCACCATTGCAGGCGATGATACCGTTTTTATTACCCCAACAAGCAGTAAAAAAATTAATAACACCTTAAATGTAATCAAGCAATTATTTCAATAATAGTCCCGAAGGAGTGCGCCTTTGCAAAAAGGCCACTTCTTCACCCCTCTAGCAGCATCGTAAAATTAATCTACTATTAATGGATTAATGGCATTGCACAGAGAAAATGATATTGAAAAAGATAGCCGCTTTTACACTCATTGAGTTACTGATAGTCATTGCTATTATTGCTCTGCTGGCAAGTATTACCTATCCATCTTACCTTTCCTACTTAATCACAATGCGTCGAAGTGATGCACAGGCAGTGTTAATTAAAGCG
This sequence comes from Psychromonas sp. MME2, assembly GCF_040566515.1. NCBI lineage: Bacteria > Pseudomonadati > Pseudomonadota > Gammaproteobacteria > Alteromonadales > Psychromonadaceae > Psychromonas > Psychromonas sp. MME2. Next base: position 21,522 of record NZ_JBEWXI010000014.1, on the reverse strand, counting down.
CAATTAAAACAAAGCAGCCTACATATTTTAAATCCAACCTATAGCGTTGATAAGAGTGAACTAGGCTTATTAGATAATCACTATTATAACTTTACCACTCTCTCTGCCAGCGCATCCACCTACCTCATCAAAGCGACAGCCAAAATGGGCACGTCGCAGGCCGATGATGAAACAGCCTGTAAAACATTATATGTCGATCAAAATAGCAGCCACACTAGCGATGGCAGCACCCCAAATGAGCAGTGTTGGTGATAAATCAAATAAAAATAATAGTTAAAAATTTCCTACTGTGAATACTAACTTGCTGGCATTTTTTATAAGAAACAAACACAAACAGCATGTTTAACCGCCAACTTTTCATCCGTTTTTGTTAAGAAACCACTTTCATTATCACGTTTAAAAACAATTAAGTAATCGCTTTTCTGATGCGCAACTAATAACCATTGTTGATCTGGCGATAGCGCAAAGTGACGCGGAAATAATCCACCAGAAGGGGTAAACGTAAGCGCGGTCAATAATCCATTACTTTGTTTAACGCTGTAAATGGCAATACTATCATGGCCACGATTACTGACGTACAGATACCGCCCATCCAGACTTAATGCCACTTCAGCAATAGAATTTTCCAAGCTACCTTGTGATTCTCCGCTTAATGGCTTGTTTGCCTGTGGCAAACTGCTAATAGACTGAATATGCACTAGTTCGCCAGTCGTTTGATTAAAATTGAAGACACTAACTTCAGAGCTCAGCTCATTACCTAAATATAATTTATCGCCCAACGCATTAAAGGTAAAATGACGTGGTCCTGAACCAGCAGGTAAATACGCACAAAATACTTCATTCAGCTGATTTTCACTCACATCATATACTTTTAAGGCATCAATCCCTAAATCAGCCACGACTAAAAATTTTTCATCTACACTTAATTGACTTGCGTGAGCGTGTGCACTTGCTTGCCTATCAGGGCAACGCCCTTGACCTGTATGCTGGATCGACTGATAAGCAGGCAATAACTTATCTTGAGTCAACGAAAACGCACTCACACTACCAGTCATGTAGTTACTTACAAATGCGTTTTTATGATTTAAACTGATATGGCAAGGTGCACCACCTAAGCTGCTTTGCTTGTTGATAAAAATAGGGGTAATTGGCATTTTTATATCAAAACAACCGAGGTAGCCTTGTTGCTCATTTTCACTCACGGCAAGTAAATACTTTCTATCTTTGCTGACAACCAAAAAACTAGGATCTGATAACATTGCTGAACTGCCAACTTCTTTTAATTGTCCATTTTTATTATCAAACTCAACGACTTTAATGCCCGCTTCCGCATTTGGCGTATAACAGCCAATGTATAAAATTTGTTTAGTCATGGTTTACTCTTTTAAAAATAAATAGGGGCACATAACAAGCACTCTCATTTGCTCAATGGAACAACGACCCATCCCAGAGTCATTGGTAACGAGAAAATTAACGCATCAATTTATTAAGCCGCTAAAGTGCAAATTAACGACCGATAGCCTGCTACTTTTAAAAACGCGCTTTGATCTCCTGCTCCGTCATAAATTCCAACGGTTTATTAGATAGATACTGATAAATGACATTATAAGCTAATACATTTTTCACATACCGGCGCGTTTCTTTATAGGGAATTGTTTCAATCCAGCTATCCATTAATAATCCCTTGGAAGTCCCATTTTTAAGGTCATTTTGCCAACGATCAACTCGATATGGCCCGGCATTATAAGCTGCGGTAGCAAGACCGATTTCCTTGATAACGTTGCAACAAACCATTTAAGTAAGCACTACCTAACTCCACATTAATAGTGCCATCACTTAATTGAGAGCGATTATGATAGCTTTTTAAGCCTATTTTTTTAGCTGTTTCCTTCGCCGTATTAGGCATTAATTGCATATAACCTCGCGCACCAGCAGGTGAATTTGCAAACTCATCAAAGGCGCTTTCTTGTCTTGTAATCGCATAAATATAAGTACTATCTAACTGATATTTATTCGCATAGAAAAGAAAAAAGCTCCGCCTCAGTTGCAGGAAAACGAATACTTAAGGCATCCCAACTTTTAGCGTTAATACTAGCGACCACGGAAAGGTGCGCCCAATCCTTACTGGCAGCAAATAAACCCAGTTGGTTTTGCAGGGCGACACTTTTACCTAATAACAATTTTCGCCACTCACGTTTTAACAAAAAGGGCAAGGAGTGGTAATGTAACTCTTCAATATGCGCTAATTGTTTTTGTAAGTGGTCTAATTTATTACTTTTTGCTGTAATAATCTGGCTATTAAATTGGTATTTTTTACCCAACTTTTGGGCAGCAAGAAAGCCGTAATAACTACGACTAGAGGCAATTTTATTGTAAATATGCACTGCTTTTTTGTTCTGTTTTTTCTCTTCCCATACTCGCGCTTGCCAATACTGCCATTTATTTTCAGATCTTTTATTTACGCTGAGCTTAGCTATCCAATACTCAATACCTGACCAATCGTCTAATTTAATCGCATAGCGGATACGTCGTTCGATTAAATTAACATCTTTAATTTTAGCGAGTTCTTTATCTAACCAAGGCATTAACTCTTCACTTTCGACAATAAGAATGCGTGATATAAGATCTTTTTTAAATTCAGCCTCTCCTTCGATGTAAAATGAATTTTGTTTTCATAAGTTAAATAGGCTTTTAACCCTAACTGTACATTTTTGCGGGCAAGCTGTTTAATCGAAGCATTTAAATAGTCATAACTTTTCTGCTTTTTATTAGTAAATAATGTACTTGTCAGCAATTTTTCTGGTTTTTTGCTTAATGTAAATAACTGTTCTGCCAACCGCTTGTTTGAATCATTCATGAGTGTTATCAAATAGGACATTAGCGCCGTCTGTTTTTTCTGATAACTAAGTTGAAAACGTTGCCAAATTAACTTCTGATCAATTTTTTTTATTTTTAAATAGTGCTGCAACACCGGATCACAGGCATTGGCTAAGGAGACACCCGTTAACCACGTTTCTTTCACGGCGGGCCAAATTCTACTGGATTGATTATCAGCAAGTTTTGCTTGAAAATAGAAACACTTTAAATCGGTAGAGTTAGGTAGTTTTGGGTAAAATTGTAACAATTGATCCCAAAAGCGATTCTTGCCTAAGTAATATAAATACTCTCTTTGTAAGTCTTGGCTAACAACATGGTCAGGATATTTTTTCAAAAACGCTTGTATAGCAGTTAAGCTATCAGGGCTAAAGTTCGATTTAAATTGTTGGTATTCAAGTAAATAAGTCAGCGGGTAGTCTGGAATCAGCTGCATTTTTTGTAATGCATCCTGCCATTTTTCCTGTTGTTGTAATTCAGAAGCTTGGGTATACAGGTTTCTTTGCTCGCTTAATGTCAATGATGCGGCAATATTCGTAAAGGATATTAAAAACAACGTCAGAAAAATTTTTTTCATTGAAATTCCTTTATATCGGATGATTTAACGCTATACCATAGCACAGGCTAATAACTCCTGTGTATATTTGTGTTGCGCTTGCGTAAATATTTCTTCAGTACAACCCTGCTCTATGATTTCGCCCTCTTTCATAACCAAGACTCGATGACTTACAGAGCGGACAACGGATAGGTCATGACTGATAAATAAATAGCTCAGTGATAACTCTTTCTGTAAGGAGATCAATAAATCCAAGACTTGTTTTTGAATACTCCTATCTAAGGCAGAAGTAGGTTCGTCTAAGACTATTAACTGAGGATTTAAAATCAAAGCACGTGCAATCGCGATACGCTGTCTCTGTCCACCAGAAAATTCATGAGGGTAACGCTGGCCACTCGATGGTTCTAATCCAACACGTTGCAAAACACTTGCTACTTGCTGTTTTATTTGTGTAGGGGTTAATTTTTTATGAACCTGCAAACCTTCGCTAATAATTGCTTCAACAGACATGCGAGGGCTTAAACTTGCATACGGGTCTTGCAACACAATTTGCAATTCTGCGCGCAACGCTTGCAATTCATTATGGCCTATAGCGTCAATTTCTTTACCTAAATAAACGACCTTACCCGTGCTTTTAATCAGTTGCAAAATCGCCTGCGCGAGAGTACTTTTCCCCGAGCCACTCTCGCCAACTATTGCTAATGTTTCTCCCCGGTGTATGTGCAAACTGACATTTTTTACCGCTTGTAAGCGGTGCGTTGTTTTGCCCCAAAAATTCTTTTGTAATGGATAACAAACATTGATCTTATCTGCACTTAATATTAATTGCGGTTCCTCTAAGGGTGCCATCTTTCCCGATGGAATAGCCCCTAATAGCATTTTTGTATAAACATGCTGTGGAGCGCTAAATAACGCATGGTTATTGCTATATTCAACGACTTCCCCATCACGCATAACCATGACGTAATCGGCAATTGAACGCACAATATGTAAATCATGGGTAATGATTAAAATAGCCATATTGAGGCGCTGCTGCAACGCTTTTAAAAGATCCAGAATCTGTTTTTGAATAGTCACATCAAGCGCTGTAGTCGGCTCATCTGCAATTAATAGTTCAGGGTCATTCGCTAAAGCCATGGCAATCATAACGCGCTGTCTCTGCCCCCCTGATAATTCATGGGGATAGGAACCAAGTCGCTGCTCTGGATTTTCAATTCCCACTAGCTGCAACAACTCTATTATGCGCAGCTTGGCTTTATGGCCCGTTAATCCTTTGTGTAAAAGCAGCGTTTCAGCAATCTGCTTTTGCACCGTATGCAGAGGATTAAGCGAAGTCATAGGCTCTTGAAAAATCATTGAGACTTTATTACCGCGAATAGATTCAAGCACCACATCATCTTTACCGACTAATGGCTCTCCAGATAAATAGATTTCACCACTAGGATGATGTGCATGGGGATAAGGCAAGAGTTGTAAAATTGAGAGCGCTAACAGTGACTTACCTGCGCCACTTTCTCCAACAATCGCTAACGTTTCCCCCTTGTTAAGGGTAAAATTAACCCCCTTAACAATCGCCTTTTCGGCAAAGCTGATAGACAAGTTGTCTACTTTTAATAACTCATTAGAGTGCGTTGTTCCGCTCATACTGTTTTCCTTGGATCAAAAGCATCACGTACGGCTTCACCAATAAAGACTAATAAAACCAAAATAGTAGAAAGTGAAATAAAAGCGGTGATTGCTAGCCAAGGCGCATGCAAATTATCTTTACCTTGGGCAACCATTTCACCTAAGGAAGCTGATCCTAACGGCAATCCAAAACCTAAAAAATCCAGTGATGTTAATGTTGTTAGTGCGCCTGTAAATAAGTAAGGCATGAAAGTAAGGGTCGCGATCATCGCATTGGGTAAAATGTGTTTAAACATCACTTTACTATCAGATACCCCCAATGCCTGAGCTGCTTTAACATATTCTAAATGACGACCACGTAGGAACTCTGCTCGTACAACCCCAACTAAACTTGGCCAGCTAAATAAAATCATCAACGCCAGCAACCATGTAAAGGTCGGTTCGACAAAGCTCGCTAGAATAATAAGCATAAAGAGCATGGGTAGCCCTTCCCATATTTCTAATAAGCGTTGACCAAACAGGTCTATTTTTCCACCGTAATAGCCCTGAAAAGCGCCGACAGCAACACCAATCATGGAGCTAGCAAAGGTGAGGATTAATGAAAATAATACGGATATTCTAAAGCCATAAACCAAACGAGCTAAGAGATCTCGCCCTTGGTCGTCAGTACCTAAATAGTTAATATGACTCGGTGGTGAAGGTGCAGCTTCAGTTAATTCGTAGTTGATACTATCATAGGAAAAAGGAACAATAGGCCAGAGGATCCAACCAGATTTCTCAATTTGTTGCACCATATAGGGATCACTATAATCGGTATGAATGTCAAAATCACCGCCCAACCTATTTTCCGTTATATCTTCAACAATAGGAAAGTACCAATGATTTTTATAGGAGACCATTATCGGTTTATCATTTACCCAAAGCTCCGCAAATAAACTCATTATAAAAAGAGTCAGAAAAATCCACAGCGACCAATATCCCCGCTTATTGCTTTTAAACTGCATCCAACGATTATGATTGATTGGATTGTTTTTTATGTTCTGCCACGTAACCAATAATGACATCTTATCGTCCTTCAAAACTAATACGGGGATCAATCATGGTATAAGTGACATCGCTAATTAACTTCAATAGTAAGCCAATCAACGTAAATATATACAATGAAGCAAATATAACTGGATAGTCTCGATTGATCACCGATTCAAAACTCAGTAGCCCTAAGCCATCGAGCAAAAAATAACTTCAATTAGCATTGAGCCCGTAAAGAAGATACCGATTAAGGCTGCGGGTAATCCAGCTATCACCAAAAGCATCGCATTGCGGAAAATATGCCCATATAAAATGCGTTTTGTTGAACAACCTTTTGCTCTTGCTGTGATCACATATTGTTTATGAATCTCATCAAGAAAAGTGTTTTTAGTAAGCATCGTAAGCGTGGCAAAACTTGCTAATACTGATGCAAGAATAGGTAAGGTTAAATGCCAAAAGTAATCCTTTATTTTTGCAAAGAATCCCAGCTGGGCAAAATTATCCGAGGTTAATCCACGCAATGGAAACCAATCATAATAAGAGCCACCTGCGAATAACACGATGAGCATAATTGCGATAATAAATGCGGGGATGGCATAGGCAACAGTGACGACGGTACTACTCCAAATATCAAAGCGACTCCCATGTGACGTTGCTTTCTTGATGCCTAATGGAATAGATATCAAATAGGCGAGTAGTGTTGTCCAGAGCCCTAAAGAAATAGAAACAGGCATTTTTTCGACAATTAAGTCCGTCACTTTCATATCACGGTAAAAACTATCACCAAAATCAAACTGCGCATATCGCCATAGCATAGAGAAATATCGTTCTAGCAAGGGTTTATCAAAACCATATAGCTTCTCTAATGCCGCAATATACTCAGGATCAACCCCCTGTGCTCCACGATATTTAACCGTCGTTGAGTTCTCTTTTATCTCACTATTAGTGCCACTAGCAAGCCGCGAACTATTATTTGAGTCAATACCTTGATAGTGGGCAATCGCTTGCTCTACGGGCCCTCCTGGGGCTATTTGCACAATAAAAAAGTTAATCGTCATAATCCCCAATAAGGTGGGAATAATAAGCAGTAAACGCCGCAGAATGTATTGTTTCACTGGATTTGCTCCTGAGCCTTTTCAGAGGGTGTACGCAGCCACCACGTTGATAAACCAAGATCATAAATAGGCGCTATTGGCGGACGAGAAAATTTATCCCAATAGGCGATGCGGTAAGCTGGAAGGTACCACTGCGGAATAACCATATGCTGACTCAGCAATACTCGGTCTAGCGCCTTGGTTCTATGCACCAGCTCTTCACGCGTATCGGACATAATTAATTGCGAAACTAGTTGATCGATAACAGGTAAACAGACACCTGCCCAATTTGAAGTTCCGACCTGCATCTGACTCGCACATCCCCAATACCCGACTTGCTCATTACCAGGGGAGATAGACTGCCCCTTGCGCAGGGAAACCATATCAAAATCGAAATTATTCAAACGGTTAATAAATTGTGAGATATCAACTAAACGAATCGATGTGTTGATACCAACTCTTTGCAGGTTACGGCGAAACGGATGTACCACCCGCTCAAAATCCTGACTATACAGTAAAAATTCAAAGCTTAGCTGCTTACCATTCTTATCCTGCATTTTGCTATCTTTTAATTGATAACCTGCCTTTTCAAGTAGCTTTACTGCTTGACGCATTTGTTCCCGTATATTGCCATCGGCATCAGTTTTAGGGTGTTGTAGAGGCCCAAAAATAGAATCAGGCAATGCGGATTTATAGGGAGATAAAATCTCATATTCCGCGGCAGAAATCTCTTTTTCTGTCGCTAATTCAGATCCAGAATAAAAACTATTAATACGTGTATAAGCCCCATAAAAAAGGGTTTTATTAGCCCACTCAAAATCAAATAAAAGACTAATCGCATTACGCACATTGATATCTTTAAATTTATCTTTGCGTAAATTAAACCAGAAACCTTGCATGCCCTGTGGATTTTTATCTGCAATTTGCGTGGTTACAATTTTACCGGAAACAAAATTATCGCCGGTATAACCTGTCGCCCAACGCTTAGATGAGCTCTCCAAGCGATAGTCAAACGCTCCCGATTTAAATGCTTCAAAGGCCACATTATCGTCACGGTAATAATCAAAAAGCAATTGGTCAAAATTATGCATTCCCTTATTTACCGGTAAATCTTGTGCCCAATAATCCGCAACACGTTGATATATTATCCGCTTAGATGGTTCAACACTGGCCACTTCATAGGCGCCAGAGCCAATAGGAATAGTGAGACTACTCTTAGCAAAATCGTGATCACGCCAATAGTGTGCTGGCAAAATAGGAATTTGCCCAATAATCAGAGGCAATTCACGATTACCGACTTCCTTGAAGTAAAAGCTCACCTGTAATGGGCTATCTACGATGACCTCCTTAACACCCGAATAGTAGGAACGGAAATGAGGCGCCCCCTTCTCAATTAATAACTCAAAGCTAAATTTAACATCCTTTGCTCGAATAGGCTGACCGTCCTGAAAACGTGCAGCTTCATTAATCATAAAAGTGACAGAAGATAAATCATCGGCAATTTTAACTTTTTCGGCAATTAATCCATAGCAACTAAAGGGCTCATCTGCCGATTGCTTCAATAACGAATCGTAGATCATAGAAATACCTGCCGCAGGGTTACCTTTCACGATAAAAGGATTTAGTGAATCAAAACTACCGATAGCAGCCTGTTTGAAAACGCCACCTTTCGGCGCATTTGGATTAACATATTGAAAATGAGAAAAATCTGCGGGGTACTTTAAATCGCCATACATACTCAAGGCATGGCTCCAATTTTGCGCGAATAGAAAATAACTATTCATCGATAAATAGCAAAATATCAAAGTACGTATAAACTTAAATATAAGAGCTCTAAACATGCAATAAACCAACTATAAGCAAATAAAAATACAGGAGGAAATAACGATAACAAAACGTTCAACAAAAAAGAATAGCAAAGTGGGATTATAAGCAGTGGTGAGTTATCTGGACAATATTGCCCCATAACCCCCACCTCAACAAGTAGTTTTTGTTTTTATCTATAGAAAATAAACGTAGATCAAAAATTAATTCCAAGAATAGCAGGAGGGCAAAAAAACGTGATCTAAATCACTTTTAAATACGATAAAAAAGAATAATCTAATTAAGAACACGATACGTGTATAACAAAAAGGTGTCTTCTATGAGAATTGAAATTACAAGTAAACAAATAACTATCACTGACACAATGCGTAACAAAGTAGAGGAACGTTTCGAAAAATTAGAAAAATTACAAATTCCTTTAATCAAACCTCACTGTATTATCACCAAAGAGCCAAAAGGCGTAAAAATTGAGGCAACAATTGGCATACCAAATGGTAAGGTCTTTGCCCATGCAGAAAATGATGATCTTTATGTTGCAATCGGACAGCTATTCCAAAAAATAGAAAGGCAACTCAATAAACACTTACATAAGCCGCAAGCGGATCGCGCTAAAAATAATGGCAAAGATATGTGCCGTAACGGTGAAATTTCAGGAGAAGCCATTGAAGAGCCTGAAATAGAAATAGAATCAGATGCAGAAATTAAATTAAATAAAGAATTTGCAGCATAAAGAGCAAATATCTTTACTAGCTAAGTAGAAATAAAAAGGAGCGATAAGCTCCTTTTTGTTAAATCAGCGATAAAAGATTATTTTTCTAGACCATCATCTTCATAATGACGATTATCGTGAGCCTGCTGCAGTAGCAATCGGCTCTCCTCCAAAAACAGATTAGAGTAATCCCCCATCCAATCAGTTACAGATGCAAAGCGCTTAATAAATGCATCACGATCGCCCTTCTCAAGGAGTTCAATCGCCTCAGAAAAATGTTTATGATAACGCTTAATCATGGCGACATTATTTTTCTGTGAAAGAATAATATCTGCATACAAAGACGGCTCTTGGGCAAATAAACGGCCAACCATAGCCAACTCTAAGCGATAGATTGGAGAACTTAAATCAAGCAACTGCTTTAAATCAGCATCAACCTCTTGCAAATGAACACCATAAACAAAACTTGTGAAATGCCTTAAAGCTTGGATTAAGGTCATTGACTGGTCATGAATATCTGCTTTGACTTTATAAAGGTGCGCCCCCCATATTTTCATCTGCTCAATCAGCCATTGGTATTTATCTGCATCACGACCATCGCAATAAGCGACGACTTGTTTCGCAAAACTACTAATATCAGGGCCAAACATAGGATGTAGCCCAACAACAGGACCTTTATGCACAGCTAACATAGCATTTAATGGACCTTCCTTAACACTGGTAATATCGGCAAGGATACAATCATCAGGTAAATAGGAGAGTTCTGATATGATAGATTCGGTCACGTCGATAGGAGAACCAACGATAACTAACCCTGCATTGCTACATATGTTTTCAGCTTGATCCCAATTAGCACGACCTAAAATGTCAACGTCATAACCTGACAGTTTAAACATCTCAACAAAGCGTTTGCCAAGTAGTCCATTCCCGCCAATAATAACGATACGTTTTAAATCTGGATTGACGGTTTTAAAGCCGGTTTCATTTTCACTGGCATAGGATTCACGCATAGTACGACGCAAAATATCTTCAATCAGATTAGCAGGAACGCCTTTTAACTCAGCCTCTTCTCGACGTTTAGCAAGCATAGAGGCTTCGCGTTCAGGAACATATATAGGTAAACCGTGTTTAGTTTTCACTTCACCGACCTCACCAACCAAACGTAAACCGTTCGGCGAGTAAATCGATTAACTGCTGATCAACAGCATCAATTTGATCTCTTAATTTACTTAAAGGCATAATTTCTTCTTATCGTGAATGTAATATATCATTTAACAAACTATTGGCTTCAGCTAATAACTCACTGGTTGTCTGCCAATTAATACATGCATCAGTTACAGAAACACCATATTTGAGGGATTCTTTATCCTGTTCAGCAGATTGACTTCCTTCATTAAGATGACTCTCTAACATAATACCGATTATTGATTTATTTCCATCAAGCACTTGATGGAAAACATCTTTAGCAACTAATGGTTGCAAAGAATAATCTTTATTAGAGTTTGCATGGCTACAATCGACAATGAGTATATCGTCAACGCCTGCTGCATGTAGGGCTTTTTCTGTTAGAGAAACATTAACCGAATCATAATTTGGTTTACCACCACCACCACGCAATATAACATGTCCATCTTGATTACCACTAGTTTGCAATAGTGCACTTTGGCCTTGTTGATTGATCCCCATAAATCTATGTGGAGAAGAAGCTGACTGCATCGCATTGACAGCGGTTGATAAACTGCCGTCAGTACCATTCTTAAAACCAACGGGCATTGATAAACCACTCGCCATTTCACGATGCGTCTGTGATTCGGTAGTACGAGCACCAATTGCAGCCCAGCTAAATAAATCACCGAGATATTGCGGACTAATGGGATCCAATGCTTCTGTTGCGATAGGTAAACCTAAATCTGCAATCCACAACAACAATTCACGAGCTTGCTTTAACCCGTATTCAATATCAAAGGAATCATCCATATGAGGATCATTAATTAAGCCTTTCCAGCCAACCGTGGTACGGGGCTTTTCAAAATAGACTCGCATAACGATATATAACGTATCTTTATATTGCTCATGTAATTTGTGCAATTTAATAGCATACTCTTTAGCAGCTTCTAAATCATGAATAGAACAAGGGCCACAAATAACTAAAAAACGCGGATCTTTTTTATGCACAATATTAGCAATGATCTGGCGTGAATCTGCAATAGAGTGATAAATACTATCAGAAGCAGGTAAGAGTTTTTTTAACTCAAGCGGAGTAATTAAAACAGTTTCTGATTGAATATGAATATTTTCATTTTGAGGTATAGTCATTTTTTTCTCATTGAGATATTGATAGTGAAAGCATCATATCATAGCGATAAAATAGATCATATTTGCAGATTAAATGAGCGTAGATATTTTAAAAAATATAGAGAAATGCGTAAAAAATTGCCGATGTAAAAAAATCTTACTGGGTTTGTTTAATTGGGCGCTTGGCGATGGAAAGACGTCGCAGAGCACCGAAGCTCGTGACACATCGCTATCGCGATACTCGCCCTACTATCACATGATTTGATACTGCCGTCGGCAGGCTACCCAGCTTCCCCGTGTTCAAGTGGTCATCATCAAGTGCTTAAACAAAAAAATCCCTGCTGACATCGTCAACAGGGATTTTTCGTTTATTAGGCGCTTGGCGATGACCTACTCTCACATGGGGAGACCCCACACTACCATCGGCGCAGCTGCGTTTCACTTCTGAGTTCGGAATGGGATCAGGTGGGACCACAGCGCTATGTTCGCCAAGCTAAAAAGTTAATTAGAAAAGCTGTCTATTATTCTTTAATCTTGCAAGTTGTAAAATATATTGTCGCAAACGTACTTTTTCTTGGTTACATCAACACGTCTTAGGTGTTGTATGGTTAAGCCTCACGGGTAATTAGTACAAGTTAGCTCAATACGTTACCGCACTTACACACCTTGCCTATCAACGTTGTAGTCTCCAACGGCCCTTCAGGGGACTTAAAGTCCCAGTGAGAACTCATCTTGAGGCTCGCTTCCCGCTTAGATGCTTTCAGCGGTTATCGATTCCGAACGTAGCTACTGGGCAATGCCATTGGCATGACAACCCAAACACCAGCGGTTCGTCCACTCCGGTCCTCTCGTACTAGGAGCAGCTCCTCTCAATTCTCAAACGCCCACGGCAGATAGGGACCGAACTGTCTCACGACGTTCTAAACCCAGCTCGCGTACCACTTTAAATGGCGAACAGCCATACCCTTGGGACCGACTTCAGCCCCAGGATGTGATGAGCCGACATCGAGGTGCCAAACACCGCCGTCGATATGAACTCTTGGGCGGTATCAGCCTGTTATCCCCGGAGTACCTTTTATCCGTTGAGCGATGGCCCTTCCATTCAGAACCACCGGATCACTATGACCTACTTTCGTACCTGCTCGACGTGTCTGTCTCGCAGTTAAGCTGGCTTATACCATTGTACTAACCTCACGATGTCCGACCGTGATTAGCCAACCTTCGTACTCCTCCGTTACTCTTTGGGAGGAGACCGCCCCAGTCAAACTACCCACCAAACAATGTCCCAAACCCCGATTCAGGGGCCATGGTTAGAACTCAAAACATACAAGGGTGGTATTTCAAGGTTGGCTCCACGTCATCTGGCGACAACGCTTCATAGCCTCCCACCTATCCTACACATGTAGGCTCTAAGTTCACTGCTAAGCTGTAGTAAAGGTTCACGGGGTCTTTCCGTCTAGCCGCGGGTACACTGCATCTTCACAGCGATTTCAACTTCACTGAGTCTCGGGTGGAGACAGCATGGCCATCATTACGCCATTCGTGCAGGTCGGAACTTACCCGACAAGGAATTTCGCTACCTTAGGACCGTTATAGTTACGGCCGCCGTTTACCGGGGCTTCGATCAAGAGCTTCGACCTAAGTCTAACCCCATCAATTAACCTTCCGGCACCGGGCAGGCGTCACACCGTATACGTCATCTTGCGATTTAGCACAGTGCTGTGTTTTTAATAAACAGTTGCAGCCATCTGGTATCTTCGGCCGCCAATAGCTCCATCCGCAAGGGACTTCACCGTCAGCGGCGTACCTTCTCCCGAAGTTACGGTACCATTTTGCCTAGTTCCTTCACCCGAGTTCTCTCAAGCGCCTTGGTATTCTCTACCTGACCACCTGTGTCGGTTTGGGGTACGATCCTTATATTTCTGAAGCTTAGAGACTTTTCCTGGAAGCATGGCATCAATGACTTCATCACCTTAGTGACTCGACATCGTATCTCAGTGTTAAGAAAACCCGGATTTACCTAAGTCTTCCACCTACATACTTGAACCTGGACAACCATCGCCAGGCCCACCTAGCCTTCTCCGTCCTCCCATCGCAAAATATAAGGGTACGGGAATATTAACCCGTTTCCCATCGACTACGCCTTTCGGCCTCGCCTTAGGGGTCGACTCACCCTGCCCCGATTAACGTTGGACAGGAACCCTTGGTCTTCCGGCGGGGAGGTTTTTCACCCCCCTTATCGTTACTCATGTCAACATTCGCACTTCTGATACCTCCAGGATGCCTTACAGCTTTCCCTTCGACGGCTTACAGAACGCTCCTCTACCATGCCTATAAATAAGCATCCGCAGCTTCGGTGATATGTTTAGCCCCGTTAAATCTTCCGCGCAGGCCGACTCGACTAGTGAGCTATTACGCTTTCTTTAAAAGATGGCTGCTTCTAAGCCAACTTCCTAGCTGTCTAAGCCTTCCCACATCGTTTCCCACTTAACATATACTTTGGGACCTTAGCTGGCGGTCTGGGTTGTTTCCCTTTCCACGACGGACGTTAGCACCCGCCGTGTGTCTCCCGTGATTGCACTTGTTGGTATTCGGAGTTTGCATGGGGTTGGTAAGTCGGGATGACCCCCTAGCCCAAACAGTGCTCTACCCCCAACAGTGATACACGAGGCGCTACCTAAATAGCTTTCGAGGAGAACCAGCTATCTCTTGGTTTGATTGGCCTTTCACCCCCAGCCACAAGTCATCCCCTAATTTTTCAACATTAGTGGGTTCGGTCCTCCAGTTGATGTTACTCAACCTTCAACCTGCTCATGGCTAAATCACCAAGTTTCGGGTCTAATCCCAGCAACTATTCGCCCAGTTAAGACTCGGTTTCCCTACGGCTCCCCTATACGGTTAACCTTGCTACTGAAATTAAGTCGTTGACCCATTATACAAAAGGTACGCAGTCACCGAACTAAGTCGGCTCCTACTGCTTGTACGTACACGGTTTCAGGTTCTATTTCACTCCCCTCACAGGGGTTCTTTTCGCCTTTCCCTCACGGTACTGGTTCACTATCGGTCAATTAGGAGTATTTAGCCTTGGAGGATGGTCCCCCCATATTCAAACAGGATTTCTCGTGTCCCGTCTTACTCGTTTTCACTGTAAAGAAGTTGTCATATACGGGACTATCACCCTGTATCGTCGGACTTTCCAGACCATTCTACTAACTTCTAAACAGCTTAAGGGCTGTTCCAATTTCGCTCGCCGCTACTTTCGGAATCTCGGTTGATTTCTTTTCCTAAGGGTACTTAGATGTTTCAGTTCCCCTCGTTCGCTTCGTTAAGCTATGTATTCACTTAACGATGACACTAAGTGCCGGGTTGCCCCATTCGGAAATTCCAGGATATAACGCTTGTTATCAACTCCCCTGGACTTATCGCAGATTACCACGTCCTTCATCGCCTCTAATTGCCTAGGCATCCACCGTGCACGCTTATTCACTTAACCATACAACACCTAAAAAGTGTCACGCAGTGACGCGTTTTAGGTATTGTTCCCAACAAGAGATTGACGTCTTTTTGTCAATGTCTGAGTGGGCAACACCATTTGGCATCACTACTTAATACTGATTTTTGTTTTGTATGTCGTTTCCAAGACGCTTGCGATTTCTCATATTTTACAATACAAAAAACAACATTCGTTTTTCGTGCACCTATCAATCATAAGATTGAGTAGATACGTACTGTTCACATTTCACTACGTGAAAAATGAACTTTTTATTTTTGCTTGATTACAATAACTAGAATAAATTCTAATCATTGAGAACAATTTCGTTTCGTTTAAACATATTGATATCTATATCGATACGTTCAAACAGAACTTTATCAGCTTTCCTAATTGTTAAAGAGCAGTGTTACTTATATTTCAAAGAAAGACACTTTATAAGCATTCTAAAGAGAACATTTATAAAGTGATTCTTTTGGTTTCACAAAGAACAGTAAAAAAAGATTAAGTATCCTTTTTTATCGCAGTGGTATCCCCAAGGGGATTTGAACCCCTGTTACCGCCGTGAAAGGGCGGTGTCCTAGGCCTCTAGACGATGGGGACATAGAACTTCTGCACTTCTTCAGTCTAATCAAACAATCTGTGTGAGCACTCATTATTGTGAATTTCTTTACGTAAGGAGGTGATCCAGCCCCAGGTTCCCCTAGGGCTACCTTGTTACGACTTCACCCCAGTCATGAACCACACCGTGGTCATCGCCATCCCGAAGGTTAAGCTAATGACTTCTGGTGCAGCCCACTCCCATGGTGTGACGGGCGGTGTGTACAAGGCCCGGGAACGTATTCACCGTGGCATTCTGATCCACGATTACTAGCGATTCCAACTTCACGGAGTCGAGTTGCAGACTCCGATTCGGACTACGACAAACTTTATGAGATTCGCATACCCTCGCAGGTTAGCAACCCTTTGTATTTGCCATTGTAGCACGTGTGTAGCCCATCCCGTAAGGGCCATGATGACTTGACGTCGTCCCCACCTTCCTCCGGTTTATCACCGGCAGTCTCCCTAGAGTTCCCGGCATGACCCGCTGGCAAATAAGGATAGGGGTTGCGCTCGTTGCGGGACTTAACCCAACATTTCACAACACGAGCTGACGACAGCCATGCAGCACCTGTCTCAGAGCTCCCGAAGGCACTCATCAATCTCTTGGTGATTCTCTGGATGTCAAGGGATGGTAAGGTTCTTCGCGTTGCATCGAATTAAACCACATGCTCCACCGCTTGTGCGGGCCCCCGTCAATTCATTTGAGTTTTAACCTTGCGGCCGTACTCCCCAGGCGGTCTATTTAATGCGTTAGCTTTGAAACCCACGGCATATAGCCACAAACTTCTAATAGACATCGTTTACTGCGTGGACTACCGGGGTATCTAATCCCGTTTGCTCCCCACGCCTTCGCGCCTCAGTGTCAGTCTCTGTCCAGGTGGCCGCCTTCGCCACTGGTATTCCTTCAGATCTCTACGCATTTCACCGCTACACCTGAAATTCTACCACCCTCTACAAAACTCTAGTTAACCAGTTTCAAATGCAGTTCCAAGGTTGAGCCCTGGGCTTTCACATCTGACTTAATTAACCACCTACGCGCGCTTTACGCCCAGTAATTCCGATTAACGCTCGCACCCTCCGTATTACCGCGGCTGCTGGCACGGAGTTAGGTGCTTCTTCTGCGAGTAACGTCACAGATACAGGGTATTAACCTGCACCCTTTCCTCCTCGCTGAAAGTGCTTTACAACCCGAAAGCCTTCTTCACACACGCGGCATGGCTGCATCAGGGTTTCCCCCATTGTGCAATATTCCCCACTGCTGCCTCCCGTAGGAGTCTGGACCGTGTCTCAGTTCCAGTGTGGCTGGTCATCCTCTAAGACCAGCTAGGGATCGTCGCCTTGGTAGGCCTTTACCCTACCAACTAGCTAATCCCACTTGGGCTCATCTTGTCGCGATAGCTTATAAATAGAGGCCACCTTTGGTCAAAAGACATTATGCGGTATTAGCAGTCGTTTCCAACTGTTGTCCCCCACAACAAGGTAAATTCCCAAGCATTACTCACCCGTCCGCCACTCGTCAGCAAAATAGCAAGCTATTCTCTGTTACCGTTCGACTTGCATGTGTTAAGCCTGCCGCCAGCGTTCAATCTGAGCCATGATCAAACTCTTCAATTTAAAGTTTAATTTGTATCTTTCGATACGACTCAATATTACTGACTAAAACTAAAGAACTTACGTTCTTTTTGTTATTCTGAATTAACCACCAAATATAAATATTTGGCCTGTTAATCATTGAAAGATAAATCTTTCAATGTAAATGAATTAATTCGTGTGTCACTTCTATTGATGTTACCTAAACAAGTTAGGTGTAACTTCTGCAAGCAGAAGCGTTACTTTTTGATTATTTGAAATCACATCAACAATAAGTGCCCACACAGATTGTTTGATTAAATTGTTAAAGAGCGCGCCTTGCGGCGAGGTGCGTATATTACGCCCCTTTCGAACAATGTCAACGTCTTATTTTACGTTTCTTACGAAGCGATAAATGCGTTTGTTTTATTCTCAAACTGGTTGCTAACTTGCGTTACGCCCCGTGTCTGTGGATGCGCATTATAGGGATTCAGATCACATTGGCAAGCGTTTTTTTCCAATAATATTTAATTATCGTTTGTTTGTATAATATCTAATCAACTTCTGTTTATTGGTTACAACAATACGCAAAAACATGAAGAACAAGTTTATTTCTCTGTGGGACAGAGCCCTACTTAAAAAGCGCTTTATAATAGAAACAGTTAATACATCAGCTTAAAAATATTTCTTGCATTGAACACTCCAGACACCGCAGCTATCATAGCTTTATACTGAATTTGTTAGGTGGATTGATCGCGTATTGTTTAAAAGAAAATAAACCATCTTTAGATTAACAGCTCAGGAATTTGAGCTGTTAGATAGCCATAATGTGATATGCGCTTAACCAGAATAAAAAACAGTAAGAAAAGACCTACTGGGTTTGTTTTATTTGGCGCTTGGCGATGGAAAGACGTCGCAGAGCACCGAAGCTCGTGACACATCGCTATCGCTATCGCGATACTCGCCCTAATATCACATGATTTGATACTGCCGTCGGCAGGCTACCCAGCTTCCCCGTGTTCAAGTGGTCATCATCAAGTGCTTAAACGAAAAAATCCCTGCTGACATCGTCAACAGGGATTTTTCGTTTATTAGGCGCTTGGCGATGACCTACTCTCACATGGGGAGACCCCACACTACCATCGGCGCAGCTGCGTTTCACTTCTGAGTTCGGAATGGGATCAGGTGGGACCACAGCGCTATGTTCGCCAAGCTAAAAAGTTAATTAGAAAAGCTGTCTATTATTCTTTAATCTTGCAAGTTGTAAAATATATTGTCGCAAACGTACTTTTTCTTGGTTACATCAACACGTCTTAGGTGTTGTATGGTTAAGCCTCACGGGTAATTAGTACAAGTTAGCTCAATACGTTACCGCACTTACACACCTTGCCTATCAACGTTGTAGTCTCCAACGGCCCTTCAGGGGACTTAAAGTCCCAGTGAGAACTCATCTTGAGGCTCGCTTCCCGCTTAGATGCTTTCAGCGGTTATCGATTCCGAACGTAGCTACTGGGCAATGCCATTGGCATGACAACCCAAACACCAGCGGTTCGTCCACTCCGGTCCTCTCGTACTAGGAGCAGCTCCTCTCAATTCTCAAACGCCCACGGCAGATAGGGACCGAACTGTCTCACGACGTTCTAAACCCAGCTCGCGTACCACTTTAAATGGCGAACAGCCATACCCTTGGGACCGACTTCAGCCCCAGGATGTGATGAGCCGACATCGAGGTGCCAAACACCGCCGTCGATATGAACTCTTGGGCGGTATCAGCCTGTTATCCCCGGAGTACCTTTTATCCGTTGAGCGATGGCCCTTCCATTCAGAACCACCGGATCACTATGACCTACTTTTACCTGCTCGACGTGTCTGTCTCGCAGTTAAGCTGGCTTATACCATTGTACTAACCTCACGATGTCCGACCGTGATTAGCCAACCTTCGTACTCCTCCGTTACTCTTTGGGAGGAGACCGCCCCAGTCAAACTACCCACCAAACAATGTCCCAAACCCCGATTCAGGGGCCATGGTTAGAACTCAAAACATACAAGGGTGGTATTTCAAGGTCGGCTCCACGTCATCTGGCGACAACGCTTCATAGCCTCCCACCTATCCTACACATGTAGGCTCTAAGTTCACTGCTAAGCTGTAGTAAAGGTTCACTGTAGTTTTCCGTCTAGCCGCGGGTACACTACATCTTCACAGCGATTTCAACTTCACTGAGTCTCGGGTGGAGACAGCATGGCCATCATTACGCCATTCGTGCAGGTCGGAACTTACCGACAAGGAATTTCGCTACCTTAGGACCGTTATAGTTATGGCGCCGGTTTTACCGGGCTTCGATCAAGAGCTTCTACCTATAAACCCATCAATTAACCTTCCGGCACCGGCAGGTGTCACACCGTATACGTCATCTTGCGATTTAGCACAGTGCTGTGTTTTTAATAAACAGTTGCAGCCATTGTAGATCTTCGGCCGCCAATATCCTCATCAGGGACTTCACCGTCAGCGGCGTACCTTCTGAGTTATGTACTATTTTGCCTAGTTCCTTCACCCCAGTTCTCTCAAGCGCCTTGGCAATCTCTACCTGACCACCTGTGTCGGTTTGGGGTACTATTATATTTCTGAAGCTTAGATACTTTTCCTGGAAGCATGGCATCAATGACTTCATCACCTTAGTGACTCGACATCGTATCTCAGTGTTAAGAAAACCCGGATTTACCTAAGTCTTCCACCTACATACTTAAACCTGGACAACCATCGCCAGGCCCACCTAGCCTTCTCCGTCCTCCCATCGCAAAATATAGGGGTACGGGAGTTACTGTTTCCCATCGACTACGCCTTTCGGCCTCGCCTTAGGGGTCGACTCCACCCTGCCCCGATTAACGTTGGACAGGAACCCTTGGTCTTCCGGCGGGAGGTTTTTCACCCCCCTTATCGTTACTCATGTCAACATTCGCACTTCTGATACCTCCAGGATGCCTTACAGTCTTCCCCTTCGACGGCTTACAGAACGCTCCTCTACCATGCCTATAAATAAGCATCCGCAGCTTCGGTGATATGTTTAGCCCCGTTAAATCTTCCGCGCAGGCCGACTCGACTAGTGAGCTATTACGCTTTCTTAAGACGGCTGCTTCTCTAGCGACTTCTAGTCGTCCGGCCTTCCCACATCGTTTCCCACTTAACATATACTTTGGGACCTTAGCTGGCGGTCTGGGGTTGTTTCCCCTTTCCACGACGGACGTTAGCACCCGCCGTGTGTCTCCCGTGATTGCACTTGTTGGTATTCGGAGTTTGCATGGGGTTGTAAGTTGGTATATGATCCTGCTAAACAGGGCCTGACCCCAACAGTGATACACGAGGCGCTACCTAAATAGCTTTCCAGGAGAACCAGCTATCCCTGGTTTGATTGGCCTTTCACCCCCTGCAGCCACAGGTGATCCCCTAATTTTTCAACATTAGTGGGTTCGGTCCTCCAGTTGATGTTACTCAACCTTCAACCTGCTCATGGCTAGATTACCAAGTTTCGAGTCTAATCCCTAGAACTATTCGCCCAGTTAACACTCGGTCTCCCTACGGCTCCCCATACGGTTAACCTTGCTACTGAAATTAAGTCGTTGACCCATTATACAAAAGGTACGCAGTCACCAAACTCAAGTTGGCTCCTACTGCTTGTACGTACACGGTTTCAGGTTCTATTTCACTCCCCTCACAGGGGTTCTTTTCGCCTTTCCCTCACGGTACTGGTTCACTATCGGTCAATTAGGAGTATTTAGCCTTGGAGGATGGTCCCCCCATATTCAAACAGGATTTCTCGTGTCCCGTCTTACTCGTTTTCACTGTAAAGAAGTTGTC
>NZ_JBEWXI010000013.1:0-50962 GCF_040566515.1 Psychromonas sp. MME2 | reverse complement strand
CAGGACTGGTTTTCGATCTAAAAACCATCTTGAGGTAACATGGGGATATATTCATGCAACTTCAAGATGTAAAGTTAACAACTGATTGATACCAAATCCAATAATTATCTAGCCATGAATGCCTTGCCTTGTTCTACCATTGTTCATCAACAAGCTATGACTATAATATTATGCAAATTGGTATAAAAAATGATGCTAGGCTTCTCTATTCTTTTTAGCTGCCTGTTCAATAATGGGTTGTAATTCACCCTGTTGGAACATTTCTAAAATAATATCACAACCGCCAATGAGTTCACCGTCAACCCATAATTGTGGGAAGGTAGGCCAATTAGCATATTTAGGTAGCTCTGCGCGAATATCTGGGTTTTGTAGTATATCAACATAGGCGAAAGGGTGACCACATTGCATAAGAGCTTGTGATGCCTGTGAAGAAAAACCACAGCTAGGTAATTTAGGAGAACCTTTCATATATAATAGGATTGCATTTTCACTAATTTGATTTTTAATTTTATCTAACGTTTCCATTTTATACTCCAAAAAAATTTTATTTATTCTACTCAAATTCAAGTGTTAATAAAACGTCATTAAAAATGAGGGTTAACAATATGATAAAATATTATCACAAATAACATTGACATAGATCATTTTCTTGCAGAGAATCTAATAATAAATGAAGTTCGCTAACACGATCCCTGTGTCTGCATTTATAAAACGACTTATTTTGCAAATATTTTAATATGGAGACGAATAATATGGCTTTTGAATTACCAGCTTTACCTTACGCGAAAGATGCACTAGAACCACACATTTCTGCAGAAACGCTTGATTTTCACCACGGTAAGCATCACGCAACTTACGTACAAAAGTTAAATGGCCTAATCGAAGGTACTGACTTAGCAAATAAATCTTTAGAAGAAATTATTCAAACAAGTACTGGCCCGCTTTTTAATAATGCAGCACAAGTCTGGAATCATACTTTTTACTGGAACTGCCTAGCAGCGAATGCTGGTGGTGAGCCGACAGGCCCAATTGCACAGGCTATTGAACAAAGCTTTGGCTCATTTGCTGAATTTCAAGCAGCATGGAATGATAAAGCAGTAAACAACTTTGCTTCATCTTGGACATGGTTGGTTAAAAAAGCGGATGGTACATTGGAGATTGTTAATACTTCTAATGCGGCAACACCATTAACTGACGAAGGTGTTACACCATTATTGACGGTCGATCTATGGGAGCATGCTTACTATATTGATTACCGTAATGTACGTCCTAACTATTTAAATGGTTTCTGGGCATTGGTAAATTGGGATTTTGTAAATCAAAATTACGCTTAAAATTTACCTTAATAATTAGTAACATTAGTGTTGTAATAAAAAAAACCTTAACATTATGTTAAGGTTTTTTATTATATTCGCTCGTTAATTTAAGATGCTTTCTCTATTTAGAAAATTTCATTTTGTTTTTTGTTTCATTAAATTCTTTAATAAATAGGTTATGGCCTGCTTCAAGTTTTTTAAAAAATAGCGCCATTAAAATCCCACCGACAATAAATGAGCAGATTAATAATTGAATTAAAATGGAACGACCCGTTTCTTGATAATGATTAATGACACTGAGAATTTTTTGTTGCTCTAATGTGATACGTATATAACCTATTTTTTCATTTTTTTTGTATAACTCTGCAATATAGGGAGATTTTTCCTCTGCTTCTTTGACACCTTTTCTATCAAAATCTAATAAAGTTGATAGCGGTAATGCTTGTTTAGATTGGCTGACTATTTGACCTAAATGATCATAAATAGTGATATCTCTAACCGTTGGATCATTACTTAGCTCTTCAATAAGTAACTGCAATTCCTCTGTTTTATTATTGGCAAGATAACGTGTTGCTTGTGCTGCTGCTAAGTTCGTTAATGAATATGAAAATTTTTCGCTTTGCTGAGATTTAATATCATTAGAGGTCATTTGTAATATATAGTACTGATAGCCGATAATCATACAAACTGCTAATAAAGTTGTTATTTGTATAAAGCGCCATAAATAAAACCATTTTTTATGCATTTAAAGTTCCTTACAACAAGTTGTTATACTTGCAATGATGAATCGCAATAGTTATCGTGTCAGACATATTATTATAATCAATTTTTTAATCGCTAGTAGTACGCTACTGTGTATTAAATCGCTTTAAAACAGGTATGTTACAGTGAATCCAATAAAAAAACTCGTAGTTCAATCAAATTGTCAATCTTTGCTTAAATTGAAGGGCGAACTAAAGCAAAAAGTGACTGGCTTAGATTGCCTTTATTATGAAAATGGACAATATAGCCAACAATTAAATTCTCCTATGGCAGCAAAGGCTTCCCTGATTGTAATGGGGGAGGCGTTTACTTGCCAACAATTAGACGCGTTATTAATGCTGCTTGCCGCGCAAGGGGTGGATGGTATCGCCATACATGCGCCTGCACTTATTGAAAAAGTAACTTTATTGCGCCTCACGCTAAATAATATCCCACAAACATTAAAAGCAGCGCTTGATGTATTTGTAAAGCCCCATCACTTAGATTTTGCATTGATGGATTCATTTCCTGATTGGCAAAAACCGGGTCTTATATTGATGGATATGGACTCAACAACAATTCAAATTGAGTGTATTGATGAGATAGCGCGTTTGTATGGGGTTGGCGATGAAGTGGCCGCGGTGACCGCACAAGCAATGCAGGGCAAACTCGATTTCAATGAGAGTCTGCGCACGCGTGTCAGCAAATTAAAAGATGCGCCGATTACGATTTTAAAAGAGGTAGCAGATAGCATGCCGTTAATGCCCGGATTAGAAGTGTTAATAGCTGGCGTAAAAAAAGCGGGCTGGAAAATTGCCATCGCATCGGGTGGTTTTAACTATTTTGCGGATCGATTAAAACAAGACCTTGGCTTTGATCATACTGTTGCGAATACATTAGAAGTTAGCGGCGAACAGTTAACGGGGAATGTGTTAGGTGAAATAGTCAATGCACAGGTAAAAGCAAGAACATTGGCCGAATTGGCAAAACAATATGATATACCAATGTCACAAACCGTTGCTATTGGTGATGGTGCTAATGATTTGCTGATGATGGAATCCGCCGCCGTCGGTATTGCGATTCATGCCAAACCTATTGTTCAAGAAAAAGCAGACGTTGCATTAAATGTGACTGATTTGTATGGCGCTCTAGCACTGTTAAGTGCGACACTTTGTCCAAGTAGTTGGGCATGATGCGCCTATTGTGTCGCTTAAATTAACCCTAATTCGTGGATTACCAGGGAGTGGCAAATCCACACTGGCAAAAACATTGCCCGCAGTGCACCTTGAAACAGACATGTATTTTATAAATGCACAGGGGCAATATCAATTTGACGCGCGTAAATTACCAGAGGCACATAACTGGTGCCTTGCGCAATGTCGTTATTATTTACAGCATAATAAGGATGTGGTTGTCGCCAACACCTTCGTCAAACAGTGGGAAATGGATCATTATAGAAAATTAGCACTTGAGTACAAAGCAGAGCTAACTATACTGGTTTGTACAATGCAATTTGATAATATACATCAAGTGCCACAATCCACGGTGGCCAAAATGAAACGCAATTGGCAAGCATGATGCGAGTTAACATAGCAAAAATATTTACATAATCCTTTAGGAATAAAATGAGCGAAATAGAAGAACAACAGAACAACCCATTGCATGGTTTAAAATTAGAGACGTTATTAACCCAATTGGTCGAATTTTATGGTTGGGAGATTTTAGCAACGGCACTGCGCTTTAACTGCTTTAAAGTAAATCCAAATATCAAAGGGAGTTTAAAGTTTCTTCGTAATACCCAATGGGCGAGAGAAAAGTTAGAAGATTTTTATCTATATCGCTATACGCGCATGCCTCGACCGACACCTGATCAGTATGATTTAGCACCACGAGAACGCGGTTTTAAAAACGGTATTGTACCACGTAAACCGATGCAATTAACGGTTGAGTCCATTGAACTTTCTCAGGCGAAAGCCGCTTCGGCGTTTAAAGAAAAACAGAATGAAAAACGTGGCAACACAACGAGAAAGCCCGTTGCAAAACGTCAAAAGAGTAATGACTCATCCGAGCCACCCTATGACCCAAGTAATCCTTGGAATCAATAGTTATCGCAATTCCTATGGGGCATGGCTTGCTTCGCCTCAATAGCCCCTCTATTTGAAGGAGTGGCTATTACGCTTAACGTGGTTTACGTTTTTTAGCTTTTGCTCGACGGATCGCCGCCGGGGTGTTTTCTGCTTTTTTTCTGGCTAGCATTTGGTTACGTTCTTGTGTTGCTTTGTAGCGGCTTTTTTTGAGCACGTCACCCGTTGCATTATCAGTATCGCCGGCAGAGAGACTCATTTCATAACCGGGATAAATAATACGTTCAAAACGACGCCCGATAAGTGTTTCAATATTATCTAAGAACTGCTCATCTTTAGGGCTCACCAGAGACACCGCCATACCATTTTTACCGGCTCGACCCGGCACGACCAATACGGTGCACATAATCTTCAGCTAAAAAGGGAAGATGGAAATTAACTACATAGGGTAGGTCGGGAATGTCCAATCCACGGGCGGCAACATCGGTAGCAACAAGCACCCGAACGCTCCCTTCAGTAAATTTTTCGATCGCTTTATTACGTGCGCCCTGTGTTTTATCGCCATGACAGAGTGCGGTTTTAATGCCATCGAGTTGTAACTCTTTAGCTAAAAGATTGGCGCTCTCTTTGGTGCCTGGCAAAAACCAATACCTGACGCCAGTTTTTCACGCCAATTAATTCTGATAGTAGCTCCCGTTTACGAGATTCTGAAACCCAGTAAACTTGTTGTTTAACTTTACCTGAAGTTGAATTTTGTGGTGAAACCTCTAATGTTTTTGGCGTTGTTAACAGTTTTTTCGCGAGTGTTTTGACTTTGTTTGAAAAAGTCGCAGAGAACATTAATGTTTGGTGTTTCTGTTTAATCACCAACATCAGCTTTTCAATATCCTGCAAAAATCCCATATCCAGCATGCGATCCGCTTCATCTAAAACAAGGTATTTCACATGCGAAAGATCGACATTTCTTTCGTTTACATGTTCAAGTAATCGCCCCGGTGTGGCGACGAGTAGATCCACACCAGATTTCAACATTTTGACCTGTGGTGCGATATTTGTACCCCCGGTGATTGCCCCTGAACTCAGTGGTAAAAACTGACTATATTCTTGTACATTTTCGGCCACTTGCGCAGCAAGTTCACGGGTTGGTGTTAAAACGAGTGCTCGAATGGTGGTGTTATTGGCTACTTTATCGCTTTTGCTTTTAGCTAAGAGATCTAAAAGCGGCAAAGTAAACGCAGCCGTTTTGCCGGTGCCAGTCTGCGCACTAGCGAGTAAATCATGGCCATTACGAATTAAAGGGATTGCTTGTTGTTGAATAGGCGTAAGGTTTTTATAACCACATGCTTTTACTGCTTTTAATAATTCTGAAGATAAACCGATCGCATCAACACTCATTTAAACCACCATCAAATACACTATTATAAAATTAAGGGCGAGAGTATAGCAGCTCATTGGCATCGTGAGTTGAATTTTAATAAAACAATTTTACGCGCTGGGCAGTAGGGTGCGAAATCTACTATCAATCGCTATCTTTAGTCGGTAATATTTGTCATTTCATCAATTAATATATGAGACTTATTATGCTTAAAAATATTACAGCACAACAAGCCACTGCACTGTTAGATTCAAAGGATACATTTATTATCAATATTGTCGCCAGTTGGTGTTCTGACTGTGTTGATCAAAGTAAAAATATCGCCGATTTTGCGGCTTACTGCTGCGAAAACAAGATTCCCGTTTACCAGCTTAATGTGCAAGATATTAAAAATGAATACCTGAGTGCCACACATGAAGCCGTAACAATGTGCTTAGGTGGAAGAGGTTACCCACGTACTGCCTTGATTAAAGCAGGTATTATTGTTGATGCTGATAATGTTGAAGTGATCAGCAGTGATGCACTTGCGCAATTGGCAGAGAAGTTCATTAAGTCGTTAAAATAGCGCTATGGGCTAAGATTTTTAATTGTAACGCTTTCACCTTTATCCGAGATTTTAAGCAATGCATCTCTGTTTTTCTATTACCGCACATGGTTTTGGTCACGGTGCCATTTCGACATCGATCATTGCCCGGCTAATGCAATTTCATCCTGAAATTAAGATCACAATAGTGACACTACTGCCAAAAAGTTACCTAGCGTCACGTCTATCTGGGGCTTTTACACATGTCAAATTAGGTCATGATTTTGGCATGATAATGCACTCAGCTAACGTAGTCGATGTGCCCAATAGTCGTGACGCTTATCAACAACTCTTAGAAAACTGGGCGCAATATGTGAGCGAAGAGATGAACGTGTTACAGGCGTTTAAACCGGATTGGGTGATTAGCAATATCTCACCGATCACGCTCGATGCCGCGCAGCAATTAAATATCAGAACGGCATCGGTTGCACCATTTAACTGGGCGCAAATTTATGAACGTTACTGTTTAGATAAAAAATATGCACATACTGAGACGCTTTATAGGAAAATGTTGGCTGTCTATCGAAAAGTAGAATACACCTATAAACCACAGCCTTCAGTCCCGTTTACTGGTGTTAAAGAGATAGATATAGCCAGTATCAATAACCAGCCTACGGATCATATAGAGGATCTCATCCGTTATTTGCCAAAGGGAACAAATAGGGTCGCCTTAGTGGCATTAGGTGGTTTACCCTTCGATTTGGATATTAAGCATTGGCCAACTATTCCCGGCTTACATTGGTTGTTAAACCAGCCTGGAAAAGTATTACGTGATGATATGAGTCAGATTAATGAACTTAAATTCTCTTTTTTACAGCTTGTAGGTAGCTGCGATTTAATCATCACCAAACCCGGTTATGGTACCTATTGTGAAATCGCTGCGATTGCGCAAAATAAAAAAATTAGGGTGTTAAGTTTAGCGCGTCAAGATTGGCCTGAAACACCTTACTTAAATAGCTTTTTAGCTAGCAGAGTACCATTCTTAGAGATCCATGAAAGCGCCTTAAAGGGGCAAGCCTTAACGCACATTATTACGCAATTAAATGGGTTAGATTACCCCAAGACCGAGATTTGTGAAGACGGTGCGATGCAGCTAATAACGCATTTGTTAAGCAATGGCGCGGCATAAAGCTGGGGCGTTTACCCATGCAACTTAAAGCATTAATCCTTGAGGTTGCTCAATTATCGAAAAGCGCCTGTTTTGTTGTGTGTCACTCCTGTCGAATTGTATAAAAACATACGTGCATGTATTGTCCTAAATGAGATAGGTGGCAGCGTCATACCTATATCAAGTCAAAGTATTTGCAAATAGTTATTTTATAAAGTAAAAGATATGGATGTCCCCGATTAGTTATTCAGCCTAATAATATTTGCAGAGAGCGTAGGTCAATGCCTTGCTCTAACAAGTGTGTTGCAAAGCAATGTCGCAGTGAATGTGGACTTATATTTTTCTTAATCCCTAACTCAGCCATTACTTTCTTCAAGGCTTTTTGGACGCTTCCTTTATCCATGGGTACATGTTTGTTTTGACCAAAACGAGGAAATAATAAGACCGGGTGACGGTGTGTATTCCAGTAACAGCGCAAAGCCTGTAAGGTTCGTTTGGGAAGGGGGATTAAGCGATTCTTCCCGCCTTTTCCCTCACGGATATGAACTTGCATAGTTTGGCTATCAATGTCGTTGACGGTTAAATGAAGGGCTTCACCTAACCGTAATCCCATGCTGTACAGGACAAGAAAAAACACCTGATAGCGTAAAGTACGCGTCGCGCTAATTAACATGCCAACCTGCTTGTTGGTGATGACATCAGGAATGCGTTTTACTTGTGGTGGTTTGACAATATTTAACCATTCCCACTGGCGTTCAAGGGTATGCTTGTAGAAAAACTGCAACCCATTACGGTCTAATTTGATGGTACTCCAAGAGTGAGTTTGAATGAGTTGCGCAAAGTAGCATTTCAAATCAGCTTTAGTGAGAGTGTCAGGTGTGCGGTCAAAAAAAGTAGTTATCCTACGCACAGCACGAGAATAAGCATCAATAGTGGCAGGTCTCATGCCCTGTAATGCTAAGTTGGTCAAGTGTTGTTGATATAAAAGGTTAAAGTGTTTTTGTTCTGAGGTGTTCATCGCTTATACTCCTATTAGACATCACCGAAAAGTGATGCAAATATAAGTATGCGTGTTGGTTCATATTTTGTTTTTCTGCCGCACAGCGGCTTCGTTCAACAAGGCATTTAAACGGAACTAAAACAGTGGGTTAGGTTCCGCTTCGCTACACATTTTAACCCACTATTTTAGTCCGCTTAATGCGGCGTTGAGGCTGTAGAATTTCTCCAAAAAGACCGTTTTTACGTTGTTTTTCATTTAATGAAAATTGTATAAAAAATGTACTTGCATGCGCTGATCTGCTGTGATCTAATAGTTATTATTCGCTCAGAGTGAAACGTCATGGCTAATTACAAACCAGACCTATCTTGTCAAAGTAAATTCATCCCGATTGACTTTGCACAGCAAATTCTCCCCGGTACATTTGAGTACGCACTTTCCCATATCGTTGATAAGCACCTTGATTTAAGCACCTTTGATGATTGGTACAATAATGACAATGGCGGTGCAGCTGCTTATCCACCTTCTGTTATGCTAAAAATCATCTTGTTCGGTTACTCTCGTGGCCTTGTTAGTAGTCGCCGTATCGCAGACGCGTGTGAGCGTAATATCACCTTCATGAGTTTATCGGGTGATGTACAGCCACATTACACGTCAATCGCCAACTTTATCTCCAAAATGAAAGATAAAATTGAGCCGCTTTTTACCCAAGTCTTAATGATATGCGATAAAGAAGGGTTGATAGGTCGTCACATGTTTGCGATTGATGGTTGCAAGATAAGCAGCAATACGAGTAAAGAGTGGAGTGGTACATTTGCAGAGCTTGAACGCAAACAACGCAAGTTGCAACGTGCTAGCCAACGCATTATTGCAAGACATCAGGCACAAGACGGTCTTAATGAAGATGAACGCCAACATGACCTAAAACAGAAACAAAAATTAGATGAAAGTGCCAATAAAATTAGTGCGTTCCTTGCGAGTAATAAAGAGAAAATAGGTAGTCGAAATAAACCAGTAAAAAGCAATATCACCGACCCAGATAGCGCCAAGATGACCACCAGTAAAGGGACGATTCAAGGTTATAACGGTATTGCTATCAATGATGATAAACACCAAATCATAGTGCAAGCGCAGGCATGGGGCTCGGTAGGTGAGCAGCAGACATTGAAGCCCGCGGTTAAGCAGTTGCAAGAACAACTTACGAAGCTAGGTACACCCGATACCTTTAAAGATGCCAAGTTCAGTGCTGACAGTGGTTTCCACAGAGAAGTGAACCTTGAGTTCATGGCCACGACAGGGTTAGATACTTATATAGCAGATACCGCATTTAGAAGCCGCAATCCTTTATTCCAAACCAGTCAAACCTATCAAACAGAACAAGAAAAACGGCGATTAAAACGCAGTAAAGGCAGAGCGCGACTATTTACTAGTCACGATTTTTACTTTGATGAAACGGTCTCAAGTTGCCGCTGCCCAGCAGGTAATGAAATGTGGTTAAGTGTTAAAAATGTTGAAACGGCAGGTCGGCAATACGTTCGTTTCTCAGGTTATTTAAAGGATTGCCGGGCCTGCGTACTACAAAAGCAATGCATGCGCAACGCGCCGACTAAACAAGGCAGACAAGTCCAGTTTGAAATCAATAAAAGCACCAAACCTATATCTTATAGCGATAAAATGCGGGTGAAAATAGACAGTAGCCCCGGACGGCGACAATACAGTAAACGGTTAGGTGCAATAGAGCCGGTATTTGGCAATATTACGGTCAATAAAGGGATGAATAAATTCACGCTGCGCGGGCAAGAGAAAGTGAATGCGCAATGGCAGATGTACTGTTTAGTGCATAATATTGAGAAGTTAAAAAACAGCCTGCATTAACCCAAGGGCGATGCCTTAACATCGAATACCCCCGCCTAATTAAGCCAATTCAGCGATATATCACTCAATTTAATCAGTCAGTTATTAAAAACAGAATATTTAATTGAATATCAATAAATTATGAATTATTGTGTTTTTTATTTAAAATAATCAGGCTGAAAATGAGAAATTCTACAGCCTCGTTAAGTTTCAATAGTAAATATAGAGGTAACATGGAAAGTTTAGATGAAAATAGCAATCTGATTGCTCAAAGGAAATCCCTTTTACCTTGGTGGGTAAAGTGTGTTGGCTGGCTCTTTGTTGTTATGGGAGCGCTATCTATACCTTTGGCACTATTCACTCTACTGCCTGGATCAGAAGTAAATATTGAAACATTTGGCATTGTTTATCAAGGCAATGGGATAAGTATCGAATTAATTTTAATCGTGCTTATAAATCTGTTTTTAGGTGTGACCGCTTTGGGGTTACTTCGAGGTAAAACATGGGGGCTTAATGCATGTATTGCAAATGGATTTGTCGGAATAGCTATCTGTTTGATTGTAATGTTTTTAAGCATAAGTAATGATTATTAAAAATAAGATTAGAACCAATCTTTCAAGTTATATTTTTAGTTAAATTATATAGAATTAAACCAGACTGGTTCTCGGTAAATGAAAAACTTAACAAAGCAAATCAATCAGACGCATAACGGTTGTCGCCGTTTTTGCTAAAAACAAAAGCCAGCAAAAACAGCGCCAACCTACGCGCTGTTGTTTGCGGCGTTATGCGCCAAAGCGGTATTTACAGAGTAATTTAATTAGCAATTGTTAATTAAATTACTTTTTAGGAGTTAACAAATGGCTGGTGAACGTTCAAAAAATATTGGTGAGATTGGAGAAAGTATTGCAGAAAATTTCTTCAATAAAATTGGTTGGGGGCTACCTCAAAAAGGAGTTTACTACCCTTGTTATAAACCAACATTTCACGCTCTTAAAGAATCTAAAAGTGGAGAAAAAAATCAGCATGGCATAGATTTTCAGATATCCTATAAATCAACCTTAGAGGCTGAAACTTTAAATAATTTGCTAGTTTCAGTGAAGCATATTAAAGACAGTAAATATCCCCAATCTGCAACTGTAAAATTTAAAGGGTATATTAGTGATCTAGTACACTCAATGGAATGCTTTAAAAGAACACCACAACGCCGTGAAATTGCCGCTGGTCATAGTGGGTGTAAAATAATTAATGACATTCCTGTTCTATTCTTCATATCTAGTGAAGATGATGAAAATCATGACTTTATAAGTTGTTTGCAAACATCCAGGTTTATGAACGAATACGATGTTAAAGAACTCTATATTGTTGATAATAAAAAAGTGACATTTATATTGAATGTACTGGATTATATAGAACAAAAATATGCAGATTATGAATGGTATTTTTATCACCCAGTCACAGGGATGAACATTAGTGATACTAACATTCATCAACACAGTAAAAAAATGCAAATTGAATTTCTAACAAACCCTTTTATACCTTTCATTCTTAAAAAGAAAATAGGGGAGAATGAAACTTGTAAGTTTTTATTAGCAACTGTTGATAGCTTTACCGAAGATAATTTTGCAAAACTGGTTACATACTGTAGAGCGAATACAAATGATAATGTTAGTGATATAGAAATCGCAATGGCAGATTATTTTGTCGATGACAGTGGTGGTGTTGTAAGAAAAGTTCTTAATGCTCATGATATTGAGTTAGATGTTAAAGTATCAAGTTACAATTCTAACTTTAGGAGCTTAGCTAATGAGTGATTTATTCTTTATTCCTACTGGTGATTATTTAAGGCAGTTTATCGGTAATACAATGATAAAGCCTGCTGATATTAAAGAAATTTTAAAACAAAGAGGTATATTTTCTTCCTCTAATGATAAAAAAATATTGGGTCCAATTTTAGTGAAAACTGGGATATCTTCCTGTTGAATTTGAAACATTAAAAGAATCAATTCAAACGAAAGAGGAAAACCCTAAAATTCAAAGTCGAAAATTGAAGTGGCAAAGTAATGGTAGTTTACTGGATGCAATTCCTCACGACTTCGATTTCTCAAATTTAATAGATGATCCATTTGGAACTATCTCTATAGATAATGCACCTGTGTTTACCGTTGCAGGGGATGGTAAAAATACTAATCATTTGATCGCTGAAATAACGATAAAAAGATGTGATAAAACAAAAAACCTTGGTGATGATGTTAGCTATCACAAATGTTCAGTAGAGCTGAAACTTGATGATGATAATAATATGGATCTAAGTGTTTTGACAAAACACACTTCTAAAGAAGCATTAAGCGTAGTAAATAAAATTTCTAGGCGCATTCATAAGCACCTAAAAGACAATAATTATGTAAATGATGAGCCAATAGAAAAGATTTTGTTTGGTAGTTTTACTAATGAAAGTCGTATAGATTTTCTTGTCGCTATGGCAAAGTCAAATGCAATGTACCTATATTATCAAGATATGAAAAAAGTACACATGTCTCCTGATGAAAATGTACCAGGGAACATACCCACAGAAATAGCACTTTTTGAGAAAAAAATTAATGACCTTATGTTTAAAGGTAAAAGCTTAGATTCGAGTATTTTCCTGAAAAAGCCAGATCTAAAAAAGCATATCAAATTGTGTAGTGTGACTTCTAGATATGAGCTTAATGATGATGAGCATCAAGGTAGCTGTTTAGTCAGAATATATTTCCCTGAGTTTGATGATGAGAGTGAATTGCTTATGGAAGTAGAAAATTTAAATATACAGAAAAAATTACCAGCGGAATTAAAGTCGGATATAAAGTTGCAAATATTAAAGTTTTTAGAAATAAAAAAATTAGATTTGTATGCGAAACACTCAACTAAAAACGTTGGCGCATAACAAACAAGAATAGGTGTCGCGCAGCCGACACCTTATTCGGGTGTTGAACAAGCCCGATCGGGAATTGCTTCTCTTTATAGTAAATAGTGGATTTTGCTGAAGGCTAAATTTAATTTGTCACTTTTCTTTAGGCGAGTTTCGCTAATATACAATTGATAGTTCAATTATATCAATCTGTTATCTTTTTTGGTTGAATGCCAATACACCTCTTTTTATTCGCTTTCTGTTATGAATTCTTCGTAGAAAATCACCCAATCGGGGACACCCAAACTTTTTTATTGATGTGAATCAATAAAAAAGTTTGGGTGTCCCCGATTTCTTTGATGTCCGCATTATAGACTAAAAGTCATTAATATCCCCGATTACACCCTTCGATAATCTTTTTTTGGGGGCAAAATAGATATTTACGCTTTACAACTCCAGCAGTAGAATGTGCCGATTTTCGGCACGCTCATCAGTTTTAAAAATGGTGGGCTATTGTATGAGTTTGATATTTAATGAATCCAATAGTAATCAGTATTTCACTGCTTGTTTGTAGTAATGTTTTTATGACTTTTGCATGGTATGCCCATTTAAAAGAACTTAATAATAAACCGTGGGTAATAGCTGCTCTAGTTAGTTGGGGAATAGCTCTTTTTGAGTATATGCTACAAGTTCCTGCGAATAGGGTAGGTTATACCGCTCTTAATGTTGGCCAACTAAAAATTCTTCAAGAAGTCATTACGTTAATGGTATTCGTTCCATTTTCAGTTTTTTATCTTAGAGAGCCTCTAAAATTAGATTATTTATGGCAGGTTTTTGTTTGGTTGGGGCGGTGTACTTTGCATTCCGCAGCAAATTTGCCTAATAACATGATTGGTCTGTATATCTCGAGATAAAACATGGAGATTCTCGCTTCGTTCTGCCTCTATCTATTTTTTCTTCTGCCTGAAATTTGAGCGTAGACTTGAGCGAGTTAGCTACGGATAAAAAACCAGCCTAACTGGCTGGTTTAAATTTTTAATCGTTACAAAAACGTTAAAGGGTGATTGTTACGTTTAAAAATTGCCTGTTGTTGCCGCTCCCGTTCCGGTGTTCACCGTATTATTGCCACCAGATTGCCATTGAATAACATTACTCGGATTAGTTTCGTTGCGTATAATACATTTCCAT
Organism: Psychromonas sp. MME2; assembly: GCF_040566515.1. NCBI lineage: Bacteria > Pseudomonadati > Pseudomonadota > Gammaproteobacteria > Alteromonadales > Psychromonadaceae > Psychromonas > Psychromonas sp. MME2. The sequence goes on along the minus strand of NZ_JBEWXI010000013.1, from coordinate 36,832 downwards.
TCAATATTGGTCGTTGCTGGCAGTGCAATTGTACCTGTCCATGTTGGGTAACTCGTTGGATCAAGTTTAACAGCGCTAGCTGCTTGCCAGTTACCTAATGCAGCAATGTTACCTACAGCATAAACGCTATCGCCCATATTGGTATAGCCATTGTTACAGGTAAAAGTAACATCAACAGAAGTGACAGGATCAGGATCTTTAACTCCATCTCGTAACCACATTCTCGCTGTACTTCCAGGAATGTTGAGCGTATAGCTGCTACTGTTTACTTGGAAATTTGAGCCTGTAAAGACATCAACATATTTTTTTGTTGTATCAAGCTGACTACTGTTAATCGTTATAGTTTTATCATAGCCACATTTATTGATGCCTACTAAGCCCGCTTGATCACGACGGAAAATTAATGCACATTGATCTGCATATAAAACCTCTTGCCCCTTACCTTGAACGCCGTTGTGGAATTTTACCATTGCTTTTATATTGGCTTGTTTATAATCATTGACCCAGCGTCCGTTATCAACACCTGTTGTATCACTCAATACCATAGGTACGCCTTCTTGACGGCCCATAATATAAGCGTATGCAAGATGCTCGGCTGTCTCTGGCATGATCTGGTAGCGGAAGCCATCATTAGTAGGGATATCATGCGTGATGGTAAAGGTTAGGGCACGCATACCATCAATTGCACCACCCCATGATTTAGGATCCGCTAATGCGTCTATGCCACTATATCCATCAAATACATCGCGTAATGTTTTTAACAACGGGAAGTCATAAGCACTGTGCGATGTGTCACGTAGATAGGGTTCTAAGAACGTATCATAATCGGCATTGCCAGAACCGCCACCAGTGATAATTTCACCAAAGAGGTACATGCCCTGTTTAATTGAGTCTGTAAATACTTCATTCATGTGCCATGCAGTCATATGCTTCGCTGCATCAATTCTAAATCCTGTTACGCCCATATCTTTGAGTGCTTGAAGGTAATTTCGCTGCATCTCGCGAATGTAATTATTTGGATCTAAATCGGGTAAGCCGCGATCGCCTCCACCACCACAAATACGGCCGTTCGTTGACTCCCATACATCGGTCCAATTACTGATACAGAATTCAGCATGAAAATCACTTGGTGAATATAAGCCATTGCTTAGATCGCCAAATAGTTTTTGCGCTTCCCAGTAGCCGCTGTTGTTAATATAATCGTTGGTGGTTGCATCACCTGGGAAATAAGTTGAGTTGCCGCGTTCATTGGCTGTGTGATTAATTACAATATCTGCATAAGTTTCAACACCTTGAGCCTTTAACGCATTGACCATTGCTTGAAAGCTTTGTTTATTGCCTAAAAAATTATCAATAACACGTAAATCTTGTGGCTGGTAACGTGCCCACCACTGGCTGTTATTACTATCCGATTTTATAGGAGGGGAGACCAATACTTTTTTGTAGCCAATAGCTGCAATTTCAGCCGCCTTTGCCTCCACATCTGCATATTTCCAGTCGAAAGCATGTAGGATTGCATCGGCGCTTGCCATGTGCGAGAAAACAGCTAACGATGTGCTAATCAAGCAAGTGTTAATTGTTTTCGGATTTATTTTAAATTTCATTAATAGTATACCTTTTCCATTAGTAAGTTATTGTTTTATCTACAAAGACCAATCACTATAGAGGGCTTTTACTAAGCAAATTTTTAGCAAATGTTGTATATGTCAATGTCAAGTTTCATCGGGTTATAAGTGTTGCTCACTTATTGCAATGCTCATGCTACAAAGGTTATTTTTGTGCATAAACAAGCTACCTTGTGAATGATTGAACTCCTTAACCATCCCATTGTAATGTTACAGATCCCTGTAGTTGATTAGAGCATGTTAGGTTTGCTCCAGTTGCTCAATAAATGAGCAGGTATGCAATTTAATGGTTTAATTTTTTTAATCAATAGCATGTAAAATACAAATGCATTAAACGTGATGGCAGCGTTTGATTTAGCCTAATATCGGTTAGTAAATGTTAAGTCGGTTGTACTTTAATTATAGGTTCGTCTTAAAAATGGTTAAAAATCTGGCAACGATAGCCGTAGTGATATAGGAAATATCGAGGACATCTATCTATTGGTTAATATTAAATAAATTAAAGAATTGGCTGTCCCGCTATTTTCTATATTCCGCTACTTGTCTTAAACCAGATTGAATTGAGTATCAAATGTGGAAATTTAACTATTTAATTACAGCAAAGCGCTGAATAAGATTATTTTTAAAAAGAATGGCTATTATATTTTTATAAATTAAAAGATATGGATGTCCTCGTTTTTCGTTTTTCTGGTCTAGCTCATTGCATGCAATTTTCATTGCTGAATTTGGCATTATAAATAGAATAAGATAGCGCCAATAGTAAGCAAATCGTTGCCGGTATAAATAGCGTTTTTAGTTTAAATAGCGTAAAGAAAAATGCACCAATCGTGCCACCAAAAATAAAGCCGATAATGATCAGTAGAAAGAGTAGGGCCTTTCTTTTGTCAAAGGTTTCGCCGCGCAATTTTCCGCCAAGCATGATTCCCAAATCGGTAAATATGCCAGTTACATGTGTGGTTCGAACGACAGCGCCACTATAAGTTGTCGCCAGAGCATTTTGTAACCCACAAGCGGCAGAAGCTAAATAATGCCCATATAGAGAGTCATGTGTTAAGAAATAGACTGAGGCAAAAAGAAATATTGATTCTAAACAGAGAAGACCACTGTAGTTGCGGCCTAGCTTCAATGCCCCACTACGTAAAAAAAATCCGGAAATTGCCGCGCCAATTAGGAAGCTGAAAATAATAATGAGCAAATGAAAAAAGTCAGCAAAAGAGGCGTTTATAACATCTGCTCCAAGCTGTGTTGCTGTACCTGATAAATGTGAAATCGATTGATGTTTGAAACTTAATAATCCAATGGAATTAACAAGCCCAGCAACAAATGCAAGTATAAATGAGCCATATTCTACCCAGCGGGGTAACTTTGAAATCACGATAATCCTTTATTTAGCGAATGCTGCTGTTGTACAAATCCCTGTTTAATCTCAACGATGGATAATAACAATATCTATCGTTGAGATTATAGCAATTGTTATTATTTTAATTGATCTGAAATAATCGTCATTTCAATTGGTGCCTTACTGACAATGATGCTCTCATGCATTTTGTCTACCGCGTCCTGCGGAGCGTCATTTAGATTAAGGGCTGTATCTCTTGCTTCCTTAGATTCCCACTGAGTATAAGCGGCAAAACTATCATCTGACACCTTATGTAATCTGGCGCCTAGAGACCCATGATTAGTGAGGTAATGATCAGTGACAGCTTTCCAACCAGCAATAAAATCATCATGCTTATGATGATGGATATTCCATCGATATAAAACAGTATACATAGGTATCCTTAAATATAACGCTTTGTTAAATAGCGTGAATATAGGTAATTACAATGGGCACAATTGGTAATAAATTTGCATTTGTGCATAAATAAGAGGAACACTAGGATGTCCCAATTAATATATCGCAATAAAAATGCGTCCCTAAAATCTGTGGAGCTATGCAAAAAATATGCATTACAACACTGGATGACTCAGGTCGATGGGAAACGCTCTGCAATATAATTTAGCGCTAACTTTACGCTTAGGATGGATAAAATGGAAGAATATATTGCTAGCAGCAGAAAAGTATCTGAGGTCATAAGTGATATACTAGGCGTTCAAAATAAAAAAACATAAATACTAGCTGTAATGGATATTGAGACGTCAGTTATGTATCTCCCATTCATCTGTAATCTGAATGAGAAATGCAAAGATTTTTATATATTTCTAATAAGTAGCTCTGCTATTACTCAATCATGACCATTTTTGGCTAACACAAAGGTAAATTGGCTGCCAATGCCCGGTTGGCTGCTGACCGATATGGCACTTCTATGCATGGCTAATAAATGTTTCACGATGGAGAGTCCAAGACCTAAATTAGTTGCGTTACCTTGGCTATTGCTGGCTTGATATTTAGGATTGAAAATCGCTTGTAACTCATCGTTAGCAATTCCTTTTCCGTTATCAACGATTTGCATTTCTACTTTATCGTTGAGGTCTCTAATTTGTACGCTAACTTCTCCACTGGCTTGTGTATGACGAATCGCATTATCAATTAAATTGACCAAAACACGTTCCAATTTACTAATATCGGCATAGGCGATAATGCCATTTTCATGGTCTGCTTGAACGGTTAATGCGACTTGTTGTTTATCTGCTTGATAGCGTAATCGTTGCATGACGTCATAGGCGAGTTCAACTACATTAACGTGCTCAGGAATAAATTGTACATCGCCACTTTCAAGGCGTGCTAATTCGAATAGTTGATCAACTAATTGATTTATTTGCTGACCATTTTTTAATGCATAGTGAATTAACTCATTACTGCGTTGTGGCGCTGGCGTGATTAACCAGGTTTCTAAATAGCCATTTAATGCAGTTAACGGTGTTCTAAAATCATGTGATATATGAGACAACAATTCACGGCGCAGTTGTTCGGTGTTTTTAATCTGGCTTAACTGCTGTTTTATATGCTGTGCCGATGAGATAAAACTGTGTTGTAAATCTTCAATTTCTTTATTTGAAAATAGAGACTCCTTGCGTTGCTGCATTTCAGTGAAATCATTATTGACATATTCAAGGCTATATTGACTCAGTTTTTTCAGTGGCTTAGTAATGATAGTAATGGCGATAAACATCGCCGTTAAGCCAAATAAAATAGCTGCACCTAGAATGAATGCACTCTCTTTTAAAACTTTGCTTTCGGAGATTTGAGCCATCGTCGTATCATGTTTTTGACCTCCAATAATTACGTATAAATAACCTATTATCTGCCCAGATGGGCTATTAATAGAGCTCACTGAAAATATTTTCTCTGTATTGGGGGTACGGGGATCATCACCATAAAGAGGAAAAATTGCCCCCTGTAAATATGCTTTTATGGGATGTAAATTCACCTGTTTAAGTTTTACGACTCCCTTTGGTGCTGAATAGGCAAGGATTTTTCCCGTGTTATCTAGGGCATAAAACTCCCATTCTGGCCCTAATAACATCTGCGTGTGGAAGGCGTTCATTAGGGTATTTGTGTCAATAATTCCCGCTTGTAAATTAGTATCATCCTGAACAATATGATGCGCTAAATCACGATGTAACGCTTGCCCAACTTCATCAGAGAGTTGCTGGCTACTGTATAAATAGAGCTGTAAAAGCACGAAGGCAAACAGCACAAATAACAGGCCGATAATCAGTGCCAGTTGGCTGGCTATGGAACGGAACATAAATAACCTCGTTTATAAACAGTCTTAAAATATGATAAATTTACAATCAGCAACGCTATTCGTGGGAAAATTTATAACCCACTCCCCAAACGGTTTTCAGCCAGAATGGGTTGGCGGGATCTTTTTCTAATTTTGAACGTAACCGATTCACCGTCGAATTCACTGTGTGTGCAGACCCTTCATGACGACACCCCCATATTTCACTAAGTAACTGTTCGCGACTGAATACCCGATGTGGCTGTTGTGCTAAAAAGTAAAGCAGCTCAAACTCTTTGACGCTGCAGTCGATAACCTGATCGGTAAGCGTGACTTGATATAGATTAGGGTTAATATGCAGAGTGTGAAAATCTAATACAGCTTTACTCGCTTCCTCTTTTGCCGCTTTATTGTCGCTACGGCGTAAATGTGCTTTCACCCTTGCTTGTAGCTCTAAAACGGAAAAGGGTTTGCTTAAGTAATCATCGGCACCGTTTTCTAACCCCGTCACTATATCCAGCTCTGAGGACTTTGCTGTGAGCATAATAATGGGGATATCAGGTTGTAACTGGCGTAATCTTTTACATAATTTAAGGCCATCTGTACCGGGTAACATAATGTCAAAAATGGCAAGGTCGTAGTCATGATTAAGCTGTTTATAAGCTTCACTGCCGTCATGAAAAACCATTACTTTAAGATCGAGCATTGATAAGTTAATGGAAACAATATTTGCAATATCGCGATTATCCTCGACCAATAATATTTTTTTTCTCATCACTATTTAACCACTCTTATCCATTGATATAGATAAGAGTGGTTAAAGCGGTTTTTTATTGCACTCGTTTGATAATTATTTTCGCCGCTGGATTATCAAATTTGTGCTCTGGTAGTAAAAGTGAACCCGCAAGTTCATGTGCAGTTAATACCCCTGCATGGACATAAACTCTGTTTACATCGCCATCGCGGCTAGCATTAAAGCCTTCGCCTCCTGATCCTGGGACTGCTACCTCATCATTTATTTCGCTACCCGCATCGTACACCATTAACATTTTTTGGTAGCTTTCTCCTAGTGTCAGTGAGTTTAAATCCATGTTAGTTAACCCAGTAAAACCATCATTGGTATTGATTAACATGGTGGCAAGGGTTAAACCATGTGCTTCGTTGGCATTGAGTTCAACAGTCCAGTTCATCGTCTCACCCGGCAATACGGGGGCATCGCTAACTTGGCTTTGTGTGATCCCTGGTAGGGCGATAAGTTGGCTTGCATCGCCACCTTCAGCTAAGGCCTCAAGGGCAACGCTCGCAGGTGAACCTGTTTGCCATAAGGAGATGCCGACTGCATGTGTTGCTAAAGCTGGTGGCGAAAATATTTGCCCCTGCGTGATATTGGTCAATGTCACATCATAAATGGACGGCTGCATAGCGGTGTCATTGTTATAGTCGCTATCATTGTTATCACCACAGGCTGATAGCGCAGTGATCATAACGACTAAGGCAATATAGTTAAGCTTGTGCGTTTTAATGTTTTTCATGACACTCCCCTTACTTAACCGTAATGACTAATTTAGCAACGGGGTTTAGCCATCTATGGACGCTACTATTTAGGTCGGAAAACCCGCCCATCGGATCATTGTCACCAATATTACCCGGATGAATATGCACGCTTTGGTTACCTTCACTGCTGCTTGCGCCACTGCCTCCTGTTCCTGCATGACCACTTGGATCTGCAGGAATACCTTGTACACCCAGCATGCCGCCACCATTGATAATTTCATCGTTAATTTCGGTGCCCGCATCGTATGCGTTTAGCATAATGGTATAAGTGCCAGCTTGGGTTGGGATCTTCCAGCTATCTAAACCAACAAAGCCATCATTTGTCGGTAACAGCATCGCACCTAAAGAGAGGTACATGTTGCTGCCTGTATCTAAATTACCACTTGAGGTAACACCCGCTAACGTTGGCGCAGAGGTTAAATCTAATGTGACGCCACCCATGTTGGTTATCTCTGCACTTAACTGCGATGTATCACCCCCTTCGGCCATTTTTTGTAAAGCGTCACTGGCAGCTTCTCCGACATGGAAAAGTGCGCTTTGATCATCATGTGCTGCAATTAATACGGGGGTGAATGCCATTGAGTTTCGTGAGATTGACCAATTCAATATCAATCAAAGCAGCGTAAACTTGAGTCGTAGCGAGTAGGGTAGAGGCAACGGTTAGTGATGTAAGTGTTTGTTTGAATTTCATGACTATCTCCTTTTTAGTAAGTGAGATCAGTCTAAGTAATAAATATCCCAAGGAGAGCCTAGAGTTATCACAAAAGTATCCCAAATTGAGATAGTGGGAAAAGAGTGATTTTATTGCATGCAGTAACGAAATAGGGGGATGATAAATGAAAAAACCGCTATTTATTAAATAACGGTTTTATATTAATTCAAAGTAAATGCTATGAAATAGCGCTTTGCAGTGCGCTAATTCGTGCTTCTAGTGGTGGGTGAGACATAAACAGACCACTGCTGCGTTTACCGGAAATACCAAAGGCCATAAGTGTACCGTCTAGATGCGGCTCAGACCCTTTTTGTAAACGTTGTAATGCTGCAATCATTTTCTCTTTACCCACTAATTTAGCAGCGCCGGAGTCCGCACTAAATTCACGTTGGCGTGAATAGTACATTACGATTGTGCTTGCTAAGACCCCAAAGACCATCTCTAAAGCGAATACGATAATGTAATAGGCGAACCCGCGTCCTTCAGATTCAGAGTCACTATTACTATTGATGGCATTATCAATGATACCGCCAAGCACGCGTGCAATGAAGATAACAAAGGTATTCACAACGCCCTGAATTAAAGACATGGTGACCATATCTCCACTCGCTACGTGGCTAATTTCATGGGCGAGCACCGCTTCCGCTTCATCCTGCGTCATGGAGTGTAGCAGCCCCGTACTCACAGCTACTAAGGCATTGTTTTTGTTCATGCCCGTGGCAAATGCATTCATATCGGGTGCATCATAAATGGCAACCTCGGGGCACTGTATCCCAACCTTTTTGGCTTGAGCCGCTACAGTTTTCAGTAACCAATCTTCCGTTGCATTGCTTGGTTGTGTAATAACGGTTGCACCCGTACTACGTTTTGCTAACCATTTAGACATTGCTAATGAGATAAATGAGCCACCAAAACCAAACACAGCAGCAAGGACTAACAATCCACCCATGCTATTGGAGTTTAAACCCGTAAATTTAAAGACCAAACTTAGTACAATACCCAATACCAACATAACTGCTAAGTTAGTTAGTAAAAATAAGCCAATGCGTTTCATAGATACCTCAAAAAAGAAAATGTTCGTGTAGACATAATATGGCTAATTTATAGTTTTTCAAGTGTTTATAAAAATAAAATTCACCTTTGCTTTGATTTTTTTAGTTAATAACGCGTTGTAAAGATTATTACTGCTTATTTAACAATTGCTTATCTATTTTGTAACGTTGAAGTTTAATATACAATCATAACGTTGCTTCATCGTTGATTTTCCACCTTTTTTGGATTGGCACCGTTGTGACAAAGTTGTAATAAAAATGCCAGTTAACCATAAATTCATGCTCCTTTGCATTATCTAGATATTTTTAATTATTTACTGTAGATCAGTCAAAACACATTGATTATAAAACGATTTATACAAAAAACAGCTAAATATAAATTTATAGTTACTATTACGTAATGGATAACGAATTGGTTAAATTCAGCTAGTACAGCTAATACTTGGTGGCTTAGGCTGATTTTATTTACAATCATCACACGATTTAGGAGATATCAATGTGAAAACCGTTTAAGTTACTTGGCACATTTTCATTTCTTTCTATTTTTTTCTTAACTGAAGTCGGAGCTTGCACGCGCATATTCTGGAATACCAATCCAGATTTAATGATAGTAGGCCGTAATGAAGATTATGTCACCGCTTCACATCCGACATTCGTGGCTACACCGCGCGGCATAAAACGGTGGGGGACGGCTGATCCCACTAAAAAAAGCAAATCAATCAATTGGACGGTTAAATATGGAAATGTTGCCTCATATGCAAATAACCGCTTTCCAAATGATGGGATGAATGAAGTGGGACTGACTGCTCGCACACTCTTTTATGTTGATGCCAATGAATCTATTGCGCCAAATACATTGAAGAAAGAGTTAGATGAGGATCATTGGGTCAGTTTCACACTGGATAACTTTGCTACGGTTGTTGAAGCTGTTGATGCCATCAAAAATAAGGTTCATATTGTATCGGTAGTCGGAAAAAAGGGATCTGGTTTTAGTTATGCGACACCAAAGCACCTTGCTATCGCAGATGCAACAGGAGACTCGGCAATTATTGAGATTCAAAATGGTGTTGTTACGGTGTTTCATGGTAAGGAATATCGTATTTTGACTAACCCGCCATCCTACCAAAAGGAGCTGGAAAACGCTGCTAAGTATAAGGATGCGACTCAGGAGCAGTTGCCAGTAAGCTGGTCTGCTAACGATCGCTTTGTACGTTCAGACTTTTTCCTGCGTCACCTACCTAAACCTAGGGATAATGATGCCGCAACAGGCTATGGCTTTATGTATTCAGCACTCAGTACCTCAATAATGCCTGCTGGTTTGCCTGCTCCAGCTGAAGATAGGGAAGTGGTTAAGCAATTAGTGGCGACACTTAAAGATCCTCAAGAGACTTACGGTGGGGCGGCTACTTATTTCCAAACGATCTCTGACTTAACCAACTTACACTACCGATTTAAGTCTTTGATTGCCCCTTCTGACGTATTTTTTGATTTCGCAGGATATAACTTTGCCAAGGGACAACCGGTGCGTGTTATTAAGCGCATAGATAATTATGCCCAACAAGGCTGGAGTGGTGATGTGGTCCCACACCTAAAAGATATTAAAGGTGATATATACGACCAATCGATTGAGTAATACAAGCAAGATAAGGGATATCCAACTCTATGTTAATAAATGGTTTGGATATTCCTGCTCTACGGCCTACCACTCTCACGTATGCGACTCAAATAGGTGAGTGTCTGTTGAATCATCTCAAAGTCGACTTCATCACTTACAGTCGTCTTAGGCTGTATATCTTTTTTTATTGCCGTTAATTGTTTGATGATGGTATCAATAAGCGGTAATGAATCTTGTTGCCAATGCCATTCATGCGCAGTTAATAAATGGCTGAGTCTCAGTGTCGTAGTTGTAAAAAGATCAGTCAACTCAACTAAGCATTGCAGCGTTCCCGTTGTACTTTCCCTTTGCAACATAGAAGAGAAATCAATTAACCAGGATTCAGATTGCCCCGTTAATAGCCGCTTAAAATCAGGCCAGAGTTGCAATATTTCTAATTGTTTAATCAGTTCAGAAAAGCTATAGCTATTATTAAGCGGCATCTCTTCCTGTAAATGACCAAAAACATCAGAGTGGTATATAGGAGCTGAAAATTGATAATTAAGCAACTGCTGTATTAACTCATCGTGACTAAAGTGTTGATTCACTAAAAAAGGATCTTTCATTAACAAGTTTCCACTGAATAAAAATTATTTGAATATTAAAATTTGGATGTAGTTAGCTTTGATACGTCAAGCTGATACTCAGCAAAAGGGTAAGCAGAAAAAGAGATGTCAACCCAGGTTTGCTGCGAAATAACCACTACCGTTATGGTCATACGCTGCTCTTTTTCATTCCATATATTGGACTCAACAATATAACTATCATCAGGCATTACATAGCCGACATCGCTACTTTCAGATTGAATGACTACCTTAAAACGATCACCCTCAAAGCCCAATAATAGATAGTGTTTTTCATGTTCGCCCCCGACCATATCCTTGTGTTTATAACTCAAAGCGTCACGACTAAAATCAATATAGTAGTAATCACGACTTAATCCCTTAACATGTTTAAGTAAGTGATTGGGAGCACTTAAGGCGAGCGGAGATAGCAGTACCAAGGGCAAAAAAAGAGAGCGAAATTTCATCGTAATTCCAATTGCTAACCAATATAAGGTCTGTTTTAAAAAGAGTTAATAGAAAATTCATCTAAAAACAAAATAAACTCGAAAGATAAACAGACCCTAGCACATTTTTTGATAAAAAAAGCATTGAATCATCCTCTCCATGGCTTAAATTTTCATCTATAGCCTAAGCCTAGAGCAACTAATGGTTATTACCTGTATCAAATCAAACATTGTTGCTCTGATTGTATTTATACTTATTTTTTTGCTGCAAATGGAAGATATAATGAAAAAATCCCCCCTATTATTACTTTTTATTAGTGTAATTTCTTTTTCTAGTTTTTTTGCTAACGCTAAAGATAAGAACATGGTTGGGAAAACCGGCGATGTTCCTTGCCCTTGCGTTTTTAATAAAAATAGGGCGTGGAATCCAGATAAAATAGTCTGGAACAATCAAGAGTGGTTTTGTTCCAAATATAATGAGGATGGGCTCTGTGATTCTGTTGCAGTGATTAATTATACCGACAAAAAGCCGAATGAATGCGATAACGATACAGTGCCACTGCGTTGTCTGTTTGACCTAAAAAAAGCCCCAAAGGCGATCAAAATTAACGGTTCAACTTGGGCGTGTTTGGCTTACGATATTAACAACAAGTGTATTCAGGTGCATGAGGTTGAGTAATTGGTTGAACGAAGAGAAAACTTTCGCAATGCCACAGTAATCGGGAGCAACTTCTTTATAAACTCTCATTGACTAGCAAATGCAGTACAAGACTGGCCAAAATCTTTAAGTGGTGCCAGTATCCTATCTCATAAGCTCAACAGTTTTTTGCTATACAAGGAAGTATCATGCTGATAAATATAAGAAATAGAGTGAATAAAGTTAAGTGCGCACTGACTAGCCTAAATAATCAACCGATAGGGAAGAGTGTGTTAGTAATTGTACTGTTTCTTGATTTATTCATTTTAATGTCAATTTTTCAAGGCTTAGATGACCACACAAGTCAATTAACAACACCCTACGAATATGTCCCTCAGTATTGCCGAGATATTGTGATTGATGAAGCGTGGAATGAGAGTAATAGACTTATTCACACAGCAAAAATGGTAGCAAGAGATTGAGGTAATTACACTTACATAGATGAAAAACACAGAGATCAAGAAATTCATCCTATCTGTCAGTCGATAGCAACGCGATTGGATGTAATTGAAGCGAACAAAACGTTGTCTAGCAGCTTAAATCTATTGCTTAAACTGAGACAGCAATCCGTTGAGGTTAAATCTGAGCTTGATCGTGTAAAGGGGGCATATGATACATCTCTTTTAGAGGAGATAGCTGATAACAATAGTGTAAAAGAAAACACCGTCTCGCTAAAAAATCAGGTAGTACATTTAACGAAAAAACTTAACACCCTAGCAAATGATGAGTCCGCATCGGTTTCACTGCTTATGCAGAATCAACATGTTATTGAGTTTTTTAATGTGATTGACAACTCGTCTACTAACAACAGGGATATCCTTTTACAGGAATTACGCGATTTAAATTTTTGGTATCCAGCAAAGCGTTTGGCGATGGAGATGATCTTTTTGCTGCCACTTGTCATCATCTTCTATCTATGGAATTCCAAAAGTATCGTCGCGAGCAGGCCATATCAAAGTTTAGTTTCATCTCATCTGCTAGTTGTCGTATTTATACCAGTTATATTTAAGCTGATAACGTTGGTTTACGATATTCTGCCCAAAAAGCTTTTAAAGCATATATTTGCATTACTCGAGTCATTAAAGCTTGTGGCAATATGGCATTACGTCATGATGGGTGCTGCTGTTTTGGTTGCGATGGCTTTGATTTACTTTATGCAGAAAAAAATATTTTCACCTGAAAAAATCATTCAACGACGTATTATTAAAGGACAATGCCAACATTGTGCTGCCCATTTACCAAGCGGTAATAATGCTTGCCCAATATGTGGTTTTATGCAATTTAAGTTATGTGGGCATTGTAATAAAAAAACCTATATACATGGAAAGTATTGTAGAAAGTGTGGCGCCTACGATTAAATAGTAGCTCCATTTTACTGGTTAATATTACTGAAAGTTGTGGGTATCCCAGATTTTCGTGATCAATAAAAAGGTTTGGATGTCCCCGATTAGTAAGCAGTCCGTTATTAAAAACAGAATATTTAATTGAATATCAATAAATTATGAATTATTGTGTCTTTTATTTAAAACAATCAGGCTGAAAAAAAGAAATTCTACAGCTTCGTTATGTGCCAGTGTATCTTCAGAGAGTAATGTTTAGAAAATGAAAATACAAATCAAGAAGTTTAAAAAAATTAATGATGTTTCTGTCGATTTGGAACCGTTAAATATATTTATCGGGACTAATAATTCGGGAAAAAGTAGCTTTATTCAAGGGATTCAATTTGCTGTTTCTAGTTGCCAAACCTTGAAACTTAAAAAAGGTAATTGGATCAAGGATAAAACTAAGACACTATCATTAGACTCTAGCGAATATTTGTATACACCTACAAATGACATCGCATATTTGTATCACGGTAAACCTCTAGCTGGTGCTAGAAGAAGAGAAGATAGACGTTGGATTGAGTTTATTTTCAATAATGGTGTTACTTCTACTGTACAGATATCCCGAGGAAAAAATGGTGGTTTTACCACAATGTTAACGGGGAAGAAGCTTGGTGACTTGTTAAGCGAAATTGAAAAGCCATATTGTGTTTATGTTCCTGGTATTGCAGGCATTCCAATTCTAGAAAAATATGAAGTTCCAATAGCAGTTAAAAAATCAGCTACACGTGGAGACAGCAATAACTATCTACGAAATATTTTATACACAATTAGCAACGACTCTCAAAAGTGGGAATCGTTTAAGGACTCTGTAAATTCAATTTATGAAAAAATAGATATAAAAGTTGAATTTGATGAACATGCTTCTGAATTTATAAATGTTTATGTAATCAGTGACAGTGTCAAGTTGCCTCTTGATTCGGTAGGAACAGGTTTACTCCAAATTGTACAAATATTTGCATATATAGAATATTTCGATCCTAAGATTATTTTGTTAGATGAGCCTGATTCTCATATCCACCCAACTAAGCAAAAACTACTTTCAAACGAATTGGTTAAACGAACGAGTGAAAACCCTGAATTAAAAGTGGTATTTTCTACTCACTCTAGATATATACTCGAATCATTGGAAGACAAAGCAAATGTAGTTCATTTTCAAAATGGGAATGCAATATCAGGAGTCAAAGGGAGTAATATACTATTAGATATTGGGGCTGCAGACGCAGACTACTTGTTCTCTAAGAAAGAACTTAAATACATTATTGTAACCGAAGATAAAGTTGATAACGTTTCAGAAAAGAAACACTTTCTTAAAAAATTCTTAATCGCTAATGGATTAAGCGAAAGTGAGTTTGTATTACATTCATATGAAGGCTGTACAAAGGTCGATTTTGCAAAAATATTGCAAGGATTCGTAAGGAAACAAATTCCTGGTGTTAAAGTCATTGTTCATATAGATAGAGATCAAAAACTTGATACAGATTGTGAGGTACTTAAACTTGCTGAGGACTGTGCTAAAAGAGAGTTGCTGTTCTTCATGACCAAATATCAAGAAGTTGAAAATTATTTCTGTGTTCCGTCTCATTTGAATCAAATTTATGGTGTGTCAATTGAGGACGCGAATGCCAAGTATTCACTCTTTATCGAGGAACTTAAAGAAGAGGCGATTCGAAAATTATCTAACTTTATACTTAGAGAGCGTCAGGAGTTAAGCCTAAATAAATCTAATAAGACTGATATTGCAACAGTAAGTAATCTCGCGAAAGAATGGTATGAAGCTTACAGTGAAGAGTTTACTCCTGGAAAAGAGTTACTTGGAAAAACAAAACAATATATTCAAAATGAATTGAAGAAGAATCCAAATGACATTTTAAATGTATCTGATTCACTTCGATGTGAAAAATTCCTTAGTTTAGTTACAGAGGAAAGCACATAACAAGGCATTTTGATGGTAATGGTAATCGGGGACATTCAAGTGTTTTATTGATGTAAATCAATAAAACACTTGGATAAAATATTCGGATGTCCCTGATATACCAACGCCGATCTAAACCCCGAGAAGCCTATCCTTGTTTGTTATGTGACAACACTCTATACTGTACCAATTAACGTACATGAGCGCTTTGGAGTTATATATGGATGCAATAAGTTATACAGCCGCTAGAGCAAATTTAGCCAATACAATGGCGCAGGTCTGTAATGATCACGCACCAATTATTATTACCCGTAAAAGTGAAGATCCTGTTGTTATGATCTCATTAGAAGACTATAACGCAATGCAAGAAACAACGTATTTACTTAGATCCCCTGCAAACGCTAGAAACCTTTTAGAGTCTATTGCCGAACTTGAGGCTGGCAATGGAACTGAAAGGGAGCTAATAGAATGAAGCTAACATTTTCAACTAAAGCTTGGGAACAATACATTTATTGGCAAACCACCGATAAGAAAATAGTAAAACGTATTAACTTACTTATTAAAGATATTCAAAGAACTCCCCACGAAGGTATTGGTAAACCTGAGCCTTTAAAGCATGGATTATCTGGGTATTGGTCTCGCCGAATAAACGATGAACATCGCATCGTTTATAAGCATCAAGATAACACCATTCTAATTGCACAGCTCCGATATCATTACGGCACATAACGGTGATGCCAATCCTTTAATCTATTTTTTATAGCAGTCATCGCTCCTACAAATTAAAGCAAGTTAATGAAGGTAAATTGTTCATATAACAGATGCTAACTCACTATTTATTAAAAATATTTAAAATCTAAGTATCGGCTGATTGTATAGGGGGTGATACCTGTGTATATTAGCTCGCAATCGATTATCACGTCATACATATATTAAATTTAAATGTCTAAACAGCATAAAAACGCCACTACAACACCTGAAATGCGAGCTTTTATACATCAATCCGATCTTCCTACGGCGGTTTTAGCGCGCCTATTGAAAATATCAGAAGCGACCGTGCGTAAATGGCGTAAACGTAGCGATAATCATGATGCCTCACACATTCCCAAACAGTTACACACCACATTAAGTGCGGCGCAGGAGTTCGCGGTTGTCCATTTGCGTACCCGTTTAAAACTGTCGTTGGATGAGTTATTAAGTGTATGTAAGCACTTTATTAATGAAGATACCTCTCGTGCAGGATTGCAACGTTGTTTAAAGCGGCATGGTGTATCAAAGCTTGCGGATATGGATCCCTTACCGACAGATGAGCTGAGTGATGATTTCGTGGTGGTTGATATCGCAGAGAATGAATCGAACACGGTGATCACTGCGCCCATTTCCCCACAGGCGATGTCTGATGTGCTAAATCAGGTGCGTAATAAAAGTGCGGCAAAGCCCTTATTAACACAGCAAACCAGTGAGTTGGCTGAATATGCATTGCATGCGAAATCAACGCCCTTAAGCAATTTAGATGTGGTACAGGTTAATGTGACTGTTTTACCAACGTTTTCCAGCAACGAGCCGCAATATCGATTGTTAGTTGCCAATGATCCCGAAGGAAAGTGGGTTTATGTCGATCTCTATAGTGACGGTGAGAAAAATGCTGCGAGACGCTATATGAAGCACGTTTTACATAAGGCACCTTTTCATATTCGCCGCGTATTAGTGGCTAACTATACGGAGTTTATCAGCCGTTTTAGTTTGCTCGATAAAGAATAAATAGATTAAATTTTAAGCCGTTAGCTTGCTCTGAACCCGATAAGGGGCAGACAAATCAAGCATAACGCAATGCATCCTAACTGGAGTAATAGCATGTCAAACACAGAAAATACGAACAATAGCGCGTCCCTTGTTGATGAGCAGTTTCATTCTCGTTTACAAGAGACGCCGATAGCAATTGTTGGTATGGCCTCGGTTTTTGCAGAGAGTAAAAACCTTTCCCAATTTTGGGATAATATTGTCGAGTCGGTGAATGGTATTCAAGATGTGCCAGAAGACCGTTGGGCAATCGATGATTATTACTCCAGTGATAAAAAGGAAGCGGATAAAAGCTATTGTAAGCGCGGTGGTTTTTTACCTGAAATTGATTTTGACCCAATGGAATTTGGTCTGCCGCCGAATATTTTAGAACTAACGGATATTACCCAGTTGATGTCGTTAGTCGTGGCACGCGATGTCTTAGCCGATGCGGGAATTGCCGATGAAGCGAGTTTCGACCGCGATAAAATGGGCATTATATTAGGCGTTGGCGGCGGTCAGAAACAGGGCGGGCAATTGATGTCTCGCTTGCAAGGTCCTGTTTTAGATAAAGTGTTGGCGGCTTCTGGCGTTAATGGCGCGGATCGTGAAATCATTATTGATAAATTTAAGAAAGCCTATATTCCGTGGGAAGAGAATTCATTTCCGGGCATGTTGGGTAATGTTATCGCAGGGCGTATTGCTAACCGCTTTAATCTTGGCGGTACTAACTGTGTCGTTGATGCGGCCTGTGCTGGTTCATTAGCTGCGATAAAAATGGCTGTTTCAGACCTATTGGAGCATCGCTCGGAAATGATGATTTCTGGCGGTATCTGCTGTGATAACTCGCCATTTATGTATATGTCTTTCTCAAAAACGCCAGCCTTTACCGATGGCGATGATATTCGTCCCTTCGATGAAAAATCCAATGGCATGATGATTGGTGAAGGGGTTGGCATGGTCGCGTTGAAACGTTTAGCGGATGCTGAGCGCGACGGTGATAAAATTTATGCTGTCATTAAAGGCATTGGTAGCTCCTCCGATGGACGTTTTAAATCTATCTATGCACCACGACCAGAAGGGCAGTTGAAAGCATTAAAACGTGCCTACGCCGATGCTGGTTTTGATGCCAAAACCTGTGGCTTAATTGAGGCGCATGGAACGGGCACTAAAGCAGGTGATGCCGCCGAATTTAGCGGATTAAATCTGCTCTTTAGTGAGAATAATGAGCACAAACAGCACATCGCGTTAGGATCAGTAAAGTCACAGGTTGGTCACACTAAGGCAGCGGCAGGTACTGCTGGTTTAATTAAAGCCGCACTCGCGCTTCACCATAAAGTGTTGCCCGCGACCATTAATGTTGATAAACCCAATCAAAACCTTAATATCGAAAATACGCCACTATATATCAATAATGAGACGCGCCCATGGATGCCTCGCGTTGACGGTGTTAAACGTCGTGCTGGTATTAGATTCGTTTGGCTTTGGCGGCACGAATTTCCATTTTGTATTAGAAGAGTACCGTGCAACACAAACAGAACCATACCGTTTAAATGTGGTGCCTGAAACGATATTAGTGAGTGCGCAAAGTAGAGCTGCATTGATTAGTAAATTAACGCAATGGGCTAAAAAACTCGATACAGATCAAGATGCTGCACAATTTGTGTTTAATGCCTTAGTAGAGGAAAATCCTTGCACAACACCTGCGCAAGAATTAGCTCGTTGTGGTTTTGCTGCAAAAAATAGTCAGCAAGCTAAAGCCGCGATTGAACAAATAGTAAAACGTTTTGCCACGGATAATAGCCAAGCGTGGAGTTTGCCAACGGGAATTTACTACCGTGAATCGGCTCTTGAAAGTGCAGGCAAAGTGGTCTCTCTTTTCTCTGGTCAAGGGTCGCAGTACCTAAATATGGGGCGTGAATTAGTTTGTAATTTTCCCCCTATGTTAGCGACCATGGCCGAGATGGATAAAGCATTTAGCCAAGCAGGCAGGGAAGAGCTTTCCCATTGTTTGTATCCTATTCCTGTGTTTAGTGAGCAACAACGTCAGGAGCAACAGCGCCTGTTACAACAAACGCAGTTTGCTCAACCTGCCATTGGCGCATTCAGTATGGGGCTTTATAAAACCATGCAACAAGCGGGTTTTAAAAGTGATTTTGCAGCAGGACACAGTTTCGGTGAATTAACGGCACTGTGGGCGGCGGGTGTCGTCAGTGATGCTGATTATATGCGTTTGGCACGCAGTCGAGGTGAAGCGATGGCTGCGCCGCTCGATAATGATTTTGATGCAGGCACCATGATCGCGGTCGTGGGAGATCCGGATCTCATTGCCGATGCGATAAAGGCATTTGCCGATATTACCATTGCTAATTACAACGCCAATAATCAAGTTGTCGTAGCGGGCGCAACGGCGCAGATCGCCAGCGCAACAAGCGCACTACAGGCACAAGGCTTTAAAGTGGTGGCACTCCCTGTTTCTGGTGCTTTTCATACGCAGTTAGTTAACCATGCCCAACAACCCTTTGCCGAAGTCATCGATAGCGTTGAGTTTCATTCTCCTGTCATTCCCGTATTTAGTAATGGCACTGCGCAGCTGCACGAAAACGATGGCGATGCAATTAAACAGAGTCTAAAAAATCATATACTACAATCAGTGCGATTTAAGGAAGAGATAGATAATATTTACAGCGCGGGTGGACGTATTTTTGTCGAGTTTGGGCCTAAAAATGTGTTGAGCCGATTAGTCGATAATATTCTTGCCGATAAAGATGATGTGACAACCATCGCGATTAATAGTAACCCTAAACAATCTGCCGATTTGCAATTACGTTTAGCGGCATTGCAAATGGCTGTATTAGGGCTGCCACTGACCACGATTGACCCATATAATGCAGTTGCTCGCCCAACTGTTGCCCCTAAAAAATCACCATTAGCGATGAAATTAAGTGGTGCGGCTTATGTTAGCCCGAAAGCGAAACAAGCATTCAGCGATGCCTTAAATGATGGCTGGCAAATCACTTCTGCAGCGCAACAGGAAAAGGTTGTCGTTAAGGAAGTTATTGTAGAAAAAGTCGTTGAAAAAATTGTTTATGTCAATGCAGATGGTACACCCTTTGAAACCTCGGAGACGACTCATGCTAATAACAGTGAGTTAGTTAAATCGGTTGAGCAAAGTGTGGCTGCGCTGATCCATCAACAGAGCCAATTATTAGACGTACATCAAGAGTTTATGCAAGGTCCACAGGAGTATGCAAAAACCTATCAAGATCTTTTATTGATCCAAAGTGGAACGCAAGCACTCCCCGAGAGTTTAGATAAAACGCTCTCTATGTATCATCAATATCAGTCTGAAACGCTACGTGTGCATGAAAGTTACTTAAATAGTCAGACAGAGAACATGCAGAAGGTGTTGGCGGAATTACCAAGCGTCACTGCGAGTGATAACATCGGCGTAGCCCACACGGTTAATTCAACTAGCGCGAAAGTACATTCTGTCGAACCAGTTGTTAATAATAGTGCTACGCTCTCAATTGCAGAGCAATTGGCGAAAACCCATAGCACCATAATCAATGTCACGCCGACCGTTACACCTGTCGTTGCCGAGCCAGTGGCTCCAGTCATTGATACAAAAGCGATAGAAAATGTGATGCTCGCCGTGGTCGCCGATAAAACCGGTTATCCCGTAGAAATGTTAGAGCTAAGTATGGATATGGAAGCGGACTTAGGCATCGATTCCATCAAACGTGTAGAAATATTAGGGGCAGTACAGGATGAAATAACGGATCTCCCTGAGCTTAATCCCGAAGCGTTAGCGGAGCTGCGCACACTGGCTGAAATTGTTGACTACATGAACGAATGTGCAGGCACTGTTGCTGTGAATGCAACGGTAGCAGCACCACAAACAGCAGCATCAATTGATAGCGATAAAATCCAATCTGTCATGCTTGCCGTGGTCGCCGATAAAACGGGTTATCCCGTAGAGATGTTAGAATTAAGTATGGATATGGAAGCGGATTTAGGCATCGATTCCATTAAGCGCGTGGAAATATTAGGCGCAGTGCAGGATGAAATAGCGGATCTCCCTGAGCTCAATGCAGAAGCCTTAGCGGAGCTGCGCACACTGGCTGAAATTGTTGATTACATGAACCAATGTGCAGGCACTATTGCTGTGAATGCAACGGTAGCAGCACCACAAACAGCGACAGCAATTGATAGCGATAAAATCCAATCTGTCATGCTCGCCGTGGTTGCCGATAAAACCGGATATCCCGTAGAAATGCTTGAACTAAGTATGGATATGGAAGCGGACTTAGGCATCGATTCCATCAAACGTGTAGAAATATTAGGTGCAGTACAGGATGAAATAACGGATCTCCCTGAGCTCAATGCAGAAGCGTTAGCAGAGCTGCGCACACTGGCTGAAATTGTTGCCTACATGAACCAATGTGCAGGCAGCGTTGCTGTGAATGCAACGGTAGCTGCACCACAAACAGCGGCATCAATTGATAGCGATAAAATCCAATCTGTCATGCTTTCTGTGGTCGCCGATAAAACGGGGTATCCCGTAGAGATGTTAGAGCTAAGTATGGATATGGAAGCGGATTTAGGCATCGATTCCATCAAACGTGTAGAAATATTAGGCGCAGTGCAGGATGAAATAACGGATCTCCCTGAGCTCAATGCAGAAGCGTTAGCAGAGCTGCGCACACTGGCTGAAATTGTTGCCTACATGAACCAATGTGCAGGCAGCGTTGCTGTGAATGCAACGGTAGCTGCACCACAAACAGCGGCATCAATTGATAGCGATAAAATCCAATCTGTCATGCTTTCTGTGGTCGCCGATAAAACGGGGTATCCCGTAGAGATGTTAGAGCTAAGTATGGATATGGAAGCGGATTTAGGCATCGATTCCATCAAACGTGTAGAAATATTGGGCGCAGTGCAGGATGAAATAACGGATCTCCCTGAGCTCAATGCAGAAGCGTTAGCCGAACAGCGCACGCTGGCTGATATCGTTGCTTACATGGCAGCTGTAAGTGGTGCAGGTGATACGCCCAAACAACCATTGCTAGCAAAGATTGATGAGCAGCTTGATCGCCGTGTAAATGATTTTCAGCCAGCGCCGAGTGCGATTGTTACCGTTAAACACCTTGCTCCCGTGAATAAAATAGAGAGCAATGTCAACGGAGAAAACCTGTTATTGGTGGATGATGGCGAAGGTTGTACCGTGCGTTTAGCGGAGCAATTAACGCAACTTGGTTGGGCGGTAACGCTCTTACAACCTGCGTGGGTTAAAGCGACAAGTACAAAATCCTTCGTCGATAAGGTCATTGTTATGCCCTTGGAAGAGTTAAGTGAGCAAGAGGTCAGTGCCATTTTAGCAACCCAAACGAGTTGGACGAGTGTTATCTATCTGCACCCTAAGCAAGCAATTGCAGGGCTTGAGTATCCAGAAAAGAGTAAACAGGGATTACAACTTGCTTTCTTATTAGCAAAATTATCAGGATTAGCGCAAAACAATCATAATGATACCCGGTCTTCATTTGTCGTTTTAACGCGTCAGGGCGGTGCTTTCGGCGTTGATGAAAATGAATTAGATGCCGACCTTGTGCAAAGTGGATTAACAGGTTTAGTCAAAACCCTTAACCATGAATGGCCAAGGGTATTTTGTCGTGCCATTGATATCGCAACGAAGTTTAGTGGCGATAAAGTTGCCAAACTGATTATTGAAGAACTTAATGATAGTGATTGCAGCCATGTTGAGGTCGGATTCAACCATAATGGCCGTTTAACCTTAGTGGCAGAGTCGACTGACAGTTATGCATTAAACTCAGGTAATAGTATTGATCAAAATTCACTTTTTTTAGTCAGTGGTGGAGCGAAGGGGGTGACCGCACACTGTGTTATTCGCCTTGCGCAAAAGTATCGAGCAAAATTTATCCTCCTAGGACGTTCGCACTATCAGAGTGAAGAGCCTACTTGGGCTAACGACGTTTTGGATGAGGTCGAACTGAAAAAAGCGGCGATGCAAGCTATTATTGCCACGGGTGAAAAAGCAACACCGAACAGTGTGGCAGCGCTGGTAAAACCTATTCTTGCCAACCGCGAAATAAAACAGACCTTACAGGCGATTGACGATGCAGGCGGCTTGGCGGAGTATGTTAGTGCCGATGTCACAGATGCGCACAGCGTAATGGATGCCGTTTCACCTATTACCGATCTTTGGGGGATATTAGCGGTATTATTCACGGTGCTGGCGTGTTAGCGGATAAATTGATTGAGCAAAAAACCTTGGCGGATTTTGATGCGGTATACCGTACAAAAATAGATGGGTTACTTTCGTTACTCGCTTGCTGTGATGAGGATAAACTACAACACTTGGTTTTATTCTCCTCGGCGGCTGGTTTTTACGGTAATCCCGGACAGTCCGATTATGCCATTGCCAACGATATTCTTAATAAAACCGCTTACCGTTTTAAAGCCTTACATCCAACGGCGCAGGTGTTAAGTTTTAATTGGGGCCCTTGGGATGGCGGAATGGTTACGGCTGAACTAAAACGCATGTTTAATGATCGCGGTGTGTATATTATTCCACTGGATGCCGGGGCTGAGTTATTTGCCAGCGAAATGGCAGCCGACAGCAACCGCTGTGTGCAGATTTTAGTGGGTAATGACATGGGCGGTGAACCTGCCAATAATCAGGAAAATAGCGCAAAAAAGCCCTTAGTTAGTCGCTTCACTAAATCTCTTTTAGCGGCTAACAATGCTTTTTTAAAGGATCATCAAATTGCTGGTAATGCGGTTTTTCCAACCGTTTGTGCCATTGCCATGATGGTTGAGACAGCCTTGCAAACTTACCCTGATTATTACTATTTAGGTTTGCAAAATTATCAACTATTTAAGGGGATTGTTTTTGATGGTAATGAAAGTGGCGATTATATTATCGAACTAACATGGCAGCAGGAAACGCCCGACCAGTTGACTATTGCAGCTAAAATTTGCAGTGACAATGGCGCTGGTAAGGTGGTATTCAACTATGCAGCAATACTCCTGTTGGCTAAAAAACGGTTACCGTTGTTGACATATAACGCTCAACTACCCGATTTGATTATTGATAAACAGTCGTCAGCGACGCAACTTTACCGGAATGGGACATTATTTCATGGCCCAAGTTTGCAGGGTATTCAAGCAGTCAATCAGTGTGATCAAAATGGCCTAATTTTAAGTTGCCAAATTGATGCGATGGTTAGCGATTTAAGCGGCGAATTTGCGTTACACACTAGTAATATTTTTGCTAATGATTTGGTGTATCAAGCAATGCTAGTTTGGGTGCGTCAACAACTCGGTTTAGGCAGTTTACCTTCTGCGACCCTAAGCTGGACTGTCTATGATGAAGTTACACTCGGGCAACCATTTTATTTACTATTAACCATCACCGAGCAGCAGGGCAGCAAGGTAGTTGGTGATGTTTGTTTAATTGCCGCCGATAAAAAAATATTGGCAGAGGTACGAGGAGTAACGGTCACTTGCAGTGAAAATTTAAACAATCTATTTACAGCGGCGACTGTAAAAAACGATGTAAACCATGACAGATAATTATTGCCTCACTCGTCATATGGCAATCATCGGTTGCGATGCTTGTACGCCTGATTTGCCCTGTATTGATCAGGTCGCAACGGCTTTATACAATGGCGATTGTCAACGCCCCATCGCAGATGTGCCGCGAGATGTTGGTGATTTATGCCATAGTGCTATCACGCGAGTTTTACAGCAGGGTAGGATCACAGCTAAACAAGTCGCCATTATCGTTATTGGTGATCTGGTGATTAGTGATGCAAGAGAATATGCGAGCAGCCAGAACCTGGCCAATTTAGGCGATGCGTTACACGCTGCGCAAGGGTTAATAGAGCAGCAACCGCTAGCGGTATTATTGATTGCTGCGAATATGGATGCCGTAAATAGTGTTCAGCAAGAGAAAGCAACGATCAGTTTTGCCGATGATTTTACTGGGTATGGGGCGAGTCTCGGTTTTTGTGCGTTACTACTCTCCAGCCTTGACCTTGCTGCACGCCTTAACGCCTATCAATATGGCGTTATTGCCGCGGCGGTCAGTAGCCGTGATCTTACTAAGCCTCTTGATGAGATTATTAAACAATCATTGCAACAGGCGCAGATAAGTCGCGAACAAGTTAGCGCAATAGAAGTGACTGCCCCTGCACAATCGCCTTTCGCACAATTAGAAGCGACGGGAGTTATCAAGGGCTATACAAATGGTACAACCTTACACACGGGCATAACCTGTAGTAAAAGTGTCTTGGGTGACAATGGTGCGTTATCACAACTATTTGGCCTATTGCATTGTGTATTAGCGCTGCAACTACGTTATCGACCCGCTATAAAAGAGTGGAGTGCACCTATTGCGGCACAATTGAGCGCATGGCTAGATTCCCCTTTTTATATTTTTAATGCGCCTGCCACCGCCTTTGCAAATGCAGATAAATCTCCGCGTTATATGGCTTACAGTTGTCTTTCATCAACGCAATACAGTCACCTATTGTTAAAAGAAAATGACCATCAAGGTGTGCGCACTAATGGTTTTAATGCCCATAGTGATCTATCGCTGTTTATTATTAGCGCCGATAGCGAGGCGCAATTAACAAAGCAGATCATCTCCCTTATCGACGGCCTTGATGCATATAACTTGAAAACGCTAGCGCGATCTCTCTATGAAAATAGCCAGCAAGGTCGGTATAAATTAGTGTTGGTTGCACAAAGTAAGGCTGCGCTACACAAAGAATTAACCCTTGCTGTTGATGGTGTGGGCGAAGCATTTGCGCATCATCGCGAGTGGAAAACCCCGAAGGGCAGTTATTTTAGCGCACAGCCTATCCATAACGCGCAAAAAATCGCTTTTACCTATCCCGGTATTGGGGCGAGTTATTTAGGTTTAGGGCGTCAATTATTACAGCTTTTTCCGCAAATATACCCAATGGTTACGGCGATGGTCGATGATCTCGGCGCCACCTTGCAGGAACGGCTTCTCTATCCGCGATCGCTCACCCCTTTAACTTTTAAGCAGCGACAGGAGTACGATTTAGCGCTGCGTAATGAACTCGCTAATATCGCTCAGTGTGGTATCGCCTATGCGTCAATGGTCAGTAAAATATTCACACAGGTCTTTACTGTTCAGCCTGACTTTTCCTGCGGCTATAGTATGGGCGAAGTGAGTATGTTTACGGCACTCGATTGTTGGCAAAATCCACAGTTAATGAGCCAGCGTTTGCACCATAGCACAACCTTTAAACAGCGTTTAGCAGGGGAGTTAGCCGCCATTCGTGAACATTGGCAACTAAGCGATGTTGGCGATACTCCGATATGGGAAAGTTACAGTGTCAAAGCAAACGTCGAACAAGTCGAACAGGTATTATTAGTGACGGATCGTGTTTATATCACCATTATTAACAGCCCCGATAGTCTTGTTATCGCAGGTTATCCCGAAGATTGCCGCGCAGTTTGCCAACGTTTAGGGCAACGCGCTATTGCATTGCAGGTGGCGAATGCCATCCATTGTCCACCTGCCTATAGCGAGTATGACAATATGCAACGTTTATATACGCTCGATGTAGCGCACAAGAAAAACTGTAAAATGTATTCCAGCGCCTATTATCTGCCCGTACCGCAACACAGCAAAGCGATTGCAATGAGCATTAGTAAATGCCTCTGTGAACAGGTGGATTTTCCGCGTTTAATTAATACCCTCTATCAACAAGGCTGTCGCGTGTTTGTGGAGATGGGGGCTGGCAGTTCATTAACGAACTGGACAGATAAAATATGTCAGCACGCCAAGGTTAACGACTATTTAGCCGTTTCCGTGAATGCGAAAGGAGCGAGTGAACAACTCACTCTAATGCGTGCAATTGCAAAATTACTCAGCCTTGGCATCAAGATTAATGTCGACAGTTTTTTTTATGGCTCAGTCATTCAACCATTACAAAAATATTAAGAGAATTATATGGAAGATATCGCCGTTGTTGGTATTGCAAATCTATTTCCGGGATCAACGCAGCCAGATCAATTTTGGCAGCAATTATTGGCTAAAAAAGATAACCGAACAACGATTTCTGCGACCGAGTTAGATGCGCAACCGACGGCATATTACGGTAAAAAAGGCGAGAGCGATAAGTTTTACTGTATGTCGGGCGGCTATATCCGTGATTTTATTTTTAATGCCGATCCCTTCTCGGCAAGTGGCTTAGATAGCGGTTATCTTGACCAATTAGATGCGCTCAATAAATGGGCGCTGTATGTTACAGAACAAGCATTACAAGATGCGGGTTACTGGGGCGCACCACAACTGCAACAATGTGGCGTGATTTTGGGTAATCTTTCCTTTCCAACGCAAAGCTCAAATCACCTTTTCTTACCCCTTTACCATCATGTTGTCGAGCAAGCCTTACAACAGTTAAGTGCAGATAACTTCAAGCTGGCTAACTTCACGCAAGCTAAAGCCGTACCTGCTGAGAATGGTTTAATTGCTGGTTATCCGTCGGCCTTATTGGCAAAAGCGGCAGGGCTTGGTGGCAGCCATTTTTCACTCGATGCCGCCTGTGCATCATCCTGTTATAGCGTCAAGCTTGCCTGTGATTATCTCTATACGGGCAAAGCCGATATGATGCTGGCGGGCGCGGTATCGGCGGCGGATTCGCTGTTTGTCAATATGGGTTTTTCAATTTTCCAAGCTTTCCCGGGTAATAATAACCATGCCCCCTTTGACAAAGCATCGCAGGGGTTATTCGCAGCACAAGGTGCTGGGATGATGGTGTTAAAACGCCACCGTGATGCGCTACGCGATGGCGATAAAATTCATGCCATTATAAAAGGGGGAGCATTATCTAATGATGGTAAAGGGGAATTTGTTTTAAGCCCTAATAGTAAGGGGCAGATCTTAGCTTATCAACGCGCCTATGATGATGCACAGGTGAGCCCGCGTGATGTCGATTACATCGAGTGTCATGCCACGGGGACACCCAAGGGCGATAAAGTTGAGTTAAGCTCAATGGAAAGCTTCTTTAGCCGTTACGATAATAAGCCCTTGCTCGGTTCTGCTAAATCGAACCTTGGGCATCTTTTGACGGCTGCGGGCATGCCGGGCATGTGTAAAGCAATTTGGGCGTTAAACGAAGGGATTATTCCTGCAACGATCAGTTTACAAAACCCCATCAGCAGCAAATTAGGCTATTTTACGGCCGCGCAGATCCCAACGGAAACCACACCTTGGCCATGTAAGGCGAATATCCCGACCGCAGGCGTGAGTGTATTCGGCTTTGGTGGCAGTAATGCCCATCTTATTTTACAGCCGGGAAATACCCCTTTTGTAGCCAAGGCGCAGCAAGTTAAAGCGCGAGAACCCCTAGCGATTATCGGTATGGATTGTTTAGTTGGCTCAGTAAAAAACCTTGCGCAATTTAAAGAGTTGATGGATTGCGAGGGCAATCTCTTTACTGAATTACCTGCACAGCGTTGGCTGGGGATGGAGAAAAATGCCAACTTGCTCGCGACCTTAAATCTGCAAGGTGCACCGAAAGGGGCCTATGTGGACAGTTTTGATATTGACTTCCTTCGCTTTAAAATTCCGCCCAATGAGCGCGATTGTCTTATTCCACAGCAGCTTATGATGATGAAAGTCGCTGACAATGCCGCCAAGGATGCAGGACTACGTGTTGGCAGCAATGTTGCCGTGTTGGTTGCGATGGGGGTGGAGTTAGACCTGCATCAATATCGAGGACGCGTTAATTTAGCAACGCAAATTGCGCAAAGTTTGCAGGAGCAGGGGATACATTTAACCCACAGCAGCAACAGGAACTCATCGCCATTGCCAAGCAAAGTTTAGGATCTCCTGCCCAGTTAAACCAATACACCAGTTTTATTGGTAATATTATGGCTTCTCGGATTTCGGCGTTATGGGATTTTTCTGGCCCTGCCTTTACTATTTCCAGTGAAGAAAATTCCGTTTACCGCTGTATCGAGGTTGCTGAAAATCTCATGCAAACCACTGCGGTCGAAGCCGTGATCATCGCCAGTGTGGATCTTGCTGGCTCCTTAGAGAATGTCTCTCTTCGTCAACGTTTTGCTCCGCTCTGTGGTGATGCCAATGTGGCTGCTGATATCTTACAGGCAAAGGGTTGGTTAGTTGGTGAAGGCGCAGGGGCTTTTGTTGTTAAAGCGCAATCGGCACTCAATGGACAAACATCTTATGCCACCATTAATGCACTCAGCTTTGCTGACGGTGTGGACAGTGATGCGATTATCAAAGCCAGTGAACAAGCCTGTGCGTTGGCAAATATTACTGCACAGCAAATTAGCTATGTTGAGGCCTTTGCCAGTGGCGTTGAACGTGAGAATCAAGCGGAGAAAAGCGCCTTTGCGAAACGTTACCCCACAGCGAAAATTGCCAGTGTTAAAAGCCAAATAGGCCATCTTTATAATGCTTCAGGCATGTTTAGTGTGCTTAAAACTGCGCTATTTTTAGATAAAAAACAGCGCCAACTTTTTGTGCGATCAATGGCTTAGGACAAGATTTAAGCTGTGCGCATTTGCTCTTGGCCTCCAGTGCAACCGCGCAACAAAGCGCTGTCATGCCTTCGCCTAATCACTCTCCCTCGCTAATCAAAGCGATTCATTTAGGGGGGCGTGATATTCAGCAAACCATTATTGAACAGGCGAACAATCCACTGTTTAGCACAATCAAAAAACAGATTCAGGGGCAATGTTTAGCACCTCTGAGTACGCCAATAAATTTAGGATTACTGCAAGTGCCCGAAACAGACAAAACCGAGTTAAGTGAAGAGATAAAAATGCCAACTGGAGTTACAATGAAGCCCTTTAGCCGTGGTGATATCTCTCAGCAAACGCAAACCCACCAAGCTTTTTTGCGAAATCGTTTAGCGGCGCAAAGACAAATTGCCAAGCTGATTACATTACAGACGCAGTTGCTGAGCGAACAACCGATTAACGTAAATTCACAGCCACTCTCTGAGACTGCACAGGAGGGGCAACATAGCGCGCCACTGTTTGCAATAAAGGGGCGCAGGGCTACCACTATCCGCCACTGCAATTACGTGAATGTTATAACAAACCGCAGCGGGTGATTTTCGATAGTGCCGATTTAGTGGAGTTTGCCGAGGGAAAAATCAGCCATGTTTTTGGCCCTGATTATGCCGTGATTGATAACTATGCGCGCCGTGTGCGCCTTCCTACCACGGATTATCTATTAGTTTCGCGTGTCACCGCCTTGGATGCTACTATCAATGAATATCGTCAATCGTCAATGGTGACGGAGTATGATATTCCCGTTGATGCGCCATTTTTAATTGACGGGCAAATACCTTGGTCGGTCGCCGTTGAATCAGGGCAGTGCGACTTAATGCTGATCGCTTATATCGGTATCGATTTTCAAAATAAAAGTGAACGTGTTTATCGTTTACTTGATTGCCAATTAACCTTTTTAGAAGAGATGGCCTTTGGTGGTGAAACCCTGCGTTATGAAATTCATATCGACTCCTATGCGAAAAATGGTGAGCAATTGCTGTTTTTCTTCCACTACGACTGTTTTGTTGGTGATAAAAAAGTCCTGATCATGCGTAACGGTTGTGCGGGTTTCTTTACCGATGAAGAGCTTGCCGATGGCAAAGGGGTGATCCATAACGATAAAGATAAAGCGCAATTTGCCAATGCCAAAAAGCACGACTTTCAGCCATTGATTAACAGCACGGCTCAACAGTATGGCTTAACGCAAATGTTGCACCTTGTCGATGGCGATGTGGCGGCCTGTTTCGGTGAACAATATGATCAACAGGGGCGTAATCCGTCACTCAAATTTTCGTCACAAAAATTCCTAATGATTGAACGGGTGACAAAAATCGATCCCCACGGTGGACACTGGGGGCTCGGCGTATTAGAAGGTCAGAAAGATCTCGCGCCAGACCATTGGTATTTCCCGTGCCACTTTCAGGGTGACCAAGTGATGGCAGGGTCGTTAATGTCGGAAGGATGCGGACAGTTGGTGATGTTCTACATGCTTTGGCTTGGTATGAATCGTGATGTCAATAACGCCCGTTTTCAGCCGATGGCCGTGAGCAGCAAACCGTACGTTGCCGTGGTCAAGTACTGCCACAACACAATACCCTGACCTACCGTATGGAAGTGACGGAAATCGGCATGTCACCGCGTCCCTTTATGAAAGCAAACATCGATATTTTACTCGATGGTAAAGTGGTGGTGGACTTTAAAAATCTTTGCGTTGAAATTAAAGAGCAGGATAGTCATTCTCCCTATCCCGTTACGTTGCCGAATAATGTGCGACTGATAAAAAAAGCGCCGCCGTTAAAAGCTCCCAGTGTCAGTGTGGAGCAGGCCCTCAATGAGCTAGAAAATCACATCGGGGAACTCGATAGTGATGCGCTGCATGAACTCGAAGATGTCCTCATTCATGATAATCATGCCACTGTTGATGAGCGTGGCATTAATCCCTTTAAACACCCTCATCGGCCATTAATGCGCGTTGAGTCGGATTTCAGTGCGCCACAAAATAAAGGCGTTATCCCAATTAAACATTTTGCCGCCCCCTATGTTAAAGGGCAAAATCGCGTGCCAGATAGCGCCCCCTTTACACCGTGGCATCTTTTTGAGTTTGCAACCGGTAATATCAGCAACTGTTTTGGCCCTGATTTTGATATTTATAATGAGCCGGGTAAACAGCGTATTCCACCGCGCACCCCCTGTGGTGATCTACAGGTGGTGACGCAGGTTGTGGATGTACAAGGTAAACGGTTAGATTTTAAAAACCCAGCGAGTTGTACCTCTGAATATTATGTCCCAGAAGATGCGTGGTATTTTAGTAAAAACAGCATTGATAACTGGATCCCATATTCAATCATCATGGAAATCGCACTGCAACCCAATGGCTTTATCTCTGGCTACATGGGCAGCACCTTAAAATACCCAGAAAAAAATCTCTTTTTCCGTAATCTAGATGGCAGTGGTGATCTGATAAAACAGATTGATCTACGTGGTAAAACCATCGTTAACAAATCGCTGTTATTATCAACCAGCATGGCAGGTGGGGCGATCATCCAAAGTTTTACCTTTGATTTGCTCGTAGAGGGAGAAACCTTTTACCAAGGCAGCGCGGTGTTTGGCTACTTTAGTGCTGAATCCTTAACCAATCAGCTGGGTATCGATAACGGTCAAATCAGTCACGCTTGGTTTGTTGATAACAACATACCCGCCGCACAAATTGAACGCTTTGATTTAAGCGATGCCGCGATGCCACTATTCCATGCGCCAGCGACGCAGCCCCATTACCGTTTGGCGGGTGGGCAACTGCATTTTGTCGACCACGTTGCCATTGTCGAAGGCGGTGGTAAAGCGGGTGTCGCCTATATTTATGGGGAGCGTACCATTGATGCTAGCGATTGGTTTTTCCGCTACCATTTCCATCAAGATCCGGTTATGCCCGGCTCCTTAGGGGTTGAGGCGATTATCGAGTTATTGCAGGTTTATGCATTGAAAAACGGTTTAGGCGCGCAGTTTAATAATCCCCGTTTTATCGCACCAGTGAGTAAGGTTGAGTGGAAATACCGTGGACAAATTACCCCGCTCAATAAACAGATGAGTTTAGATGTGCATATCACGGCGATTATTCACGATGCGCAGGAAATACGCCTGATCGGGATGCTAACTTAAGTAAAGATGGTTTACGCATCTATCAAGTTAAAGATATTGTACTGAGTATTATTGAAGCGTAATTGCACGCAAACTTTGGAAAAATTATGTCACTGTTAACGTTTAATAATAAAAATCAAATCGATTGGGCTTGGCAAGTCGATTCAGCTGCGCTTAGCTGCGACGATCGCGCCATTAAACAGGCACTAATGGATTGCAGCAAACCCCTTTACCTTGCGCAAATTAATGGTCAGATTGGCGTGGCACAACAGACCATTGCAGTAGGGGGGCAAGCCGTATTGGCCTTTGCACAGGCCGTCTTACCAGAAGATTTAGGCGATCCTGCCTTTAAACAACAGCACAAGGTGAACTATGCCTATCACGGTGGTGCAATGGCGAATGGCATCGCCTCCGTTGAGTTAGTGATTGCCCTTGGTAAAGCAGGTTTTTTATGCTCCTTTGGTGCAGCAGGATTAGTGCCCGATGTGATTGAAGCGTCGATTAAACGGATTCAAGCGGCCTTACCAAATGGCCCCTTTGCCGTTAATTTGATTCACTCCCCGAGTGAAGAAGCGCTTGAGTCGGGTGCTGTCGAGCGTTTTTTAAAATTGGGCGTTGATACCGTTGAAGCTTCTGCCTATTTAGCCCTTACCGAGCATATCGTTCATTACCGTGTGGCAGGATTATCGCAACAGGCAGATGGCTCTGTGCATATTGCTAATAAGGTCATTGCTAAAGTATCGCGTACTGAAGTCGCCAGTAAATTCATGTCGCCAGCACCACAAAAGCTCTTAGATAAACTGCTTGCGCAGGGGAAGATAACCCCATTACAGGCACAACTAGCACTAAGTGTACCGATGGCCGATGATATTACCGCGGAAGCGGATTCTGGCGGGCACACCGATAATCGCCCATTTTTGACACTATTACCGTCGATTATCGCCCTACGTGATGAAATACAAGCCCAATACAACTATAAAACCCCGTTACGCGTTGGTGCAGGAGGGGGGATTGGTACACCTGAAGCGGCGCTTGCGGCATTTAACATGGGCGCGGCATATATCGTCCTTGGCTCGGTTAACCAAGCCTGTATCGAAGCGGGGGCTTCGCAGCATACACGACAACTATTAGCCAATGTTGAAATGGCTGATGTCACTATGGCTCCGGCAGCAGATATGTTTGAAATGGGCGTTAAATTACAGGTGGTGAAACGGGGCAGTATGTTTGCCATGCGCGCCAATAAACTCTATGAGCTTTACAGTAATTACAATGCGATTGAAGAGATCCCCGCCGTTGAGCGAGAAAAAATAGAGAAACAAATTTTTCGACAAAATTTAGATGATGTCTGGGCTACCACCGTTGCTTTCTTCCATGAGCGCGATCCGGAGATGTTGGCGCGTGCGCAGCATAATCCGAAACGTAAAATGGCACTGATTTTCCGCTGGTATTTAGGGCTCTCTTCACGTTGGTCAAATATCGGGGAAAAAGGACGAGAAATGGATTACCAAATTTGGGCTGGCCCAAGTTTAGGCGCCTTTAATAGCTGGGTCAAAGGAACCTATTTAGCCACATACAGCGAGCGACGCGCCGTTGATGTTGCGCTACATTTATTGACAGGCGCGGCCTATTTACAACGTATAAATCTATTAAAAATGCAGGGTGTCTCATTACCGAGTCATTTACTCAGTTATCGCCCCGACACACCGTTTTCCACACTATAAGGTCGCCAATGTCAGCCACTAAATCGAATAACCCATTATATGGGCTAAAGCTCGAACAGCTACTAACTGAAATTTCTGACCATTATGGTTGGCAGCTATTAAGTGAAGCGTTGCAAATTAACCGTTTTCAATTTCATACGGGCATGAAATCGACTGCTAAATTTTTGCGTGTCAATGAGTGGGCAAGGATAAAAGTGGAGAACTTTTATCTCTATCAATATAAACATTTTCCCTATCCCGATGATAAACAGTTAGCCATTCCTCCGCGGGATCGTCACATCCCCCTAGAGCAACTGCAACAAGGCACTGAGCCAGCAGAAATTACGGCAGAGGTGATAGCACAAATCGAACGACTCAGTGATGATGGCATGTTGGGCGTGGCTAATAAATCAGAAAAACAGCAACAAGAGCCGCCCTACGATCCCAGTAATCCGTGGAATCAATAATTGCGATGAATTATCAAGGCAAAATTGTTAATTGGAATGACGACAAAGGGTATGGTTTTGTGCAACCTAATGGTGGGGGCGAACGCGCATTTGTGCATATTAAAGCATTTACTGCGCGCGATTGTCGTCCTACGGATGGCGAGCTGATTGTCTACGAATTAGTTAAAGAGAAAAATAATCGCTTTCGTGCGTTCAATATAACCTTTGCGCGTGCAAACGTGAATGCCAATCGCACGAATAAAAAGAGTCAACAAAGTGCCTTTGCGACCTATTTTACGACTGTTTTTAGTTTAACCTTGCTGGCTGTTATCTTACTTGGAAAATTGGCCCCTTTTATTGGTGGAATATACCTCTGTATGAGTGTTGTTGCCTTTATTGCCTATGCCAGAGATAAGTCCGCCGCACAAGCAGGACGATGGAGAATTCAGGAAAGCACGTTACATCTTTTTGCATTAATAGGTGGTTGGCCTGGCGCCTTTATTGCGCAAAAAATATTACGTCATAAATCCAGTAAGCGTGAATTTAAAATCACTTATTGGTTCACGGTCATACTTAATCTCACTGCTTTAGTTTACTTGCAGTCTGATATAGGGATTCACTTTGTGAATAAGGTGCTAATGCCACTCATAGCGGCGATATAGTTTCACTGATCAATAGGGCTAACAATTCCGCGCTCATGTAAGCCGACAACATGTAAATAAATTTGCGTAGTGCTAATATCACTGTGTCCTAGCAACTCTTGAATATTACGTAAATCGGTGCCTGCTTCTAATAAACGCGTTGCAAAACTGTGCCTAAAAGTATGACAACCTGCTTTTTTCATCAACCCCATTTTGTTGATGGCCTGTTTGACACTGCGCTGTACAGATTGCTCAGAGATATGATGTCTTCGGGTAATATTAGTGCGCGGATCAATTGATAAGGTACTGGCAGGAAATAGATACTGCCATTTATCTTCAAATTCAGCATTTGGATATTTTCTTGCTAATCCATTGGGTAGATAGACACTACCAAACCCATTTAGCAGATCTTGTTGATGTAATAGTAAACTCGATTCTATTTCGCAACGAAGTGGGGCGAACAAACGCTTGCGGTAATAGTGTCCGTCTTGATTTATCCCCTTTAGTTTCGCGAACCAAAATGCATTTTGCAGTAAAATCGATATCTTTAATGCGCAATCTCGTTGCTTCAGATATACGCAAACCACAACCATACATTAATTGAGCCGCTAACTTTGCTTTATCATTAAGTTGCGTAATAACATGTTGGGCTTCTGTATGCGTAAAAACCGTTGGAAGCTGCCTTGGTTTAACGGCATAACTGAATTTTAACCCTTTAATATCAATCCTTAAAAATTCTCGATACATAAATATTAATGCATTCAGTGCTGTTTTCTGTGTATTACTACTGACGTTACGGGTAACTGATTGATATTCTAAAAAAGCTTCAATCTCAGCATTAGCCATCTCTTTCGGGTGTTTAAGCTGATGAAAACGAATAAAACTTAATATCCAAAAACAATAGGTTTTTTCCGTTTTAAAGGCGTAATGACGACTGCGAATAAAGATACGAAATTGATCCATAAAACGGGGGAATTAGCCGCGATCGGAGGACGAACATCATACATAAATTTCTCCTCAAAAAATAAATATGTATTTATACACAGTAGTATGGTGCGGGTTTACGAATTTATCCAATATTTTACGTCGCCGTGCAGGTTATATTTGTTAACATTCTAATTTGCTATATAAATTAGATGGTGAGGTCATTATTTCAAAAGGTGATAGGTGGCAGTGTCATACCTATCTCAAATAGCAGTATGTTATAAAGCAGAATTAACCAATTGAATTTAATGATTATTTATCTTTTTTTATGGTTTTGAAAAATGAGATAAG